>CAZBZR010000010.1:0-56195 GCA_964496445.1 uncultured Microbacterium sp.
GTCGACTTCCTCTACAAGAAGGACATGTACCTGGGGCGCGACAACTACTGGTCGTTCACCCCGACGCTGGTGGGCACCTACGCCGGCAAGTGCGCCGAGCTGTGCGGTGAGTACCACTCCGCGATGCTGTTCAACGTCAAGGTCGTCAGCGAGGACGAGTACGAGGACTACCTCGCCTCGCTCCGTGACGCGGGGCAGACCGGCGACATCGATGAGGCCTACGACCGACTCCAGAAGGACACCGGATTCGGTCGCGCCGAGGAAGGCGAGTGAGCATGACCACCACGCTCCCTGAAAAGGATGCGGCCCCCGGCCGCCCCACGACCCTCCCGCCCCGCCAGGCGGCGTTGCTGAGCGCCTCCCGCGTGGAGCACAAGGGCAACATCGTCGTGAAGTGGATCACCTCCACCGACCACAAGACGATCGGCTACATGTACCTGATCGCCTCGGTGCTGTTCTTCATGCTCGGTGGCGTGATGGCCCTGATCATCCGCGCCGAGCTCTTCGAGCCCGGCATGCAGATCGTGCCGACCAAGGAGCAGTACAACCAGCTCTTCACGATGCACGGCACGATCATGCTGCTGATGTTCGCGACGCCGCTGTTCGCGGGCTTCGCCAACGCCATCCTGCCGCTGCAGATCGGTGCCCCGGATGTGGCGTTCCCGCGTCTGAACGCGTTCGCCTTCTGGCTGTTCCTGTTCGGCTCGACGATCGCCGTCGCCGGGTTCCTGACCCCCGCGGGCGCGGCCGGCTTCGGCTGGTTCGCCTATCAGCCGTTGGCCAACGCGAGCTTCTCTCCGGGCGTCGGCGGCAACCTCTGGATGCTCGGCCTCGGCATGAGCGGTTTCGGCACGATCCTGGGTGCGGTGAACTTCATGGCCACGATCCTCACGATGCGCGCGCCCGGCATGACCATGTGGCGCATGCCGATCTTCACGTGGAACACGCTGATCACGAGCATCCTCATCCTGCTGGCCTTCCCGGTGCTGGCGGCGGCCATCCTGGCCGCGGCGAGCGACCGCGTGCTCGGCTCGCACATCTACGACCCGGCGGCCGGCGGCGTGCTGCTGTGGCAGCACCTGTTCTGGTTCTTCGGCCACCCCGAGGTGTACATCATCGCGCTGCCGTTCTTCGGCATCGTCTCGGAGATCTTCCCGGTCTTCAGCCGCAAGCCGATCTTCGGGTACAAGACGCTGGTCTGCGCCACCATCGCGATCGCGGCGCTCTCGGTGGCGGTCTGGGCGCACCACATGTACGTCACGGGCGCCGTTCTGCTGCCGTTCTTCGCCCTCATGACGATGCTCATCGCCGTGCCCACGGGTGTGAAGATCTTCAACTGGATCGGCACCATGTGGCGAGGCTCGGTGACGTTCGAGACGCCGATGGTGTTCGCGCTCGGCTTCCTCGTCTCGTTCGTGTTCGGTGGTCTGACACCAAGTCCTTCAACCGTCCGCTGTCCGGCACCGTCGTGTTCGCGATGTTCGCGGGCTTCTACTTCTGGTGGCCGAAGTGGACCGGGCGCATGCTCAACGAGCGTCTCGGCTACGTGCACTTCTGGCTGCTGTTCATCGGCTTCCACATGACCTTCCTCATCCAGCACTGGCTCGGTGTCGACGGCATGGTGCGCCGCTACGCGGACTACTCGCCGCAGGACAACTGGACGTGGGAGAACCAGGTCTCCACGGTCGGTGCGATGATCCTCGGCGCCTCGATGATCCCGTTCCTGCTGAACGTGTGGATCACCGCGCGCAAGGCGCCCAAGGTCACCGTGAACGACCCGTGGGGCTACGGGGCGTCGCTGGAGTGGGCCACCTCGTGCCCGCCGCCGCGTCACAACTTCACGTCGATCCCGCGGATCCGCAGCGAGCGGCCGGCGTTCGACCTGAACCACCCCGAGGCGGGCATCCCCGTGGGTGTGGGCCCGGCCAAGGACGCGCCCGAGGCGCCGGTCGTGGATGCGGCCGAAGGAGAGGTCAAGTAAATGCGCACCAACGTCGGGCTCTGGTGGCTGCTGGCGGTCTTCAGCTTCGTCGTCGCGGTGGTCTACACCGTGTGGGCGATCCTGTTCTACTCCGGCGACATCGTCACGCGCATCGAGTGGGTCGGCTCCATCGCCCTGCTGTTCATGGCGTTCATGTCCGCGCTGATCGCGTTCTATGTCCAGCGCGTCCACAAGGCGCAGGGCGGCGAGCTGCCCGAAGACATCCTGACGGCCGACATCGATGACGGCGATCCGGAGATGGGCGAGTTCAGCCCGTGGTCGTGGTGGCCGATCGTGCTGGCCTTCTCCGCGGCGATCGCGATGATCGGGCTGGCCGTCGGCACCTGGCTGATGCCGATCGGACTGGCGATCTTCGTCGTCGCCATCGTCGGCTGGGTGTACGAGTACTACCGCGGATACTTCGCCCGCTGATTCTCGCGCGCCCCGCCGGCTGAGCGGCCGTGTCCGACGTGGTGCCGGAGGACGCCCTCGCCTCGGTGCGGGCGGTGTTCTCCGGCTCGGCTGCGTAGTTCTTCGCCGAGGACGTCGTGACGGCGTGAATCAGCCGGCGGCGGCCGGACGGGTCACCATCACGAGCGGGTCGAAGGTGCGGGGGAGCGGCCCCTGGTCGTTCTCGGTGGGCTGTCCCTCTCGCACCCAGTACTCGTAGCCGCCGATCATCTCCTTGACGGCGTACCCGAGGCGGGCGAACTCGAGCGCGCCCTTCACCCCGGCGTTGCATCCCGGGCTCCAGCAGTAGACCACCACGGGAACACCCGGGTCGATCTCGCGCGGTGCGCGGGCGGCGATCTCGCGGTAGGGCATGTGCACGGCGCCGCTGACGCGGCCCTGCGCCCACGCATCCTGTCCGCGGACGTCGACGAGGACGAATCGCTCACCCGCCCGCTGCGCGGCGTACACGTCGGAGGGGTCGGTCTCCGCCGCCAGGCGCGCAAGGTAGAAGGTCGTCGGATCCTGTGGAGTGGTCATCCTGCAACGATAGAACGGCCGTCGCCGGGGGAGTGACCCCGGCGACGGCCGTTCGGCGTCGGATTCCTGCCGACTACTTCTTCTCGTCCTCGGACGCGGGCTCGGAACCGGCCGGCGGCTCCTCGTCGCGCAGTCCCCGGGGAGTCGGGAACTCGGCGGCCACCTTATCGTCGTGGGCGGCGGCCACGGGCCGGCCCTCGGCGATCGCGCGCTCGTTGGACGCGGCGAGCTCGGCTGCCTCGTCGTGCTCGATGTGGTCGAGCTCGTGGTGCGCGTGCGCGTCGGCGGCGTCCAGCTCCGCCTGGGTGACGGGGGCGAGACGGTCCTCGAAGAACCAGCGCGAGATCGACGCGCGCAGGTTCTCGTGCCACGGGATGCGGCCCTGTGCGTTGGGGCGGACCACCAGCGGCGCGTAGGTGTCGGCGTCCACGAGCTTCCAGCGCTCGTACTCGTCCACCGGCTGGTGCACCTCGATGTACTCGCCGCCGGGGAGGCGGACGATGCGACCGGACTCGTAGCCGTGCAGCAGGATCTCGCGATCCTTCTTCTGCAGCGCGAGACAGATGCGCTTGGTGACGAAGTACGCGACGATCGGGCCGAGGATCAGCATCGCCTGGAGCGCGTGGATGACGCCCTCCATCGTGAGCCAGAAATGGGTGGCGATGATGTCCGAGGAGGCCGCGGCCCACAGCACCGCGTAGAACGTGACACCGGCGGCGCCGATGGCGGTGCGGGTGGCGGCGTTGCGCGGGCGCTGGGCGATGTGGTGCTCGCGCTTGTCGCCGGTGATCCATGCCTCGATGAACGGGTAGATGAGCACGAGGACGATGAACACGCCGAGCACGCCCAGCGGCAGCAGGATGTTCCACGACCAGGTGCGGTCCCACAGCACGAACTCCAGGTGCGGCGGCACCAGACGCAGGGCGCCGTCGGCGAAGCCGATGTACCAGTCGGGCTGCGTACCCGCCGACACCGGCGAGGGGTCGTAGGGGCCGTAGTTCCAGATCGGGTTGATCGTGAACAGCGAGGCGACCAGGACGATCACGCCGAAGGTGATGAAGAAGAAGCCGCCCATCTTCGAGGCGTACACCGGCAGCATCGGGTAACCCACGACGTTGCTGTTCGTGCGGCCGGGGCCGGCGAACTGCGTGTGCTTGTTGATGATCATCAGCATCAGGTGCAGCACGAGCAGTCCGACCAGGATCGCCGGGAGCAGCAGGATGTGCAGCGTGTACAGGCGTCCGACGATCGCGGTGCCGGGGAACTCGCCGCCGAACAGCAGGAACGACGTCCACGTGCCGATGAGCGGGATGCCCTTGATCATGCCGTCGATGATGCGCAGGCCGTTACCCGAGAGCAGGTCGTCGGGCAGCGAGTAGCCGGTGAAGCCCTCGCCCATCGCCAGGATGAAGAGGATGAAGCCGATCACCCAGTTCAGCTCACGCGGCTTGCGGAAGGCGCCGGTGAAGAACACGCGCAGCATGTGCACGCCGATGCCCGCCACGAACACCAGCGCCGCCCAGTGGTGGATCTGGCGGACGAGGAGGCCGCCGCGCAGGTCGAACGAGATGTTCAGCGTCGACTCCAGGGCGGCCGACATGGCCACCCCGCGCATCGGCTCGTAGGCGCCGTTGTAGTGGGTCTCCACCATCGACGCCTCGAAGAAGAACGTCAGGAAGGTACCCGACAGGAGCACGGCGACGAAGCTCCACAGCGCGATCTCGCCCAGCATGAACGACCAGTGGTCGGGGAAGATCTTGCGCCCGAGCTCCTTGACGATGCCGGAGAGGCTGGTGCGCTCGTCGAGATAGTTCGCCGCGGCGCCGACGAAGCGTCCGCCCAGGGGCTTGCCGTCACGGCCGGCCGGCGCGGGGTGCAGCGCGGGTTCGGTGGTGACGTTCTCCGTGGGGTGGGTCGTGGTGCTCAATGGCGCTCCCAGAAGCTCGGGCCGACGGGCTCGTGGAAGTCACTGCGTGCGACGAGGTAGCCCTCGTCGTCCACGGTGATCGGAAGCTGCGGCAGGGGACGGGCGGCCGGGCCGAAGATGACGGCCGCGCCGTTGGCGACGTCGAACTGCGACTGGTGGCAGGGGCACAGGAGGTGGTGGGTCAGCTGCTCGTACAGGGCGACGGGGCATCCGACGTGCGTGCAGACCTTGGAGTAGGCGACGATGCCGTCGTAAGACCAGTCCTTCTTGTCCTCGGCCTCGTTGAGGTCCTCGGGAAGCAGGCGCATGAGCAGGACGATCGCCTTGGCCTTCTCCTCGAGGTAGCCCTCGTGGTGGCTGAGACCGGCGAGGTCTTCCGGGATGACGTGGAAGGCAGACCCGAGCGTGACATCGGCGGCGCGGATGGGACGGCCGGACGGGTCGTGCGCGAGACGGGTGCCCTCCTTCCACATGGTGTGGCTGAGGAGGTGGACCGGGTCGCCCGCGTGGGGCTTCTCGGGGGTGTTCTGGGGCGCCAGGCCGCGGAACAGCGTGATGCCGGGCAGGATCGACGCCGCGAGCGCTGCGAACAGCGAGTTGCGGATCATGCTGCGGCGGCCGAAGCCGGACTCCTCGTTGGCCGCGGCGAAGACCTGCACCGCGGAGTCGCGCACCGTGTCTCGACCACGCGTGGCGTGGCGGGGCTCGATGTACTCCTTGTCGCTCATGACGGCCTTGGACCAGTGGATGGCGCCGATGCCGATCGCGAGAAGCGCCAGGGCGATGCCGAGGCCCACGAAGAGGTTGTTGTAGCGGATGTCGATCAGCGCGCCCGACTCGATCGGGAAGATCATGTAGGCCGCGATCGCCCAGATGCTCGCCGCCACCGACAGGTAGAAGAGCGTGTAGACCGTGCGGACCGCGCGGCGCATGGCCTTGGGGTCCTTGTCGGTCATGCGCTCACGGTGCGGCGGCAGCCCCGGGGTCTTCACCGGGTCGGTCACGGCGACCGCGAGCCCGGAAGACGGCTTCCAGGAAGCCCTCTCGTGCTCGAGCGCGTCGTCCTCGTGTGCCATGGTGCTCCTCGTACGTTCCGGAAATTCTTCTATCGGCGATCGATCAGTTGGACTTCGCCGTGATCCACACGGTCAGCGCGATCAGCGAGCCGATCCCGAAGATCCAGATGAACAGTCCCTCCGCCACGGGCCCCAGCGATCCCAGCTCGTACCCGCCGGGGGAGTCGGCCTCCTGCAGGAACATCAGGTAGGAGATGACGTCGCGCTTGTCCTCGGGGGTGAGGTTCAGGTCGTTGAAGACCGGCATGTTCTGCGGGCCGGTGACCATCGCGGCGTACATGTTCAGGGGCGTCGTGCTGTGCAGCGCGGGGGCGTACTTGCCCTCGGTGAGCGCACCTCCGGCGCCGGCGACGTTGTGGCACATGGCGCAGTTGATGCGGAACAGCTCCGCACCCTCGGCCACGTCGCCTTCGCCGTCGAGCACCTCGTCGGCGGGGTAGGTCGGCCCGGGGGCGACGGACTGCACGAAGCGCGCGATCGCGTCCGTCTGGGCCTCGGTGAACTGCACCGGCTTCTGCGGGGCCTGCGGCGCCTGCGCCTGCAGCGGCATGCGTCCGGTCGAGACCTGGAAGTGCACCGACAGCTCGCCCACGCCGTACAGCGAGGGACCGGCCTCGGAGCCCTGCAGGTCGAGGCCGTGGCAGGTGGCGCAGTTGGCCTGGAACAGCTTCTTGCCGTCCTCCACGGTGAGCGTGGCGGCGGTGGTGTCGTCTTCGGTCGCGGCGATCGCCGCCGTGGCGCCGGCGTAGATCCCGCCGGTCAGCAGCAGACCGATGCCGATGAGGGCGGCCGCGGCCAGGGGGCTTCGGCGGCCGGTGGAGCGACGCTTCTTCTCACGTGCCATGTCGAGGTGCAGCTCCGCTCTTATTTCAGGAAGTAGATGACGAGGAACAGGGCGATCCAGACGACGTCGACGAAGTGCCAGTAGTAGGACACCACGATCGAGGTCGTCATCTCCTTGCGCCCGAAGTTCTTCACGGCGTAGGCGCGGCCGATGACGAGGAGGAAGGCGATGAGGCCGCCCGTCACGTGCAGCGCGTGGAAGCCGGTGGTGAGGTAGAAAGCGGAGGCGTACGGGTTCGCCGTGATCGGCATGCCCTCGGCGACGAGCTGGGCGTACTCCCACACCTGGCCGGAGACGAAGATCGCGCCCAGGGCGAAGGTGAGGAAGAACCACTCGACCATGCCCCAGCGCTTCCAGAACGAGTTGCTCTTCACCGTGTACGGCTGGAAGCGCTCGGCGGCGAAGACGCCCATCTGGCACGTCACGGAGGACAGCACGAGGATGATCGTGTTCACCGTGGCGTAGGGGATGTTCAGCAGCTGGGTCTCCTGCGCCCACAGCTCGGGAGAGGTGCTGCGCAGAGTGAAGTAGATCGCGAACAGGCCCGCGAAGAACATGACCTCGCTACCGAGCCAGACGATCGTGCCCACAGCGACCGGATCCGGCCTCTTCACGGACCGGAAAGCCTGGGGATAAGTTGCTGGCGTCGTCACACTCCCCATTATGGATGATTCCGAGGCGTCCTTCTGGCATCGGCCGTGCCGGATTCGGCTGGTCGCGGACTTAGGGAACCCTAAGAATCGGCCGCGAAGATGCTACGGGTCGCCCCCACGTCCCCTCCCGGCCAGGCTCTTTCCGCTCGATAGGATCGGACCATGGCGGAGCGCTACACGTGGTCGGGAATCCTCACGAGCCTCCTGGCGGGCGATGACCTCAGCGTGTCGGAGTCCACGTGGGCCATGCGCCAGGTGATGGCCGGCGAGGCGAGTCCCTCACAGCTCGCGGGCTTCCTCGTGGCGCTGCGGGCCAAGGGCGAGACGGTGGATGAGATCGTCGGGTTCCGCGACGCGATCCTCGAGGCCGCGCTGCCGCTGCCGGTGCCCGCGGGAGTGCTCGACATCGTCGGGACCGGCGGCGATCGCTACGGCACCGTCAACGTCTCGAGCATGGCGGCCATCGTCGCGGCATCCGCGGGTATCCCCGTGGTCAAGCACGGCAACCGCGCCGCCAGCTCGTCCTCCGGCTCCTCCGACGTGCTGGCCGCACTCGGGATCGACCTCACCCTCTCGCCGGAGGCGGTGGCCGAGACCCTGGCACGCACCGGCATCACCTTCGCGTTCGCGGCCGCCTTCCACCCCGGCTTCCGTCACGCCGGCCCCACCCGCGCCGAGCTGGGCGTGCCGACCGTGTTCAACTTCCTCGGGCCGCTGTGCAATCCGGCGCGTGCGGAGGCGAACGCGGTCGGGGTCGCGCACCTGGACCGCGTTCCCCTGATCACGGGCGTCTTCCGCACCCGCGGCGCGACCGCGCTGGTCTTCCGCGGGGACGACGGGCTGGACGAACTGACGACGACCGGTCACAGCCGGGTGTGGGAGATCAGCCGGGGCGACGTGCACGAGCACGATCTCGACCCGCGCGACCTCGGCATCCCGCTCGCCGACATCGATGATCTCCTCGGGGGAGATCCCGCCCACAACGCCGGCGTCGTGCGCCGCGTGCTGGCCGGTGACCGGGGCCCGGTGCGTGACATCGTGCTCCTCAACGCCGCCGCGGGCATCGTCGCGTACCGGCTCTTCCGGGATGCCGCCCAGGCGCAGCGCCCCATCGTGGAGCGTCTGGCGGAGGCGCGGGACGAGGCCGCCGGCGCGATCGACGACGGACGGGCCGCGGCGAAGCTCGACGAGTGGTCGGCCGCCACGAGGGAGCTGGCGGGCTGACGTGGATCCGCTGGACGCCCTGACGGAGATCGCGTATCTCCTCGAGCGCGAGCGCTCCAGCCGCTACAAGTCCGCCGCCTTCCGCACCGCCGCCGACGCGATCGCGGGCCTGGACGACGCGCAACTGCGCGACCCGGCGCTGCGGCGGCGCAAGGGCATCGGGAACTCGACGTTCACCGTCATCCAGCAGGCGCTCGCGGGGGACGTGCCCGAGTACCTCGCCGACCTGCGGCGGCGCGCGGGCGGGGCGGGCCCGTCGAGCCTCCGCCGGCGGCTGCGCGGCGATCTGCACAGTCACAGCGACTGGTCCGACGGCCTCACCCCGATCGCCGCGATGGTGGATGCCGCCCGCCGTCTCGGGCACGAGTACCTCGCGCTCACCGACCATTCGCCTCGTCTGCGGGTCGCCAACGGGCTGTCGCCGGAGCGGCTGCGATCGCAGCTGGAGGCGATCCCCGAGTTCACCGCCGACGGATTCCGTCTTCTCAGTGGCATCGAGGTCGACATCCTCGACGACGGCGCGCTCGACCAGGAGGACGCGCTTCTGAGGCGACTGGACGTCGTCGTCGCCTCGGCGCACTCGCAGCTGCGGATGGAGCGCGCGGCGATGACGCGACGGCTCGTCGCGGCTGCATCCGACCCGCGCGTGGACGTGCTCGGCCACGTCACCGGCCGGCTCGTCGAGGGCGCGCGCGGCACGCGGCCCCCGTCGGAGTTCGATCCGGAGGCGGTCTTCGCCGCGTGCGCCGTCTCGGGGGTCGCGGTGGAGATCAACTCCCGTCCCGAGCGGCAGGACCCGCCGGACGACCTCCTGGCGATCGCCCTCGAGGCCGGGTGCCTCTTCGCCATCGACTCCGACGCCCACGCGCCCGGCCAGCTGTCGCTCCTGGACTACGGCGCCGAGCGCGCCGAGCGTGCCGGCATCCCGCCCGAGCGCATCGTCACCACCTGGCCGCTGGACCGGCTGCGCGAATGGCTCGGGAGGGACCGCTGACCGCCGCGCCCCACCCCGCCCGGGCACTCCCGTGGCTGGTGATCGCCGGGGTGCTCGTGGCCGCGCTGAGCCTGCGCGGGCCGATCGTCGCGCCCACGCCGGTGCTCGGCGTCGTCGCCGCCGACCTCGGTCTCGGATCGGCGACGGTGGCGCTGCTGACGACGGCCCCGGTGCTCATGTTCGCGGTGCTCACCCCCGTCGCCGCCGCGGTGATCCGCCGCGCCGGCCCGGAGCGCGCCCTGCTCGTGACGCTCACGGGGGTGCTCGCCGGCACCGCCGTGCGCGCGCTGCCCGGATTCGGCTGGATGCTCACCGGAACCATCGTGATCGGTGCGGCCATCACCATCGGCAACGTCGTCGTCCCCGTCATCATCCGCCGCGACGTGCCCCCGGCCCGCGTGAGCCTGGTGACGGCGGCCTATGTGGCGATGCTCAACATCGGCTCGCTCCTCACCTCGCTCCTCACCGCACCGCTGGCCGCCGCGATCGGCTGGCCGCTCGCGCTGGCGTCGTGGGCCCTGCTGAGCCTCGGCGGGATCGCGCTGTGGGGCGCCCATCTCGCCCGCGCGAAGCGCGACGGCATCGACGGGGAGGCCCGCTACTCCGGCGAGGCGGTGGCGCGCCCGTCGGCGGCGGGTGAGATCGACCCGCGGACCCTCACCGGGCCGCTGCCGGTGCTCACGGCGCGGAGCGGCTCGTTCCTCCGCCGCCCTGCCCCCTGGCTTCTCGTCGCGGCCTTCGCGATGCAGACGTTCATCTACTTCGGGTTCACGACGTGGCTTCCGGTCCTCTCCGGCGAGCTCCTGCAGCTGGATGCGGCCACCGCGGGGGCGCTGGCGTCGATCTTCCAGGGATTCGGCGTGGTCGGCGCGTTCGTGGTGCCCGTCCTCGCCCGGTTCGCGCCCGGGTGGGTCACCGTCGCAGTCATCAGCGCGAGCTGGATCGCGCTGACCGGTGGGGTCATCCTCGCCCCCGAGCTCATGCCGCTCTGGCTCGCGATCGGCGCCATCGGCCACTCCGGCGGGTTCGTCGCGATCTTCACCGTTCTGGTACAGGTCGCCCGCACGGATGCCGAGGCCGCCGGCATGTCGGCGTTCGTGCAGGGCGGCGGCTATGCGATCGGCGCACTCGCCGGGCCCGTCCTCGGCCTGCTGCACGAGACGGGCGGTACCTGGACGACGGCGCTGGGGGTGCTCGCGGGCGCGGCGGTGCTGTACACCGTGCTGCTCAGCGCGGCCTTCGCCGTCGTCCGCCGCGCCCGCTGACCTCACCCGTTCGCCCGGATCACCTCGAGCCGCGCACGATACTCGGTCTCGTCGATGTCGCCCTGCGCGAAGCGCTCCGCCAGCGTCGCCTCGGCGCGACGCTGCGGGCTCAGCCGTACCGCCGGGCCGTACCCGTGCTCGGCGGCGGCACGACGCCAGCGACGGCCGAAGACCGCGAACAGCGCCGCGAACAGCGCCGCGAACAGCGCGAGCCACAGGAACGGGATGAGGAGGAACCACCAGCCGAACCCGGGGCCGGGCCCCCAGCCGGGCTGGTGGGCGAGCAGGGGTGCGGCCACGGCGGCCAGTGTCGTCGACACGTCGATCGTCCTTTCCTCCGGCGCGAGGGCGACCGGACACCGACAGTCCACCGCCGTCGGCGGCCGCGCACATCCGCCGGCGGGAGTCACCCCGGCTGCATCCGGGGGAGTAGTCAGCTCCAGCCGGGGGAGACGAGGCCCGACTCGTAGCCGAGCACGACCAGCTGCGCACGATCGCGCGCGTGCAGCTTCTGCAGGATGCGGGAGACGTGGGTCTTCGCGGTCAGCGGGGAGAGGAACAGGCGCGCGGCGATCTCGTCGTTGCTCAGACCCTGGGCGACGAGGCGGAGCACCGCGCGCTCGGGGCCGGTCCGCTCTGGCAGCATCCGCAGGTCGGGTGCCGCCCGCAGGCCACCTGCCGCGCGCGCGAGGACCCGCCGCGTGACACCGGGAGACAGCAGCGCGTCGCCGGCGGCGACGACGCGCACCGCGCGGATGAGGTCGGCCGGCTCGGTGTCCTTCACCAGGAATCCGCTGGCCCCCGCGCGGATCGCGCGCGTGACGTACTCGTCGAGCTCGAACGTCGTGACGATGACCACCCGCACCGCAGCCAGCGCCGGGTCGGCCGCGATCTCCTCGGTGGCCCACAGACCGTCGCCGTCGGGCATGCGGATGTCGGCCAGCACGACATCGACCGGGTGCGCGTGGAGGAGCCGGAGGAGCTCCTGACCGCCGGACGCCTCGACGACGACGGTGATGTCGGGCTCGGAGTCCAGCAGCGCGCGGAACCCGGCGCGCACCAGCTGGTGGTCGTCGGCCAGGGCGACGCGGATCATGCCGTCTCCGTCCAGGGGAGGCGCGCGGTGACGACGACGCCGCCCTCCGGGGCGGAGGCCACGGCGACGTCGCCGCCGATGAGGAGGGCCCGCTCCCGCATGCCGCGGAGCCCGCCCCCCTCCCGCCCGTCCGCGGGGAGCCCCGCGCCGTCGTCGGCCACGCGGATCACGAGGTCGTCGTCCTCGCGCGACACGTCCACCCGGGCCGTGGCGGCGGCGGAGTGGCGCACGACGTTGGTGAGCGCCTCCTGCACGATCCGGTAGGCGGCGGTCTGCACCGCGCCGGCGGGCCGGGCGCCGTCGAGGCGGTCGTCGAGCACGACGGCCAGGCCGAGGCCGCTGCGTGCCGCGATGAGGGCGGGGAGGTCGTCGAGCTGGGGCTGGGGGGTCAGTGGTGCCGTCGCGGGCGCGTCGTCGTCGCCGCGGAGGAACCCGAGGACGCCGCGCACCTCGTCCAGACCCGTCGCGCTGAGCCCCCGGATCGCGGCGAGCGCCTCGCGGGCCCGCTCCGGGTCGCGGTCGAACAGGTGCAGCCCGACCCCCGACTGCACGGAGATCTGGCTGAGGGAATGGGCGAGCACGTCGTGCAGTTCGCGTGCGATCCGCGCGCGCTCCTCCTGCTCCAGCGTGCGCCGCCGCGCCGCGAGCTGTGCACGCCGATCGGCCGCGGCGGTGAGACGGCCGCGGATGCCCTCGCCGAGCACGAAGCACAGCACGAGCACGAGGGTGGTCACCGCGATGCGGAAGGGCGGCCAGACGGCGTCGGCGACGCCCCCGAGGAGCATCGCGGTCGTCCATGCGACGCCGACCGCGACGAGGGCCCACACCCGCGCGCCGCGGACGACCGCACCGATGATCGCGAACGGCAGCGCCACGAACGGCGGACCGGCCTCCGGCGGCACGAACAGGGCGGCCAGCGTCAGGGCGGACACGACGGCGACCGTGGGGCCCGGCCACCGTCGGGCAGCGAGCAGGGCCGCCGCCGAGGCGACCGCGAGCGCCACCGACAGCGCGGCCGGGGCCGGCGGCGTGCGGGTCCACCACAGCGCGGCGAGCGTCGCCGGCACCTGGATGAGGAAGGCCACGACGGCCGGGACCAGCAGCGTGACCAGCGGCGGAGGGCCGAGGCGCTGCTCCAGGTCGCTCGGCATGCGCTCGATGCTACGCCCGCGCGCCCGTCGCCGCGTCGGCGTGGAGGAGGCGCGCGGCCTACTCCGCGGGGAGTACGCCCGCGAGGGCGTCGACGGCGCGCGTCATCGAGGTGCCGAGGTTGTGCCGGTCGGCGAGGGCGCTCGCCGCCTCGCGTCGCGGCTCGTCCATCCGTGCGATGCGCCCGTCCACCGCGGGCAGGTCGAGATCGCGCGCGACCGCCACGACGGCGGGTGCGACCGCGAGGTAGTCGGCACCCGCGAGAACCTTGGCACGCTGTCCCGCCGTCATCCCGGTGCCGGCCGCGGCCGCGGCGAGGAGGCCGCCGATGTCGCCGTGGGCGGAGAGCAGCGCCGCGGCGGTCTTCTCGCCGATGCCGGCGACGCCGGGGAGGCCGTCGGAGGAGTCGCCCCGCAGCGTCGCATAGTCGGCGTACTGGGCGGCGTGCACACCGTACTTGACGGCCACGACCGCGTCGGTCACGACCTCGAGGTTGCTCATGCCGCGCGCGGTGTAGACGACCCGGACGTCGCGGTCGTCGGCGATGAGCTGGAACAGGTCGCGGTCGCCGGTGACGATGTCGACCGGCAGGGACGCATGCGTGGCCAGGGTGCCGATCACGTCGTCCGCCTCGTGGTCGGCGGCGCCGACGATGGGGATGCCGAGGACCTGGAGGCTCTCGCGGATGAGGGGGATCTGCGCCTCGAGCGGGTCGGGGACGACCTCGACGTCGGGACCGGCGACGACGACCTCGGCCACCCGGTGCGTCTTGTAGCTGGGGATGAGGTCCACCCGCCACTGCGGCCGCCAGTCGTCGTCCCAGCACGCCACGAGGTGCGAGGGAGCGTACGTCGTCACGAGCTTGGCGATGATGTCGAGCAGGCCCCGCGCGGCGTTCACCGGCATCCCGTCCGGGCCCTTCACGGTGTCGGGCACGCCGTAGAAGGCGCGGAAGTACAGCGACGCGGTGTCCAGGAGCATGAGCCGGTCGGGCATGCGCTCATCCTGCCATGCGCGTCGGACGGCGCCGGCGGGTCAGCATCCGGGGCCGGCGGGATCCTCGGCGCACGTCCGATCCACGAGGGCCGTCTGCACCTCGTAGATCTCCACCGGATAGCCGCCGGTGTCGGCGGTGACCACGCCTCGCACCGGGAACCACCGGCCCACGCCGAAGTCGACCGCGGCGGCGTACTCCACGGACACGGACACGGTGTAGGTGCCCCGCGCGCCGTAGCTGTGACTCGTGGCGGTCGCCGTGAACTGCGCCTGGCCGAGCTCAGCCCACGACGCCCCGCCCGTCGCCGTGCGGGCCTGGGCGCCGTCGCCGTAGGAGAAGACGTAGGCGACCGGGGTGAACCGCACCGTGACCGAGCGGCCGAAGAGACTGCCGGCGATCGAATGGGCGGGGACGGCGGCGACGAAGTTGGCGGGCATTCCGACGACGCCGACACCCTCCGGCTCGGCATGCAGCGACGGGCGCTGGGGCGAGAAGGCCGCGAGATCCTGCGCGGTGACCTCCGGGATCCCCTCCACCGGCTCGGCCTCCGCCGGGCCGAGGCACGCGAGTTCGTTCTCTTTCCCGGGGTTGCCGAGCAGCGTGCAGCCGTCCCACTCCGGCCGGATGTCCTTCTCGGTGGGGCCGGCCGCACCCGCCGAGCCGCCGGAGTTCCCACCGCCCGATCCGGGCGTGTGGTGCTCGCCGCTGAGCTCCACGCTCGAGCCCGTGTTCGTCGCGCAAGCAGAGACCAAGATGCTCGCCGAGGTGCAGGTCGGCGGCGCGGATGCGGCGGCAGGGGATAGTGCCACCGCTACGACGAGGAGGCTCGTCAGCATGTGAAACCCTCTGCGGGGGAGATATGGGATATCAGGGCGCCGCTACTGTCTACCTTTTCACTGATCTGGAGAGGTTGGATGTCGGGACGTCCCGGATCCACGACGCTGCTGCCGTCCGGGCGAAGAACATCGACAGCAGTCACGTCGTAGCAGACGTTGAGGTCTACGATGAGGTCGTTTCCGCTTCGGTCGAGCGACCCGAGCGAGACTTGTCGTATGCCGGCCTCACCGGTCAGAGTGAACCCCTCCGCATACCATGTCGAGAAGCTCTCACGGTCCTGCGCATTCAGCTCGCCGGTGGTGAGGGCGTAGACCGGCTCGAAGGTCGCGGGGTCGGCGAGGTCCACCTCGTTCAGTGCGTCGACGTAGGCGCGGTAGGTCTCCTCGGCGACGGCGAAGGCCTCCTCGTCGCTGAGGGAGGCGGATGTCGACGGCTCGGGCGCGGGCGTGCCTGCGCAGCCGGCGAGCAGCGCCGTCAGCAGCACGACGCCGGTGAACACGACACCCGATCTGCCCGGCATCGCACCAGGCTACGAGCGGCCCGCGCGCACCGCATCCGTTATCCACAGCGCCGCCACACGGGCGTAGCAGGCCGGAAACATGGCTCGGGGAGGATGGCGGCATGACGCTCGCCTCCGCCTTCGCCGCGCAGCTGCCCGACTGGCTCGTCGCCGATCTGCCGAACCTTCCCGCGGTGCTCCCCACGCTCGAGGACCGCATGGACCTCGTCAACGACCTCGCCGACCGGAACTGGCGCGAGGGCAACGGCGGGCCGTTCGCGGCGATCGTGGTCGACGCGGAGACGGGGCGTCTGGTGTCGGCCGGCGTCAACGTCGTGCTCAGCTCGGGATTGACCTCCATGCACGCCGAGGTCACGGCGATCAGCCTCGCCCAGACCGCACTGGCCCGGTGGGACCTCGGGGCGGACGGAGCCGACCTCCAGCTGGTCGTCAACTGGCGTCCGTGCGTGATGTGCTACGGCGCGACGATGTGGAGCGGCGTGCGCTCGCTCGTCGTGGCCGGGCACGGGCCGGAGCTGGAGACGCTCAGCGGCTTCGACGAGGGCCCGGTCGTCAGCGATTGGGATGCGCAGTTCGAGGCGCGCGGCATCCGCGTCATCCAGGATGTGTGCCGTGCGGAGGCCGTCGCCGTCTTCGCCGCGTACGGGGCATCCGATGCGACCGTGTACAACGCCCGCGGGGCGGTCGCGTAGCCCGACTGTGGGGCGCGTCACGGTCGCGTATCGATCAGCCGGAGCGACGGGGCGCCGGTGCGATACTGAGGGTCGTGAACACCCGTACACTCCTTGGCGCCGCTGCTGCCGCCATGCTCGTTCTGGGCCTGACCGCGTGCGCGCAGTCGGGCTCGTCTCCGTCGGGAGACTCCACCGACGTCATCGCTCCGGTGACGAAGGATGCCAACGATCTGCAGGGGGCGACCGTCGAACTGGTGGTCGGGCAGGTCCTCAACATCAACACCGGCGACCTCGCCGTCGACAGCTACACCGGCACGGTCGCCGACGCGAAGGTGGCGGAGTTCGTGCCGGGGCACGAAGACTCCAGCGCGTCGTTCAACCCGGGCGTGAAGGCGCTCGCCGCCGGCTCGACCGAGGTGGAGATGGTCAACGAGCAGGGCGGCATCCAGCCGCTCACCTTCACCGTCGAGGTCAGCGAGCGCTGATCCCCGACACCTCCGGCTCTTCCTTCGGCGCCGGCGCGGCCGCGTGCCCCTGCGGTTCCGGCCTGCGGGGGGACGGATGCTGCGGCCCGCTGCTCGCGGGCGAACCCGCCCCGAATCCCGAACGCCTGATGCGCTCGCGCTACACCGCCTTCGTCCGCGGGGACGCCGCGCATCTGCTGCGCACGTGGCATCCCCGCACCCGCCCCGCCGTCCTCGACCTCGACGACGGCCCGACGTGGCGCCGGCTCGAGGTGATCGAGGCCGGTGAGGACGGCGACACCGGCGTCGTGGAGTTCCGCGCCAACTGGAGCGACGGCGCCGAGCACGGCGTCCTCCACGAACGGAGCCGGTTCGCCCGGCGCGGCGGGCGCTGGCTGTACGTCGCGCCGGAATAGGCGCCGCCCCCCGGATGTTCTCCGGGACATGACCGCCGTGCCGCCGACCGAGGTGGACGTCGCGGTGCTCGGCGCAGGCCAGGCCGGACTGTCGGCGGGGTATCACCTCGCGCGCCGCGGGTTCGTGCCCGGCCCCGAAGGCCCGGGCTTCGTCGTGCTCGACGCCAATGCCGCCCCGGGAGGGGCATGGCAGCACCGCTGGGCGTCGCTGCGGATGAGCACGGTCAACGGCATCCACGAGCTCCCGGGCTTCCCGGTGCCGCCGGCCGATCCCACGGCGCGGGCGCGCGACGTGCTGCCGCCGTACTTCGCGGCGTACGAGGAGCGGTTCGGCCTCGCCGTCCAGCGTCCGGTGAGCGTGCGCGCCGTGCGCCCCGTCGACGACGATCCGCGCGGACGCCTGCACGTGGAGACCGACCGGGGCACCTGGTCGACGCGGTTCGTCGTGAACGCCACGGGCACCTGGACCCGGCCCTTCTGGCCCCACTATCCGGGTCAGCAGTCCTTCCGCGGGCGTCAGCTCCACACCGCCGACTACGTCTCGGCCGAGGAGTTCGCCGGCCAGCGCGTGATCGTGGTGGGCGCCGGGGTGTCGGCGGTGCAGCTCCTTGAGGAGATCTCCCACGTCGCAGAGACCTTCTGGATGACCCGCCGCGAGCCGGAGTGGATCGACGAGGACTTCGACATCCCGGCGCGGGTGGCCGCGATCGCCGGCGTCGAGGAGCGGGTGCGCCACGGCCTCCCGCCCGGCAGCGTGATCTCCGTCACGGGCATGCACTGGACGCCGTGGGCGCGGCGCGCGCAGGAGCGCGGCGTGCTGAACCGCCTGCCGATGTTCACGCGCATCGAGGAGCACGGCGTGCGCATGCCCGACGGCACCGTCCTCGCCGCCGACGTGATCCTGTGGGCCACCGGCTTCCGGCCCGCGCTGGAGCACCTGGCGCCGCTGCGGCTGCGCACTCCCGCCGGCGGGATGCGGGTGGCCGATTCGCGGTCGCTGGACGATCCGCGCGTCTTCTTCATCGGCTACGGTCCCTCCGCCTCGACCGTGGGCGCCAACCGCGCCGGGCGTGCCGTCGCGCGTGCCATCGCGGGCGAGACCGCCGCGCTCGCCGCGTGAGGTCAAGCCCCACCCCGCCGACGCCTGCGCGCCGTAGCGTGGCGGGATGACCGCATCCACCGCCCGTCCTCACGTCCGCGCTCGCCACCGGCGGGAGGTGTGCGCATGCGCGTGCTGATCCTCGGCGGGCACGGCAAGGTCGCCCTCCTCCTCGCGCCCCTCCTCGTCGACCGCGGCGACGTCGTCACGAGCGTCATCCGCAACCCCGCCCACGCCGACGAGGTGGCCGCCACCGGAGCCACGCCGCTGGTGCGGGACCTGGAGAGCGGTGCCGGCCTCGGCGACGCGCTCGCCGAGGCCGATGCGGTGGTGTGGTCGGCCGGCGCCGGAGGAGGCGACACCGCGCGCACCTACGCGGTCGACCGCGACGCGGCGATCGCCTCGATGGACGCCGCCGAGCGGGCGGGTGTGCGCCGGTACGTCATGGTGTCGTGGCTCGGGTCCTCACCCGACCACGGCGTCGACCCGGACGACCCGTTCTACGCCTACGCCGATGCCAAGCTCGCCGCCGACGACCACCTCCGCGCGAGCGCCCTGGACTGGACGATCCTCGGCCCGGGCGGCCTGACCTTGGAGCCGCCGACGGGGAGGATCCAGATCGATCCCGAGGGATCGGGACGCGTGCCGCGGGCCGACGTGGCCGCCGTCGTGGCCGCCGCCCTCGCCGACGACGTCACGGTCGGGCGCTTCATCCGCTTCGGTTCGGGGCCCAGCCCGATCGCGCAGGCCCTCGGCGGGTGATCAGCGCGCCGCGCGCACCAGCCGCTCGAGGGTGACGGCCTCCGCGCCGGAGGGGCCGTCATTCTCCGAGATTCTCGTGAATGCGGTGCAGATCGACCAGGAGCGACCCGACGAGGATCCAGTGCTCCGCCGAGGGGGCGGCGATCTGCAGCGGACGGGTGAGGGCCGCGGGCTCGGATGCAGCGGCGACAGGGCCGTCCGCGCGCAGGCGGATGTCGTGCGCGGCGCGCCGGAGCTGGTCGGCGATCGCGCGCACCGCGGGCTCGGCGGATATGTCGGGGTCGTACCGGTCGTAGACCGCGCGCGTCATGCCGATGACCTGCGTCGTGACGGGCGTGAACACCTCCAGCAGCGAGCGGAGGCGCTCCAACTCCGCCCGGTTCCGGCGTCCGAGCGGATTGAACGCGAGAGAGTCGGTCGCCTCGTCCAGCGCCGCCTCGGCCGCGTCGCGCATCGGGCGCAGCAGCCGTGCCGTCAGCAGCAGCTCCTCCCGCTCGGCACGTGTGCGCGGCGTGGTCAGCGCGTCGGCGAGGCGGTCCAGTGCGGCGGCCAGCTCGGCGCTGAGGTCGGCGATCCGCTCACGGGCGGGGGATACGGCGACCGGCGGCACGATCGCGAGGTTCACGCCGAAGCCGATCGCGGCGCCGATGAGCGTCTCCAGGACGCGGTCCAGGGCGTAGCCGGGTGTGGCGGTGCCGAGCGCGAGGACCAGGATCGCGCTGATGGCGACCTGATTCGTCGTGGCCGGCGTCATCTTCAGCGCCCACGCCGTCAGCAGAGCGACGGCGGCGGCGAGCAGGATCACGGCCGTCCCCGGCCCCAGCAGGATGCCCAGTACCGAGGCGATCAGCACCCCCGCGATCACTCCGACGCTGCGCTCGATCGCCCGCGTGATCGACTGGTTCAGGCTCGGCTGCACCACGAGGAGGGCGGCGATCGCCGCGAAGACGGGCGCGGGGCCCTGGATCAGCCAGCCCGCCAGCAGCCAGGCGCCGATCGTGGCGACCGCGGACTTGACGACCTGGAGCAGCGGCCCGCGCCGCGGTGCGCGGAGGGCCGGCGGAATGCGCATCCTCCGAGTCTGGCAGGTGGCGTACGGTAGCGGGATGGGCCCCGTCTCCCGGCTGCAGCGCCTGCGCGAGGACGCGCTGATGCGGTTGTCCCGCCTCGACGCCGACGAGCGGGCGCTGCTGCACGACCGCGCCGACGGCACGGCCGACGACGAGCACGACCCGGAGGGATCGACGCTGTCGGGGGAGTGGTCGCGCGTGGACGTGCTGCGCCGCTCCGCGCAGGAGGAGGTCGCAGAGGTGGACGCCGCGCTGGCGCGCGCGGCGGCGGGGACCTACGGCATCTGTGCCCGCTGCGGCCGCCCGATCGCCCCCGCGCGCCTGGAGGCGCGCCCGACGGCGCACCTGTGCATCGCGTGCGCCTCTGTCCGGTGACGCCCGCCGCTGGCTACGCTGACGACATGACGACCCTCGTGCTCACCCTCGTCGGCGACGACCGCGCCGGCCTCGTCGCCGCCGTCGCCGCGGCCGTCGACGCCGCGGGCGGGAACTGGGAGAACAGTGAGCTCGCCGAGCTCTCCGGCGCGTTCGCGGGCATCGTCGCGGTCTCGGTCGCTCCGGAGCGCGCCGAGGAGCTCCGCGCGGCGCTCAGCGGCATCGAGGGCCTCGTGACGGTCGCCGTCCCCGCAGCGGGACCGACGGCGGTGGCGGGGCGGCGCATCACCGTGGAGATCCTCGGCAACGACCATCCCGGCATCGTGCGGGAGATCACCACCGCGCTGAGTGCTCACGGACTGAGCATCGAGCGCATGGCCACCGAGACCCGCGATGCAGCCATGGCCGGCGGGCGGCTGTTCGAAGCGGCGATCGCCGCGGTCGCGCCGGCCTCGGCCGACCTGGACGACGTGCGCGGACAGCTCGAACGCCTCGCCGCCGAGGTCCAGGTCGACATCACCGTCACGTGAGGTCGTCGTCCGGGTCGTCCGCTACGACGATCAGACCGTCGGGCGCGGGCTCGGCGATGTAGGGCTCGGCGGCGAGGGTCGCATCGATCGTCGCCCGGAGCAGGCCGCCCGCCGTGGTCGACCGCAGCAGCGCCAGGCGATCGATCTCGCTCAGCGGTGCGATGGCGGCGATCTGCCACGCGCGGGAGAGCGGATCGTCGGAGAGCTCGACGTCGGGGTCCCAGCGGGCCGTGCCGAGCTGCGCGACCCGGCCGAGGACCCGTCGCACGATGTGCTCGGCCTCGGCCAGCAGCGGCTCCAGCCCGTCGTGCCAGACCAGCTCGGGCATCACCCGCACCTCGGCGCGCGGATACGGATCGTCCTCCAGCCACGCCACCACTTCGACGCGTGCGGTGCCCTGCGCGATGACGGAGATCTGGTCCTGCTGCGGCAGCACGCGGGTGAGCCGCGCGAGCGTTCCGACGTCGAAGCGCTGCTCCCCGCCGCCGGTCTCGCGTCCCCGCTCGATGAGCACGACGCCGAACTCCGGGTCTTCCTCGTCGAGCAGCCGGCCGAGCAGCACCAGGTACCGCTCCTCGAACACCCGCAGCGCGAGCGGCGTGTGCGGGAACAGCACCGCCCCGAGCGGGAACATCGCGGTGCCGGCCATGGCCTCAGTCAACCAGGCGCATCCTGGCGGCGAGAAGCCCCGCCGCCGCCGCGCCGAGGCCCCCGAGGGCCATGTCGCCGATCGTGTCGGCATAGGCCACGAAGATCTCGTCCGAGACGAACTCGAACCCGAACCACTCCACCATCTCCCACACCGCGCTGAGGGCGAGCCCGATGGTGGGAAGCGCCACGATCGGCACGCGCGCGGGCACGGGCGGGGGAGGGAGCAGACCCCACCGCTCGGCGGCGACGTAGACGAGGAGGGCGAGGACGGCCGTGCAGGCGAAGTGGACCACGAGGTCCCACCCCACGACGGTGCGGTAGGCGTCGACGACGTTGCTCCACGCGGCCACGAGCACGATGGCGCAGACGGCGAGATCCCAGCCGGGCCGCAGCGCCAGGAAGCGCGGCAGCACGAGGGCGGGCAGGGCGAGCGCCGCGATCCCGGCATCGGTGGGGGAGGCGAAGACCGCCGCCGCGAGGACGCCGAGGAGCCCGAGCACCCGCAGCCCGTCGGCGGCCCACGCGAGCACGCCGACCGGGCGGCGCAGGAAGTTTCGCCTCATCCGTGGCGCTCCGTCCGCAGCACCGCGAGGACCGCGGCGTGGTCCGAGGGGCGCCCGCCGGCCACGGGACGCGCGTCGATGCCGACCTGCGCGACCTGCCAGCCGCGGGCGGCGATCACGTCGATCCGCCGTCCCGCGCGTGAGGTCGCGGCGCGCCCGCCGTAGGTGCCGTGCGTGCGGGTGAGCTGCACCTCGGCGCTGCCCCACGTGTCGCGGAGCCCGCGGCGCGCGAGGGCACGCCAGGCGGGACCGCCCGGCCCCTCGTTGAGGTCGCCGGTCAGCACCGCAGGCCCGGGCGGCGTGGCGGCGGCGATCAGCTCGGCGCCGCGCCGGCGGGCGAGGGGGGAGAGGACGTCCAGGTGGGTGTTGAGCACGGTGAAGACGGTGCCGTCCGCTCTGTCCCGCAGCTCGACACGCACGAGGATGCGGGGGAAGGCCGCCCCCCATCCGCGGGATCCGGGGACGTCGGGGCGGGGGGAGAGGGGGAGCTGGCGCCACGACAGCGGCTCCAGCCGGGTCGCATCGAACAGGAGGGGACAGCCCTCGCCGCCGCCGTCGGCTCCCCGCCCGCCGCCGACCGCGCGGTAATCGGCGCCGAGGGCGGCCCGGACGTCGCTGACCTGCCCCGGGAGCGCCTCCTGCAGGCCGAGGATCGTGGGACGTTCGCGGCGCAGGAGGGTGTCGATCCGCGGCCGGCGGCGCTGCCAGTCGCGCGACCGCTGGCGTGCGCGGCGGATGTTCAGGCTCATCACCGACAGCTCCGGCGGCGCCACCGGGCCGATCAGCGCGTCATCGCCGGACACGTCGACTCCGGTGGGCGAGGTAGCGCCGCATCCCGCGGTGCACCCAGCGCACCGGCGGGAAGTCCGCCGGCCAGTGGCGGACCACCGTGCGGGCGCCGCGCCGGATGCGCCGAGCGAACGCCGCGCGATCGGCGAAGGGCCGCATCGAGATGCCCATCGCCGCCTGCGGCAGGTAGCGGACGTGGCCGCGCAGCCCCACGTGGAAGGCGAGGTCGAGGTCATCGTGCATCTCGCCGTCGCGATGCACGTCGCCGCGCACCCCGTGCCACGCCGACGCGCGGATGCCGAGGTTCGATCCGAACAGGGGCAGGTGCCCGAGGGTCGGAAGGCTCACGGCCGCGTACGCGCCGAGGTAGACCGCGGCGAGGGGACGGCGGAGCATCCGGGGTCCGTCGACGAAGCGCGCCCCGCCGGTGAACGCGGCCACGTCGGGTCGCCGCGCGAACGCGTCGTCCATCGTGGCCACCCACGTGCGGGCGGGGATGCAGTCGGCGTCCAGCCGCAGCAGCACCTCCCCGCGGGCGGCGTCGAATCCGCGCGCGCTCGCCGCCGGGATGCCCGGTGTCGGGCAGCGGACCACGCGCGCGCCCGCTGCCCGTGCCACGTCGACGGAGGCGTCGGTGGAGCCGTTGTCCACCACCACGATCTCGTCGGGGCGCCGGCTCTGCGCCGCGAGTGCGCGCAGACAGCGGCGGAGGGCGTCGGCGTCGTCGAGGACCGGGATGACGACGGAGATGGCGGTCACGTCGCCTCCTGCGTGTGGGGATCCCTTCACGCTAGGCGGCGGCTTCGGGCCTGCCCGGGCGGTTGACACCGCGCGGGCAGGCCGATAGCCGCGGTTCAGGCGCCGTCGCGGATGCCGCGGACGAACGTGGTGACGTTCTCGCGGAGCGCCTCGATGCGGCGTTGCCGGGCGGCCTCGACGTCGAAGCCGAGGTAGGCCTCGGGTGGGCGGCGGGGGACGCGCCTCGCGCCCCGCCACGTGTGCCGGCCGTCCCCAAGTTCAGGTGGCCGTTCGCGTCGGAACCAGGGCGTCGAGGCGACCCGGGCTGCCACCTGAGCCGCGCGCGGCGCAGTTGGGGTGGCCGTTCGCGCCGCAATCGGCGGGCGGATGCGGCGCCAGCTGCCACCTGAGTGCCGGGGCGCCGCGGACCTCGGTGGGCTAAGTGGGCTAGGTGGGCTGGAAGGGGTCAGGGCTCAGGGCTCGACGTTGGCGGAGCACTCGAACTGCGCACAGACCAGCGTGCCCACGGCGTCGCCGCCGCGACCGGCGTCTCCGGAGCGCCGCGCGCCGAACGTCACCACGTCGTGGAGGAGCTGCACGTCGGCGCACCAGGCGCACTGGATGCGGCTGCGCGGGCGGGCTTCGGTCTGGCGCAGCAGCATGCCGACGGGCGCCCCGTCGAGCTCGGCGACGACGTAGCCCACGAGCGAGAGTTTGGGGTCGCGCCACCCCAGGTAGTCGAGGTCCTCCCACCCGAGGGCGTCGAGATCGGGTGGGAGGGCGATGTTCTTGCGCTCGCTGCGGGAGGCGTTGAGGAAACTGGCGCGGATGTCCGCGCCGAGAAAGGTGTCATAGCGATGCCTTCTGTGACGGCGCCCCAAGAGCGGCGCGGATCGATGGCCGCGCATGCGCGCGGGAGAGGGAGGTGCGAGCGGAAGGCGTCACCTCGTGCCGACGCGGAAAGCGCCGGGTACCTCCAACCGCCCGAAGGGCTCGATCGATGACATCACCGCTCAAGGGTACGCGCCTAGGACGGCGCGAGGGCCGTGTCCAGGGGGTTGTCGACGGCGCGGCCCCGAGGAGGCTGGAGGAAACGGAAGGAGGGCGGCATGAGCGACATCCGCCACCGAGACGATGACGACGCCCACGCCGACTCTGGGCCGCCGACCGACGCGGTCACCGACGAGGTGAAGGCCGACGCGGCCACCGCCGAGAACGCCGCCGAGAACGGCGCCGAGAGCGGGGGAGAGGACGCATGAACCCCGACGAGAAGATGCGATGGGCGGGCGGCGAGCTCGACGAGCTGCCGCCGCCTCCGCCGGTCGATCCCGTCGCGCGCCGCGACAGCGACGAGGACGACGAGAACGACTGACGACACGACACGGGCCCCGGGAGCGCGCTCCCGGGGCCCGTGTCGTCGGCCGATCAGTCGTCGGAGACGCGCACCGTGACCTCGATGTTGCCGCGGGTTGCGTTCGAGTACGGGCAGATCTGGTGCGCAGCATCCGCGAGCGCCTGCGCCTGGTCGTGCGGCAGGTTGGGGATCACGACCTCGATCTCGACGGCGAGCTGGAACCCTCCGCTGCCGTTGTCGCCGATGTGCACGCGAGACCCGACGCTGGTGTCTTCCAGCGTCACCTTCTGGGCTCGCGCGACGGCCTGCAGCGCGCCGTGGAAGCACGCGGCGTAGCCGGCCGCGAAGAACGCTTCCGGGTTGGGGGCGCCGCCGGGTCCGCCCATCTCGGCCGGGACGCGCACATCCGTGTCGATGATGCCGTCCTTGGTGGCGACGTGACCGTTGCGGCCGCCACCGGTGGCGAGAGCTTCTGCGGTGTAGAGGGGTTCCATCGTGTCCTTCCGATCAGGAGGCGTATGCCTCGTTGCTCGCCTGCACATGGGCGGTGAGCGCGTGCAGGGAGGTCAGGAGCGCGCGGGCCGACTCGTGGGTGATGCCCATGCCGGCCGCGATCCGGGCCGGCACCTCCCGCATCTCGCTCCGCAGCGCGTGCCCGCGCTCGGTGAGCGTCACCTCCACGACCCGTTCGTCCTCGTCCAGTCGGCGGCGGGTGAGGAGCCCGCGCGCTTCGAGGCGGCGCAGCAGCGGCGAGAGCGTGCCCGAGTCCAGCGCGAGGGCGTCGCCGAGGCCACGGACGCTCTGCGGGCCGGTGGTCCACAGGGTCACCAGGACCAGGTACTGGGGGTAGGTGAGGCCGAACGGAGCCAGCACGCGGCGGTAGGCGGCCGTGGTGGCGCGACTGGCGGAGTACAGCGAGAAGCACACCATGTCGTCGAGCCCGGGCATGGCATAAGGATGCCACGCAATTGAATTGTGCACAATCGAATCCGGAATATCCCGCAGTGCGGGAGTGTCATGGTCTCCATGACACAGAAGACCTGGTTCCTCACCGGCACCTCGCGCGGCTTCGGGCGGGACTGGACGATCGCGGCGCTGGAGCGCGGCGACCGGGTCGCCGCGACCGCCCGCGACACCGCGAGCCTGGACGACCTGGCCGCCCGGTTCGGGGACGCGCTGCTGCCGATCGCCCTCGACGTCACCGATCGTGCGGCCGGCATCGCCGCCGTGCAGCGCGCGGCCGAGCACTTCGGGCGTCTGGACGTCGTGGTCAACAACGCCGGTTACGGCCAGTTCGGCATGGCCGAAGAGCTCAGCGAGGCCGACCTGCGCGATCAGCTGGAGACGAACTTCTTCGGGGCGGTGTGGATCACGCAGGCCGCACTCCCGGTGCTCCGCGCCCAGGGTGCCGGACACATCATCCAGGTGTCCTCGATCGGCGGCGTGTCGGCTTTCGCGAACCTCAGCGCGTACCACGCTTCGAAGTGGGCGCTGGAGGGGTTCTCGCAGGCGCTCGCCGCCGAAGTGGCCGAGTTCGGCATCCACGTGACGCTCGTCGAACCGGCGGGCTTCGCCACCGACTGGTCAGGACCGAGCGCGCGCCACTCCGAGCCGATCGCCGCCTACGATGACCTGCGCGAACGCCGTGCGCGCCAGCGTGCCGCCCACGCCTCCGCGGGCGCCGGCGACCCCGGCGCGTCCGCCGTTGCCCTGCTGGAGGTGGTGGATGCCGCGGAGCCGCCGCTGCGCGTCTTCTTCGGCGCCGCCGCCTTCGCGATCGTCCGCCCCGACTACGAGGCGCGCCTGGCGAACTGGGAGAAGTGGGACCACGTCGCCCAGCGAGCTCAGGGCTGAACCACGCTCCGGAAGCGCATACGTTCTGACAACATCGCCGCTCGCAGCATGAGGTCATGCGTGTGCTGCCCCGTCTCCTCCTCGCCGCCGCCGCCCTCGCCGCCGTGGCGGGCCTGACCCTCTCGCCGCAGGCCGTCGTGGGCCCCGCACGCGGGGTGTTCCTGTCGTGGGCGGATGCGGTGCACCTGCCCCTCCTCGCCGGCGCGGGGTACCCGGCCGATGAGCGCACCCTCAACCTGCTGCTGTTCGTCCCGCTCGGAGCGGCGCTGGCCGCCCTCCTGCCCCGCGGCGGGTGGCCGTGGGCGCTGACGCTGCCCACGGCCGTCTCCCTCGGCGTCGAGATCGCGCAGGGCTTCATTCCCGGGCGGATCCCCGACGGCGCCGACGTGCTGTGGAACGGGGTGGGCGGCGCGGGCGGCGCCGCCGTGGTGGCACTGGCCCGCGGGATCGCGTGGACGGTGCGTCAGCGGGGGAGGGCCACGGCGACCTGAAGCCCGCCGTCGCCGCGGGCGGCCACGTCCAGGCGCCCGTCGTGCGCCGTCACGACGGCGGCGACGATCGCCAGCCCGAGGCCGGTTCCCTCGCGTCCGTCCGGGTCGCGCACCCGCCCGCCCGCGCGGACGAACGGCTCGGTGAGTGTGGCCGTCACGGCCGGGTCGAGGCGTGCCCCGCTGTTGTCGACGACGAGGCTCGCCGTCTCCGCGGCGGCGGAGGTTCTCACCCGCACCCAGCCGCCCGGGTGGTTGTGCACGATGGCATTGCGCACGAGGTTGGCCGCCAGGCGCGCCACCAGCACGGCGTCCGCCGAGACCGGGGCGGCGAGGAGATCGGTCTCGACGCGTACGCCGGCGGATGCGGCATCCGCGGCGGCGTCCGCCACCGCCTCGGCGGCGATCGCAGCGAGATCGACCGCACCGCGGGTCAGCGTGCCGCCGCGCCCGATCCGGGCCAGATCCAGCAGCGCCTCGGTGAGGGCGATCGCGCGGTCGTTGGTGTCGCCGAGGCGCTGCAGCAGCACATCGTCGACGCGCCCCTCGGGGTCGGCCTGCGCCACTTCCACGAGGGTGCGCGTGATCGCCAGCGGGGTGCGCAGCTCGTGCGACGCGTTGGCCGCGAAGCGGCGCTCCTCGTCGAGGGTCAGCTGGACCCGGTCCAGGAGGGCGTCGAAGGTGTCGGCCAGGTCGGTGAGCTCGTCCCGCCGGCCCGACAAACGGATGCGGGCCTCCAGCGCGCCGCCGCCGGCACGCCGCGCGACGTCGGTGATCCGGGCGAGGGGACGCAGCACCCAGCCGGAGAGCACCCAGCCGCCGACGAGACCGAAGACGACGAGACCGCCGATGGCCCACCCGGCATACCGGACGAAGACCGCCAGCAGGTCCGAGCGGTTGGGCGCCCACCCGCCTCGCGCGAGATCGAGGTTGCCCTCGGGCACGAAGCGCAGCAGCAGCATCCCGACGACCACCATCGCCAGGCCCGCCAGGAGAAGGAAGCCGGCGTAGCTCAGGGTGAGCTTGACCCGGATCGACAGGCCCGCCGCCCGGTCAGGTCGTGGCGTCATCGGGCTCCCCGTCGGCGGAGACCCGGTACCCCACTCCGGGAACGGTCTGGATGACCCAGGGCTCGCCGAGACGCTTGCGCAGCGTCGAGATCGTGATGCGGACGGCGTTCGTGAAGGGGTCGGCGTTCTCGTCCCACGCGCGCTCGAGCAGATCCTCGGCGCTGACGACACCGCCCTGCGCCGCCATCAGCACCTCGAGCACCGCGAACTGCTTGCGTGTGAGGGGGACATAGCGGCCGTCGCGGTAGACCTCGCGGCGGAAGGGGTCCAGGCGCAGCCCCGCGCGCTCGAGGACCGGGGGCGTGCCCGCCGCGGGCCTGCGCTGCAGCGCGCGGAGCCGGAGCACGAGCTCCCGGAGCGCGAAGGGCTTCGTGAGGTAGTCGTCGGCGCCGCTTTCGAAGCCGGCGACCTTGTCGTCGAGGCGATCGGCGGCGGTGAGCATGAGCACGCGGGGGCCGGCGGCATCCGCCGTGATCGACCGGGCGATCTCGTCGCCCGAGGGCCCGGGGATGTCGCGGTCGAGGATGACCACGTCATACGCGTTGATCGCCAGCTGCTCGAGAGCGGTGTCGCCGTCCAGGGCGATGTCTCCGGCGATCGCCTCCAGCCGCAGTCCATCCCGCAGGGCCTCGGCGAGGTAGAGCTCGTCCTCGACGATCAGCACGCGCATGCCGCCATGGTAGATCGCACGGGATATCGGCGGCGTATGCGTGCCGGCATACGGGCGGGCAACACCCCGGGGCGTGGACTGTGCGCATGTCGTCGATCACCGCTCCCCTCGCCCCGCGGCCGCACATCCGGCCGATCACCCTCCTCGGTCTCGGCATCTGCGTGGCGGCCCTGATCGCCGCCCTCGTCGTGGCCCTGCTCGCCGTCGTCTCCGCAGCGAGCAGGCCCTTCTCGCCACAGACCGCCGACGGCCTCATCGCGTCGGGGGCGGCGGTGTCGGTGACCGACGAGCACCTCCCGGCGATCAACAGGCTCGAGCCGGCCCTGTTGCAGGCGTTGCAGGACGCGTCGGTGGCGGCGTCGGCGGCCGGAGTGGTGGTGGACGTCACCAGCGGCTGGCGCAGCGTCGCCTACCAGGAGTGGCTCTGGAGCGAGGCCGTGGACACCTTCGGCGACCGGGAGACGGCGAGCCGCTTCGTGGCCTCGCCCGACTCGTCTGCCCACGTGCGCGGGGCCGCCGTGGACATCGGGTCGCTCGAGGGGCAGATCTGGCTGCGCGACGAAGGCCGCGCATGGGGCCTCTGCCAGACCTACGGGAACGAGCCATGGCATTTCGAACGCGCGACCGAGCCCGGCGGGCAGTGCCCGCCGGTGCTTCCCGATGCGACGGCGCCGAGGGACGTCCGGTGAGCCCCGACTCCTCCTCCCCAGGGTGGCCCGTGCCGCGATCGGTCCCCCTTTCGAACGCGGCATCCGGGAGGGCCCGCGGGAGAGCGGATGCTGACGGGATGACCCCTACCGCCCCGCCCGACTCCGGGCCCCTGACCACCGACGTCGAGCTGCAGCGATGGCTGGACGAACTGCTACGCGGGGCGACCCGTCCCCAGTTGTGGCTGATCTTCCTCGATGACGAGGCGCGTGTCGTGCCGCCGCTCATGCCGTGCGGCGACCTGCCCCCCGACCCCTACATGCCGACGCCCACCGACGATCTCGGAGTGCTTCCGGTGGTGTCGGTGCTGGCTGCGCGGGTGGGAGCGCTCGTCGAGCTCCTCGGAGCCGCGCAGGCGGTACTGGTGTGGGAACGGCCGGGCACGGCGCGGTTGTCGCCGATCGACCGAGGGTGGGCAAGCGGCATGGCGCGCGCGTGCAGCGAGGCCGGCGTGCCGTTGCGCGCGCAGTGCCTCCTCCACGACGGCGGCAGCATCGTTCTCGCCGCGGACGATTCCGCCCCGGGGCTCACCACCCGCCGCGCGTAGGGGTGTGGCCCTCACGGGCATCCGGCGGCAGCTGCATCTCCGCGCGCACCCCGAGGAGGCGCAGCGCACGCCCGGGCTCGATCTTCGCCACGAGCGCCAGGATGGCGTCGGTGACGACCTCGCGGTCGGAGGTGGTCGCGATCTTCCGGGTGAAGGTCTTGGTGGTGAACGGGGCGTAGCGCACTTTGAGGCCGACGCCGACGACGGGTCGCTCCTCGCGGGCGACGTCGTCGAGCACCTGCGCCGCGAGAGCGCGCGCCGCGGTCTCGATCTCGGCGGGCTCGGACACGTCGGTCTGAAAGGTGGTCTCGCGGCTGTGGCCGCGCGCCACCCACGGCGTGTCGTCCACGGTGCGGGCGCCCTCGCCCCGCCCGAGCTGCTGGTACCACGGTCCCATCCGCGGTCCGAACTCCGCGGCCAGCACCGCGGGGTCGGCCCCGGCCAGGTCGGCCACGGTGCGGATGCCGTGGTTCTCCAGGCGCCGGGCGATCTTGGCACCTACCCCCCAGAGCTCCGTCGTCTCCCGGTGCCCCATCACCTCCATCCAGTTCGCGGCCGTGAGCCGGAACACCCCCTGGGGTTTGCCGAACCCCGTCGCCACCTTCGCCCGCACCAATGTGTCGCCGATGCCGACGCTGCAGTGCAATTCGGTGCGGGCGAGCACGGCGGCCTGCACGGCGCGGGCGTACGCCTCGGGGTCGGGGACGGAGATGCCGACGAAGGCCTCGTCCCACCCGAGCACCTGCACCACGGCACCGGGCTGGGCGCGGAGGGTCGCCATCACCTCCTCGGAGGCGGCGGTGTAGGCGGGCGCGTCGACGGGGAGGATCACCGCGTCCGGAACCTTCCGCGCGGCGAAGCGCAGCGGCATGCCCGATCCCACGCCGAAGGCGCGCGCCTCATACGACGCCGTGGAGACGACGGCGCGCTCGGTCGGGTCGCCGCGTCCGCCGACGATCACCGGCCGGCCGGCCAGCTCCGGGCGACGCAGCACCTCCACGGCGGCGATGAACTGGTCGAGGTCGACGTGGAGCACCCAGTCCTGCGCGTCATCGCCCATGCCGCCCAGTCTGCCCCGCGACGCGAATCGGCCGCCATCCCGGAGGATGACGGCCGATCGATGCCACCGGCTTATGCCGTCGTGCTCTCCGTGCGGCGGGGGAGCACCCAGCCGGCGCGAGGGAAGTGGCACGTGTACCCGTTCGGGATGCGCAGCAGGTAGTCCTGGTGCTCGGGCTCGGCCTCCCAGAACGGCCCCTCGGGCTCGATCGTGGTGACGGCCGGCCCCGGCCAGAGCCCGGACGCGGCGACGTCGGCGATGGTGTCGCGGGCGACCTGCTCCTGCTCGGCGGACAGCGGGAAGATCGCCGAGCGGTAGCTCGTGCCGATGTCGTTGCCCTGGCGGTTCAGGGTCGACGGATCGTGGATCTGGAAGAAGAACGCCAGGATGTCGCGATACGTCGTCTTCTCCGGGTCGAAGACGATCTCGACCGCCTCGGCGTGGCCGGGGTGGTTGCGATAGGTGGCGTGGTCGTTGCTGCCGCCGGTATAGCCCACGCGCGTCTGCAGCACGCCGGGCTGGCGGCGGATGAGGTCTTCCATGCCCCAGAAACAGCCGCCCGCGAGGACGGCGGTCTCGGTGCCGGGCAGGCGCGTGACGGTTCCGGTGTCGGTGGGTCCGCTGGTCATGATGCGTTCTCCTTCGTGTCGGTGAAAAGCGTGCGGTAGGCGCCGTATCCCTCGTCCTCGAGCTCGTCGACGGGGATGAAGCGCAAGGCGGCGGAGTTCATGCAGTAGCGCAGCCCGCCCTTCTCGCGCGGCCCGTCGTCGAAGACGTGGCCCAGGTGGCTGTCCGCGCCGGACGAGCGCACCTCGGTGCGTGTCATCCATAGCGTACGGTCGGTCTTCTCCACCACGGCGTCCGCGGCGATCGGGCGGGTGAAGCTCGGCCACCCGGTGCCGCTGTCGAACTTGTCGGTCGAGGAGAACAGCGGCTGCCCCGAGACGACGTCGACATAGATGCCGGGCTCATGGGTGTCCCAGTACCGGTTGCGGAACGGGGGCTCGGTGCCCTCCTCCTGGGTGACGTGGAACTGGGTGGGGCTGAGGCGCTCGAGCGCCTCGGGGGTCTTGCGATACTCGGTGGTCACGATTCCTCCTGGGAGCCGTCGCTGGCTGCGCCGGTCATCAAGGACAACGCACGGGACCGGCGTTGTGGTCCCGGAAAGCTGGGAGCGGGCCGTGAGTTCTCACGCCTCCTCGCGGGCGCGGGCGGCAGCCACCAGCACGTGGTCGATCGTCGGCACGCCCTCCGCGCGCAGTATGTCGGCGCCGGAGCCGGAGCGCACCACCACCGTGGGGGTGGCGCGGATGCCGAGGGTCGCGGCCCGCTCGGGCGCCGCGGCGACGTCGAACTCGCGCACCGCGGCATCCGGGATCAGCGCGGCCACCCGCTCGAGCACGGCGCGCGTGCGGCGGCACGCGCCGCAGAACGACGTCGAATACAGCTCGAACTCCATCGCGCCTCCTCCTCCGGGGGCAACACCGCGAGGGCGGCAGATGTTCCGCGACGGGGCCGGATTGTCAACCCGGGGCGGGCGGCACCCCGGTCGCGGTGGGATGAAAGGACGCCCCGACGGAAGGATGCGACATGGCCGACGCCACCGAGCTGGAAAAGCTCAACGAACTGCTCAAGAAGTTCCGCTTCGCGATGGTGACCACGCGCGCGGAAGACGGCTCGCTCCACGCGCACCCCCTCACCGTGCAGGAGAGCGAGTTCGACGGCGATCTGTGGTTCGTCATCGGCCGCCATGCCTCCGCCGTCACCCACATCGGACTCGACCCCGCCGTCGGTGTGTCCTTCAGCTCCAACGACGCCTGGCTGTCGCTGGCCGGGAGCGCGGAGATCGTCGATGACCGGGCGAAGCTGCGCGATCAGTGGAATCCGGTTCTCGAGGCCTGGTTCCCGGATGGTCCGGAAGATCCCGACGTGACGCTCCTGAAGGTGAACGCGCTCAGCGGCGAGTACTGGGACAGCCCGGGCGGGCGCCTCACCACCGTGCTGGCGTTCGTCAAGCACAAGGTCACCGGCAGCGCGCTGGACACCGGCGACAACGAGAAGTTCGACCTCTGAACGCCGCGGGAGCCCGCACCGTCGTGGTGACCGGTGCCAGCGACGGCATCGGCGCCGCGGCTGCGCGCCAGATCGCCGCCGCCGGCGAGCGGGTCGTGGTCGTGGGGCGTGACCGGGACAAGACCCGGGCCGTCGCCGACCCGCTGGGGGCGCCCTGGCACGTGGCCGACTACGCCGACCTCGCGCAGGTGCGCGATCTGGCGGCGGCGCTGCGGGAGTCCTACCCCCGCATCGACGTGCTGGTCAACAACGCCGGCGGCATCTTCGGCACCCGCGAGACCACGGTGGACGGGTTCGAGCGCACCTTCCAGGTGAACCACCTCGGCGGATTCCTCTTGACGGTGCTGCTCGTGGACCAGCTCGCGGCGGCCGGAGCGTCGGTCATCCAGACCTCGAGCGTCGCGGCGCGGCGGTTCTCCCGCTTCGACATCGACGATCTGCAGGCGCAGCGGCGGTACTCCGCGGGGTCGGCCTACGGCAACGGCAAGCTCGCGAACATCCTGTTCACCAAGGAACTGCATCGCCGCTACGGCGACCGCGGCGTGCATGCGGCCGCGTTTCATCCCGGTGCGATCGCGAGCGGATTCGCGGCCGGATCGCGCGGCGCATGGCGCTTCCTGTACACCAACGCCTTCACCCAGCGTCTCCTGACCCCGCCCGAGGTCGGCGGCTCGCGCCTGAGCTGGCTCGCCCTGGGCAAGCCGGGCGTGGATTGGGAGCCCGGACGGTACTACGCGGACAACCGTCCCGCGCGTACGCACCGACTCGCGGATGATCCCCTCACCGCCCGGCTGCTCTGGGAGCGCAGCGCCGAGATGGTCGGCCTCTGACACGTACCCCGGCGCTCCGAACGTTTAGTGTGAGCAATCAGCGACCACTGGACGAGGAGCGGGCATGAGCATGATCGGCGACGAGACCGTCGGCCCGCGCCTGCGGGAACTGCGCCAGCAGCGCGGCGTGACCGTGCGGGCGCTGGCGAAGGCGAGCGATCTGTCCCCGGGGTTCCTCTCGCAGGTCGAGCGCGGTCTGAGCTCGATCGCCCTGACCACCCTGCGGCGGGTCGCGGATGCCCTCGGGGTGTCGATGACCGAGCTGTTCGGCGGTCCGGGCATCGAGGCATCCTCGACCCCCGCGGACGATGACGTCGTCTTCACCCTCACCCGCGCGGCCGATCGCCCCGTTCCCCTCATCTCGCGGGGGCGCCACTACGCGATGCTCTCCGCGCGCGTGCCCGGTCTCACGCTGGAACCCATGCTCGTCTACATCGAGCCGGGCGGGCGCCGGGAGGAGGCCGCCGCCCACGCGGGGGAGGAGTTCGCCTATGTGCTGGAGGGCGAACTGCTCTACGAGGTCGACGGCACGTCGTACCGGCTCGGCCCCGGGGACAGTCTCTTCCTGCGCTCGAACACGCCACACATGTTCTACAACGACGGCGCCACGACCACCGTCGTGGTCTCGGTGGTCACTCCGCGCCACTACTGAGCGAGGGAAGCGCTACCGTGGGTGTTTAGTGTAAGAAAACACAACCCGCCCCTCTTCGATCGGAGCCGCATGTCCGACCCCGCCGCGCTGGCCCTCGTGGCCACCGCCCGCACGACGCCCGACAGCCTCGTCCTGACCGACGCGCGCGTCGTGGACGTGGTCGCGGGCACCTCCGCCCCGGGCGCCGTGTGGGTGCGGGACGGACTCATCGCCGCCGTGGGCGAGGTCGAGACGGTCCGTGCGGCCGCGGACGGCGCTCCCGAGCGCGCGATGGGCGGGGCGACGCTCCTTCCCGGCCTGATGAACATGCACACCCACTTCTCGCTCACCCTGCCCGGCGAGCGCGGCGTCTACATGGCGGGTCTGGACACCTCGAGCATGGCGCTGTACATGGCCGACGGCGCCCGGCGCGCCCTGCACGCGGGGATCACCACCGTGCGCTGCGTGGCCGAACGCGGCCATGCCGACTTCGCGCTGCGCAACGCCATCGCCCGCGGCGAGGCCGTGGGCCCCCGCATCCTCACCGCGGGTCAGGCGCTGGTGTGCACCGGTGGCCACGGTCACGACAACGACGACACGCTCGAGTGCGACGGCGCGGTCGGCTTCGCCCGGGGGGTGCGCACGCAGCTGAAGGCGGGCGCGGATCTGATCAAGGTGATGATCTCCGGCGGCATCGCCGGCGAGCACGAGGCGATCGACACCCCGCAGCTGACGGATGACGAGATGGCCGCGGTCATCGACACCGCCCACGCGTGGGGACGGAAGGTCACCGCCCATGCCGGCCCCGCCGCCGTCATCGGGCGGGCCGTCGAACTCGGGCTGGACTGCGTCGAGCACGGCTACCAGCTCACCGCGGAGGTCGCCGCGGCGATGGCCGCGGCCGGAACCCACCTCGTGCCGACGCTCGTCGTCACCCGCTGCGGCGCCTTCTTCGACGAGCTCGGCGTCCCGGCATGGATGCAGCAGCGCTCCCTCGACGCCGGCCCCCGCCACCTCGACTCCTTCCGCATGGCGATCGAGGCGGGCGTCCCCCTCATGGTCGGCAGCGACATGCCGCCGTTCTGGTTCTTCGAGGGCACCACGGCGATCGTCCGCGAGATGGAGCACATGAGCGCCGAGGGCCTCGGACCGGTGGAGACGCTGCGCGCCGCGACGGTGACGCCTGCCCGCTGGCTGGGAATCGACGACCAGGTCGGAGCGATCGCCCCGGGCCTGGCGGCGGACCTCATCGCGGTGGACGGCGATCCGCTCACCGACATCAGCGCCCTCCGGGGGATCCGGTGGGTGATGCAGGGCGGACGCATCGTCCGCGACGACAGGGAGGTGGCCGCATGAGCGCCGTCGACACCGCCGAATCCGCCGTCCTCGGCACCATCGAAGACCTGTTCGCCTCGTTCCTGGAGGACGACCGCGCGCGCTTCGACAGCCACCTGGACCCGACCACGACGACGTGGGAGAACCACTTCGCCGCGCTGTACACGCGGGAGGAGCTGGACGAATACCGCGATCGTCGCAGCCCGCAGGAGCGTCCCGCGCTCGAGGAGATCCGCGTCGAGCCCCGCCGCATCGAGGTGTGGGGCGAGACCGCCGTGGCGGTGTACGTCATGATCGCGGTCCTGCCGGACGGTACCGCGACCTCGCACCGCACGACCGACGTGCTGCGCCATGACGGCCGGCGATGGCGGATCGTGCACCATCACTCGCAGGCCTGCGACACCCCCGACGCCGACGAGGTGCGGGCATGAGCGCGGAGGACGGTGTCGCGCAGACGCCCGGCGCCGATGACATGGCCCTGTACGACGTGCGGGTCGTGGTCGACCGGATCGAGGGGCGCTCGGTGTGCAGCATGCGCGCCGGCGACAGCTTCGAGGTCACCCACTCCAGTCAGCTGCGCGTGCCCGGTCACTTCTGCATCTACGCGCTGCAGGCCGTGCTGCCGCTCATCCCCGCGAAGCAGCGGCCGCTGCCAGCCAACGACTGGCTGGACAGCGAGCAGTTCGTCTCGTGCCCCGATCCCGAGGAGCGCCTCATCATGAGGATTGAACGCGGCGCGCTGCGCTCGATGTCGTCGTCGGACCTCACGTGACAGGCGCTCCGCGCCGTCCGGTCGAGATCGGCCTCGGTCTGCAGTCGGACAAGGCCCCCGGTCGCTACGCCGAGCTGGCGGTGCTGGCCGAGTCGCTCGGCATCGACGTCGTGTCGGTGTTCAGCGATCTGCTCTTCCAGCCCCCGCTCGGGGCCCTGCTGGAGATGGCACACGCCACCGAGCGGGTGCGTCTCGGAGCGGCGGGGTGGAACCCCTACACGCTGCACCCCTACGAGATCGCCGGACAGATCGCGCTGCTGGACGCCGCCAGCGACGGCCGCGCCTATCTCGGGCTCGTCAAGGGCACGTGGCTGGAGGCGATCGGGGTGGCCCAGCCGCGACCGGTCGCGCATCTCCGCGAAGCCGCGGGGCACATCTACGCCCTCCTGTCCGGCGACGGAGCCGGGTACGACGGGGAGCACTATCCGCTCCGTCCCGGCATCACGCTGCGCTATCCGGTGCGCCGTGCCCGCCCGCCGCTGCTGCTGGGCACGTGGGGACCGCTGGGCATGGCCCTCGCCGGCCGCATCGCCGACGAGCTCAAGCTCGGCGGCAGCGCCAACCCCGACCTCGTCCCCGTCGTGCGCGAGCGGCTGGCGGTGGGGGCGGTCAAGGCCGGGCGTTCGGCGGAGGACGTGCATCTCGTCTTCGGCGCCGTCACGGTGGTCGACCGGGACGGGGATGCGGCCCGCGCCGTGGCCCGCCGCGAGGTGGCGATGTACCTCGATGCCGTCGCGGAGCTCGACCCCACGGTGGACGTGCCCGCCGAGCTCATGGCGGAGGTGCGCGCGCGCCTGGCCGAGGGCGACCACGATGCCGCCGGCGCGATCGTCCCCGATGACCTCCTCGACCGCTTCTGCTTCTCCGGCACCCCCGCGCAGGTCGCCGCCCAGGCGCAGCGCCTCATCGACGCCGGCGTGGGCCGCGTGGAGTTCGGCACGCCGCACGGGATGCGCGACGACGCGGAGGGCATCGAGCTGATCGGTCGCGAGGTCCTTCCGCTCCTGCGCCGGGAGCGGGCGTGAGCGCGGCGGTCGAGGCCGCTCCGGCGCATCCGCTCGACCTCCTCGATCCCGCCCCCGCCCGCGAGGCGTTCGCCCTGCCGACGCCGGACGGCGTTCCCGTCGCCTATCTCGCGGCCAACGCCCTCGGCCTGCAGTCGCAGAGCGCCCGCGCCGCCGTGATCGGCGAGCTGGACCGCTGGCGCGACCTTGCGCACGCCGGGCACCACGCCGGCGAGGTCCCCTGGACACGCCTGGCCGACGAACTGCGCGGACCCATGGGGCGCATCGTGGGGGCGCTTCCGTCGGAGACCCTCGCCGCGAACGGGCTGAGCGTCAACCTGCACCTCCTCATGGCGACCTTCTACCGCCCGCAGGGGACGCGCACGCGCATCCTCATGGAGCAGCACGCCTTCCCGAGCGACCGGTTCGCGGTGCGTTCGCACCTCGCGTGGCACGGGCTGGGCCCCGAACACGTGCGCGAGCTCCGCCCGCGGGAGGGCGAACGCGCGTTGCGGACCGAGGACATGGTGCGGGTGCTAGCGGAGGAGGGCGACACGATCGCGCTCGTGCTCCTGGGCGGCGTCAACTTCCTCACGGGGGAGCTCATGGACATCCCCGCCATCACCGCCGCGGGCCGCGCCGCGGGCGCCCGCGTGGGCTGGGATCTGGCGCATGCGGTGGGCAACGTCCCGCTGTCACTGCACGACTGGGACGTGGACTGGGCCGCGTGGTGCACGTACAAGTACCTCAATGCGGGCCCGGGCGCGGTCGCCGGACTGTTCGTCCACGAGAGGCACCACGGCGACGCGTCGCTGCCGCGCCTGGCCGGCTGGTACGGCCAGCCGCTCGCGGAGCGCTTCGGCGCGCAGACGGAGATCGTGCCGAGCCCCGACGCGGAGGCGTGGCAGGTGTCCAACCCCGCGATCCTCTCCCTCGCGCCGGTGGTGGCTTCCGCGCGGCTGTTCGACCGGTTCGGGATGACGGCCCTGGCAGCGCGATCGGCGCGACTGTGGAGCTACCTGCTGGGCCGCCTCGAACCGTTGCTGGCGGACGGCACCGCGGAGCTCCTCACCCCGCGCGAACCGGCCCGACACGGCGCACAGCTGTCGCTGCGCCTTCCCGGCCGGTCCTCCGCCGACCTCGTCGCTCGGATGCGCCGGATCCACGCCGTCGTGGCCGACGCACGCACGCCGGACGTGGTGCGCCTGGCTCCGGCGGCGCTGCACACGTCGTACGCCGAGTGCGACGCCGCCGTCGAGGCCCTGCGCGCGGTGCTCGGGATGGATAGCGTGGAGGGGTGAGCGCACCCGTCGACCCCACCTCCACCTCCGCCTGGAGCCGCCTGCGCGCGGCACGCGAATCCTTCACCCCCGATCTGCGCGGCTGGTTCGCCGATGACGCGGGACGCGTCGAACGTCTGACGTTCGCGCTCGGGGATCTGCATGTCGACCTGTCGAAGAACCTCGTCACCGACGAGATCCTCGCCGCGCTCGTGCAGCTGGCCGAGCAGACCGGCGTCGCCGAGCGCTGGGCCGGGATGCTCCGCGGCGACCACATCAACACCAGTGAGGACCGCGCCGTCCTGCACACCGCGCTGCGCCGGCCCGCCGGCGCCGAGCCCGCGCTGGTCGTCGACGGCCAGCGGGTCGACGACGACGTGCAGGGTGTGCTCGAGCGCCTGTCGGTGTTCGCCGAGGACGTGCGCTCCGGCGCGTGGCGCGGCGTCACCGGAAAGCGCGTGACGCACGTGGTCAACATCGGGATCGGGGGCTCTGACCTCGGCCCGGTGATGGTGTACGAGGCGCTCGCACCGCTGGCAGATGCAGGCATCCAGGCCCGGTTCGTGTCGAACATCGATCCCACCGACGTCGCGCAGAAGACGGCGGACCTCGATCCCGAGACGACGCTGTTCGTCGTGGCCTCCAAGACGTTCACGACGCTGGAGACCCTCACCAACGCGCGGCTCGCGCGGGAGTGGCTGTGGGCCCGGCTGTCCGACGCGGGCGTCCTCGACGACGCCGACGAGGCGCGCACGGATGCCGTCGCCCACCACTTCGTCGCCGTCTCCACCGCGCTGGAGAAGGGCGCGGACTTCGGCATCGACCCGCGCAACGCCTTCGGATTCTGGGACTGGGTCGGCGGTGGCTATGCGGGCGGGTGCGCGATCGGGCTTTCGCTGGCGATCGCGCTCGGACCCGATGCCTTCCGTGAGCTGCTCGCCGGGTTCCACACTGTCGACGAGCACGTCGCCACGACGCCGCTCGAGCGCAACGTTCCGGTGCTCATCGGCCTGCTCAACATCTGGTACACCAACTTCCTCGGCGCGCAGTCGCACGCCGTGCTGCCGTATGCGCAGCAGCTGCACCGCTTCCCTGCCTACCTGCAGCAGCTGACCATGGAGTCCAACGGCAAGTCCGTCCGGTGGGACGGGTCGCCGGTGACCACCGACACCGGCGAGGTCTTCTGGGGCGAGCCCGGCACCAACGGCCAGCACGCTTTCTACCAGCTCATCCATCAGGGGACGCGCCTCATCCCCGCCGATTTCATCGCCTTCGCCCGCCCCGCCTATCCGCTGCAGGACGGCGGCCGCGACGTGCACGGGCTCTTCCTGGCGAACTTCCTCGCGCAGACCAAGGCGCTCGCCTTCGGCAAGACCGCCGCCGAGGTGGAGGCTGAGGGGACCGCCGGCGCCCTCGTCGCCGCGCGCACCTTCCCCGGCAACCGCCCCACCACGTCGATCTTCGGGCCCGCCCTCACCCCCTCGGTGCTCGGTCAGCTCATCGCCCTCTACGAGCACATCACCTTCACGCAGGGCGCCGTATGGGGGATCAACTCGTTCGACCAGTGGGGTGTCGAGCTCGGCAAGCAGCTCGCGCTGCAGATCGCCCCCGCGATCGAGGGGGACGAGGACGCGTGGGGGGCGCAGGACGCCTCGACGCAGGCGCTGCTGGCCTACTACCGCAGCCACCGGCCCTGATCGGGGGATAGCCTCGTCGGGTGCCCCCGGACACCTCCGCCGCCGACGCCCGCGCGCAGCTGCGCGCGCTCGCGGCGCGCCCCGGGGCGGGAGTGGTCGTGCCGCCGGGGCTGCCCCGCGCGGAGCAGTCACGACCGGCGGCCGTCCTCATCCTCTTCGGCGTCCTGGACAGCCTCCCCGCCGACCGGGACGCGCAGGCGCCGGCGGTCTCGCGCGACCTGGACGTGCTGCTCCTCACCCGCGCCTCGACGCTCCGGTCGCACCCGGGTCAGGTCGCCTTCCCCGGCGGCCGGGTCGACCCCGAGGACGACGGCGTGGTCGCGGCAGCGCTGCGGGAAGCCCGCGAGGAGACGGGGCTGGACCCCGCGGGGGTCGAGGTGCTCGGTACGCTGGCGGAGATCCCGCTCGCCTACTCGCGGCACCTCGTCACTCCGGTCCTGGGCTGGTGGCGACATCCCTCCGCGGTGGGGGTGGTCGACGAGCGGGAATCCGCCGCCGTCTTCCGCGCGCCGGTGGCCATGCTCCTGGACCCCGCTCACCGGGGCACCACGGTGCTGCGCCGCGGCGCCGCCCCGGCGCTGCGGGGGCCGGGTTTCCTCGTGCCGCACGAGGGCACCGAGCACCTGGTGTGGGGCTTCACCGCGATGCTGCTGGACGGGCTGTTCGACGCGCTCGGGTGGACCGAGCCATGGGACCGCGAGCGCGAGCTTCGCCTGCCGCCGCCGCCCCGGGCGTGACGTCTGCCGTGGGCCGAGCGGGGGTGAGCGTGTCAGTCGCTGTAGTTCCGCGACCACCAGCGCGTGGGTTCGACGACGAAGACCACGAGGCCCTCGCGCAGCTCGTACGGTGCGCCCGTATAGCGGCGCGCGAGCCGGTCGACGTACGGCAGCGCCGCGTCGCCGTCGATGCGCCGTCGCACGCGTCCGCGGACGGCCGCGTGGCTGAGCATGTTGTCGGGGTCGGTGACCGACAGCGCGACGCGCGGATCGGACTGCAGGCTGCGGTCCTTGAGCGAGCCGGCGAGCGAGAAGAACACCACCGCGTCCGCCTCGGTGCCGACCCACACCGGGACGCTGTGCGGGGATCCGTCGGCCAGGACGGTGGCCACGTGCGCCACCTGCCGGCGCTCGAAGTACGGGCGGACGCTCTCCCACGACTGCGGCATCCTCACAGGCTAGACCGCGGTGCGTGCATCGCTGGGCGTTTCCTGCCAAAGGGTCGCCATGGTGGGCTCAGCGATATATCGTCATATATCGCTGAGCCCACCGTGAGCGCGGCACGAGGAGGTTGTCATGAGTGGTTCGTTCTTCGGAGAGGCGTTTCCCGGCCGCGGGCGATCCGGCGGCGAGTGGGGCATGCCCAACATCTCGGAGGCCATGGAGCAGCTGAAGTCGCTCTTCGATCAGAAAGTGGGCGGCGGGAGCACCCGGATGCAGCGCGGCGATGTGCGCGCGGCCGTGCTCACGCTTCTGCTCGAGCGCCCGATGCACGGGTACCAGATCATCTCCGAGATCGGCGAGCGCAGCGGCGGATCCTGGAAGCCGAGCCCCGGCTCGGTATACCCGACCTTGCAAATGCTCACCGATGAGGGACTGCTGAAGGCCGAGGAGTCGGGGGGACGGAAGACCTACTCCCTCACCGACGAAGGGCGCTTCGTCGCCGAGGCCGAGGCCGAGAAGCCCGCGCCGTGGGAGAACTCGGGAGCCCGGGAGAATCCGCGCAGCGGCGCCCTCCCGAAGGCCGGGCTGGAGCTGGCGCAGGCGGCCGCGCAGGTGGGCCGCACCGGCAGCCCCGAGCAGGTGCAGGAGGCCGTGCGCGTCCTGGAGGACGCCCGTCGTAAGCTCTACGCGATCCTCGCGCAGGATTGAGCCGGTCCGGGCCCGCGGCCGGCGGGTCGCCCGAGGTCAGGGGGTGACGATGGCCGACGTCTACGCCATGCGCGCGCGATACCGGCGCATCACGCGCTTCGCCGCGCGCTACCTCGTCCAGGCATGGTGGTTCGAGCTGCTGCTGCCGCGCGTCGGTCTCGGGACGTGGGCGGCGCGCGGGCGCGCGCGTCGTCTGCAGCGGATCGCCCGGCGCTTCCACGACCTGGCCGTGGAGCTCGGCGGACTGATGATCAAGGTCGGCCAGTTCATGTCGTCCCGTCTGGACGTGCTGCCGCCCGAGATCACCACCGAGCTGGAGGGCCTCCAGGACGAGGTGCCGCCGGTGCCGTTCCCGGACATCCGTGCGCTCGCCGAGGCGGAGCTGGGGGTGTCGCTGGACGTCGCGTTCGCCGCGGTGGACCCGCATCCGCTCGCAGCGGCCTCGCTCGGGCAGGCGCACCGCGCGCGGCTCGCCGCGACGGACGCCCTCGACACCGGGCTGTCGGGCGCGGTGGTGAAGATCCAGCGTCCGGGCATCGACGACGTCGTCGCGGTCGACCTGCGGGCGCTGCGGAAAGTCGCGGTGTGGCTCGCCCGCGTCGCGGTGGTCCGCGATCGCGTGGACGTACCCGCCCTCGTGGAGGAGTTCGCCGTGACGAGCCTGGAGGAGATCGACTACCTCGGCGAGGCGTCGCACGCGGAGCGGTTCGCGGCGGACTTCGCCGATGATCCGCGCGTGGCCGCCCCCGCGGTGGTCTGGGAGCGGACGACGCGCCGTGTGCTGACACTCGAAGACGTGACGGCGATCAAGATCAACGACGTCGGCGCCCTCCGCGCGGCCGGGATCGATCCGGCGGAGGTGGCGCAGGAGTTCGCCGCCGTCATGTTCGACCAGCTCTTCGAGCACGGGTTCTTCCACGCCGACCCGCACCCCGGCAACGTGTTCGTCACGCCGCTCACGGGCGAGGAGGAGGGCCGCCGGTGGCGGTTCACCTTCGTCGACTTCGGGATGATGGGGGAGGTGCCCACGGGCCTTCGCCGCGGCCTCCGGCGCATCCTCATCGCGGCGGCCTCTCGCGACGGCATGGGGCTCGTCGACGGCATCCGCGAGGTGGGAGTGCTGCTGCCCACCGCCGACACCGTCGAGCTCGAGCGGGCGATGACGCAGCTGTTCGCCCGCTTCGGCGGCATGGGCTTCGCCGAGCTCCAAGCCGTGGATCCGCGGGAGTTCCGCGCGTTCGCGGTGGAGTTCGGCGATACGGTGCGCGCGTTGCCGTTCCAGCTGCCGGAGAACTTCCTCCTGGTGATCCGCGCAATGTCGCTGACGTCGGGCATGTGCAGCTCGTTGGATCCCGCGTTCAACATCTGGGACGCCGTCGAGCCGTATGCACAGCGTCTCATCCGTGAGGAGAGCGGCAATGTCGTGCAGGCGGCCGTGCGCGAGGTCGCCGCGGTCGCCGGGATCGCGGTGCGCCTGCCGCGGCGCCTGGACGATCTCGCGACGCGGATCGAGCAGGGGCGCTTCGCCGTCCAGACGCCGCAGCTCGACCGCCGGCTGCGGGGCCTGGAGCGCCTCGGGCGGCGCATCCTCTCCGCCGTCCTGTTCACGGGGCTCCTCATCGGCGGGATCCTCCTGCGCGCCGAGGACGCGGTGGCGGGGGGCGCGCTGATGGCGGTCTCGGTCCTGCCGCTGCTGCACGCCCTCCTCGCCGGCATCATCGCGCGCCGCAGCGGAGGCTGATCAGTCCCGCACCCGCCATCCCACGCGCTCGAGGGCGGTGCGCAGGCGCCGGGCCGCGCGCTCGGCGCGTGCCGCAGAGGCGTCCGAGCAGACATCGACGGCGAGCGGGGGCGGGTCGGCGAACCGCGGGATCTGGACCTCCGCCCAGACGTGGGGCTCCAGAGGCACCCGCGGATGCGCCGTGCCCGCGTGCTCGACAGCGCCGTCGGCGACGAAGGCGATGACCTCGAGCGCGTCGAGTTTCGTGATCGCCATGTCCACGACGAGCGTGGTGACGAAGGGCGCGCCGGCGGTGTCTCGCATGTCCACGAGATGATCCTCCGCCCTGGGGAGGGCGGGAGGGGCGGAATCGACGAAGCGCCTCCGCCGGAGCGGAGGCGCTTCGCGGTCGGTCAGTACCAGCCGCGCGACTGCGAGTGCTGCCAGGCGCCGCAGGGGGTGCCGTACCGGCCGGAGATGTACCCGAGGCCCCACGAGACCTGCGTGGCGGCGCTCGTCTGCCAGTCGGCGCCGGCGGAGGCCATCTTGCTGCCGGGGAGGGCCTGCGGGATGCCGTAGGCGCCGCTGGAGGCGTTGTGCGCGTTCACGCGCCAGCCCGACTCCTTGTTCCACAGCGACACGAGGCAGGAGAACTGGTCATCTCCCCACCCGCGAGCGGCCAGCATGCTGCGGGCGGTCGCCTGCGCGCCCGCGGGGCTGTTGTCGCCGGTGCCGGCGGGCGGCACGACGAACGGGGCCGAGCTGCCGGTGCTCGGCCGGGCGGCCGCTGCCGCGGCTGCGGCGGCGGCCGCCTCCTGGCGTGCCTTCTCGGCCGCCTCCTCCGCGGCCTTCTTCTGCAGGGCTCCCTCCAGGCCCCCGCGCAGCGCACTCACCCGGGCGTCGACCTCGGTCGAGAGAGCGGCGACCTCGGCGGTGAGGGCGGGAAGGAAGGGAGTCGGAAGGGCGTCCGCGCCCTCGAGGCGCTCGGCGGCGGCGCTCAGCGCCGCGGTGTCCACGGTCGGATCGGGATCGCCGATGTCCAGGCCGGACGCGGCGATGTCGGCCTGCACGCTCAGCGCAGCCTGCACCGACGCGTCGGCGGTGGCGACGGCATCGCGCGCCTGGGTGCGCTCGGCGGGCACGGCTGGGGTGAACGGAGTCGGCGCCTGGTACGAGGCGAGCGTGAACGTCCGCGCGGCCGGCGCCGACGCGGTCGGCGTCACCGGTGCGGTGGCGCTCATGCCCACGGTGCAGGCGGCGACGACGGCGAGTCCGCCGACGAGCAGGAGCGGGCGCCGGCGCGATCGACGGCCGGCCTGGCGGAGCGTGCGACGGGAGGGGGAGAACGAGCGGTTCTGAGGCATGGAATCGGTTCCGTGTCGGGGGGATCGCGCTCCGGGGGAGGGCACGTCCGATCCGCGTTCGGCGGACACAAAACGTCAAGCCTGGCACTCGTTACCTGAACGTTACCTGGATCGTGCCCGCGCGCGGCGGGGCTCAGTCCTCGCGAGCCTCGAGCGTCGCGCCCTGGCGCGCAGCGAAGTCGACACACGATCGCGCACCCGACTCGGTCAGGTCCGAGGCGAGCAGCACCGGCCCGGCGGCCTTGCTCAGCGCGATGATCTCGGGCCGGGTGAAGCTGTCGAACAGCGGCCACTTCGCCAGCGCGACGAGGGTCTTCAGCGGCTCCGGGCCGAGATCCGTCGCCCACACCGACCACGAGGGCAGCGGGTCGTCGTCGTCGAAGGGTGGGGGACCGGGCACCTGGTTCACGTCGAGTCCGGCGATGTACTCCGCCAGCGTCGCCGCGAGCGGCTGCGGATCCCACGCGTCTCGCCCGTGCTCGTCGGCGAGGACAGGGATCCCCGGCCCCGAGAGGTCGGCGATGATCGGGTCGGCATTGACCGAGTCCAGGACGATCCAGCTCTCCCGCCACCCGCCGCGTGCGACCTCGTCGATCCACTCCCCGGCCTCGATCGTCCAGCGGTATCCGGCCAGGGCGAACCGCGCCGACTCCGCGTCCACGACGCCGAGGTCGTCGAGGAGGGATCCGAACGAGATCACCTCGGTGTCCTCGTCGCGCGCGGCGGCGAAGCGGAACCACGCGTCCAGCTCTGGGGGGAGGTCCGGCAGGACGAAGGACGCCGGAAGATCGGGAATCGCTGCCGGGTCGGAAGCGTGGTCCTCGGGAAGGGGCATGCTCCGAGTGTGCCGCCTGAGAGGCGCACAGCGTCCGGGAACGGCGGAACATTCCGCCCGGTCCTCGCGTTTGGTAGTCTTGAGCGTCACCCGTGTGGCTCGTTCCGCACGCCCGGCCCCGGCCGGGGGTGGCATCGCATCACAACAATCCGCTTCGCTTCGGCTCGAGGCATCCGCACGCGCTCGCGCGGGATGCCGCAGCAACCCGGTCACGGGGGAGCCGGAGCCCGACACCAACCCTTATAGGACAACCCACTACATGACTACCGCAACGACCGCCCCGGCCACCAAGCAGGTCGCGATCAACGACATCGGATCTGCCGAGGACTTCCTGGCCGCGGTCGAGAAGACCCTGAAGTTCTTCAACGACGGCGACCTCATCGAGGGCACCGTGGTGAAGATCGACCGCGACGAGGTCCTCCTCGACGTCGGTTACAAGACCGAGGGCGTCATCCCCTCGCGCGAACTTTCCATCAAGCACGACGTCGACCCCAACGAGGTCGTCAACGTCGGCGACCACGTCGAGGCGCTGGTTCTCCAGAAGGAGGACAAGGAAGGCCGCCTCATCCTGTCCAAGAAGCGTGCGCAGTACGAGCGCGCGTGGGGCGACGTGGAGAAGATCAAGGAGAACGACGGTGTCGTCACCGGCTCCGTGATCGAGGTCGTCAAGGGTGGCCTCATCGTCGACATCGGCCTGCGCGGCTTCCTGCCCGCCTCGCTCATCGAGCTGCGCCGCGTCCGCGACCTGACCCCGTACCTGGGTCAGGAGATCGAGGCGAAGATCCTCGAACTCGACAAGAACCGCAACAACGTGGTGCTCTCGCGCCGCGCGCTGCTGGAGCAGACGCAGTCCGAGTCGCGCTCGAACTTCCTCAACAACCTGCACAAGGGCCAGGTCCGCAAGGGCACGGTCTCCTCGATCGTCAACTTCGGTGCGTTCGTGGACCTCGGCGGCGTGGACGGCCTCGTGCACGTCTCCGAGCTGTCGTGGAAGCACATCGAGCACGCGTCCGAGGTCGTCGAGGTGGGCCAGGAGGTCACCGTCGAGATCCTCGAGGTCGACCTCGACCGCGAGCGCGTCTCGCTGTCGCTGAAGGCGACGCAGGAGGACCCGTGGCAGGTCTTCGCCCGCACCCACGCGATCGGTCAGATCGCTCCGGGCAAGGTCACCAAGCTCGTTCCGTTCGGCGCCTTCGTGCGCGTCGCGGACGGCATCGAGGGCCTCGTGCACATCTCCGAGCTGTCGGGTCGCCACGTCGAGCTCGCCGAGCAGGTCGTGTCGGTCGGTGAAGAGGTCTTCGTCAAGATCATCGACATCGACCTCGAGCGCCGCCGCATCTCCCTGTCGCTCAAGCAGGCCAACGAGTCGGTCGACCCGTTCGGCACCGAGTTCGACCCGGCCCTGTACGGCATGGTCACCGAGTACGACGAGCGCGGGGAGTACAAGTACCCCGAGGGCTTCGACCCGGAGACCAACGCCTGGCTCGAGGGCTTCGACGAGCAGCGCGAGAAGTGGGAGCAGGAGTACGCCGCTGCCCAGGCGCGCTGGGAGGCCCACAAGGCCGCCGTCGCCAAGGCCCTCGAGGCCGAGGCGAACGCGCCGGCGTCGGATGTCTCCGGCTCCACCGGTGGTGGCGGGTCGTACTCCTCGGAGTCGGCCTCGGCCGGCACCCTGGCCGACGACGCCGCCCTCGCCGCCCTGCGGGAGAAGCTGTCGGGTCGCTGATCCAGACCCCCTGAAAGGGGCCGGAGCCTTCGGGTTCCGGCCCCTTTTCGTCGTTTCCGCCCCGGGCGCGCCCCGCGGGCGTGCGCGGGCGATAGCGTGGGGCCGATGAGCGGCTTCACCGGACACCTCCCCGGGAGCCGCGCCTACCGCCGGCTGCTGGCGGGACTGTTCTTCGCCGGCGTGGCCACCTTCGCCCAGTTGTACTCTCCGCAGGCGGTGCTGCCGCTGATCGCCGGTGATCTGGACGTCGCCCCCGCCACCGCCGCGCTGTCGGTCTCGGCGTGCACGGGCGGCCTCGCCGCCGCCGTCATCCCGTGGTCCATGGTCGCCGATCGCATCGGACGGGTGGCGGCCATGGCCATCGGCATCGTCGCAGCGACGCTCCTCGGCATCGCCGCGCCCTTCGCCGGCGAGATCGGGCTGTTCCTGCTCATCCGGCTCGGCGAGGGGCTCGCCCTCGGTGCCGTCCCCGCCGTCGCGCTGGCCTATCTCAGCGAGGAGGTCGACGCAGGGCACGCCGCCGCCGCCGCGGGAAGCTACATCGCCGGGACGACGGTGGGGGGCCTTGCCGGCCGGCTCATCTCCGGCCCCGTCGCCGACCTCGTGCAGTGGCGCGCGGGTCTGTGGGCGGTGGCTGCGGTGTGCGCCGCCGCTGCTGCGGTGTTCCTCCTCCTGGTGCCGCGAGCCCGGGGATTCGTGCCGTACCGCCTGCTCGCCCGGCGCGGGCCCCACGTCGGCGTGCGCCTGCTGGCGAACCTCCGCTCACCCGCGCAACTCGCGCTCTACGGGCAGGGCTTCCTCCTCATGGGCGCCTTCGTGGGCGTCTACAACTACCTCGGGTTCCATCTCACCGAGCCGCCGTTCGCTCTGCCGGCCTGGATCGTGACGCTGCTGTTCCTGGCGTATCTGGCGGGCACGGCCTCCTCGCCGTGGGCGGGAGCGCTGGCCTCGCGCCACGGACGCCTCCCCGTGCTGCTCGGGTCGACCGCGCTGTCGGTCGCGGGGCTCTGCCTCCTCTTCGTCCCGGCGGTACCTGCGCTCCTGACGGGACTCGTGGTCTTCACCGCCGGGTTCTTCGGTGCGCACGCGGTCGCCTCCGGGTGGGCCCCGGCCGCCGCCCGACCGGACACGCGGGCGCAGGCCTCCTCGTTGTACTACCTCGGCTACTACGGCGGATCGAGCCTGTTCGGCTGGGCGCTGGGATGGGTGTTCGCCGACGCGGGGTGGCCGGTGTTCGTGGCTGTCGTGATCGGGATGTGCGCCCTCTCGGGCGCGCTCGCGGCGCTCGTCCTGCGCCGGGTCCGGCCGGTGTCGGCGGCAGGTCCTACGCTGCCGACGTGACCTGCCTCGTGCCCGGATGCGGCCTGCGCGTCGAGGTCGACGCGCCCGTGCCGATGTGCGCCGCCCACGCCGCCGTCGTCGCGGAGTGGCACGACCGTGCGCACGGGGCGACGGATGTGCTCCCGTCCCCGTGCCGTCTCTGCGGCTCACGGCTGGGCGTTCGCTGGCCGAGCGGATGGCTGTGCGCGGTGTGCGAGTGGCGGCACGGCGAGGTGCCGGATGCGGAGCTCCCGCCGCCGCGGGTCGACGTCGTGTACTACCTCCGCTATGCCGACCGCGTGAAGATCGGCACGAGCGCGAACCCCCGCCGGCGACTGGCCGCCATCCGCCACGACGAGGTGCTCGCGTTCGAACGCGGCGACCGCGCCCTGGAGCAGCGCCGCCACGCGCAGTTCGCCGCGGACCGGTGGCCGCGCACCGAATGGTTCCGCCTCACCCCCGCGCTGGCGGCGCACATCGCCGCGCTCGGCGCGGGCACCGTCGATCCGTGGTCGCTGTGGGCGCGCTGGCGGAGCGAAGCGCTCGCCCACCACGCCTGAACCCCGTCGACTCGCCAGCATCCGTCGCGTTCTGGCGCGAAATACGACGGATGCTGGCGAGTCGACCCCTAGAGTGAGCGCGTGAGCGACGACCGTGCCGAGGCGCCCGCACGCGCCGGCCTCGTGCTTTCGGCCCTGATCCTCGGTGCGCTCGTGTGCAACATCAACCTCGCCGCCGCGAACATCGCGCTGCCGGAGATCGGCGACACGTTCGGCGCGACCCAGACCGCCCTGAACATCGTGGGGCTCGGCTGCTCGCTGGGCCTGGCCATGTCGGTGCTGTACTTCGGCGCCCTCGCCGACCGCTACGGACGCAAGCAGCTCCTGATGCTCGGCCTCGCGCTGACGGTCGTGGCGAGCTTCCTCTCGGCGTTCGCGGTCTCGATCGAGATGCTCATCGCGGCGCGCGTGTTCACCGGGATCGCCGCCGGCATGGCGTTTCCGACCACGCTCTCCCTCATCACCGCGCTGTGGCGCCCCGGCCCGCGTCGGACCACCGCGATCGCGCTGTGGTCGGGGGTGAGCGCGATGGCCTCCGTCGTCGGATCCGTGCTCGCCGGTTTCCTCCTCACGCTGCTGTGGTGGGGCTCGGCGTTCCTCATCGCCGCGCCCATCGCGGCCGTCGCGCTGATCCTGGTGTGGCGGTTCGTGCCGGCCCACGTCGCGGAGTCGAGCGATCCGGTCGACCATGTCGGGGGCGTCCTCGCGACCCTGGGCGTGGCGTGTCTCGTCCTGGGCGTCGGCACCGTCTTCGCCCCCGCCCAAACATCCCTCGGCCTCACGCTCCTGGCCGCCGCGGTGGTGCTGCTGACTCTCTTCGCGGTGCGACAGCTGCGGGCGCGGCATCCGCTCTACGACCTGCAGGTCGCGCGGCGCCGCCTGTTCTGGGTGCCGGCCACCGGCGGCACGATCGTGTTCGGCTCGCTCATGGGGGCGATGTTCGTCGGCCAGCAGTACCTCCAGAACATCCTCGGCTACTCGACGCTCCAGGCCGGTCTCGCCGTCGTACCGGCCGCCGTCGGGCTGCTCGTGTGCGCGCCGCTGTCGGCGCGGCTGCTGACCGCGCGGGGGTCCCGCGCCACGATGCTGCTCGGGTACGCGCTGGTCTTCCTCGGCTTCCTCGGGACGCTCCTGTGGAACCCGGCCACGCCGTACGCCCTCATCGGCGCCGGCTTCCTCGCCATCGGCAGCGGCGCGGCGTTCGCGATGACCCCGGCCTCGCGTGCGCTGACCGAGAGCACCCCGGTGCGGCGCGTGGGCATGGCCTCGGCGACCTCCGACCTGCAGCGCGATCTCGGCGGGTCGATCATGCAGGCCCTCCTCGGGGCGATCCTCGCCGCCGGCTTCGCCGCGTCGTTCCGCCGTCAGATCGCCGCCTCGCCGGAGGCCGACCAGGTGACCACCGAGGTCACGCAGGCGCTGCAGGCCTCCTACGCCTCCGCGCTGCGCGTGGCCGAGCGCTATCCGCAGGACAAGACCGAGATCCTCGCCGGTGCCACGCAGAGCCTCGTCGACGGGGCGTGGGGTGCGTACCTCGTGGGCGCAATCGCGATCGTCCTCGGCGCCGGGGTGGTCGGATGCTTCCTCCCGGGCCACGCGCGCGAACGCGAGCTCGTCGCGGCCTACGCCCGCCGCGACGCGGGGGACCGCTAGCCCGCACGCGTCGCGACCGGCACCGCACCCCTCCGCGGGTCGCGAGGAGCGGGGGCGCGGGGGCGCTACTGTCAACGACATGGCATGGCTGTCCGAGGGCGAGCGTCGCGCGCGCATCCAGGACACCACGCGTGATCGCACGGTGCTGCTGAACCAGATGCTCCTGGCCGGGGTGACCCTGGTCACGACCCTCACCGCGCTGGCCCTGGACCAGGTGCAGCGTCCCAGCTCCTACGTCGTGGGGATGGCGGCGGTCTACATCGCCGCCGGCGCGGCTGTGGTGGTGCCCTGGAAGCGACTGCCGGAGTGGGCCGCGGCCATCATCCCGATCGTCGACATCGTGGCGATCGCGTTCCTGCGCGAATCGGCTCCGCAGGGGGGCGTGGGACTCATGTGGGCGTTCCCCGCCATGTGGATCGCCTCGATCTTCGGCGTCCCCGGGGTGATCGCCGCCACCGTGGGCATCAGCGCGCTGTTCGTGGGGCTGATCCTCCTCGACCCCACGCAGGACTTCTCCACGACCACGGTGCTCCTTCCCCTCACCATCGCCGCCCTCGCCACGATCTCGGCGCTGGCCACGCGCCGCGCGCAGGCGCAGCGAGAGCTGCTGGACAAGCAGGCGCGGCAGCTTCAGCGCTCGGTGGAGCGGGCGCGCCGCCAGGAGGATCTCGTCACCGAGGCGCTGGATGCGGTGGACTTCGGCGTCATCCGCATCACCCCCGACGGCGAGCTCGTCGTCACCAATGAGGCCCACGCGCGCCTGCAGGGGCGTGCCGACCTCGGCGGGAGCGAGCTGCTCACCTTCGCCGGCGACGGGGTGACTCCGCTCGAACCGGCGCAGACGCCGCTGGCCCGGGCGCGCCGCGGCGAGACGTTCGAGAACGAGCTCGTCTGGTACGGCAGTCCCGGCGAGGGCCGCCGCGCCCTCACCCTGACCGCCCGCCGCCTCACCGACATCGACGGGTCCGCGGCGGGGGTGATCGTCGTCTCGCGCGACGTCACCACCGAGGAGCAGGCCCTGCGCGCGCGGGAGGATCTCATCGCCTCGGTGTCGCATGAGCTGCGCACGCCGCTGACCTCGATCCTCGGATTCCTCGAGCTCGCCCTCGACGGTCAGGACGTCTCGCCGCAGACCCGGCAGAACCTCACCGTCGCCGAGCGCAACGCCGAGCGCCTCCTCGAGCTCGTTACCGACATCCTCGATTTCTCCACGGCGTCGCGGCAGGGCGTCGAGCTGGGACTGCACCGCGAACCCGTCGACCTGTCGGCGATCGTGCTGGCCGCCGCCGAGTCGCTCGCCCCGCGCGCCGCCGACCGGCGCATCGTCCTGGACGTCTCGGACGTGCGACCTGCCGTCGCGGATGTCGACCCCCACCGCATCCGCCAGGTCATCGACAATCTCCTCACCAACGCGGTGAAGTACCACCACGACGGCGGCGTCGTGCGCGCCGCGCTGGGGGATGACGGCAGCCAGGTGTGGTTCACCGTCAGCGACGACGGCCCCGGGATCTCGCCCGCCGAGCAGCCGATGCTGTTCGACCGGTTCTTCCGCTCGGACGCCGTGCGCAACTCGACGACCCACGGTTCGGGACTGGGACTGGCCATCAGCCGCGACATCGTGCGGGCACACGGCGGCGACATCTACGTCCAGAGCCAGATCGGGGTGGGGACCACGTTCACCGTACGGCTGCCGATGGCCCTCGAAGGGGAGGACGCATGAACAACCTCGACCTGTTCACCATCACCCTCGTGACCGCTCTGGTCATCGTGGTGTGCGCGGTGCTGTACCTCACCGAAACGCTCCTGCGCAAGGACGGCGGGGCCGGACGGCTGTGGGCGATCGCCTTCCTCGCCGGCATCCTCACCGTCACGAGCTACCTGGTGTGGTCGGTCGAGCCGGGGGCGTTCATCGCGGTCGGACTCGGCAACGGCGGCTTCGTCGCCACGGCCGGCTTCATCTGGCTCGGATGCCTCTCGTACAACGGTCGCCGGCTCCGCGGACCGTTCATCGGGGTGGGAGTGGCCGTCGCCGTCGTCGCGTTCGCCGCTCTCATCGCCGGCCCGGGCGGGGGCGACTGGGCCGGGGCGATCCCGATGTTCCTCGGCAATGCCGTGTTCGCCACGCTCGGAGCGATCGAGACACGACGGGGGGCGCTGGCGGCGCAGTGGAGCGCGATCGGGTTGACCCTGGTGCTGTGCGTAGAGGCGGTGTGGTTCGTCATCCGCACCTTCGTGTTCGTGTTCGCCGGTCCCGAGAGCGAGCTGTTCCGCCGGTGGTTCGACTCCGACTACGCGTCGCTGCTCACCATCGCGCTGACCATCGTCGCAGTGGTGACGACCTCGGTGCTCCGCGCGGGGGAGTCGAACCTCCGCGGTCAGCGCGACTCGTACGCCATCCACGTCGCGCTGGACGGCGTCCTGCTGCCGTCGTCCTTCCAGTCCGTCGCCACGACACTGCTGGAACGGGCGGAGCGCAACGGGGAGACCCTGTGCGTCGTCGCCATGCGCGTGGCCGACCTGGAGCGCATGGCGGTGGCGTTCGGGCCGAGCGAGGCGGAGGCGGTCGCGACGGCGTGGCGGACGGGGGTCCGCCGCTACGCGCCGTCGGCGTCGCTGGTGGGGGAAGGCAGCCCCACGGTGCTCCTCATCGCGTTCCTCACCACGTCGTTCGCCGACGTCCGCCGCACCGCCGGCATCATCCACCGGCGCCTGCTCGACGACTTCGCGCAGCTGGGCATCTCGGTGATCCCCGTCGTGGGCATGGGGATCGCCCTCACCGACCAGATCGGCTACGACTACGCCCACCTCGTCGCGGCGGCCGAGGACGCCGCCGTGCGGTCGGCCTCGAGCCCCGACGCGTCGGTGATCCGGGCGGAGGGCTAGGAGGCCAGTGCGGCCTCGACCCGCGCGCGCAGGTCGCGCGGGCGGAACGGCTTGGTGATGTAGTCGTCGGCGCCGGCCTCGCGCCCACGCCGGGCGTGCTCGGCGTCGGCGCGTGCGGTGACCATCAGGATGCGGGTGTCGCTGAAGGTCCGGATGCGCCGTGCGGTCTCGAAGCCGTCGATGCCCGGCATGCTGACATCCAGCGTCGTCACGGCCGGCGCATACTGCCGGACCAGCTCGATTCCCTCGAGCCCGGCCGACGCGGAGTGCACGTCGAAGCCCGACTGCTCGAGCACGGTGGCGATGAGCGACCGGATATCCGCATCGTCCTCGATGATCACCGCCACGTGCGGGTTCGGCATCCTTACCTCGTGCTCCGCCGGTGTCAGGCGACGCCGGTATGGGGGAATGCTATCCGACACCGCGCCACCGCGTGGGATGCTCGGGAGATGCCCTTGATCGCTCTCACCGGCGGCATCGCCTCCGGCAAGTCCACCGTCGCCCGCCGGCTCGCCTCCCACGGCGCGGTCATCGTCGACGCCGACGCGATCGTCCGCGACGTGCAGTCTCCGGGGTCCTCCGTGCTCACCGCCATCGCCGCGGCGTTCGGCGACGACGTCGTGCGCGCCGACGGCACCCTGGACCGCGCCGCCCTCGGCGCGCTCGTCTTCGGTCATCCCGAGCGCCTCGCCCGGCTCAACGCGATCGTGCACCCTGCCGTGCGCGACGAGTCGGCGCGCCGGTTCGCGGCGGCATTCGCGGCGGATGCCGACGCGGTCGTGGTCTACGATGTGCCGCTGCTGGCCGAGGCGCGGGCCACCGACCCGTGGGAGCTGGTCGTCGTGACCGTCGCGCCCGTCGAGGAGCGGGTGCGCCGGCTGGTGTCCGAGCGGGGCATGACCGCGGAGGACGCCCGCGCCCGCATCGCCTCGCAGGCCACGGATGCCCAGCGCCTCGCCCTCGCCGATATCGTCATCGACACGGCCGGGACACTCGAGCACACCCTCGCGCAGGCCGATCGACTGTGGGAGCGGCTCCGCCCGTAGCCGCAGCATCCGCGCTGGGCGAACGCCCGCCTGCGTGTCGGAGGCGCCGCCTACGCTGGAAGCATGCAGGCCACCCGCTCCGTCCGCCCGTTCGAGGTCGTCAGCGAATTCCAGCCGTCGGGCGATCAGCGCCCCGAGCAACGGCCACTGCAGCAGGCGCTGG
>CAZBZR010000011.1:0-42422 GCA_964496445.1 uncultured Microbacterium sp.
CGGCCATCAGCATCGCCGGCCAGTAGACGGCGTGGAAGCGCAGGATGTCCTTGCCCACGACGTGGTACGCCGGCCAGCGCCGCGCGAACTGCTCGGGATCGGTGCCGTAGCCGACGGCCGTGGCGTAGTTCAGCAGCGCGTCCACCCACACGTAGATGACGTGACTCTCGTCCCAGGGCACCTGGATGCCCCAGTCGAAGGTCGATCGGGAGATCGAGAGGTCCTTCAGCCCGCCCTTGACGAAGGAGACGACCTCGTTGCGCGCGGACTCGGGGCGGAGGAAGTCGGGCTCGTCCTTGTAGAGGGCGAGCAGCCGGTCCTGGAACTCGCTCAGCTTGAAGAAGTAGTTCTTCTCCTGCAGCAGCTCCAGCGGCTTGGAGTGGATCGCGCAGACCTTCAGCCCTTCGAAGGCACCGGTGCCGTCGACGATCTCCGCCTCGGTCTTGAACTCCTCGCAGCCCACGCAGTACAGCGCCTCGAACTCGCCGGCGTAGATGTACCCGCGGTCGTAGATCGCCTGCACGAACTGCTTGACGCGCTCCTCGTGGCGCTCCTGGGTGGTGCGGATGAAGTCGTCGTTGGCGACGTCGAGCGTGGTCAGCAGCGGGAACCACGACTCCCCCACGAGCTTGTCGACCCACTCCTGCGGGGTCGCGCCGTTGGCCGCCGCCGCCCGCATCATCTTCTGGCCGTGCTCGTCGGTGCCGGTGAGCATCCACGTGTCATCGCCGGAGTGGCGGTGCCAGCGCGCGAGCGTGTCCACGGCCACGGTGGTGTATCCGTGGCCGATGTGGGGCACGTCGCTCGGGTAGTAGATCGGCGTCGTGATGTAGAAGGATCGGCCGGTGCTCACCCCAGGATTCTACGGGCGTGCCGCCCTGCGCCGGACTTCATGACGACGGGCGCCAGGCGGCCCGACGCGCCCGGGCGCGCGCGTCGGGGACGGCGCCGCGGCCCCCTAGGATCGAGCTGACGACGCCGCCCCGCCGAGAGGCGCCCCCATGCCCGTTCCCCTCCTCCGCTCTCGCACGCTGCGCGCGGGCTCCCTTCTCCTCGGCGCCGCCGTCGTGCTGACCGTCGGGTCGCGCGCGGCACCCGCGACCGCCGTGGACACCCTCGGCACGATCCCGGTCGGCACCGCCCCGCTCGGCGTCGCGGTGTCCCCGTCAGGGGATGCGGTCTACGTGGCCAACTCCGGCTCCGACTCCGTCTCGGTGATCGACCCCGCGACGAACGCCGTGACCGCCACCGTCCCGGTCGGCGACCTCCCCACCCAGATCGCGGTGGGCACGACGCGCGCGTACGTGACGAACCGGGGCGATGACACCGTGTCGGTCATCGACCGCGCCACGAGCACCGTCGTCGAGGTGCTCACCGGATTCTCCGAGCCGACCGGCATTGCCCTCACCTCCGACGACGCCACCGTCGTCGTCGCCAACTCAGGCGGCGACGAGGTGACGCTCTACCGCACCGCGGGCGGCACGTCGCAGGCGGTAACGGTCGGCCTCGCGCCCACCGACGTGGCCGTGGACCCCGCGGGAACCCGCGCCTGGGTGATCACGCAGACGGAGATGGTGGTGGTCGACCTCACCTCGCTCGCCACCGCCACGCTGTACCCGACGACGGGAGCGGCCTCCGTCGTCGTCACGCAGAGCCCGCAGCTGCTCGACCTCGCCGTCACCGACGCCATCGCCGGCGGGCGGAACCTCCTCCAGGGCGGGGCGGAGATCGGCGGTCTCGTCACGGCCGGCCCCGCCTCCGACGACGCCACCCGCGTCGCCGTGACACCCGGGACGCGCATCGCCTACCTGACCCAGTCCGCGCGCGACGTGGTCTCGGTCTTCGAGTCGAACGCCTACGCCGGATCGATCGCGGTCGGCGATCAGCCGGGATACCTCGCCGTGTCTCCGCGGGACGGCCGCGTGTACGTGGCCAATGCGGCGGCGAACACCGTCAGCGTCCTGTCGGGGTACACCGCCCTCACTCCCTCGTACCAGGCCGTCAGCGCCACCGCCAGCAGCCCCCTCACCCCGACGGCCGCGCTGACGCCGCTGGGGTTGTTCGGCGCCGTCACGTACGCGGTGTCGCCGGCGCTTCCGGCGGGACTGTCGATCGACCCGGCCACGGGCGTCATCTCGGGCACCCCCACGGTCCTCGTGGACGCCGACTTCACCATCACCGCGACCGGCGCCATCAGCGGCACCGCCACCGCGGGGCTGACGCTGACCGTCGTGAGCCCCAGCCTGCCCCCGACCGGATGACGCGCATCACCGGCCGCGTGGGGCGTCAGCCGCGCGCGGCCAGCGTCGCCTGATACAGCTCGCGCGCGGAGTGCCCGGTGTGGGCCGACACCTCGGCGGCCGCGTCCTTCAGTCGCGTGCCGCCGGCCACGAGGCCCCGCACCTGCGCCACCGCATCCGCGAAGACCGTCTCGCGGGGCGCCGCTCCGCCGACGACGACCGCGATCTCGCCGCGCACGCGGCCGGCCGCCCACGCGGCGAGGTCGCCGAGCGCGCCCCGCACGATCTCCTCGTGCAGCTTCGTCAGCTCCCGGCACACCGCGGCGGGCCGGCCGGCGCCGAACGTGTCGGCGAGATCGGCGAGCGTGACCGCCAGGCGTGCGGGCGACTCGAAGAAGACGAGCGTCCGCGGCTCGGCGGCCAGGGCGGCGAACGCGGCGCGGCGCTCCCCCGCCTTCCGCGGCGGGAAGCCCTCGAAGGCGAAGCGGTCGGTGGGAAGCCCCGACACCGCCAGCGCCGTGAGCACCGCGCTCGGCCCGGGGAGCGCGGTGACGCGCACCCCCGCCGCCGCCGCGGCCGCGACGAGCCCGAAACCCGGGTCGCTGACCGTCGGCATGCCGGCGTCGCTGAGCACGAGCACGTCGCGCTCGCGGGCGAGCTCGACGATCTCGGCGGCACGCTCCTTCTCGTTGTGGTCGTGCAGGGCGATCAGCCGGGGCCGATGGGAGACGCCGAGACCGGCGAGGAGACGCTGGGTGGTGCGGGTGTCCTCGGCGGCGACGACCTCGACCGCGGCGAGCGTGTCGACCAGGCGGCGGGTGGCGTCGCCGAGATTGCCGATCGGCGTCGCACCCAGGATGATCACGGCCCCAGCTTAGGCTGGGTGCCGTGACGTCGACCGCCGAGACCGCGCCCGCCGCGGCGCCGGAGACGGCGTGGGAGCGGTGGCTCGCCCGCGTGCGCGGCGACGCGCGCCGCGACCGGCTGTACACGTGGCTCGTGCCGGCCCTCGTGACCCTGCTCGCCGGGGTGCTGCGCTTCGCCGGGCTCGGCCATCCCCACGAGCTCGTCTTCGACGAGACGTACTACGTCAAGGATGCGTGGAGCCAATGGGTGCTCGGCTATCCCGCGACCTGGCCGGACGGCGCCGACCCCCGCTTCGCGGCCGGCGACACCGACATCTTCCGCACGGTCGGCAGCTACGTCGTGCATCCGCCGCTCGGCCGGATCCTCATCGGCGCGGGGATGGTGCTGTTCGGGGCGGACTCCTCCTTCGGATGGCGCGTCGCGGTGGCCGTGCTCGGCACCGCGAGCGTGCTCGTGCTCTACCTCTTCACGCGCGCGCTCACCGGCTCCCGCGCGATCGCCGCCCTCGCGGGGTTCCTCCTCGCGATCGACGGGCTCGCGATCGTGATGAGCCGCATCGCGCTCCTCGACGGCATCCTGACGTTCTTCGTCCTGCTCGCCTTCTGGTTCGTCGCCCTCGACCGGCGCGGGCGGGGGGAACGGCTGGCCGCCCGCGCCGCAGCGCGCGGCGGAGAGAACGCGTGGGGGCCGGTGCTGTGGGCCCGGCCGTGGCTCGTGGCCGCCGGGGCGGCGGCGGGCGCGGCGAGCGCCGTGAAGTGGTCGGGACTGTACGTGCTGGCCGCCCTCGGCCTCTTCGTCGTCATCGCCGACGCGCTGGACCGCCGACGCGCGGGCGTGCGGCTGTGGCCGGCGGATGCGGTGCTGCGTCAGGGCCCCGTCTCCTTCCTCCTCCTCGTCCCGGTCGCCCTCGTCGTGTACGTGGCGAGCTGGACGGGCTGGCTCGTCACCGACGGCGGATACGCGCGGCACGTCGCCGACGCGGCCCCTGCCGCCGGCGCGTGGGCGTGGGTTCCGCTGCCGCTGCAGAACCTGTGGGCCTACCACCAGTCGATCTACGGCTTCCACGTGGGCCTGACCACCCCCCACGGCTACCAGAGCCCGGCGTGGCAGTGGCCGCTCCTGATCCGTCCGACGTCGATGTACTGGCATCAGGACGCCGCCGGCGCCGCCGGATGCGGACTGCCCGGCGGCTGCACGGAGGCGATCTCCAGCATCCCGAACCCGCTGATGTGGTGGGCGGGCGTGGCCGCGGTCGTCTACCTCGTGGTGCGGATGGTGCGCCGGCCCGACGAGCGGACGGCGCTGGTGCTCACCGGCATCGTGGCCACGTACGTGCCGTGGCTGCTGTATCCCGACCGGACGATCTTCCAGTTCTACACGGTCGTGGTGCTGCCCTTCCTCGTCCTCGCCCTGGCCCTCGCCCTCCGCGACATCGCGGGGCCGGAGGCCCCCGATCCGGTCCGCCGGCTGTCGGGTCGGCGCGTCGTGGCCGTGGTCGTCGTCGTCTTCGCCCTGGTGTCGGCATTCTGGTACCCGGTGTGGACGGGGATGGCGGTGCCCTACGAGTTCTGGCGCCTGCACAACTGGCTGCCGACGTGGGTATGACCTCCGACGACGAGTGGCTCCACGACGAGCGCCCGATCCAGCGCGTCGGCGTCTTCGCGGATGCGGCCGTGGACGAGCGCGTGTGGCCGGCGACCGTTCCCGCCGTGGCGCAGTTCCTCGAGGTGGCGCGGACCACCGGGTGGGAGCTCGATCCCGGAGTCACGTTCCTCGTGGGCGAGAACGGCTCGGGGAAGTCCACGCTCCTGGAGGGGATCGCCGAGGCGTTCGGGCTGCCCGCCGAGGGGGGCACGATCAACGGCGGTACGGCCACCGGGCGCAGCGACTCCCCGCTGGCGTCGTGGCTGCGGATCGAGCGGAGTCCGCGCGCCCCGCGGTGGGGCTTCTTCCTGCGCGCCGAGACGATGCACGGCTACTACTCGTACCTCGACGATCTCCCGGGCGGACCGCCGAGCCTGCACCGGATGAGCCACGGCGAGTCGTTCAACGCGCTCTTGGACGACAAGCTCGATCACCCGCGCTACCGCACCGGGCTCGCGTGCCTCGACGAGCCCGAGGCGGCGCTGTCGTTCTCCTCGACGCTGCGGTGGCTGGCGTCACTCGATCGCATGCGCAGCCGCGGCACGCAGGTGCTGTGCGCGACGCACTCCCCCGTGCTGGCCGCCCTTCCCGGCGCCACGATCCTCGAGCTCGGCGAATGGGGCATCCGCCCGTCGTCGTGGGAGGACCTGGAGCTGGTGCGGGCGCACCGCGGGTTCCTCGACGCACCCGGCCGGTACCTCCGGCATCTGCTCGACTGATCAGTCGGCCAGCGCGGCGGGGTCGGTGACCGGCAGGCGGCACGCGAAGGCACGGCAGTCGTACGCCGTCGTGCCGGCCGCGGCCGGGCGCTTGCCCTCGAACAGCGCGAACCCGGCCGCAGCGAAGCCCTCCGCCTGTGCCGGCGTGAGCACGGCGCACACGTCGGCGCGGATGCGGCGGGCACGCCGCGCGATCTCATCGTCCGGATCGCCGACGACGACGATCTGACGCGGCGGCGAGACGAGCCCGAGCGCCACCGCGAGCATCGCGCCGTGGGCGAGGGGCGCCGCGAGCGCCGCGGCGGCGGCGCGTTCCACCAGTGCGGCCGCGGCATCCCGGTACCGCTCGCCCGCCCCGAGCTGCCAGAGCAGGAGGGCGGCGGCGGCGAACGCGGACGGCCCGGAGGGCGCCGCGCCGTCGGCGGCGACCCCCTGCGGCGTCATCCCCTGCGCGCCGAGCACCGGGTCGCCGCCGCCCGGGACGCGCACACTCCCGTCCCCGCCGAGACACGCGTCGACGAACTCGCGCGCCCGCACCGCGTAGGCCGGCTCCCCGGTGACCTGTGCGAGCACGAGGAGTCCCCGGGCCAGCCCGCCGTAGTCCTCGAGCGTGGCCGGCGCGGGCGAGAGCACCTCCTCGAGCGAGGCCCGTCGCAGCGTTCCGTCGGCCGCCACGTTCGACTCGATCACGGCCTCCGCCGCCCACCGCGCGGCCTCGACGAAGCGGGGCTCCTCCCGCACGGCACCCGCGCGGGCCAGCGCAGCCACGGCGTGGCCGTTCCAGCCGGTCACCACCTTGCCGTCCAGGGCCGGCGGCTCCAGCCCCGCCCGCCCCGCGGCGTCGCGCGCGTAGTAGCCGCCTTCGCTGCGCTCCCCGTCGATGAGCGACTCGGAATCCTGCGCGGCGGCGAGGCCGCCGGAGGGCTGCTGCAGCACATCGACCACGAACCGGGCCGCGTCGACGGCGACGTCGGGCATGTCCGCATCCAGCGCCGCCTCGATGAGCCCGGCGTTGTCGGTGAGCATCCGCTCGAAGTGCGGGACCGACCAATCCCGCCGCGTCGCATAGCGAAAGAAACCCCCCTCGACGGTGTCGTGGAGGTCGGATGCGGCCATGGCCGCGAGCGCACGGCGCGCGACGGCGGACGCCTCCGGCACCGCCTCGGCCAGCGGGGCCGCGGCGAGAAGTCGCAGGACCGGGACGTTCGGGAACTTCGGGCTCTCCATCGCGGTGCCGGCCGCGAATCCGCCGTGCTCGCGGTCCTCCCCGGCCACGAGCGCCCGCGCGGCCTCGGTCAGCTCGTCGACAGAGGGGAGGTCTCCCGCCTCGGCGCCGGCACGCGCGAGCGCATCGCGCAGGGCGGCGCCGGTGCGCTCGACCTCGTCGCGCCGCTCGGTCCACGCCTCCCGCACCGCCGCCAGCACGTCGCGGAAGGCCGGCAGCGGCGGGCGGGGCTCGGGCGGCCAGTAGGTGCCGGCGTAGAACACCGCTCCCTCGGGCGTGACGAAGACGGTGAGCGGCCACCCCAGGTGGGGCGTGAACGCGGAGGCCGCATCCAGGTAGGCGGCATCCACCTCCGGATGCTCCTCGCGGTCGACCTTGACGGCGACGAAGCCGTCGTTGATCACGGCGGCGGTCGCCGCATCCGCGAACGACTCCCGCGCCATCACATGGCACCAGTGGCACGTGGAGTAGCCGATCGAGACCAGCACCGGCACGTCACGCCGCCGCGCCTGCGCGAACGCCTCCGGCCCCCAGGGGAACCACGCGACCGGATTGGTCGCGTGGGCCCGCAGGTAGGGGCTGGAGGCGTTCGCGAGGCGATTCAGGTCAATGCACCTCGTCGGAGGTGGACCCTACGCGACCGTCGTCGCCGCGGTCGAGGGCATCGATCGCCGCCATCTGCTCGGCGGAGAGCTCGAAGTCGAAGACGTCGAGGTTCTCCTCGAGCCGCTCACGGCGCACCGACTTCGGGAAGACGATGAAGCCCTTCTGCAGGTGCCAGCGCAGCACCGCCTGGGCCGGCGTCTTCCCGTGCGCGGCGGCCGCTTCGGCGACGGCGGGGATGTCGAAGAGATCGTACTTGCCCTGTCCGAGCGGACCCCACGACTCGATGTGCACGCCGTGGTCGGCGGCCCAGCCGGTGATGTCGCGGCGCTGGTAGGCCGGGTGCAGCTCGATCTGGTCGATCGCGGGGGTGACGCCGGTGGCGGCGATGATCTCCTCGAGGTGGGAGACGTGGAAGTTGGACACGCCGATGGAGCGGGTGCGACCGGACTCGCGGATCTGGATGAGCTTCTCCCACGCGTTGAGGTAGGTGCCGAAGCGGGGCGCGGGCCAGTGGATGAGGTACAGGTCCACCGCGTCCAGGCCCAGCTTGGCCAGGCTCTCGTCGATGGCGCGGTCGGGCTCGTCGCCGCCCTGCCGGTCGTTCCAGAGCTTGGTGGTGATGAACAGCTCGTCGCGCGGGATGCCCGAGGCGGCGATGGCCGCGCCGACGCCCTCCTCATTGCGATAGATCGCGGCGGTGTCGATGTGGCGGTAGCCGACCTCGAGGGCCTCGCTCACGGCGCGCTCGGTGTCCTCCGGCGGAACCAGGAAGACGCCATAGCCGAGCTGGGGGATCGAGTGGCCGTCGTTGAGGGGAACGGAAGGGATGCTCATGCTCCCAGCCTAGGAGCGCCCGGCGCCGCCGTGCGCCGGGGTTGACGCCCGGCGTTGCACGGGGTGCGGGACGCGCTATGGTCATCCCAAGCATGTGGTGCGCGTCGTACCGGGGGAATCGTCGGCGCCACGGCTCAGGGGGGAATGAACGACCATGCCGATGTGGCAGCCATCGGAGCGCGCGGATGCCGAGGCCCTGCGCGCCGCCTCGGACCCGCGCACACCGCCCGCCGTCCTCGCCGAGCTCGCCGGCCGCCACCCCGACCTGCACGCCCGCATCGCGAGCAACCCCGCCGCCTACGACGACCTGGTGGAGTGGCTGCGCGGGTCCGGCGATCCCGACGTCGCCGCGGCCATCGCCGCCCGCTCCGCGCAGCAGGCTCCGGTCGAGGCGCAGCCGGCTCCCGTGGAAGCGCAGCCGGCTCCTGCCGCCGGGCCCGCCGCCTCCGGACGGGCGCCGTGGCTCCTCGCGGGCCTCGGGATCGGAGTGGTCGTCGGGGGCGCGGTCTCGGCCGCGATGCTGCTGTGGGTGCTCCCCGGACTGTTCGGATTCGCCCTGTGACCGATCCGTTCGGCGACGATCCGGCGCCCCGGCCGCCGCGCGTGCCGCGCGAGAGCACGCCGAAGGCGCCGCGCGCCGACCGGCCCGCCGGCGGGCGGCGGCTGATCGTGATCCTCGCGGCGGGCCTGGCGACGGCGGGGCTCGTCGCCGGAAGCGTCGTGGCAGGCTGGGCGGCGGCCAATCGCCTGGTCGTCTCCACCCAGTCCGGCGACCACACGGAGCTCGTCACGGTCGCCCTTCCGGCCTACGACCCCGACTCCTCCGCCCGCATGCCCGATGTGCGCGGACTGAGCGCCGACGACGCCGCCCAGGTGATCGCGGACGCCGGCATCCCCGTCGGCCTCGTCTCCTTCGTCGAGCGACCGGCCGCAGGGCCCGTCGGTGTCGTCGTGCAGCAGACGCCGGTGTTCGGCACGGGAAACCCCGCCACCATCGAGCTCGTCCTCTCGCAGGCGGCGACCATTCCCGACGCCGTGGGGGCGGACGCCGTGGCGACCGTCAGCCGGCTGCAGGCGCTGGGGGCCCGGGTCACGCAGGTGCGCGCCTACGTCCCCGGGGCGGTCGTGGGCACGGTCGCGGCGCTGGATCCGGCGCCGGGGGCGCCGGTGCCCGAGGCGGTGACGGTGACGGTCGCCGACTCCCCCTCGCGCCTGCCGCTGACCGATCTCGACCCCGCATCCGGCAGCGCCGGGGAGACCTCCGACGTACTCGCCGGCGGCGTGCTCTACGACACCGCCGTCACCCTCTCCGGATCGACGACCGGGCGGACGACGGCGTGGGCGCTCGGGGGCAACGCCGCCAGCGTCGAGGGGACGCTCGGGGTCTCCGACGACGCCGACGCCGATACCCTGCTCCTCGTCGTCGTCAGCGCCGACGGCCGCGAGATCGCCCGCTACACGGCCCGACCCGGCGCGCCGCAGCCCTTCGTGTGGAGCGTCGCCGGGGTGTCCACCCTCACCGTCCTCGTCGTGGACGAGACCCGCTCCGGTGACGCGCTCGCGCTGTTCGACGCCGAACTGCTCGGCTCCTTCGACCAACTGCAGGCCCTGCGGTGAGTCCGCGTGCCGGCGGCGACCGGAGACCCCGGCGCCACCCGTGGCTCCTCGCGGCCACGGCCGCGATCACCGCGCTCGTCATCGTCGTCGCCACGGGCGTGGTGTGGTTCGTCGGCGCCCGCGCCGCCGCGGCGGCGGACGGCACGTATGACGCCCTGACCGCCCCCGGCGACACGGGGCGCTGGCACGCCGTCACCGGCGACGAGGTCGACGCCACCCTGGCCGCCGGACGCGCCGGCGGGCTCACCGTCTCCGGCGACGGCGAAGGGAACGAGGACGCCACATCGTGGCTCGTCCAGGTCACGGTGGACGCGGCCTCCCCCGCGGAGCTGCGCCTGTGGGGCGAGGGGGCGCGCCCGGCGCACGCGAGCGTGCTGGCCCCCGCGGGGCGAAGCGCGACCACGACGCTCGTGCGCACGACGGACGCCGGCGCCCTCCGCGTGGAATCCACGGCGGACGCCACCGTCACGCTCGTCCCGATCGCCCTCTTCACCCCCGCGACCCCCGAGGCGCCGCTGGCCCCGGGCGGAAGCACCGCGATCGCACCGCGCGCGATCCTCGACTCCCTCGACGGCACCGGCGGGCCCGTCACCACCGGTGCGGAGGTGGCGGTGAGCCCCGCGGGCCTGGGCGAGGTGCCCGTCGACGGCGTCCAGGCCGTGTGGCTGCAGGTGTCGGCGAGCGGGGCGGGGAGCGTCGGTCTCGCCGGCGCCGCCCCCGCGTCGGCGCCCTCGGCCCTCCTCCTCGCGCCCCTCGACGAGGACGGGGAGATCCGCCTGACGGTGACCGGCTCGCCCGATCGGGTCCACGCGAGCGTCGTCGGCTGGGTGGCCGATCAGCGGCGCACCGTGGATGCCGCCACGATCGAGGGGGGCGTCCTCCCGATATCCGCGGTGGACGTCACCGGCGGCAGCGGAGGCCCCGACCTCCCCGCCGCGTTCGCAGACGCGTCCGGCGTGGCGCTGTACGCGGTCGACACCGACGCGGCCGGCACCGGCTCGGTCGGGTCCGCAGACCCGACCGACGGGCTGTCCACGCGCGCGCCGGTGAGCGGCCGTGCCAGCGCGCTGGTGGCCGTCGCGATCGGCGCCGACGTCGTCGCCGCCGGCGGCGCGGAGGTCCGCGGCCTCACGCTCGTCGGCATCCTCCCCACCGCCTCGGCCGACGACGCGGTCGAGATCGAGATCACGTCGCCGGCGGCGGAAGACTCGGTCGACCTCGCCGAGGGAGGCGGGATGTTCCGGATCGCCGGCGTCGTGCGCGGCGCGCTCGACGTCCGGAGCGTCCAGGTGCTCCTCGGCGACCGCTATCTCGGGGCGGCCGCGGTGCGCGCCGGCCCCGACGGACGCGAGTGGTCGCTCACGACCTCCGCCCCCGGCGGCTCCCACGAGATCGCGGCACGGGCGGTCTCCGCTTCGGGCGTGACCGCGCGCGACGCGGTGCGCTTCACCGTCGTCGAACCGGCCCGCGACGCGGCCGTCGGCGCGGCGGACGTCGTCGTCCTGGACGACCGCGACACCGCCCGCATCCGCACGCTCGCCCCGGCGGCGATCACGTTCGACGGCGCCCCCGCGGTTCACGTCGGGGAGATCCTCGCCGCCCCCGCCGGCCCGGACGCACCCGAGGGGATGCTCCGCCGCGTCACCGCGGTGGAGCGCGTCGGCGCGACCACCGTCGTCTCCACGACCCCCGCGACCCTCACCGAGGCCGTCCTCCAGGCCGACGTCCGCGGCGAGGGGCTCGGGCTGGTCGATCCGTCGCAGCGGGCCGCCACGGCCGCCCCCGCCGCCTCCGCCTCGGAGGTCACTTCCGGCCTGGTCGTGCACACCGCCGCCGCGACCACCGTCCCGGCCCCCTCAGCGGCGGACGCGACCTCGTCCGCCCCGACGGCGGCGGGGCTGTCGAGCACTCTCGCCCGCCCGCACGTGACGGGCGAGTTCACGTTCGAGTACGCCACGAGCCCCGGCGGGAAGACCCGCACCGACCACTCCGTCACCGCCGATCTGAAGCTCGATCTGGACGGCGACGACGCCAACGGCAGCACGATCGATCTCGAGGGCGAGGACGTCAGGGGTGACGGCGGCGACACCGCCTTCGGCCTCGGCGGCACGGTGGCCTTCGACATCCGGATGACGGCCGTGGCCGCCCTCACGATCGACATCGACATCGACTGGGCATGGGGTCTGCCCAGACCCGTCCTGACGGAGTTCGCGTCGACCCTGACCATCACGCGCACGCAGGTCACCGAGATCCAGACCTTCGGCAAGATCGAGATCTCCCGCAGCGGCACCATCGGCAAGGATCCGAAGGGCACGCTCGTACGCAGCGACGCAGCTCGCAAGGCCGTCATCTTCCTCGGGCGCCTCGTCGGGGTCTTCCCGACCCCCATCCCCATCCCGTGGACGCTGAGCTTCCACCTCGAACCGCAGTTCGACATCGCGTTCTCGATCGAGGGGCGCTTCGCCGACCGGATCACCGAGACCACCGTGGACACGGTGGGATTCCGCTGGGCGGACGGGCGGATGCAGCCGGTCTCCGACGGCTCCCGCCTGCGCACCCCCAGCGAGCCGTCCGTGCTCGTTTCGCTCGGGCTGGAGCTGTCCGCGCGGCTGCTCATCGTCGCGAAGGCCTACGAGGTCGTCGGGTTCTACATCGGCCCCGAGCTGACCCTGGAGATGGTCGCGACCGCCCAGGCCACCGATGAGCTGCGGCTGTCGTCGAAGGGCACGCTCTCCCTCAGCGCGGTGCTCGGCGCGAAGCTCGAGGTCCTCGATCTCACCCTCGCCGAGCAGTCACTCACCATCGGGCTGTGGGAATGGGAGCTCTGGGACGTCTCAGACGTGCCCCTGGCCGGCGAGGACATCGCCCTGGCCCCGGACGAGGACGCCGGCACGAGCACCGGCACCGGCGAGCGGGGCCTGGTGGTCGTCCTGGATCTGTCCGGCTCGATGGAGGGCGAGAAGCTCGTCTCGGCGCAGGACTCCCTCCGGCGCGTCGTGGACCGCCAGGCCGCGGGCGCGGAACTCGGGGTGTGGACCTATCCCTCGGACGGCTCGTGCGGCGCCGGGTCCTTCGCCATTCCCGTCCAGCCGATCGTCGGCACGGGCGAGCTCATGCAGCGGATCGGCGAGCTGGGCGCCGACGGCCAGACCCCCACCGGCGAAGCGCTCCAGTCCGTCGCCGATGCGCTGCGCAGCGAGGGCCGCTCCGGCGCCACGATCCTGCTCATCTCCGATGGGGAAAGCAACTGCGCCACGCCGCCGTGCGACGTCGCCCGTCAGCTCGTGGCCGAGGGGTTCGACCTGGACGTGGAGACCGTCGGGTTCCAGACCTCGACCGAAGGCGCCGAGGAGCTGAACTGCATCGCAGCCGCCACCGGCGGCTCGTACACCGAGGTGACCGAGCCCGATGCCCTGGTGCCGCTCCTGGAGGAGCTCGGCCGCGTGCAGCTGACGCTGGAGGTCGCCCTCGGCCCGGTCGCGGCGGCCGGCGCCGCCCACGCGGTCGAGGTGACCGTCACCAACGCCTCCGGCCGCGACGCCACGGATGTGCGGCTCACCCTCACTCCCGTCGCCGGCGACCTCGTCCCGCGCGTGGACCCCTCCCCCGCGCTCGCGCTCGGGAACATCCCCGCCGGCGCGTCGGTGGTGCGGACCCTCACCCTCTCCCCACCCGGCGACACCGCGGTGGGCGACACGGTGCTGCGGGTCGGGGTGTGGTCGGCGCAGTCCGACCTCGTCACGACGGAGGCGGGATACCGCACCGCCCCGGCCGCGTCGCTGGAGCCCGGTCCGCTGCTGGAGTCCGCCGGCACCGAGGTGCTCGTCGCCCCGGAGACCGACCCCTTCGCCGAGGCCCGCCCCGACGCCGTCCGCGTGGCCGGCGACGCCGGTCTCGGCGCGGAGGCGCCCGTCCGCGTCCTCGTGCCGGCCGACCCCGCGCTGATAGGGATCCCGGCCTTCCTGCACCGGTGCGCCGCCACCGCCTGCACTCTCGACGGCCCCGAGGCGCAGGTCATGTTCACCGCCGCCCAACGCGTGGATCTGTCGGAGTCCTACGCGGCGCTGTGGCGGGAGGCCAACACGCCGGAGCGGGTCGCCGCACGCGGCGGCACCACCGCCCCGGTGCTCGTCTCCGCCTTCCCCGACGTCTTCGGCGACGGCGCGGACCTGTCCTGCGCGGGTGTCGGAGACGAATCCCTCGCCTCCCTCGGGCACCTCCTCATCGGGATGCTCAACGCCGCGGTGCAGCGCTCGGCCGAGGCTGCGGCGGCCACGGGCGCAGAGGTCCACTTCGTGCGCGACACCGCGACCGCCCTCCTCCCCGATCGCACCGTGTGCGACGCGGCATCCGGCGTGTCGCTGGATGCCGCGAGCGGAGAGATCCGCTTCGATGCGGCCGCCGTGGAGGTCATCGGCAGCGCACTGACCCAGTGGAGCGCGGGGCGTGCGCCGGCCGAGCTGTCGGCCGCTGACCTCCGCACCGCGCGCGCCCACGGCGGCGAGCGGTCGTGGCTGGACCAGGCCACCGCGGCGGTCTTCTCCCCCCCGCTGCGCGTGGAGCTGCGACCCGGCACCGAGGCCCGCGGCACCATCAAGCCCGGCCAGAGCCTGACGCTGGCCGGCAGCGGATTCGCCCCGGGGAGCCCCGTCGCGATCCTCACCGACACCGACGGCACCCTGGCCGCCAGCGTCTTCGCCGACGAGGACGGCCGCTTCGAGGCCGCCGTGGTCGTCCCCGACATGCAGCCGGCGGGAACCTTCGTGCTCACCGCGACCGGCGCCTCCGCAGAGGGCGCGCTGCAGCTGGCCGGGGTCCGCCTCGGGGTCGCCGCGCCCGTCCCGGGCTGGATCGGCCTGCTGTGCCTCGCCGCCCTCGTCCTGCTGACGGCGGCGGCCGTCAGCGCCCTCTTCACCCGCCGCCGAGCCGCCCGCCACGCCCCGTCGCGCCCCGACGCGACACCCTCGCACCACGTGACCCCGTAAGGAGACCCATGATCGATCCCTCCGCCGAGGTACAGGATCCTCGGACCACGCCCGAACGCCTCGCGGAGCTCGCGGGATCCCACCCCGAGCTCGGACCGCGGATCGCCGCGCATCCGAACGCCTATCCGGAGCTGCGGGCGTGGATCGCGACCTACGCGACTCCGGTCGCGGCCCCGCAGCAACCCGTCGCGACCCCGCAGCAGCCCGCCGCCTCCCCGCAGCAGCCCGCCGCGTCGCCGTATGCGGCCGCGGTCACCTCGGCACCGGCCGTCGCTCCCGCCGGCGCGGACCCGTTCGGGCGCACCGAGGCGGCGACCCGTCCCCGGCCGCGCCGTCGGGGCCTGCTCATCGGGCTGAGCATCGCCGGCGTCGTCCTCCTGGTCCTCGGTGGCGGGGCCTGGTGGTTCTTCGCGTCCAAGCTGGGCGGCGCCGCCAGCCCGGAGGCCGCGGCGGACAAGCTCATCGCCGGCGCCGCGGGCATGGATCCGCTCAGCCTCTACGGGTCGCTCGCCCCCAGCGAGGTGTCGGCGCTGCGCGCGCCGCTGGAAAAGCTCCTGTCGGCCGCGGAGGACGGGGAGAGCCCGCGCGTGCAGGACCTGCTCGGCGACATCGGCGCGGCACTGTCGGTTACGACCGAAGACATGACCTACGACGTCGAGGAGCTCGCACCGGGCGTCGCGCGGGTCACCTGGGCCGGCGGCGCCGTCTCGATCGACGGCGATAAGGACGCCCTGGTGGACGCGCTGGTCGCCGCCTACACGCCCATCGCACAGAGCGTGCGCCCCGACCTCAGCGACGGCGATCTGCAGGATCAGCTCGAGCAGGCGCGTGCGGAGCTGGCGGAGCAGATCCACCTGCCGATGCGGGTGTCGGCGGATGACTACGACACGCCGCTGTCGATCGTGGCCGTCGACGAGTCGGGCTGGTTCACCTCCCCGATGCTCACCGCCGCCGACGCGGCGTACACGCCGATGGCCGCCCAGTACGACGGCATCGCCCGCCCCGGGGACGAGATCGTCGCGCCCGAGGTCTTCGCAAGCCCCGAGGAGGCCGCGGCGGGTCTCGTCGATGCCGCCTTCTCCGGCGATGTGAACGAGCTCGCCGCCGCGCTGCCGCTTCCTGAGCGCCGGCTGCTCTCGATCTACGGCGACGCGTTCGCTTCCTGGTACGGGTACACCGGCTCGTGGACGCAGGGCGTCGACGTGCTCGCCGCCGACTTCTCCGCGACGGAGGACGGCGCGGGCGCGCGTGTGGAGATCGACGACCTGACGCTGCAGGCCGCCACCTACGACAGCGACCTCGGGTTCGAGCTCGTGGACACCTGGGCGCTGGACGGACGCTGCATCCAATGGGTCGACCAGTACGCGTGGGACGACGGCTACTGGCTCGACGGCTGGTATTGGTACGAGGATGACGAGTGGATCGAGTCGTGGACCTACGACGAGAACCGCGGCTCCGGATGCCTCGACGACATGCCGCTGCTGGACCGGCTGGGCGCCGGCGACGTCGACCTGCTCGCGGTGCGCGAGGGCGGGTCGTGGTTCATCAGCCCGACGGCCACCGCCGCCGACGCGCTGGCGATCGCCACGGACAATGCCCTGGAGTACTTCCGCTCCGGCCGGCTCGACGAACTGATGTACTGAGCGCGGGCACCCGCGCGCAGCAGACAGAGAGAGAATGATGACGTACGACCCCTCCGGCGCTCCCGGCGCCGTCCCCTCCCCGCACCCCTCGCCCGGGGCCTCGCCGTTCGCCGCGCCGACGCAGCCGGCGGGGGTGTCCGCGCCCTCCCGGCCCCACCCCCTCTCGGGCGTGCCGCTGTCGGACTGGCTCACGGATGCGGCCGCCCTCGTGACCCTCCTGGTCTCGCTCGCGCTGCCGTGGTCGCTGCCGTTCACGTTCTCGATGTTCGGCGACGGCCCGGCATGGTCGGTCGGCGGGACGCGCATCGAGGTGATCCTCCTGACGATCCTCAGCGTCCTGTCGATCGCGGTGACCTACCTCGCGCGCTTCGGCGTGCTGGGGGCACGGATGACCATCGAGAAGGTGGCGCTGCTGCGCGCTCTGCTCAACGCCCCCTACGTGCTGCTGGTGATCGTCTACATCGTGCTGGACGGCGCGAACGTCGGCGACCTGGGCGGCGTGGGCCTCGGCGCCGGGGCGGCGGTCGGCCTCGCCGGCGCGCTGTTCGCGGCCACGCCGCGACGCTCGGAGACCGAGCGCGCGCCGGAGCGCCTCGCCCGCGGCGCCTACGCGGTCACCGCCGGCTTCGTCGTCCTCGCCGCGGTCACCACCCTCGTCGGCCTCATCCTCCTCGTGGTCTCCTTCGGCGCGACCGCCTCGGAGTACCGGGCACTGGCCGACGCCTTCGCCGGCGTCGACCTCGGCTACGGCCCCACCGTCCTCATCGCCGGCGTCGTGCTGGTGCTCGTCATGGCCGCGGCGGTGCTCGTCCCCGGCATCCTGCTCCTGCGCCGCTCCCCCACGGCGCGCGTGATCACCGCCGCGGTGGGGATCGCCACCCTCGTCGCGCTGCTCATCGCCGCGTTCACCGGCTTCGCCGTCGGCGGGGCGGTGCTGTTCCTCCGGTCGGGCGGCTACGCGCTGCTGTGGCTGGCCGCCTTCGCCGCGATCGCGACCTCGCCCGCGCTCGCGGCGGCGATGCGCCCGCAGGAGCCGCTGCGGCTGTGGTTCCTCGTCGTCCGGCAGGCGCTGCTGACCACGGCCGTCGTCGCCGCCGCCCTCGTGGTGCTCGCCGTCATCACCCTCCTGACCGGCGGCATGGGGGCGGTCGGGTTCCTCATCGGCATCCTGCTGTGCCAGGTCGTGGCGGCCGTCGGCGCGCTCATCGCGCGCAGCGTCCTGGTCTCCGGGCCGGAGCGCTCGCGGACTCCGGTGCTGATCCTCGCGGGCGGCATCGCCGCGGCCGAGCTCGTCGCCTTCATCCTCGCCGCCGTGGCGCAGGGGTCGGCGTTCACCGGCGCGTTCTGGGTGATGCCGATCGCCTACCTGATCGTGCTGGGCGTGCCCCTGGCGTGCGTCTACGCCTTCACCGTGCCCGCGGCCGTGCGAGCGTACTTCGCCGCGCACGCGCCCGCCGTCGCCGCAGCCCCGGGCTCCGGCTACTCCGCGGCGGTGGGCGCCGCCCCCGCGGTCCCCGCGACCGCGCCGGCCTACGCCGAACCGCCCACCGCCCCGGCGTACGTCGAACCGGCCGCGCCGCCGGCGTACGTCGAGCCCGCCGCGGCCGCGGCGGCCCCCGTCGAGCCGGCCGCGCCGGCCTACGTCGAACCGCCCGTCGCGCCGCCGGCGTACGTCGAGCCCGCCGCCGAGGCGCCCGCCACATGGGCGCCGCCGGTGCCGCCGGCGCCCGCCGCCCCGGTCGCCGCACCGGTCAGCGACGCGGCCCGGCGGGCCGCCGACCCCGCCACCTCGGCGGAGGAGCTGTTCGCCCTCAGCTCCGACCCCGCGCTGTGGCCGGCGCTGGCGTCGAACCCGTCGCTGTACCCCGACCTGGTCGCGTGGCTCGCGAGCACCGGGGACCCGCAGGTGCTGGCGGCGCTGCGGGCGCGCGGCGCGGTCTGACGTCCGCGTGATGGCCGCGGGGCGCGGGGTCCGGCCACGGACCCGCGCCCCGCGCGCACGATACGATCGAAGGCTGTGTCCTCGCCCGAACCCGTGATCTCCTACCCGCCGGAGCTGCCCGTCAGCGCCGCGCGGGACGAGATCGCGCGCGCCATCGCGGCGCACCAGGTGGTCATCGTGGCCGGCGCCACCGGCTCGGGCAAGACCACGCAGCTGCCGAAGATGCTCCTCGAGCTCGGCCGCACGCGCATCGCGCACACCCAGCCGCGCCGGATCGCCGCGCGCACGATCGCCGAGCGCATCGCCGAGGAGCTGCAGGTGCCGCTGGGCACCACCGTCGGGTACAAGGTCCGCTTCACCGACAAGGTCTCCGACGACACGCGCCTGGCGCTGGTGACCGACGGGATCCTCCTCAACGAGATCCACCGCGATCGGCTGCTGCGCCGCTACGACGCCATCGTCATCGACGAGGCCCACGAGCGCTCGCTGAACATCGACTTCCTGCTGGGGTACCTCCGCCGCATCCTGCCCCGCCGTCCCGACCTGAAGATCATCGTCACCTCCGCCACGATCGACCCGGAGAGCTTCGCGCGCCACTTCGCCGCCCCCGACGGCACGCCCGCGCCGATCGTGGAGGTCTCTGGCCGGACGTACCCGGTGGAGGTGCGCTACCGCCCGCTCGTGCCCGAGGACGCCCCCGCCGACGAGGAGGGGGATGAAGTCGGCGGCATCGTCGCCGCGCTGCGCGAACTCGACCGCGAGCCGGCCGGCGACGTGCTGGTGTTCCTCCCCGGCGAGGCGGAGATCCGCGACGCCGCCGACGCCGTCCGCGGTGCGTACGCGCGGGACGCGGCGCCCACCGAGGTGCTGCCGCTGTACGGGCGTCTGTCCGCCGCCGAGCAGCACCGCGTGTTCGAGCGCTCGCAGGTGCCGGGGCTCCGCCGCCGCGTGATCCTCGCCACGAACGTCGCCGAGACGAGCCTCACCGTCCCCGGCATCCGCTACGTCGTCGACACCGGCACCGCGCGCATCTCGCGCTACAGCGCCCGCTCGAAGATCCAGCGGCTGCCGATCGAAGCCGTCTCGCAGGCCTCCGCACAGCAGCGGTCGGGCCGGGCCGGTCGCACCGCGCCGGGCGTGGCCATCCGCCTGTACGCCGAGGAGGACTTCGCCCGCCGGCCGGAGTTCACCGAGCCCGAGATCCTGCGGACGTCGCTGGCCGCCGTGCTGCTGCAGATGCTCGCCCTGGGCTTCGGCGACATGGCCTCCTTCCCCTTCCTCACCCCGCCCGACTCGCGCGGCGTGAAGGCCGCCACCGACCTCCTGCTCGAACTCGGCGCGGTGCGCAGCGAGCGCGGCGGCGGCCTGCGGCTGACCGACGTCGGCCGCGACATCGCGCGCCTCCCGATCGACCCGCGATTCGCGCGCATGCTCATCGAGGCGCGGCGCACCGGCGTTCACGCGGAGGTGCTCGCAATCGTCGCAGGACTGTCGATCCAGGATGTGCGCGAACGCCCCGAGGACCGGCGCGACGAGGCCGACCGGCTCCACGCCCGCTTCACCGACCCCACGAGCGACTTCCTCACGCTGCTGAACCTGTGGAACCACCTCCGCGAGAAGCAGGCCGAGCTCGGCTCGAGCGCGTTCCGCCGGCTCTGCCGCGCGGAGTTCCTCAACTATGTCCGCGTGCGCGAGTGGGCGGACGTGCACCGGCAGCTGCGCTCGCTCCTGGAGGGCGGCACGCGCGCGGCGGCGGGCGAGCCCGATCCGGATGCGGTGCACCGCGCGATCCTCGCCGGGCTCCTCTCCCAGATCGGCCTGCTGGACCCCCGGTCGGTCGCCCCGGCGAAGGACCGGCGTGCCCCGGGCGAGAGGGGCGGCGGCCGCCCCGGGTCGGGCGAGTACGTCGGTGCGCGCGGGGCGCGGTTCGCCATCTTCCCCGGCTCGGGCCTGCGCAAGAAGCGCCCGGCGGCGGTCATGGCCGCCGAGCTCGTGGAGACCTCACGGCTGTTCGCCCGCACGGTCGCCGCGATCGATCCCGCCTGGGCCGAGGATCTCGCCGGCGACCTCGCCAAGCGCTCGCTCAGCGAACCGCACTGGTCCAAGAGCACGGGGGCTGCCGCGGCGTGGGAGAAGGTCACGCTCTTCGGCGTCGAGATCGTGCCGCGCCGACGCGTGCAGCTGTCGCGGTTCGACCGGCCGCTGGCCCGCGAGATGTTCGTGCGCTCCGCGCTCGTCGACGGCGAGTGGAACGTCGACGCGCTCGACAAGCGCCTGACCGCCTTCCTCCGCCGCAACGCCGAGCAGCGCCGGCGGCTGGAGAAGATCGAGGAGCGGGAGCGCCGCCGCGACATCCTCGTCGGCGACGAGGCCGTATTCGCGTTCTACGACGCGCGCATCCCCGCGGAGGTCAACGACGTGCGCTCGTTCGAGCGGTGGTGGAAGGACGCCTCGACGCGCACGCCCCACCTGCTCGACCTCACCGAGGCCGACCTGGCCGGCGATGCCGCCCGGCGGGACGACCGCGGCTTCCCCGCGCGGTGGACCCAGGGGGATCAGACCCTCTCGCTGGCATACCGCTTCGAGCCCGGCGCCCCCGACGACGGCGTCACGGTGGTCGTCCCGCTCCCCCTCCTGGCACAGCTTCGCCCGGACGGCTTCGACTGGCAGGTGCCGGGCCTGCGCGATGACCTCGTCACCGCCCTGCTGCGCGCCCTCCCCAAGGCCATCCGCCGGAGCGTCGTGCCCGCCGCCGACTGGGCCGAGCGGTTCTCGGCGGAGCTGGCCGGCCGCGGACCGGAAGACACCGCAGGCCTCCCGGCGACCACCCTCACCGCGGCGCTGGCCACGCTCGTGCAGCGCGTGGCGAACCAGCCGGTGAGCGCGGCCGATTTCGAGCTGGACCGGGTTCCCGGTCACCTCCTCCCCTCTTTCCGCGCGGTGGACGCGCGGGGGCGCACCGCCGGCGCCGACCGCGATCTCGCCGCGCTCCAGCGCCGCCTCGCCGACCGCGCCCGCACGAGCGTCGCCTCCGCGATCGACCGCGGCGCCGCCCGCGTGGCGTCGGCGGCCGCGCCCGACGGTGCCGCCTCGCCCTTCCCGGCACGCAGCGGCGTGACCACGTGGGACTTCGGAGACCTGCCGGAGGTGGTCGACACGCGCGTGGCCGGTGGCGTCGTGCGCGGCTACCCCGCCGTCGCCGATGAGAAGGTCGCGGTGGCCCTCCGCCTGGAGACGACGCCGGCCGAGGCGGCACGGGTGACGCGCGCAGGCGTGCGGCGGCTGCTTCTGCTGGCCGTCCCCTCCCCCGCCTCCTACGTGCTCGAGCACCTCACGGCGACGGAGAAGCTCGCCCTGGCCGCCTCGCCGTACCCCAACGCCAAGGCGCTGATCGAGGACGCGCGCGTCGCCGTGGCCGACCGCATCCTCGCCGACCGGATCGTGCGGACGCCCGCGGAGTTCGCGCAGGCGCGGGACGCCTTCTCCGCCGCGGTCGTCGACGAGACCTTCGGCGCGGTCTCCCTCGCGGCACGCATCCTCACCGCCGCGCGCGAGGTCGAGCGGGCCATGAAGGCGCAGAACTCCCTCGCGCTCCTCGGCGCCCTGGGGGATGTCCGGGGGCAGCTGTCCGGGCTCGTCTTCCCGGGCTTCATCGCCGCGATCGGCCTCACCCGCCTCGCGCACGTGCCCCGCTACCTCGCCGCGGCACGCGAGCGGTTGGCGGGCCTGGCCGACCAGCCCGGGCGCGACCGCCAGCGGATGACCGAGTACGAGAAGGCCGCCGCCGCCTACGCCGACGCCGGCGGCGTGATCCCGCCCACCCCGGATTCGCCACCCGGACTCGTCCACGCCCGGTGGCTCCTGGAGGAGCTGCGGGTGAGCCTGTTCGCGCAGCGGCTGGGAACCGCCGAGCCCGTCTCTGCGCAGCGGATCGCCCGCGCGCTGCGGGAGTGAGGGCCACCCCGCGGAGGTCCGCCCTCCCGGTAGTCTCATGCGCATGGCCATCGTGGGAGCGTCGCGCGAGCGGCGCACACGCCTGAGCCCGGACGACCGTCGCGCACAGCTCGTGGCACTGGGGGTGGCCGCCCTCGCCGACCGCGAGCTGAGCGCCCTCACGATCGAGGAGTTCTCCGCACGCGCCGGGGTCTCCCGCGCGCTGTTCTCGCATTACTTCGGCTCCCGGCAGGGATTCCACCTCGCCGTGCTCGAGAAGGCGACGGCGGGCATGCTCGCCGCCACCACCCCCGATCCCGCCCTCCCCCGCGCCGCACGCCTGTCCGACACGCTCCGCCGCACGGTGGATTTCGTGGGCGCGCACGGCGGGATCTTCTTCTCGCTGGTGCGCGGCCCTGCCAGCGGCGACCCTCGCTCCCGCGAGGTGGTCGAGGCGGCGCGGATCGCCCAGACCGAGCGCGTCATCGCGCTGTTCGACGAGGCCGGCGTCGCCCTGTCCCCCGCGCTGCGGATCGCGGTGCGCTCCTGGCTCGCGTTCGTCGAGCAGACCCTCGTGGACGCCGCCGTGGGCGGCCGCATGCCCGCCGACGACATCGTCGCCCTGCTGGTCAGCTGCCTCGACGCCATCGTCGAGCGGACGCAGCCGGGCGCCATCGTCGCCCTGCACGACTGAGATCGAGGAGAACACGATGCCCCGCGCCGTCGTCTACCGCACCGTCGGGGGCCCCGACGTCCTCCACGTCGAAGAGGTGCCCGCCCGCCTCGCCGGCCCGGGCGAGGTGCTCGTCCAGGTCGAGGCGGCGGGGGTGAACCCCATCGACGCGAAGCTCCGCTCCGGGCGCCGGGCCGCACCGCCCATCACCGAGCCGCGCCGGGTGGGGACGGATGCCGGCGGCACGGTCCTCGCCGTCGGCACCGGCGTCGAGGGGTTCCGGCCCGGAATGCCGGTCGCCGTGCGGGGCACCTTCGGCGCCTACGCCGACGAGATCGTCGCGCGGGCGGAGGACGTCTTCCCCCGCCCGGCGGGCGTCGACGCCGCCACCGCGGCCGCCCTGGGTGTGCCGATCGGCACGGCCTACCAGTCGCTGCGCTCCCTCGCGATCGGGCCCGACGACACCCTGCTCCTCCACGGCGGGTCGGGGGCGGTGGGCCGAGCCGCCGTGCAGTTCGCCGTCGCCGGCGGCGCCCGCGTCCTGGCCACGAGTTCCGAGCGGCGCGCCGAGGGCCTGCGCGCCCTCGGCGCGGAGCCGCTCCGCTACGGCGACGGGCTGCTCGGGCGCGTGCGGGAGGCGGCGCCGGCGGGCGTGACGGCCGCGCTGGACTGCGTGGGCACCGACGAGGCCCTCGAGGTGTCGCTGGCCGTCGTCGCCGACCGCTCGCGCATCGTCACGCTCGCCCGCGGGGCCGACGCCGATGCGCTCGGCATCCGGGCGTTCCTCGGCGGGAGCCCCCATCCCCTCACCGCCGGGGAGGAGGCGTGGCGGCGCGAGGCGATGCCGGTCGCCCTGGCCCTCCTCGCCGCCGGGGCCTTCTCCGTCGAGCTCGGTCCCGCCCTGCCGCTCGAGGACGCGGCGGAGGCGCACCGGCTCCTGGAAGCGGGGACCGACGGGAAGATCGTGCTGATCCCCTGATCACCCCCCCCCCCCCCCCCGCCCCGCGCGCCGCCGCCGCGGCCGCGCGGGCGGGCCGCCGCCCCCCCGAGCCCCGCCCCCCCGCCGCGACACCCCGCCTCGCGCCGATTCTCGTCCGCATGACTGAGTCTCGCCGAGAGAGGTCGCGCGGCGTTGGCGGCCACGCGCCCCGGGCGAGCCCCGGGCGAGGCCCGGGCGGTGCCCGGGAAGGGGCCGGGAAGGGCTCGGGCGGGCGGCGCGCACTCGCCGCGCACTCGCCGCGAAACTCAGCCCTCCGGACGAAACACCCCGCCTCGCGCCGATCCTCGTCCGTGGCGCTGAGTCTCGCGAGGGATTGTGCGGGCAACCCCGGCCGACCCGGCGCTACGACGAGGGCCCCCGCCGCAGCGGAGGCCCTCGTCGTGCGCGGGTGCGCTCAGTTGCCGGAGCGGCGCTTGTTGTAGACGTCGAAGGCGACGGCCAGCAGCAGCACGAGGCCCTTGACCGCCTGCTGCCACTCGATGCCGATGCCGAGGATCGACATGCCGTTGTTGAGGACGCCGATGATGAGGCCACCGATGATGGCGCCGCCGATCGTGCCCACGCCGCCCTGCACCGCCGCGCCGCCGATGAAGGCCGCCGAGATGGCCTCGAGCTCGAAGCCGTCACCGGCCTTGGGCCCGGCGAGGTTCAGGCGGGCCGTGAAGATGAGGCCGGCCAGGGCCGCGAGGAAGCCCATGTTCACGAACAGCCAGAAGTCGACGCGCCGCGTCTTGATGCCCGACAGCTCGGCCGCGTGCCGGTTGCCGCCGATGGCGTAGATGTGGCGGCCGAACACGGTGCGGTTCATCACGACGCCGTAGACCATGACGAGGACGGCGAGCACGATGAGGGTCACCGGGATGCCCTTGTAGGAGGCCAGCGAGTAGGTGAAGAACCCGATGGCCGCGGAGACCAGCACGAGCTTGGCGATGACCCACACCAGCGGCTCGACGTCCTGCCCGTACTTGCGGCGCCCGGCGCGCGTGCGGAACTGCTGGATGACCAGGGCCACGATCGCGACCGCGCCGATGGCCAGGGTGAAGATGTCGGGGTCGGTGTCGCCGAACAATCCGGAGAGGAACCCGTTGCCGAGCGCGCGGTACTCCGTCGGGAAGGAGCCGATGTTGGCGTTGCCGAGCACCACGAGCGCGAGGCCGCGGAAGATGAGCATGCCCGCGAGCGTCACGATGAAGGCGGGAATGCCCACGAACGCAATCCAGAATCCCTGCCATGCGCCCACGAGGGCGCCGATCAGGAGCGACAGGACGATGGCGAGCCACCAGGGCATCCCCATCTTCACCGCGAAGACGCCGGACAGCGCCCCGATGAAGGCCGCGACCGATCCGACCGACAGGTCGATGTGGCCCGCGATGATCACCATCACCATGCCGATGGCGAGCACCAGGATGTAGCCGTTCTGCACGACCAGGTTCGAGATGTTCTGGGGGCGCAGCAGGATGCCGTTGGTGAGGATCGCGAACAGCGCCACGACGGCGATGAGGGCGATGAAGATGCCGTTCTTGCCCAGGTCGGCCAGCAGGTGCGAGAACCAGCGGGTGAACGTGTTGTCGGGCGGGTTGACCTTCGCGCCGACGGCCTCGGTGTTGTTCGTCATTGGTGTGTCTCCGATGCCCCCGTCAGCGGGGGTTCTCCATGGTCATGAGCTTGAGGACGGATTCGGGGGTGGCTTCTTCGATGGGCAGTTCGCCGGTGATGCGCCCCTCCGACAGCGCGTACACGCGGTCGGAGATGCCCAGCAGCTCCGGCAGCTCGGAGGAGATCACGATGATCCCCTTCCCCTGCGCGGCGAGGCGGTTGATGATCGTGTAGATCTCGTACTTCGCGCCGACGTCGATCCCGCGGGTGGGTTCGTCGAGGATGAGCACATCGGGATCGGAGTAGATCCACTTCGACAGCACGACCTTCTGCTGGTTGCCACCGGAGAGCTTGCCGGTCTTGACCAGGACGTTCGGTGCCTTGATGTTCAGCTCCCGCCGATAGTCGTTGGCGACCTTGAACTCCTCGTTGTCGTTGACGAGGCCCGCCTTCTCGAGCTTGCGCAGCGACGCCATCGAGATGTTGCGCTTGATGTCCTCGATGAGGTTCAGGCCGAAGGTCTTGCGATCCTCCGTGGCGTAGGCCAGGCCGTTGCGGATCGCCTCGGACACGCTGCGGGTCTTGATCTCGGTGCCGCGCATGAACACCTTGCCCGAGATGCGGGTGCCGTAGCTGTGGCCGAACAGGCTCATGGCGAACTCGGTGCGCCCGGCGCCCATGAGTCCGGCGATACCAACGATCTCGCCGGCGCGGACGGTGAGCGAGACCTTGTCCACGACGACACGCGACGGGTCCTGCGGATGGTGCGCCGTCCAGTCCTCCACCCGCAGCAGCTCCTCGCCGATCTGCGGCTCGTGGTCGGGATAGCGGTGCTCGAGGTCGCGGCCCACCATGTCCTTGATGATGCGGTCCTCGGTGACGTCGACCTTCGCGATCGTCTCGATGGTCTTGCCGTCGCGGATGACCGTCACGGTGTCGGCGACGCGCTTGATCTCGTTGAGCTTGTGGCTGATGATGATCGAGGTCACGCCCTCGGCCTTCAGCTGCAGGATGAGTTCCAGCAGGTGCGCGGAGTCCTCGTCGTTGAGGGCGGCCGTCGGCTCGTCCAGGATGAGGAGCTTCACGTCTTTGGACAGCGCCTTAGCGATCTCCACGAGCTGCTGCTTGCCGACGCCGATCTGCTTGATCTTCGTGGTCGGGTTGTCCTTCAGGCCGACGCGCTCGAGCAGGCGCTTGGCCTCGAAGTTCGTCTTGTTCCAGTCGATCAGCCCGCCGGTCTGGCGCTCGTTGTTGAGGAAGATGTTCTCGGCGATCGAGAGGTAGGGGCTGAGGGCCAGCTCCTGGTGGATGATGACGATGCCCTTGGCCTCGCTGTCGCGGAGGTTGCGGAACTGCACCTCGTCGCCGGCGTAGACGATCGAGCCGTCGTAGCTGCCGTGGGGGTACACCCCCGACAGCACCTTCATCAGCGTCGACTTGCCGGCGCCGGTCTCGCCGCAGATGGCGTGGATCTCGCCGCTGCGTACGGACAGGGTGACGTTGGAGAGGGCTTTGACGCCCGGGAACGTCTTGGTGATGCCGCGCATCTCCAGGATGTTGACTGACACGTTCTCCGACTTCCTCGTGGGGTGGATGGAACCGGCCGCGACGGTGGACGGGAGCCGGAGCTCCCGTCCACCGTCGGAGGGTGTGCTCGGACCTTAGAGGCCGAGGTCCTCCTTGGTCCAGTAGCCGGTGTCGACCAGCGCGGACTCGACGTTGTCCTTGATGACCGGGACCGGGGCGAGCAGGAAGGAGGGGACGACCTTGACGTCGTTGTCGTACGTCTCGGTGTCGTTGACCTCGGGCTCCTCGTCGTTCAGGACGGCGATCGCCATGTCGGCGGCGACCTTCGCGAGCTCACGCGTGTCCTTGAAGATCGTCGCGTACTGCTCGCCGGAGAGGATCGCCTTGACCGAGTCGACCTCGGCGTCCTGACCGGAGATGATCGGCCAGTCGGGGCCGACCGAGTACCCGGCGTCGGTCAGGGCGGAGATGATGCCGCGCGAGATGCCGTCGTAGGGCGAGAGCACCGCGTCGACCTGCGTGCCGTCGGAGTAGTTCGCGGTGAGGATGTCCTCCATGCGGCTCTGGGCGGTCTCGCCGTCCCAGCGCAGCGTCGCGGCCTGCTCGATGTCGGTCTGGCCCGACTGCACGACCAGCGTGCCGTCGTCGATGAGCGGCTCGAGGACGGACATCGCGCCGTCCCAGAAGAAGAACGCGTTGTTGTCGTCCAGCGACCCGGCGAACAGCTCGATGTTGAACGGGCCGGCGGGCGCGTCGTCGAGCGGGTTGCCCTCGAGGTCGGTCAGGCCGAGGCCGTTCAGCACGGTCCAGGCCTGCTGCTGCCCGACGAGGAAGTTGTCGAACGTCGCGTAGTAGTCGACGTTCTCCGACCCCTTGATGAGACGGTCGTAGGCGATGACGGGGATGTCGGCGTCGGCGGCGGTCTGCAGCACCTCGGAGAGGGTGGTGCCGTCGATGGAGGCGATGATCAGCGCTTCGGCGCCCTTGGTGATCATGTTCTCGATCTGGGAGACCTGGGTGGGGATGTCGTCCTCGGCGTACTGGAGGTCGACGCTGTATCCCTGCTCCTCGAGGGTCTCCTTGACGGCGTTGCCGTCCTGGATCCAGCGCTCGGAGCTCTTGGTCGGCATCGCGACGCCGATGAGGCCGCCGTCGCCGCCGCCCTCGCCGCCGCTGCCGCTGCCGCCGTTGCCGCTGCAGGCCGAGAGCATCAGGGCACCCGCGGCGACCGCCGCGAGAAGTACCTTCTTGCCTTTCACTGTGTTTCCTTTCGTAGGACGTCTTCGTCGGGATGTATTCAGTTGTGGGTCTGCTGGCCGTAGACGTTCTGGTACCGGTCGAAGAGCCGGTCGATCGCGTCCTGCGGGATGGGGAGGAGGGCGCCGCCCTCCCGGGCGAGGTGCACCGTGCGGGCGACGTCCTCGAGCATGACGGCGGCCTTCACCGCGTCACGGGCGCTGGTGCCGATCGTGAACGGGCCGTGGTTCTGCATGAGGACCGCGCGCGAGCGGTGTCCGCGGAGGGTCTCGACGATCCCGCGGCCGATCGAGTCGTCGCCGATGATCGCGAAGGGCCCGACGGGGATCGGTCCGCCGAACTCGTCGGCCATCGCCGTGATCACGCACGGGATCTCCTCGCCGCGTGCGGCCCAGGCCGTCGCGTACGTGGAATGCGTGTGCACGACGCCCCCCACCTCGGGGAGGTGGCGGTAGACGTAGGCGTGCGCGGCGGTGTCGGAGGAGGGGGCGCGCTCGCTCCCGGGCGTGCCGGGGACGACGTTGCCGTCCAGATCGCACAGGATCATGTTCTCGGGGGCGAGGTCGTCGTAGGAGACGCCGGAGGGCTTGATGACGAAGAGATCGGCTCCGGGGACGCGGCCCGAGACGTTGCCGCCCGTCCAGACGACGAGACCATAGCGCACCAGTTCGGCGTGCAGCGACGCCACCTCGGCACGCGTGCGGGCGATCGCGACCTCGGTCTTCACGCCATCCACGTACGAGGCGGAACGCTCGGCCTCGGCACTCGGGCTCATGCGACGGACTCCTTCGTCAAGTTCGCGGGACGGCCATGTGACCGTTCACATCGGGACACTATAGCCAGGCGGATGTCGGCGGTGTCAACTCGCCGCGTGTCTCAGTCCGGTAACGGCCCTCAGACGCCTGCGACGGGCCCGGTGGACGCGCGCACGACCAGCTCTGGCACGATCGCCGTCGCCACCGGCCCGGCAGCCGGATCGGCCGCGCCCAGCAGCAGATCCACGCAGCGACGGCCGAGTTCGGGGAAATCCTGGCGCACGGTGGTCAGCGGCGGCGAGAAGTGAGCCGCCTCGGGGATGTCGTCGAAGCCGACGATGGAGATGTCGCCAGGTACGTCCAGCCCCGCCTCCCGGATGGCGTGGAGCAGGCCCAGCGCCATCTGGTCGTTCGAGGAGAAGATCGCGGTGAAATCGCGCACCTGCAGCAGCTCGCGGCCCGCGTAGTAGCCGAAATCGGCCGTCCAGTCCCCCAGGATGGGCGCGGTGGTCGGAATGTCGCTGGCCGACATCTCCTCGAGGAACCCCCGCATCCGCGCCTCCGCCTCGACCCAGTCCTGCGGGCCGGCGAGGTGGTAGATGGCGCGGTGGCCCTGCTCGATGAGGTGGCGCGTGGCCAGGCGCGCGCCGGCGATCTGGTCGACGGACAGGTTGTGCCCGGGGTCCAGCTCGGTGGACTGGAGCGTGACGTAGGGAATGTCGAGCTGCTGGGCGGCGATGGCGCGGATGACGCGCACCTGCGGCGCGATCACGACGAGCCCCTCGATCGACTGGGCGATGAGGTGGGCGAGCCCCGCGGCGATCGAGTCGGGGTCGCGCGCCTCGATGTTCGCCGTACTCACCCAGTAGCCGCGACCGCGGGCGGCGGCCTCGATGGCCGCGATGCTGGAGGCCGGGCCGTACTGCGTGCTGGAGGCGGCGAGGATGCCGATGGTCTGCGAGCGGGAGGTCACGAGCGCCCGGGCGGCCCGATTGGGCCGGTACTGCAGGCGCTCCATCACCTCGAGCACGCGCGCCCGCGTCTCGGGGCGGATGCTGGGGTGATCGTTCAGCACGCGCGACACGGTCTGGTGCGACACGTCGGCCAGACGCGCGACATCGCGGATGCTGGGGCGCCGCGCGCCCGCGTCCTCGCTCATTCGTCCTCCCGCCGCACGACGGTGTGCCCCGGCGCGCACGGCACGAGAGATCGTGTGACTGTCACATTCCGCAGCGCGTCGATCGGATTCTGTCACACGTTTGTCACATGCATACACTCGCACCGTGTCCGGATTCGCGCGTCATCTTCCGCTGAGCTCTCGCGGCGACGTCGACGAGAGCGCGATCACGTCCGATCGGCGCGTTCCGCTGGCCGCCGTCCTGGAGCGCGCGGCCGCCCTGAGCGACGAGGTGCCGGCAGAGGCGAGCGCATTCGCCGCGGCGGCGGGCATCGACCCCGTCGCCGACGCGGCGGGGTTGCGCGCGGCGGCCGCGGCGATCCGCACCGGCCCGCGCCGCCGTACGCGCGCCCTCGTCGCCGCGGTGCGGGCGCTGCTGCAGCTGGCCGCCCGCCGCGGCGCCGATCCTGGTCTCGATCCCGCGATCGCCGGCATGGTGGCCTTCGCCGCGGCCGGCACCGCACCCGCCGATCGCCGCGCCGTGCTGCGCGGGCACACCGTCCGCGCCGCCGACGCCGGGTGGTCCTTCGGCGCCGGGCCGGTCCTCGAGGGGACGGCGACGGGGATCGTCGCGTTCCTCCTGGGCGAGAGCGACGTCCCGCCCCAGCCGCTCAGTCCGCGACGATGAGGGCGCGGTAGAACTCGATGCCCCGCAGCCACACCTCGACGCGGATGCGCTCGTCGTGGGCGTGCAGCGCATCGCGCTCGGCCCGGGTGAGCGCGAACGGCGTGAACCGGTACACCCGGTCGCACAGCGCCGTGAAGAAGCGGCTGTCACTGGCGCCGAGCTGTACGTACGGGAGTGCGACGACATCCTCCCCCAGCGTCTGGCCGACGGTGCGGGCCAGGCGCCGCCACTCCGGCCCCTGCCACGGCGACACCGGCGAGGGCTCCGAGCCCTCCTCGAGCTCGACCGTCACCAGGGGATCGGCGATGGCGCGGCGCAGGTGCGCACCGGCGGCCGTGACGCTGTCGCCCGGGAGGAGGCGGACGTTCACCCACGCCCGCGCACGCGTGGCCAGGACGTTGCGCCCCTGCGATCCGGAGAGCTGGGTGACCACGGCCGTCGTCCGCACCAGCGCGTTGGTCTCCGGGCCGAGCGCGGCGAACACGCGCGTGAGCACCGGGGCGAGCGCCCCGGCCCGGGCGAACAGCATCCGCAGCGGCCCGGTCATGTGCCGCGAGGCGGAGACGAGGAGCGCGCGCACCGGGGGCGAGAGCCGCAGCGCGAACGGGCGCCGGCGCAGCCGATCGACGGCACGGCCGAGGCGCGCGGTCGCGGGCATCCGCGGCGGCGTGGAGGCGTGGCCGCCCGCCTCGCGCGCGGTGAGCACGAAGGTGGCGATGCCGCGCTCGCCGACCCCGATCATCGCCGCCGGCGCGGTGAGCCCGGGGAGCACCCCGGTCACGACCGCTCCGCCCTCGTCCAGCACGAGCCCCGGGCGGACGCCGCGGGCGGCGAGCTCGGCGGCCATCGCCTGCGCGCCGGTGCCGTGCGTCTCCTCGTCGGCCCCGAAGGCGAGGTAGACGTCGCGGGGCGGCACGACCCCCTCGGCCACGAGCGCCTCGACGGCCTCCAGGATCGCCACCAGCGCCGCCTTGTCGTCGATGGCGCCGCGCGCGTGGATCTCCGCCTCCGCCCCCTCGCCGACGATCTCGGCGGCGAACGGCGGATGCTGCCACTCGGCCGCCTCGACGGGGACGACATCCTGGTGCGCCATGAGCACGAGCGGGTCGGCGGCGGATGCGCCCGGCCAGCGATACAGCAGCGCGCCCTCCCCCACTTCGGTGCGCTCGAGGTGCGCGTGGAGGGCGGGATACAGCCGCTGCAGGGCGTCGCGGAACTGCGCGAACGGTGCCGGGTCGGTCTCGGCGGGGTCGGCACGGGAGACCGTGGGGATGCGCAGCAGCTCGCGGAAGCGGTCGACGGAACTCACGCGACGAGCCTAGGGGCGCGCGCCGTTACGCTCGGAGAATGACAGGACTGCGCTGGGGGATCCTCGCCACGGGCGGCATCGCACGATCGTTCACGACCGACCTGCGGGCGGCCGGCATGACGGTCACCGCCGTGGGGTCGCGCCGCCAGGACGCCGCCGAGGCGTTCGCCCGTGTCCACGACGTGCCGCGCGCCCACGGGTCGTACGAAGCGCTGGTGGCCGACCCCGACGTGGACATCGTCTACGTCGCGACGCCGCATCCGGCCCACGCCGGCAACGCCCTGCTCGCCCTGGACGCCGGCAAGCACGTGCTGGTGGAGAAGCCGTTCACCCTCACCGCCGCCGAGGCCGCCGCCGTGCGCGACCGCGCCGCCGAGCGGGGCCTGCTGGCGATGGAGGCGATGTGGACGCGCTACCTCCCCCACATGGTCCGCATCCGGGAGATCCTCGCCGCCGGGACTCTGGGCGAGGTGCGCGCGGTCATCGCGACGCACACCCAGCGCATCACCGCCGACCCCGCGCACCGCCTCAACGACCTCGCCCTCGGCGGCGGCGCGCTGCTGGACCTCGGCATCTACCCGGTGTCCTTCGCGTGGGACGTCCTCGGCCGCCCGGAGGGGATCACCGCCGCTGCGCGGTTCGCCGAGACCGGCGCAGACACGGAGGTCGCCACGACCTTCGTCCATGCGGGAGGAGCGGTCTCCACGACGCTGTCCTCCTCACGCGCCGCGGGCCCGAACACGGCCACCATCCTGGGCGCGGAGGCCCGCATCGAGATCGACACGGTCTGGTACACGCCCACCTCCTTCCGGGTCATCGCTCCCGACGGGACGGTGCTCGAGGAGTACGCCTCGCCTGTGGAGGGGCGCGGCATGCAGTATCAGGCGCGCTATGCGGAAGACCTCGTGGGCGCGGGGCGCACGGACGGCGACATCCTGCCCATCGGGGAGACCGTCGCGATCATGGCCACTCTCGACGCGGTGCGCGCGCAGATCGGTCTGTGCTACCCCGGCGAGATCTGAGGCGGGAGACTAGAGACCATGCCCGATTCACAGAACGCGCGCGTCGCCGTCTACCTCGACTTCGACAACATCGTGATGTCCTGGTACGACCGCGTGCACGGCCGCAACGCCTATTCGCGCGACCGCTCGCGCATCGCCGAGAACCCCGCCGAGCCCGAGATCGCCGAGCGGCTCGCGCAGGCGACCATCGATGTCGGCGCGATCATCGACTACGCCGCGAGCTTCGGCACGCTCGTGCTCACCCGCGCCTACGCCGACTGGTCGCTGCCGGTCAACGCCGAGTACCGCTCGCAGCTCGTCGCGCGCGCCGTCGACCTCGTGCAGCTGTTCCCCGCCGCCGCCTATGCCAAGAACGGCGCCGACATCCGCCTGGCCGTGGATGCCGTGGAGGACATGTTCCGCCTGCCCGACCTCACCCACGTCGTGATCGTGGCGGGCGACTCCGACTACGTCCCGCTCGCGCAGCGATGCAAGCGCCTCGGCCGCTACGTGGTGGGGGTCGGCGTGGCCGGCTCCACGGCGAAGTCTCTGGCCGCCGCCTGCGACCGCTTCGACGCGTACGACGCGCTGCCCGGCATCACCCTCCCTGCCGCGGCGAAGAAGGAGCCCGCGCCCAGCCGTCCGCGCTCGCGCAAGCGCACGACCGACCCCGGCGCCGACCTGCTCGAGCGGGCGCTCCGCCTCGGCGGCGATCGCGACGACAACGAGTGGCAGCACGCGTCGGCGGTGAAGAGCCTCCTCAAGCGCCTGGACCCCGCCTTCAGCGAGAAGGCGTACGGCGTGCGCAGCTTCTCCGACTTCCTCAAGGCCCACCCCGACGTCGCCGAGACCGACGAGTCGGAGCACGTCGTCCTGGTGCGGCTGGTGCCCTCGCGCGAGTGACGTCGAAAAGGGGTTTCGGAGACTTTACGAAACCGTGACCTTCCATCGGTGTCCTCGCGGCGCCAGGGGGAGAATCATGTCCTCCGCCACGTCAGCGGTGATCGTGGCTCACGAGGAGACACCTCACACCAACGAAGGGTGAGAAATGAAGCGACGCTCATTGGCCGCCGTGGTAGCGCTCTCAGGCGCGGCGGCGGTCCTGCTCGCAGGGTGTTCGGGATCCAGTGGCGGCGGCGACGCCGGCGGCGGCGGAGGCGGCGGTGAGGGCGACGTCGGACGCGCCTGCGTCATCCTGCCCGACGCGGCATCCTCGCCCCGGTGGGAGAACTTCGACCGCAAGTACCTGCAGGAGGGGCTGGAGGAGGCGGGCTTCGAGGTCGACATCCAGAACGCCCAGGGCGACACCAACAAGTACTCCACCATCGCCGACCAGCAGCTCACGAAGGGCTGCGGCGTGATGCTGCTGGTGGACTACCAGGGGGCGGCGGAAGCCGTCGCGGCCAAGGCCAAGGGCGAGGGCATCCCCGTCGTCGCCTACGACCGCCCGTTCGCCGGCGCGGACTACTACGTGTCCTTCGACAACGTGGAGGTCGGGCGCATGGAGGGCCAGACGGTCCTCGACGGCCTCGAGGCCGCCGGCAAGGACCCCGCCACCTCGGTGGTGGTCTACATGGGCGGCGACCCTACGGACGGCAACGCCGCGATGTTCCGCGAGGGCGCCGACGAGGTGCTCTCCGCGGCGGGCGTGACCCCGGCCGCCGAGCCTCCCGGGATCTGGGACCAGGCCAAGTCGCAGACCAACTTCGAGCAGGCGCTGACCTCGCTCGGGGGCAAGGTGGACGGCGTGTGGGCGGCCAACGACACCAACGCCGCCGGCGTGATCAAGGTGCTGCAGAACAACAACCTCACCGGCGTCGCCGTCTCCGGACAGGATGCGAACGTCGCGGGGCTGCAGAACATCTTGCTGGGCTGGCAGACCGCCACGGTCTACAAGCCCGTCAAGGAAGCGGCCGACGCCGCCGTGGAGGTGGCCATCGCGCTGCTGAACGGCGAGACGCCGTCGGCCGATCAGGAGCTGGAGGACGGCACCCCCTACATCGCCGTCACCCCGCTGCTGGTGGGACCCGACGAGGTGATCGAGGTCGTGGAGGCAGGCGACGCGGATGCCGCGGAGATCTGCACCGGCGACGTCGCACCCAAGTGCGCGGAGTACGGGGTGCAGTAGCCCGGCCTCGGCGGGGCGCCGCGCCGGCCTCGGCGCGGCGCCCCGTTCTCGTCCGCACCCATCCGCGACCAGGAGAGCCGCATGACAGAACCCATCATCGAACTGCGGGGCGTGAAGAAGGCGTTCGGTCCCGTCAGCGTCCTCAAGGGCGTCGACCTGAAGGTCTGGCCCGGCACCGTCACCGCCCTCGTCGGCGACAACGGGGCCGGGAAGTCCACCCTCATCAAGGGGCTGGCCGGCGTCCAGCCCTATGACGAGGGCGAGGTGCTCATCGACGGCGTGCACCGCGACCTGCACACCCCGCGCGACGCCTCCGACACCCTGCGGGGCCTGTCGGTGCGCACCGTGAAGTCGGTGCGGCAGAAGGTGTCCTCCCTCTCCGGCGGTCAGCGCCAGACGGTCGCCATCGCGCGGGCCGTGCTGAAGAAGGCGCGCGTGGTGATCCTCGACGAGCCCACCGCCGCGCTGGGCGTCGCGCAGACCGAGCAGGTGCTCGCCCTCGTGCAGCGCCTCGCGCAGCAGGGCGTCGCGGTCATCCTCATCAGCCACAACCTCGCCGACGTCTTTGCCGTCGCCGACGACATCGCGGTGCTCTATCTCGGCCAGATGGTCGCGCAGGTGCGCGCCGATCAGACCACCCGCGACGACGTCGTCGGCTACATCACCGGCACCCGGACGCTCACCGGAGCGCCGGTTCTGACCACCGACACGATCGCCACCCCGGAGGGCACGGCATGACGGAGTTCACTCGCACCAACGCCTCCCCCGACCCGGTCTCCGGCGACCTCATCGGCAGCGGGGTGGAGGGGGGACTGCGCGACCAGGTGGCCGCCTGGCTGCAGCGCGTGCGCGGCGGCGACATGGGAGCCCTTCCCGCGATCGGCGGGCTCGTGGTGCTGATGATCCTCTTCTCGGTGCTCAGCCCCTACTTCCTCACCGAGCGCAACTTCGCGAACCTGCTCAACCAGGCGGCGACCCTCGTGATGCTCGCGATGGCGCTCGTGTTCGTGCTCCTCCTCGGCGAGATCGACCTGTCCGCCGGGGTCACCGGGGGTGTCGCGATGGCGCTGTTCGTGGTGTTGAACGCGGCCTTCGGCATCCCGTGGCCTCTCGCGCTCCTCGTCGGCTTCGGGGTGGGGCTGGCCACCGGCGCCCTCATCGGGTTCTTCGTCGCGCGGGTGGGGATCCCCTCCTTCGTCGTGACCCTCGGACTCTTCCTCGGCTACCAGGGGCTCGCGCTCCTCATCATCGGCGACGGCGGCCTCTACCGCCTCCAGGTGCCCGAGCTCCTCGCCCTCCAGAACGGCAACCTGCCGGTGTGGGCGGGCTGGGTGATGCTCGCGGTGGTCCTCGCCGTCTCCGCCGGCACGTCGTTCTGGGACCGGGGCCGCCGCCGCCGCGCGGGCGTTCCCAACCGCGCGATCTCGCTGGTGTGGATCAAGCTCGCCGTCATCGCGGTGATCGGCGGGGTGCTGGTGTACATCCTCAACCAGGACCGCGGTCAGTCCGTGATCGCCGTGCAGGGCGTGCCCATCATCGTCCCCCTCGTGCTCGCGGTGCTGTGGGTGGGCACCTTCGCCCTGGACCGCACGCGGTTCGGCCGGTACATCTATGCGATCGGCGGCAACGCCGAAGCGGCGCGCCGCTCCGGCGTGAAGGTGCGGTGGGTGCGCTGGTGGGCGTTCGTGCTGTGCTCGACGCTCGCGGTCGTCTCGGGCCTCCTCAGCGTGTCGCGGGTGGGGTCGGTGGATGCCACGGTCGGACGCGACATCGTCCTCAGCGGCGTGGCGGCGGCGGTCGTCGGCGGCGTGAGTCTCTTCGGCGGCCGGGGACGGCTCATGCACGCGGCGATCGGCGCCCTCGTGATCGCCACGATCACCAACGGTCTGGCGCTGCTGAACCTGCCGGCCGGTATCAACCTCCTCGTCACCGGCGGCGTCCTCATCCTCGCCGCCACCGTCGACGCCCTCTCGCGCCTGCGCGCCGGCGGGAGCTTCCTACGCACCTGATCCGCCCGCGGGGCGGGCCTCAGCCGTGTGGCGCGACGTGGTCGAGCACGTCGCGCCACACGCGCGACAGCGCGATCCGGCCGCCGGCATCCGCCTCGCGGATCCAGGTCGCCGCCGCCGGCATCGCTCCGGCATAGGAGCGTGCCGCGGCCGCGTCGTCCGGCCCGGCGAGGACGACCGTGTCCGCTCCGATGCGCTCCAGCCGCGCCGTGAGGAGGTCGGCGGCCAGCGGTGTCTCGGGCGGCGCCGGCGCGACCAGGGCGAGGCGATCGATCCGAGCCCCGAGGTCGGCGGCGAGCGTGATGGCGAAGGGGACGGCCGTCCGCTCGGCGACGAGACCGAGCGCGGGCCCCGGGGCCTCCGTGTCGAGGAGGGCGAGCACCTGCGCGGCCGTGGACCCCGCCGGCGTCTCGCCGCCGAAGGTCGGCGGGTCGCTCAGCTCCTCCCCGTCCAGGCCCACCAGAAGCAGCCGCACGTCGCGCTGCGCGGTGACCTCGGGATCGGGGTCGCTCGTGGCGAGGGGGCCGGAGCGCAGCACGAGGATCACGCGGGCGGCACCGGGTCGGCCGACCGAGCGGTAGTCGATCTCGGTCCCCGGCCCCGGCGCGCGCGTCATGCCGTCATCCTGACACGCGGCCGCCCGCGCGTCAGCCCCGCAGCAGCGCGCGCAGGCGCTGGATGCTGTCGGCCTCGACGGGGCGCTTGTCGGGCCGGTAGCGCTTGACCCGCGCGAACCGCAGCGCGATGCCGCCGGGGTACCGCGGCGAGCGCTGCACACCGTCGATCGCGATCTCCACGACCGTCTCGGGCCGCACGCGCAGGACGTGGCCTTCCTCCCCCACGGCGAGGGTCGGGAAGTGCGCGCTCTGCCAGCGGAGGAGGTCATCGGTGAGGCCCTTGAAGGTCTTGCCGACCATGACGAACCCGCCCGGCTCGCCGTACTCGCCCTCCGGGTCCGCCGCGCCGAGGTGGATGTTGGACAGCCACCCCGCGCGCCGGCCCGAACCGCGCTCGACGGCGAGCACGACGAGGTCGAACGTGTGCACCGGCTTGACCTTCAGCCATCCGGTGCCGCGGCGACCGGCGGCGTATGGCGCGGCGAGGTCCTTGACCATCACCCCCTCGTGGCCGGCCTCGAGCGCGGCCGTCTCCCACGCGGTCGCGGCGGCGACCTCGCCCGTCCGCAGCGCCGGGATCCGCCACGCTCCGGCGATCTCCTCCAGCACGTCTTGGCGCGCGGCCAGCGGCTCGTCGAGCAGGTCGCGGCCGCCGGCGTGCAGCACGTCGAAGAACCAGGGGCGCAGCGCGATCTCGGAGGCGGTCTGGGCCCCGAACCGCGCCATCGTGTCCTGGAAGGCCCGCGGCGCGCCGTCGTCGTCGAGGGCGAGGGTCTCGCCGTCGAGGATGAGGTCGCCGCCCGGCAGATCGCGCACCACCGCGACGATCTCCGGCAGGCGCCCGGTCACCTCGGCGAGGCTGCGCGTGAACACGCGCACCTCGCCGCCGCGCCGGTGCACCTGGATGCGGGCGCCGTCGAGCTTGTACTCCACCGAGACCTCGCCTGCCACGACGACCATCGCGGCGGCGACATCCGCCGCCGTCCCGGCCAGCATCGGCAGGACGGGGCGTCCCGGGATGAGGCCGACGTCGGCGAGCGCCTCGCCGCCGGTCAGCGCCAGGAGGGCGGTCTCGGCGAGATCTCCCAGGAGCATCGCCGCGCGCCGCACCTCCGGCTCCGCGCGCCCGGCGGCCCGCGCGATGGCGGCCACGAGCACGCCCTCCAGCGCTCCGGTGCGCAGCTCGCCCAGGAGGACGCGCGTGAGGAAGTCCCACTCCGCCGCCGTCGCCCGCGCGGCGAGGGCGTCGAGCAGCTCGCGGCGGCGCCCGGCCGCTCCCGCACCGGCCACGGCGGCCAGCGCGTCGAACGCGGCATCCACTTCCGCCACCTCGAGGGTCTCCGAGGCCGCGGGGGTGCGCTCCCCCGCCGCGGCGAGCGTCCGCCACCCCACGCCGAGCCGACCCTGCCGCGGTGCCGCGGTGAGGAGCCCGACCACCGCGACGATCTCCTCGGCGTCCGCGCGCTCGAGCAGGGCCGCCAGCGCGGTCGTCTTCGCCGTACGGGAGCGGGTGGCGCCGACCTCGGCGGCGGCGGAGACGACGTCGGCCAGCAACATCCCGCGATTGTCCCATCGCCCCCCCGACGGCGGCGCGGGGGTTGCGCGCCCGCTACCGCGCGACCACGGCCGCGCGCTCGGCGAAGGCCTCCAGCTCGGCGCGGGCGTCGGCGACCGTCACGGCCCGGAGGACGACCTCGTCGGCCGCCCCGCGGTAGGCGGCAAGGCCCGCGCGCAGCGCCTCCTCGCCGTCGAACGCGGTGTCGATCGGGGCGACGCCCAGCCGGGCGAAGTGGCGCGCGTACGCCGGGAAGGAGCCGTACCGCTCGGCCTCCGCCGCCAGCCGTCCGCCGGCGACGGGGTCGAGGGCCGTCCGGACGTAGACCGCGACGTGCGCCGCGGGATCCATCGTGCGGAGCACGGCCCGCTGGTCGGCGACGGCGTCCGCCGGCACCCAGTTCAGCAGCACCCCGTCGCCCTGTTCGGCGCCGAGGCGGCGCATCCGCGGCCCAAGTGCGCCGACGAGCACGCGCGCGGCACCGGTGGCCCGCAGCTGCTCCACCGCGTCGCCCACTCGCGCGAGGGCACCCGCGCGCAGGCCGCCCGCGCCGACGCCGAGCCACAGCCGCTCGGCCGGGAGACCGGTGACGGCCCGCGCGATGTCCGCCGCCGGGCGGCGATCGATCGGCACGACGCCGGCGGCGAGGATCAGGGTCGAGGTGGTCCGGGCGGCGGCGGCCAGGGCGGCCAGCGCGTCGCCGCCCGGGGTGTCGTTGACCCACAGCGCGGCGAACCCGAGGCGCTCGACGGTGGGCGCGAGGGCCGCGATGGCCTCGGGCCCGAGCGCTCCGGCCACGCCGATCGAGAGGGCGCCGCTCACGCCGGGCCCTCCGCGCCCACCCGGCGGGCGACCTCGGCCGCGGCCGCGAAGAACTCCGCCGGTACGGCATCCGCCGTCGGCAGCAGCACCACGTCGTCGACGCCGGCGTCGTAGAACGCCGCGGCCTGCGCCGCGACCTCCGCGGGGGTGCCGGCGAGCACGCGCTGCTCGGCGTCGGCGGCGTCGCCGACGACCGCGGTCGCGCGCTCCCGGGCCGCCGGTCCGAACGCCGTGACGACATAGGCGACCACGTCCGGTGCCCCCGCCCGTCCGGCCTCGGTGCGGCCGGCTCGCACGGCGGCGACGGCGGCGGCGACCTCGGCGGGCGTGTGACGGCTGTCGAGGACCACGCCGTCGGCGACCGCGCCGGCCAGCCGCAGCGTCTTCGGCCCCTCCGCGGCCGCGTACACGCGGGGCGCGGCCGCCGGCGGCCAGTCGAGGGCGACCTCCCGCAGGCGCACGTAGCGCCCCTCGGTGGAGACGCGCTCTCCGGCCAGCAGGCTCCGCAGGGCCGGCACCTGCTCGGCCATGAGCGTCAGCGGCGAGGCGTGGCGCGCCCCCACCTGCCGCATCCATCCCTGCAGGCCGTGCCCGACCCCCGGCAGCAGCCGGCCGGGGAACATCCGCTCGATCGTCGCGATCTCCATCGCGGTGACCGCGACGTTGCGCAACGGCAGCGGCGCGATGCCGATCCCGACCCGCAGGCGCGCACTCCAGGCCAGCGCCGACGCCGCGACGGCGAAGGCCGACTGCCGGAAGCAGTCCTCCCAGATCCACAGTTCGGCGACGCCCGCCTCCTCGGCGGCGCGCACGATGCCGGGGAGGGCCTCCGGCGGATGCTGGTAGGGGCTGACGATCGTCCCGAGGCGGCGCATGCCCCCACTCTGCCGCACGCCGCCGGCACGGCGAAGGCCCGGTCCCGCAGGACCGGGCCTTCGCTCGGCGGGTCAGGCTGCGGCGGCGAGGCGCTCCGCGGCGCGCACCGACAGCGCGCCGTCGGACGCCTCCCCCGTCACGTCCACCGTCACGGCGCCGCCGTCGGCGAGCGCCCCGGTGACGAACAGGTCGGCGATGCGGTCATCCAGTTCGCGCTGGATGAGGCGGCGCAGCGGACGAGCCCCGTACTCCGGCTCGTATCCGGCGTCGGCGAGCCAGTCCACCGCGGCATCCGTGACCTCGAGGACGATCTCGCGCTGCGCCAGCCGCGCCTCGGTGGCGCCCAGCATCAGTCGCACGATCTCGCGCAGCTGCGGACGGTCGAGCTTCCGGAACAGGACGATCTCGTCGATGCGGTTGAGGAACTCCGGCCGCATCGCCTCCCGCAGCTTGCCCATCACGCGGTCGCGCAGGTCCTTCTCCGACCCGAAGCCGGTGGCTCCGCCGCCGTCGGCGATGAAGCCGATGGCGCCCGAGCGCGAGGCGAGGAACTCGCTGCCGAGGTTCGAGGTCATGACGACCACGGTGTTGCGGAAGTCGACCGTGCGGCCCTGGCCGTCGGTGAGGCGCCCGTCATCGAGTACCTGCAGGAGCAGGTTGAAGATGTCGGGGTGGGCCTTCTCGATCTCGTCGAACAGGACGATCGAGTAGGGGTTGCGGCGCACGCGCTCGGTGAGCTGGCCGGCCTCGTCGTACCCGACGTATCCCGGAGGGGCTCCCACGAGGCGCGAGACCGTGTGGCGCTCGCCGAACTCGCTCATGTCGAAGCGGATCACGGCGCTGTCGTCGTCGAAGAGGGAGGCGGCCAGGGCCTTCGCGAGCTCGGTCTTGCCGACCCCGGTGGGGCCGAGGAAGAGGAACGAGCCCACCGGGCGCCGTGCATCCCCCATGCCGGTGCGATTGCGGCGCACCGCGCGGGCGACGGCCGTCACGGCGTCGTCCTGGCCGATCACGCGGCCGTGCAGCTCGTCCTCGAGGGCGGCGAGGCGCTCGCGCTCGCTCTCGGTGAGACGCTGGACCGGGATGCCGGTGGCACGGCTGATCACCGCGGCGATCTCGGGCTCGTCGACGACCGCGGCGGCGGTGTGCGCGCCCTCCGCGGTGGCGGCGGCCAGACGCTCCTGGACCGCGGCGATCTCGTCGCGGATGCGCGAGGCCTCCTCGTAGTGCTCGCCGG
>CAZBZR010000011.1:42432-51286 GCA_964496445.1 uncultured Microbacterium sp.
GAGGATGCGGACGCCGTGTCGGAGGCGCTGGTGGGCCTCGCCGGAGACGGCGGCGTTCTTGTCGGCCTCGAGGGTCGCCAGGCGCTCCATGAGCTCGGAGACGTCGACCTTCACGCCGAGGCGGAGGCGCAGTCGCGCGCCGGCCTGGTCGATGAGGTCGATGGCCTTGTCGGGCAGAACGCGCTCGGTGAGGTAGCGATCGCCCAGCTCCACCGCGGCGCGGAGGGCGTCGTCGGTGTAGCGCACGCCGTGGTGCTCCTCGTAGGCGGGCCGGAGCCCCTGGAGGATCTGCACGGCGTCCGAGAGGGAGGGCTCCCCCACCCGCACCGGCTGGAAGCGGCGCTCCAGCGCCGGGTCCTTCTCGATGATGCGGTACTCCTTGAGCGTCGTGGCGCCCACGAGGTGCAGGTCGCCGCGGGCCAGGCGCGGCTTGAGGATGTTGCCGGCGTCCATGCCGCCCTCGCCCGCGCTCCCGGCGCCGACGACGGTGTGCACCTCGTCGATGAAGACGATGAGCTCGCCCTTGTGGGCGGCGATCTCGTCCATCGTCTGGGTCAGGCGCTCCTCGAAGTCGCCGCGGTAGCGCGTGCCGGAGAGCATCGCAGGCAGGTCCAGCGCGAGCACGCGCTTGCCGCGGAGCTGCTCGGGTACGGTGCCGGCCACGATGGCCGAGGCGAGACCCTCCACGATGGCGGTCTTGCCGACGCCGGCCTCGCCGACGAGCACGGGGTTGTTCTTGGTGCGGCGGCTGAGGATCTCGATCGTCTGCTCGATCTCGTCAGCGCGTCCGATCACCGGGTCGAGCTCGCCCGCGGCGGCCTGGGCGGTGAGGTCGGTGCCGAACCGGTCGAGATTCGGCGTCGCGCTCTCGGCCGGGGCATCCGCGGGGGCCGGCGCCCCGGCGGGGGTGACCGTCTCGCGCATGCCCTGGGTGAGGGCGTCGGCGGTGACGCCCGCCTGCGCGAGCACCTGCCCCGCCGGGGCGTCCTGGGCGAGCACGAGCGCGAAGAAGAGGTGCTCGGGGTCGACGTACGTCGAGCCGGACGAGCGGGCGACCTGGTAAGCGTGGAAGAGGGCGCGCGAGACCGAGGCGGTCACGACGGCACCCTCGACGTCGGCGGCACCGGATGCGGCAGGCAGCCGCTGCTCGGTGGCCCGCGCGATCGCAGCGGGGTCGGCCCCGATACGGGTGACCGCGTCCTTCGCGGTCGGGTCGTCGATGAGGACGCGCAGCACGTGGAGCGCATCCAGCTCCCGCTGACCGCGCTCGAGCGCGAACCGGCCGGCCTGCTGGAGGAGGGCCTGGGTGCGGGCGCTCAGGAAGCGGCTGAGATCGATCGACCGCTCCGCGCGAGCGCGCTCCCCCGCGAGGTAGCGCGCGAGGAACTCGTCGAACGAGCTGGCGCCGTCGCCGGAGGAAGGGGTGAAGTCTTCGGGCATGTCCCGTCTCCTGTGATACTTGAGTCTTACGCTGTCAAGTTTGCAACTTGAGCGCGGTGATATCAAGTTCAACGCGGCGGCTGTCGGGCTATTCCCGGTTTCGCAGGGCCGGGTCGGGATCGTTCCACCACTCGATGGTCTGGACCACCCAGAACACCGCGAACACGCCGAGCGCGGCCGCCTCCCCCGCGAAGAAGAGCACCGGCGGCGAGGGGATCACGGCGACGGCGACGAGGAACAGAAGGCTGGCCGCCATCGCGACTGCGACGACGAGGTACGCCGTCCGCAGCCGACGGCGCCGCTGCCCCGCCACCGCGGGCCGGAGCCCCGCGAGCACCGCCACCGCGCCGATGAGACCGAACAGCCCTGCGGCGGCAGCGAGGTGGGCCGACGCGAGAAAGGACGCCGGTGCGAGCGCCGCCCACAGCACCACGGCCACCACCAGCGCGGCGACCGCACCCCAGCCCGCCGCCGCCCCGCGGGTGATCGTCCGCTGGGTGGCGCCGATCACGGCCGCGACGCCGAGCATGACGACGCCGACCACCGCGAGCGCGAAGACCGCGTTTGCGACGTCGGGCAGCGCCCACGCGGGGACGCACGGCGCCGGCGTCGGGCATCCGGGGTCCTCGCCGCGCAGATCGTCCGCCGTGATGGGCACCGGCACGAACGCCACCACCGCCGCGAGGACCGCAGCGAGATCCAGGAGCACCTGCTCGACGCTGCGGCCCGAGAGCGCGAGCAGGGCGAGCGCCGCGGCGCTCAGGCCGCCGACGAAGACGTTGCGCGCCGGGGTGTAATACGCCGCGCTCACCGACCCGAGGGGCCCCGACGCGACGATCTCCGCCGTAACGGCGGCGGCGAGGAGCACGACGACGGCCACGAGCGACAGCCGCACCGCACGGTAGGTGCGCTGCGTGGAGGTGCTGCGCCACTGCATCCGGCCTCCTCGCCCGCGGTCTCCGCGCCCATCCTGGCATGCCCCCCCCCGGCATCGGCCGACGCCGGCATCCGCCGCCTCTGGGAGACTGACGGCATGCGGGAGTTCGGGCGAGGGATGCGGACGCTGGTGCGCGGCGTGGCGCTGTGGCGCCGCATCCCGCGCGCGATGGCGTGGGCGCTCGTGCCGGCCGCACTCGTCGCCCTCGTCTTCGGTGCCGCGCTCGTCGCGCTGATCCTCGCGCTTCCCCCACTCGTGGAGGCCGTGACGCCGTTCGCCGCGGGGTGGGCGCCGGTGTGGGCGGGGATCGTCCGCGTGGGCCTCGCGCTGGCCACGGTGGGCGCTGCCCTCGCCCTCGCGGCGGTGAGCTTCACCGCGGTGACCCTCGTGGTGGGTGAGCCGTTCTACGACCGGGTGTGGCGGGCCACCGAGGTCGAGACGACCGGTGCCGTGCCCGACACCGGCTACGGCTTCTGGCGGGCCGCCGGCGACGGCCTGCTGCTTCTCGTGCGCGGGATCGGCGTCGCCGTGCTCGCGTGGCTCGTCGGCCTCCTCCCCCTCGTCGGCGGGATCGCCGGGGCGATCATCGGCGTGGCCCTGACCGGCTGGCTGCTCGCCGACGAGCTGTCCTCCCGCGCCCTGTCGGCGCGGGGCATCGACCGCGCGCGGCGGCGCCGGATGCTGCGCGGTGCGCGGGCGCACACCCTCGGGTTCGGCGTGGCCACCCAGCTCTGCTTCCTCGTGCCGCTCGGCGCCGTCGCGGTCATGCCCGCCGCGGTGGCCGGCTCCACGCTGCTCGCACAGGATCTCCTGCGGCTCAGCCGTCCTTCTTCACCGGACGCGGGGCCTGCAGAGCGCGGATGAGGCTCGCGGAGTCGTAGGGCCCGGTGTGCCGGTGCCCGTTGACGAAGAAGGTCGGGGTGGAGTTGAGGTCCATGATCTCCGCGTCGAGGCGGTCGTCCTGGATGTGGCGGAGCACCTTGGCCGACGCGAAATCCGCCGCGAAGCGATCGGGATCCAGGCCCAGCACCTCCGCGTAGCGGAAGAGGTCGTCGCGCTCGAGGTGGTCCTGGTGCGTGAAGAGCTGCGTCCCCATCTGGAAGAACTGCCCCTGGCGGCCGGCCGCCTCCGCCGCCTGGGCGGCCTCCTGCGCATGCGGGTGCACGTGGTCCAGCGGCAGGTGGCGCCACACCCAGCGGATCTGATCGCCGAAGTGCTCGCGCACCGCATCCACGGATCCGGTGGCCCTGCTGCAGAACGGGCACTCGAAATCGCCGTACTCGACGATCTCGTACGGGGCGTCCATGCTGCCCTTGAGGTGGTCGCGGTCGGGGTCGACCGGGCGGGCGAGCTTGTGCCCGATCGCCGTCGGGGGCTGGATGCGGTCGCCGATGGCGAGGATCGCCCATCCGAGGAAGAACGCGATCACGGAGGCGGCGAGCACGGCCACGCGCGCGATGTCGCGGGTCTCCTCATCCGGGATCGCGATCGGAACGAGGAAGAGCGCGATCGTGAAGCCGATGCCGGAGAGCGCGGCACCCCCCGCCACCCGGTGCAGGCTCAGCCCGGGTGCGAGGTGCCCCTTGCCGATCGCGCACACCACCCACGTCGCCCCGGTGATGCCGATGAGCTTGCCCAGGACGAGACCGGCGACGATGCCCCAGGCCACCGGGGAGGCCAGGGCTTCGGCGAGCGTCTGTCCGGTGATGTGCACGCCCGCGTTGGCGAGCGCGAAGATCGGGAGCACGCCGTAGGCGATGTACGGACGCCACGCGTCCTGCACGCGCTCGTTGATCGAGATGGATTCGCGGAGGCTCCGCGCGACGGCGGCCGCGTACCGCGGGTTCGGCGACTCGCGGAAGGCCTGCGCCTGGACTGCGGCGCGCTCGACGTCGCCCCGCCGCGGCGGGAAGACGGGGATCAGAAGCGCCACGGCCACCCCGGCGAGAGTGGGGTGGACCCCCGCGAGGAAGACCGCGACCCACAGCGCCGCGCCGAGCACCACGTAGCAGAGGGCACGCACGGGAGCCGGGAGGAAGCGCACCAGGGCGAGCAGCCCGAGGAGCAGCACAGCGGCGGCGAACGGCATCCAGTTCAGACCGCTGTTGTAGAAGAGCCCGATCACCAGGAGCGCACCGATGTCGTCGACGACGGCGAGGGTGAGCAGGAAGGTCCGAAGCCGCGAGGAGAACTTCGGCCCGATGAGGGCGAGCGCCCCCAGGAGGAACGCGGTGTCGGTGGAGATGACCACGCCCCACGCGTGCAACTCGCCGCTCTGCAGATTGAACAGCACGAAGATCCCGGCGGGGACGGCCAGGCCCGCCACGGCCGCGGCGATCGGCACCATCGCGCGGGAGCGGTCGGTCAGCTCGCCGATGGTGAGCTCGCGCTTGACCTCCAGCCCGACGAGGAAGAAGAAGAGGGTCATCAGACCCTCGTTGACGAACGCGTGCAGCGTGAAGGTCCAGGCCGCGTCGCCGACGCCGGTGGTCACCGGCAGCTCCCACAGGTCGTGGTAGCCGCCGCCGGGGAGGTTCGCCCACACCATCGCGACCGCGACCCCGGTCAGCAGGAGGGCGGCCGACAGCTGGTCTCCGCCCAGCTTCTTCTTGGAGCGCGTGCCCGGCGTCAGGGTGCCCGGGCGCTGCAGCTGGATGCTGGTCACGCTCCCATCCTGGACCCTGGGCGTGCCGCTGTCGCGTGCGAGTTCGCGCGGATCACGGGGCGTGTGCCGCGGCACGCTACGCTGGAGCCCGGAGGTCCCATGTTCCTTATCGCGCTCATCCTGTTCCTCGGCGGGGTCTTCCTGGTCGGAATCTCGTTCACGCTGGTGCCGATCCAGGCGCTCGTGTTCGTCCTCGGCATCCTGTGCGTCTCGGCCGCGATCGCGCTGCCGGTGCACCTCGGCAACCGCACCTGACGCCCCGGCGCTGCTCGCCCCCTGCGCCGCGCGCGCTCCCTGCGCCGCCCGGGCCCCTGCGCCTCCTGCGCCTCCTGCGCCTCCTGCGCAGCTTGCGCCCCGGCGCCGCCCGCGCTCCTTGCGCCGCCCGGCCCCCATCGCTCACCCGCACCAAAACGCGGGCACGGCGCGCGCGAACCCGCGAAACGGTGCGGGCGAGCATCCCTCCGCCGCCCGACGCCCGCGCGCGCAACGCCGCGCGCCAGCCCGCGACGCGGTGCCCCCCCATCGCTCACCCGCACCAAAACGCGGGCACGACGCGCGCGAACCCGCGAAACGGTGCGGGCGAGCATCCCTTGCCCGCCCGGCGTGGGCGCGCAACGCCGCGCGCGCCAGCCCGCGACGCGGTGCCACCCCCCCCTCACCCGCACCGAAACGCGGGCACGGCGCGGGGGAACCCGCAAGACGGTGCGGGCGAGCATTGCCTGGCGAGGCATGCCGCGGGGGAACCCGCGAGACGGTGCGGGTGAGGACCCGGGCGAACGGGCGGATGCGGTCAGTGACGTCCGCTGGGCGGACCGACGATGAGCAGCACGACGTAGAGCACGACGATCGCGGCGGCGAGCAGCACGCCCAGCAGCCACGGGCGGCGCAGGAACACCCGCAGCGCGCGGTCGACCCAGCGCCGATCGCGCCGGTCGTCGGTCTCCTCGAGCCGCCACGCCCCGTCCAGGCGTCCGGTGCGCGTGAGCCACATCTCCATCGGGATGGTCGCGTACGGCACGATCGCGCTCACCACGGCCGTGACGGCCGGGCCGACCCGCCAGCGCTGGTTCAGCGCCACAAGCACGGCGGTCGCGCCGTAGGAGAGGAAGACGAAGCCGTGGATCGAGCCGCCGATCGTGACGACCAGGGCCGGTCCGTCGAACGCGCGGATGATCAGCGCGGTGATGAGGATCGTCCACGAGACGGCCTCGGCGAACGCCAGGGTGCGAAACAGGGTCAGGGGTGTGCGGAACACGGTCATCCTCGTCGGGTCGGGGCACCTCCAGCCTAGGCACCGCCGGCGGCGGCGCACGACGGCGGCCGGCCTGCCGCCCGGGTAGCGTGGGGTGGTGCCGACCCCCCGCGATACCGCGCCCGGACCCGAGCCCCACCCGCGGCCCGAGCCCCACCCGCGGCCCGAGCCCCAACCGCGGCGCGAGCCCCACCCCGGCCCCGACAGCGCCGACCGCCTCCTGCTCGACGAATCCGCCGCACGTCGCGCCGAAGTGGGCGGCGACGAGACGGTCGTCATCGGCGACGTCGCGGGCGCGCTGAGCGTGATCGCGGCGGCGGATGCGGCATCCGGGGTGGTGCGCGTGCACACGGACGCCCTCACCGGCGAACGCGCCGGAGCCGCTCATGCGGCGGAGCGGGGCATGGCCGAGCGGATCGCGCCGCTGCCGCTGGACGCCGGCCTGGTGCGCGGTGCCCGCGTGGTGCTCCTGCGCCTGCCGCGCGCGCTCGATGCGCTCCGCGACATCGCGGGCCTGATCGCCGCGCACGCCGCCCCCGACGTCGTCGTCTTCGCCGGCGGACGCATCAAGCACATGAGCCTCGGGATGAACGACGTGCTGCGCGCGCACTTCACGACCCTCGACATCACGCATGCCCGGCAGAAGTCGCGCGTGCTCGTGGCTCGCGGCCCGCACGACGGCGCCGACCCGGTGCCGGCCCGCGCCGAGGTCGACGGCGTCACCGTGTGCGCGTTCGGCGGCGTCTTCGCCGGCGCGGGCCTCGACATCGGCACGCGCCTCCTCCTCGCGCACCTCCCCGTCCCCGACGCCGGCGAGCTGGTCGACCTCGCGTGCGGCAGCGGCGTGGTCGGAGCGACGATGGCCCTGCGCGCGCCCGCGCTGCGCGTCTACGCCTCCGACGAATCCGCCGCGGCCGTCGCCTCGGGACGGGCGACCGCCGCCGCGAACGGACTGGGCGAGCGCATGACGGTGGTGCGGGACGACGCCCTGTCGGCACGGCCGGATGCCTCGGCATCGCTCATCGCGCTGAACCCGCCGTTCCACCGCGGCGCGGCGATCGACGAGACCATCGCCCGGCACCTGTTCGCCGACGCAGCCCGCGTGCTGCGCCCGGGCGGCGAGCTGTGGACCGTGTGGAACTCGGCGTTGCAGTACCGCCCCGCGCTGGAGCGGATCGTCGGGCCGACGCGGCAGATCGCCCGCACCCCGAAGTTCACCGTCACCGTCTCCACGCGGCGCTGACCGCGCGGTCGCGGCGTCAGCGACGTCGCGCGGCCGCGATCCCCACGGTGACGAGCACGCCCAGCAGCAGCACGAACGCCGCCAGCGCCCCGAAGACCTCGAACGTCTCCTGATCCATGGGCAGAGCGTACGATGCGCGCGCCGGCTGCGGGGGGAACATCCGGGAACGAACGGATGGCCGGATGCAGCGGCGTCCCCTCTACGCTGTCGGCATGACCAGCCGCGTCCTCGCCCCCGACCTCTCCGGCGCCGACAAGCCGAAGGGGCCGGCGTCGTACTTCCCGAGCATCGAGAAGACCTATGGCCGCCCGATCCAGGAGTGGCTCGACCTCATCGTCACACGCCTGGAGGACGGCGAGACGCACATGGCCGTCGTCACGTGGCTCAAGGACGACCACGGCCTCGGCCACGGGCACGCCAACGCACTCGTCGCCTACGTCCGCGCGAAGCTCGCGGGCTGACCGCGCCCAGGGCTTACGCCCGGAGGTCGTCCAGCCGCGCGAGCGGCACGATCCCGGATGCGGCGGCCCGCAGCGCCGGGTCGTCGGTGATGAGCGCATCGGCCTGCAGCGAGGCGACGGCGAGGTACTCCGCGGGCGCGGGATCGTCCCATCCGAGCTCCGCGGCGAGGCGCCAGGCCGTCGCTCGCGACACGCGGTCGCCGAGGAGACGGATCTTCAGCCCGGCGATCTCCTCGAGGAGGGCGCGACCCTTCTCCGGCGTGAGGCGTCCCGCCCGCACCCGGCCGTAGAGGTCTGCCAGCGCGTGAGAGCGGAGCACCGACGGACCGACGAGCTGATGCCCCGCCGCCACCACGATCGGCTCGGACACGATCGTGAGGGCGACGGGCGCATCGATGGCGAAGCGGGTCATGCCGCGAGGCTAGTCCCCCACCCGGACATCGGCCCATCCGCCCGGCAGCCGGCCCACACGCGCACCGGATTCGGCTCGCGTCGCCGGATTCGGATGGCGCGGGCCGCCGCATCCGAATCCGGCGACGGCATCCGAATCCGCCGCGCCGGCGACGGCATCCGAATCCGCCGCGCGCGACGGCGCCGAACCCGCTAGGCGCGCCTCAGAAGTCCCAGTCGTCGTCCTCGGTGGCCTCGGCCTTGCCGATGACGTACGACGAACCCGACCCCGAGAAGAAGTCGTGGTTCTCGTCGGCGTTGGGCGAGAGCGCGGAGAGGATCGCCGGGTTCACGTTGGTGACGCTCGCGGGGAACATCGCCTCGTAGCCGAGGTTCATCAGCGCCTTGTTGGCGTTGTAGTGCAGGAACTTCTTGACGTCCTCGGTGAGGCCGACGCCGTCGTAGA
>CAZBZR010000011.1:51296-51629 GCA_964496445.1 uncultured Microbacterium sp.
GGCGGGGAGCCCGTGATGTCGGCGCGCGCGGCCGCGGGGGCCTGCGCGTAGCCCTTCTGGAACTTGTAGCCGATGTAGTACCCGTGCACGGCCTCGTCCCGGATGATGAGGCGGATGAGATCGGCGGTGTTGGTGAGCTTCGCGCGGCTGGACCAGTGCATCGGCAGATAGAAGCCGGAGTAGAACAGGAACGACTCCAGCAGGGTCGAGGCGACCTTGCGCTTGAGGGGCTCGTCGCCACGGTAGTACTCCATGACGATCTGCGCCTTCTTCTGCAGATTCGGGTTCTCCACCGACCAGCGGAACGCCTCGTCGATCTCCTTCGTCGAGCAC
>CAZBZR010000012.1:0-4886 GCA_964496445.1 uncultured Microbacterium sp.
ACCTCGTCCTTGAACAGCAGCCGCAACGGCTCGACGAGCTTGAACTTCAGATCGGGCGGTAGTCCGCCGACGTTGTGGTGGCTCTTGATGTTGGCGGTGCCGGTGCCGCCGCCGGATTCGACGACGTCCGGGTAGAGCGTCCCCTGCACGAGGAAGCGGATGGGCTCGCCGTCGGCCGCTGCCTCGGCGACGAGATCGCGCTCGGCCTGCTCGAACGCACGGATGAACTCGCGCCCGATGATCTTGCGCTTCTCCTCCGGGTCGCTGACGCCGGCGAGGGCGGTGAGGAACCGCTCGCGTGCATCCACGGTGATCAGGCGCACGCCGGTGGAGGCGACGTAGTCGTTCTCGACCTGCTCCCGCTCGCCCTTTCGCAGCAGGCCGTGGTCGACGAAGATCGCGGTGAGCTGGTCGCCGACGGCCTTGTGGACGAGGGCGGTGGACACGGCGGAGTCGACGCCCCCCGACAGTGCCGAGATGACGCGGGCGCTGCCGATCTGGGCGCGGATCTTCTCGACCTGCTCCGCGATGACGTTGCCACTGTTCCAGTCGGCGGGCAGGCCCGCGGCCCGGTGCAGGAAGTTCTCCAGCACACCCTGGCCGTAGTCGGAGTGCTTCACCTCGGGGTGCCACTGCACGCCGTACATCCGGCGCGCGTCGTTGGCGAAGGCGGCGACCGGGGTGGCGCCGGTGCGGGCGAGCACCTCGAAGCCCTCCGGGGCGCGGGAGACCTGGTCGCCGTGGCTCATCCAGACGTTCTGCTCGGTCGGCTGCCCGGCCAGCAGCGTCCCCTCGGTGACGACGGTGGCGTCGGTGGCGCCGTATTCGCGCAGGCCCGTGTGGGCGACCTCACCACCGAGCGCCTGCGCCATGACCTGGAAGCCGTAGCAGATGCCGAGGGTCGGCACGTCGAGGTCGAACACCTTCGCGTCCAGCGCGGGGGCGCCCTCCTCGTACACCGACGACGGACCGCCGGAGAGGATGATGCCCACCGGGCTCTTCGCGGCGATCTCCTCCGCCGTGGCGGTGTGCGGCACGATCTCGCTGTATACGCCGGCCTCCCGGACGCGGCGAGCGCGCAGCTGCGCGTACTGGGCGCCGAAGTCGACGACGAGGACGGGGCGCTGCGAGGTCTCGGTCTGTTCGGTCACCGGGCTCCTTCGGGGGCGGGGACGGGCGCCTCGGCCGCTTCGGCTTCGCGCGCGGCGAGGTAGTCGCGCACGCGGTGCGCCGTGGACACTTCGAGGAAGAACGACAGCAGCGGCACGACGCCGCCGAGGGCGAGGAGGAGAAACCGCGAGAACGGCCACCGCATGAGGCTCCACACCCGGAAGCACGCGAAGAGGTAGACCACGTAGAACCAGCCGTGGGCCACGAGGATCGACAGCGAGATGTTGACGCCGTCGCCGGTGGAGATCATGTCGCAGTCGTTGGTCATCGGCAGGAACAGCGACCACCACTCGCAGCCGGGGCCGGCGATCACGGTCGCGAACCACAGCGCCCCGCCGGAGCCCCCCGCGAACAGCTCGAGGTGCAGCGGGGTGTACTTGAGGATCATCTCGGCGAGCAGCAGAAGCAGGCCGACGCCGGTGATGATCGAGGCGACCTGGTAGAACTTCAGCGCTCCGCGAATCGCCGGAAAGGTGGCGAGCTTCGGGGCGGCGGGCATGCCGTCCAGTCTACCCGCGCCGCTCCTGGCCCCTTCCCGGGAACCGGGGCTACGCGGATGCCGCCTCCTCGAGGTCTTCGACCTCTTTCTCCCACGCATCCTTGGCCAGCCGGTACCAGATGTAGAAGGCGAACCCGGCGAAGACGGCCCACTCGATGGCGTAGAAGATGTTGAGCCAGTTCACCGTCGCGCCCTCCGCGGGGGCGGGCGAGGAGATCGCGGCGAGACCGCCGAGGGCCTCCGCCGACGTCAGGTACGGGCGGTACACGTCGAGCCCGGCGGTGTCGTGCCACTGCGACAGGAGTGCGGGAGGCGACATCCGGGTGATCTCATCGGGATCGGCGCCGGGCGGCGGGAGGGCCGGGCCCTCGTCGGAGATGATGCGGCCGGTGAGCTCGACGACGGCGGCCGGATCGTCCGCGGCGGCCTCCGACAGCGCGGATGCCGCGGCCTCGGCCTCGGCGCGATCCGCCGTCCACCCCACGGCCACGGCGAGCGAGGTCGGCACCGCTGTGCCGGCGAGGCGGAGCTGGCCGGTGACCCAGAAGCCCTCGACGTCGTCGTTGAAGCGCTGCGCCACCAGGAGGAAGTCGCCCGGCACCCACGTGCCGGACGTCGTCACGCGCTGCCCGACGAGCGGCTCCGGGAGGTACTCGCCGGGGCCGGCGACCTCGGCGAGGGGGCGCACCTCTTCGGTCATCCCCGGCGGCGGCGGATCGGTGTCGATCGCGTTGCCCAGCTGCCACTGGCCGAGCCACGCGAACACGCCCGCCACGACGAGGCAGAGCCCCAGCATGGCGAGCCAGCGCGGGCGCAGGAGCACCTCGCGCAGCGTGGGCGGGAAGAGCGGGGCGACGTCGGTGTCGGACATCAGTGGCCGTAGGGCGCGACGACCACCTCGACGCGCTGGAACTCCTTCAGGTCGGAGTATCCGGTGGTCGCCATGGACTTGCGCAGCGCCCCGATGAGGTTCGCGGTGCCGTCGGCGACGGGCGCCGGACCATACAGCACCTCCTCGAGGGGACCGACCTGGTCCACGCGCACGCGGCGGCCGCGCGGCAGCTGCGGGTGGTGTGCCTCCGGCCCCCAGTGGAACCCGCGGCCCGGCGCATCCGTCGCCCGGGCCAGCGCGACGCCCAGCATGACGGCATCCGCGCCCATCGCGAGGGCCTTCACGATGTCGCCCGACGTGCCCACGCCGCCGTCGGCGATGACGTGCACGTAGCGCCCGCCCGACTCGTCGAGGTAGTCGCGGCGCGCGCCGGCGACGTCGGCGACCGCGGTCGCCATCGGCGCGTGGATGCCGAGGGTGGCTCGCGTCGTCGACGCGGCACCGCCGCCGAAGCCGACGAGGACGCCGGCCGCGCCGGTACGCATCAGGTGCAGCGCCGCGGTGTAGGTGCCGGCACCGCCGACGATCACGGGCACGTCGAGGTCGTAGATGAACTTCTTGAGGTTCAGGGGCGCGGCCTGGCTGGAGACGTGCTCGGCCGACACGGTGGTGCCGCGGATGACGAACAGGTCGACGCCGGCGGCGACGACGGTCTCGTACAGCTCCTGCGTGCGCTGGGGCGTGAGGGCGCCGGCGACGGTGACCCCCGCCGCGCGGATCTCGGCGAGCCGGTCGCGGACGAGCTCGGGCTTGATCGGCTCGGCGTACAGCTCCTGCATCCGCCGGGTCGCGGTGTCGTCGTCGAGTCCGGCGATCTCATCCAGGAGCGCCTCGGGCTCGTCGTAGCGCGTCCCCAGGCCCTCGAGGTCGAGCACGCCGAGGCCCCCGAGCTGGCCGAGCATGATCGCAGTCTTCGGGCTCACCACCGAGTCCATCGGGGCGCCGAGCACCGGGATGGAGAAGGGGAAGGCGTCGATCGTCCACGCCGTCGAGACATCCTCCGGGTTGCGCGTGCGCCGCGAGGGCACGACGGCGATGTCGTCGAACGAGTAGGCGCGACGGGCGCGCTTGGCGCGGCCCAGATCGATCTCCATGGTCACCGTCCCAGCCTACCGGCGGCGCCGCGCCCGGCTCCTATGCCTCCTCGGCGGATGCGGCGTCCTCCGGCCCGTCGGGCACCGGGGTGCTCCCGCCGAGGAGCCGCGTGAGCGGCCCGTCGAGCACGAAGAGGAAGAACGCCAGCGACCCGGCCCACGGCGACAGGGCGACGACCGCCGCCGACAGCAGCACGGCGCTGAGGGCCCCGCGGCTCCAGCTGCGGGCCTCCGCGGCGGTGAGACCGGGCATCGTCGTCTCGCGGCGCCGGCGGGCCCACTGCCACTGCACCCACGAGATGACGATGACGACGAAGAAGTTCGCCGGCAGCAGCATCCGCCCCGCGTAGTAGTCGGAGTAATCGGTCAGCAGCGACGAGGTGAACGGCACGAGCACGATGAACAGCAGCCGGACGTTGTTGATCCAGATGCCCACGGTGTCGATGCGGGCGATGTGCTCGAACTGCGACACGTGCGTCGCCCACATGAGGCTCAGCAGCACGAAGCTGACCGCGAAGGTGATGACGGGGGTTCCGAGGTCGCCGAGCGCGGCCCACAGATCGGCGTCGGAGCGCACCTGCCCGAGCGAGCGGGTCGTGAGATCGAGCACCAGGAGCGTCGCCGCGATCGCGAACACGCCGTCGGTGTAGGCCTCGAGCCGGCGCGTGGACAGCGACGACGCGGGATGCGAGCGGCGGCGGATCATGCGCCCATCATGCCGCCTACCTCTTGTAGTTCGGTGCCTCCACCACGATCTGCACGTCGTGCGGGTGCGACTCCTTCAGCCCCGCCGCGGTGATGCGGACGAACCGGCCCTTGGCCTTGAGCTCCTCGATGGTGCGGGCGCCGACGTAGAACATCGACTGCCGCAGGCCCCCGACCAGCTGGTAGGCCACGGCCGAGAGCGGCCCGCGGTAGGCGACCTGCCCCTCGATGCCCTCGGGGATGAGCTTGTCGTCGTTGGGCACGTCGGCCTGGAAGTAGCGGTCCTTCGAGTACGACGTCTTCTTGCCGCGGGTCTGCAGCGCGCCGAGCGACCCCATGGCGGCCGCCTCGGACGGGGTGGCAAGGCCGAACAGAATCGAGCCCAGCGCGGCGGCGATAAGCGCCGCCAGCGGAAGAAACGACGTCAGCAACGAAGAGACGATTTGCCCCCAGGGTACATTGCTCTCCTCCGGCGGCAGTCGCGGCGCGAGCTTCGGATTAAGCATGCTCATGATCACGACATAGA
>CAZBZR010000012.1:4896-37407 GCA_964496445.1 uncultured Microbacterium sp.
CTTTGCATAGCCCCCAGCGAACCCATGCCGCGGTACTGCTTGAACTGCTTGCCGCCCTGGAACACGATCTCCCCCGGCGACTCGTCGGTGCCGGCGAGGAGGGAGCCGAGCATCACGGTGTCGGCGCCGGCGACGAGCGCCTTGGCGATGTCGCCGGAGTACTGCAGCCCGCCGTCGGCGATGACCGGCACGCCGGCCTCACGGGCCGCCTGGTAGGCCTCCCAGATCGCGGTGACCTGCGGCACGCCGACACCGGCGACGATGCGCGTGGTGCAGATCGAGCCGGGGCCGACGCCGACCTTCACCGCATCCGCGCCCGCGTCCACGAGCGCCTGGGCGCCCTCGCGCGTGGCGACGTTGCCGCCGATGACGTCGATGTGCGCGAACGACGGGTCGGCCTTCAGGCGACGGACCATGTCGATGACGCCGGCCGACTGGCCGTTCGCGGTGTCGACGACGAGCACGTCCACCCCCGCGTCGCGCAGCGCCTCGGCGCGCTCCCACGCGTCGCCGAAGACTCCGATCGCCGCGCCGACGCGCAGCCGTCCGTGCTCGTCCTTCGTGGCGAGCGGGTACTTCTCGCTCTTGTCGAAGTCCTTGATGGTGATGAGGCCGGCGAGCTTGCCCTCGTCGTCGATGAGGGGGAGCTTCTCCACGCGGTGCTGTGCGAACAGCGCGATGACCTCGTTCGCGCCGATCCCGACGCGCCCGGTGATGAGGCCCTCGGTGGTCATGACGTCGCGCACCCGCGTGGTCTGGCGCTCGAAGCCCGAGACGAACCGCATGTCGCGGTTCGTGATGATCCCCACCAGACGCCCCTCGTCGTCGACGACGGGGAGCCCGGAGATCCGGTACTGCGCGCACAGCGCGTCGACCTCTTCGATGGTGGCGTCCGGCGTCGTGGTGATCGGGTCGGTGATCATCCCCGACTCGCTGCGCTTGACCCGGTCGACCATCGACGCCTGCTCCTCGATGGAGGCGTTGCGATGAAGGATGCCGAGGCCGCCCTCCCGCGCGATCGCGATCGCCAGGCGCGCCTCCGTGACGGTGTCCATGGCCGCCGACAGCAGCGGCGTGGCGACGGTGATGCGGCGGGTCACCCGCGAGGAGGTGTCCGCTTCGCTCGGGATGACGTCGGTGTGTCCGGGGAGGAGGAGGACGTCGTCATAGGTCAGTCCGACGAAGCCGAAGGGGTCGTGATTCTCCATGGTGCTCCTGCGCGTGCGACGTGTTCTCGGGACGACGGCCGGTGCGCGGATGCCACGCGCCGTACTGAATTCTAAGTCGCCGCGAGAACGGAATGTTCCCGAGAAGGGGGCGATCGCCTCCCGATGTGCGTAGTATTCCGATCCGGTCACGCGTCACTTCCGTCAGGTGGGCGAAACGCGGCCGACACATTACGCTCGTAGCGTCGTTCATCACCGCCGATACGACCCGAACATCGGCTGCCGCCGACTGGAGGATCTGTGAGTCCCACGACCCTTGGGGCGCGTCGAGTCCGCGCGGGAGCGCTTCCCGCCGTTTTCGCCCTGCTTCTCACGCTGATGGGGGTGTTCGCAGGCGCGGCGCCGGCCTCGGCCGCGGAGGGAGACCCCTACCGCATCAGCGGCAACGTCCAGCTCGACGGCGAACCCCTCGAAGGGGTGGCCCTGACCATCGACGGCCCGGGCGGCGAGCAGGAGGTCGAGACCGACGCCGAGGGCCAGTGGCGGGTCAGCGTCCCCGAGCGGGGCGAGACCTACACGGTCACCCTCGACGAGGACACCCTCCCCGAGGGCATCGCGGTGGTCGACCCCGAGGACGACAGCCCCAATGAGAAGGAGGTCGAGGTCGGGGCCGGTGGCCGCGTGACCGTCAACTTCTTCATCGGCGAGGGCGAGCGCAACGTCACGAGCTTCGCCGACCAGCTGATCCAGCGGGTGGTGCAGGGCCTGAGCTTCGGCCTCATGCTCGCCCTCGCCGCCGTCGGACTCTCGCTCGTGTTCGGCACGACCGGCATCTCCAACTTCGCCCACGGCGAGATGGTGACCTTCGGCGCCGTCGCCGCCCTCTTCCTCGTCGGGCCGGCGAGCCTGGCCCTGCCCTGGTGGCTCGGCTACCCGGCGGCGGTGCTCCTGGGCGCCGTCCTCGGCCTCGTGATGGACATGGTGCTGTGGCGGCCCCTCCGCCGCCGCCGAGTCGGCGTCGTGCAGCTGATGATCGTGAGCATCGGCCTGTCCCTGACGCTGCGCTACGTCTACCAGTTCTTCATCGGCGGCGGCACGAGCCAGCTGCCCTTCTCCTCGGCGCCGAAGATCCCGCTGTTCGGCAGCGTGCAGCTGAGCGTCATCGACATGGCCTCGATCGGCATCTCCGTCGTCGTCATCGTCGCCTTCGCGCTGTGGCTGACGAAGTCGCGGCTGGGCAAGGCCACGCGGGCGATCTCCGACAACCCGTCGCTGGCCGCCGCATCCGGGATCGACGTCGACTTCGTCGTGCGCGTCGTCTGGATCGTCGCCGGCGCGATGGCCGCCCTCGCGGGCATCCTGTACGCCTACTACCGCCCCGGCATCAAGTGGGACATGGGTGCGCAGGTGCTGCTGCTGATGTTCGCCGCGGTCACCCTCGGCGGTCTCGGCACCGCCTACGGGGCGCTCGTCGGCTCGATCATCGTCGGCCTGCTGGTCGAGGTGTCCACGCTCTTCGGCATCCCGTCGGATCTGAAGTACGCCGTGGCGCTGTTCATCCTCATCGTGATCCTGCTGTTCCGGCCGCAGGGCATCCTCGGTCGCCGCGAGAGAATAGGTTAGGCGCGCGCATGGACTTCCTTCCGATCCTCTCCAACACCGCCTCGTCGATCCTCAGCCCCGCCACGATCGGCTACGCGCTGGCCGCGCTCGGTCTCGCCGTCCACTTCGGCTACGCGGGCCTGATCAACATGGGCATCGCCGGCTTCATGGCCATCGGCGCCTACGGCTACGCGATCTCGATCCTCACCTTCGGCTTCCCCTGGTGGGCCGGGGCGCTGGTCGGGCTCGCCGGGGCGGCCGTGTTCGCCCTCATCCTCGGCATCCCGACCCTGCGTCTGCGCGGCGACTACCTCGCCATCGTGACGATCGCCGCGGCCGAGGTGGTGCGCCTCCTCTTCCTCACCACCGCGTTCGACGAGTTCACCGGCTCGGCCGACGGCCTGAGCGGGTACCACACCAGCTTCCGCGCCTCCAACCCGCTCCCCGACGGCACCTACGGCATCGGGCCGTGGACGTACAACGAGAACGGCTGGTGGGTGCGCATCATGGGCCTGGTGACGCTCGGGATCGCCGTGCTCGTGGTGTGGATGCTGATGCGGAGCCCGTGGGGCCGCGTGCTCAAGGGCATCCGCGAAGACGAGGACGCCGTGCGCTCGCTCGGCAAGAACGTCTTCTCCTACAAGCTGCAGTCGCTGGTGCTCGGTGGCGTGCTGGCCGCGGCCGGCGGCATCGTCTACGCCCTCCCCTCCGCGGTGAGCCCCGGCGTGTACGTGACGTCGCTGACGTTCTTCGTCTGGACGGCGCTGCTCCTGGGCGGTGCGGCCACGGTGTTCGGGCCGCTCCTGGGCTCGCTCATCTTCTGGGTGCTGCAGACGTTCCTCTCGAACATCCTCCCCGCGCTCGTGCAGGCGGGCGTGCTGCCGTTCATGTCGCAGATCCAGGCGGGCACCCTCCGCTTCATCCTCGTGGGCGTCGCGCTCATGCTGCTCGTGATCTTCATGCCGCAGGGTCTCCTCGGCAACAAGAAGGAGCTGACCTTTGTCCGATAACGCCGAGCACGTCGCCGCATCCGCGGCCCCGCCCACCTCGCCGACGCCGCGCGTGAAGGCCACCGGCCTGCACGTCGGCGAAGCCGCCCCCGGGGTGAAGAAGGTCGACCCGATCATCGTGGCCGACGACATCACCCGCTCGTTCGGCGGCGTGAACGCCGTCGACGTCGCGCACCTGGAGATCCCGCGCGGGGCGATCACCGCCCTCATCGGGCCGAACGGCGCCGGCAAGACCACGCTGTTCAACCTGCTGACGGGCTTCGACAAGCCCAACACCGGCACGTGGACCTTCGACGGCACGTCTCTGTCGGGCGTGCCGGCCTACAAGGTCGCGCGCATGGGCCTCGTCCGCACCTTCCAGCTCACCAAGGCGCTGGGTCTGCTGACCGTCATGGAGAACATGAAGCTCGGCGCGACCAAGCAGCGCGGCGAGCGGTTCTGGGAGAGCCTCATCCCCGCCATCTGGCGCACGCAGGACGCCGAGATCGAGGAGCGTGCGCGCGGGCTGCTGAAGAAGTTCAAGCTCGACGCCAAGGAGGACGACTTCGCCGCATCGCTCTCCGGTGGCCAGCGCAAGCTCCTGGAGATGGCGCGCTCGCTCATGACCGAGCCGACCCTCGTCATGCTCGACGAGCCGATGGCCGGGGTCAACCCCGCCCTCACGCAGTCGCTGCTGGACCACATCCTCGACCTCAAGGACCTCGGCATGACGGTCCTGTTCGTCGAGCACGACATGCACATGGTGCGCCACATCGCCGACTGGGTCGTCGTCATGGCCGAGGGGCGCGTGGTGGCCGAGGGCGACCCGGTCAGCGTCATGAAGAACCCGGCCGTCATCGACGCCTACCTCGGGGCGCACCAGGAGCTCGACCTCGGCGTCGTCACCGGCCGCATCCCGGTGATCGAGGCCGATTCGACCACGGATGCCACCGCATCCGAGAGCGCGAGCGCCACCGTTCTCGTGGACGAGGGCGTCGCCGAAGACGAGGGGAACCGCTCATGAGCGCCGTCGCCACCGACACCGCCGTCGTCCACATCGACGACGTGCACGCCGGCTACCTCCCGGGCGTCAACATCCTCAACGGCTGCTCGCTGACCGCCTACCAGGGCGAGCTCATCGGCATCATCGGCCCCAACGGAGCCGGCAAGTCGACGCTGCTGAAGGCGATCTTCGGGCAGGTGAATGTCCGCTCGGGCACCATCACGCTCGAGGGCGAGGACATCACCGGGCTCAAGGCCAACAAGCTCGTCGGGCGAGGTGTGGGCTTCATTCCCCAGACCAACAACGTCTTCCCGAGCCTGACGATCGAGGAGAACCTGCAGATGGGGCTCTACCAGCGCCCCAAGGTCTACAAGGAGCGCCTGGAGTTCGTCACCGGCATCTTCGCCGAGCTCGGCAAGCGTCTGAAGCAGCGTGCCGGATCGCTCTCCGGCGGCGAGCGCCAGATGGTCGCGATGAGCCGCGCGCTGATGATGGACCCCAAGGTGCTGCTCCTGGACGAGCCGTCGGCCGGCCTGTCGCCGGTGCGCCAGGATGAGGCGTTCATCCGGGTCTCGGAGATCAACAAGGCCGGCGTCACGTGCATCATGGTCGAGCAGAACGCGCGCCGCTGCCTGCAGATCTGCGACCGCGGCTACGTCCTGGACCAGGGCCGCGACGCCTACACCGGCACCGGCCGCGAGCTGCTGAACGACCCCAAGGTCACCGAGCTGTACCTCGGCACCCTCGGCCAGTAGCCCCCTCCCCTTCGCCCCGCGCCGCCCGGGCAGCGCCGTTCGGGTGGCAGCTCGCGCCGCATCCCGTCCCCCATTCCGACCCCGCCTGCCACCCGAGCCACCGCCCCGCCCATTCAGGTGGCAGCTCGCGCCGCATGGATGCTCCGATTCCGACCCGCACCGCCACCTGAGCACACGCCCCGCCCCGGCCCGCCGGCGCCGAGCGATTCAGGTGGCAGCCCGCGCCGCATCCCACCCCCCATTCCGACCCCGCCTGCCACCCGAGCCACCGCCCCGCCCATTCAGGTGGCAGCTCGCGCCGCATGGATGCTCCGATTCCGACCCGCACCGCCACCTGAGCACACGCCCCGCCCCGGCCCGCCGGCGCCGAGCGATTCAGGTGGCAGCCCGCGCCGCATCCCACCCCCCATTCCGACCCGCACCGCCACCTGAGCGGGCGCCCTCTGCTCCTCCCCGGGCGAGACCCGCACGAGGTTCTCCCCAGGAGGGGCGCACATCGCGCGACGCGCCCGCCCGCGACCGCAGGGTGCTGTCATGGCACGTGCTCCCCGTCCGCTTCCCGCCAGCCTCGGCGACGTCTTCACCACGGGCGACGCCGTGGCCGCGGGCGTCACGCGGCGCCGCCTGCGGGCCCACGACCTGGAGTCGCCGTTCCGCGGCGTCCACCGGAGCCCGACCGAGGCCGAACCCGTCCCGGACGGGCCCCTCGCGCGGGATCGCTCTCTGCAGGCGGTCGTCCGCCGCCGCGTCGCGGCCTACCTGCCGCTGATGGCCGACGGCGCCTTCGTGTGCGGATGCTCCGCGGCAGTGCTGTTCGGAGGACCGGTCACCGTCGGAGAAGAGCTGGACGTCGGCGTCATCGCCCCCCACCGGGCTCCGCGGCGGGCCGGGATCGCCGGGCGCAAGGTGGCCGCGCACCTCGTACGCGTCGTGACGCTCGAGACCATCCCCGTGTCCAGCCCGGCGTCCACGTGGGCCATGCTCGGGTCAGAACTCGACGTGGACGAGCTGATCCGCCTCGGCGATGCGTTCGTCCGCATCCCTCGTGATGAGCGTGGCCGGCCTCGACGCGACCGGCAGCTCACCACCCTCACGGCCCTGCACCGCGCCGCGGCGGCCGGGCGCCGTCTGGGAGGCGCGAAGCTGCGCGCGGCCCTGGAAGAGATCCGGGTCGGCGCGATGTCGCCCCTCGAGACCGACTTCCGACTGCTGACCTGTCGTGCCGGTCTGCCCGAGCCGGAACTCGACGTGGCGATCCGTGACGCGACAGGCGCCCTCCTCGGGATCGCGGATGCGGCGTACCGCCGTGAGCGGGTCCTGGTGGAGGTCGAGGGCGATCACCACCGCACGGATCCGCGGCAGTGGGCGCGCGATCTGGAGAAGCACGCCGCCTTCACCGCGGTCGGGTGGGATGTCGTGCGCGTCGCCGGCGCTCACGTGCGGGGCGTCGACGGGGCGGCCGTGGGGATGGTGCGGGCGGCTCTCGCCCGTGGGACACAGGGGAAGGGCCCCGGTCGATGACCGGGGCCCTTCCGTGTGGATGCTGCGCTCAGCCCTCGTAGGCGGCGTAGTTGTTGTCCTCGCCGAACTCGTAGATGCCGATCGACGCCTCGGTCGGGTCGCCGACCTCGTCGAAGGTGATCGGACCCGAGATGCCGTCGTAGTCAGCCGTACCGCCACCGAGGATGATCTCGGCGCAGGCGGCGAACGTGTCGCACTTCTCGCCGTCACCGGAGCCACCGGAGACCTCGATCAGCTTCTCGGCGATCGCCGCGCTGTCGGTCGAGCCCGCGGCCAGCGCCGCGAGCGCGATCAGGACGGTGGCGTCGAAGGACTCCGCCGCGTAGCTGTAGTCCTCCAGGGCGGGGTCGCCCTCGGCCTCGAGGAACGCGTCCAGCTCGCCCGTGAAGGCCGAGATGGAGTCGATCGACAGACCGGGCAGCGTGCCCTTGGCGCCCGTGAGGGAGCCGGCCGGGAACGCGTCGCCGAAGTTCTTCAGGTTGCCGTCGACGAAGTACAGCTTGTCGGCGGGGAACGAACCGAACAGGCTCGGCAGGATCGTGGAGACCTCGTCGAACGTGATCAGCGCGAACGCGTCGGGAGCCGCCGCGAGCACCTCGCTGATCTGCGAGTCGAACGTGGTGTCACCCGTGTTGTAGGTGGTCTCCGCGACGACCTCGCCACCGGCGGCCTCGAAGGCCTCCGAGACGTACTTCGCCAGGCCGGTGCCGTACGAGTCGTTGAGGACGATCAGACCGAGGGTCTGGTTGCCGTCCTCGGCGATCAGGTTGCCGAGCACCTCGCCCTGCAGCACGTCGGAGGGAGCGGTACGGAAGTACAGCCCGTTGTCCTCGTAGGTGGTGAAGGCGTCGGAGGTGTTGGCGGGCGAGAACTGGATGACGCCGGCGCCGGTGACCTGGTCGATGAACTGCAGCGACGTGCCCGAGGACGCCGCGCCGATGATCGCCGAGACGTCCTCGCCCAGCAGGCGCGGGATCTCCGTCTCATAGGCCTTGTTGTCGGTGTCGCCCGAGTCGCCGTAGACGACGTCGAGGGTCAGGCCGGTCTCATCCGAGATCTCGTTGATCTGCGAGGTCGCGTACGCGACACCCGCCTCCTCGGGCGGGCCGAGGAAGGCCAGGTTGCCCGTCTGCGGAAGGGCGGTGCCGATCGTGAGAGCCAGTTCTTCGCCCGGCTCCGATCCGCCCTCGCTGGGGGAGGCTTCGCCGCCGCCCCCGGCGCACCCGGCCAGGAAGAGTGCGCTGACACCGACCACGGCGATACCGCCGAGGACCTTGCCGGCGCGCGAACGTGTGAAGACGCTCATGTTGCTCCTTGCTGTGAATTGACGCGGGCCCGCTCGGGCGCTGACCCAGTGGACTCACCCTAATGTCCACGGCGAGTCCCGCACATTGCCGTTCGTTAACGATGTGTAACGCGACCTAATCGTTATGCGGGAGCGTTCCCGCAGGCGTTCGGCTCAGGTGAGTTCGGCGACGTCGGATGCGGTGCGCCGACCCTGACGTGCGGCACGGACCGAGTCGACCGTGAGGATCGTCAGCGACACCCAGACCAGGCCGAAGCCGATCCAGCGCTCGAGCGGCATCGGCTCGCCGAGCACCCACACCCCGATCGCGAACTGCAGGATCGGGGCGATGAACTGCAGCATCCCGATGAGGGTGAGGGGCACCCGCCGCGCGCCCGCGGCGAAGAGGAGGAGCGGGGTCGCGGTGACGACGCCGGCCAGGAGCAGGAGGGCGGCGTGGACGGGCCCGGCGGAGAAGAGGGTGAGCCCGGATGTCGCGGCGACGACGCTCAGCAGGACCACGGCGACCGGGAGGAGCCAGGCCGACTCCAGCGTCAGCCCGCTGACCGCGTCCACGGCCGGGCCGATCTGCTTCTTCACCAGGCCGTAGATGCCGAAGGAGAAGGCCAGGGCGAGCGCGATCCAGGGGAAGGCGCCGTAGCCGATGACGATCACCACGACCGCCGCCGCGGCGATCCCGAGCGCGATCCACTGCGTGAGCCGCAGGCGCTCGTGCAGCACGATCACGCCGAGGACGACCGTGACGAGCGGGTTGATGAAGTAGCCGAGACTCGTCTCCAGCACGTGGCCGGAGAGGGTGGCCAGGACGTACACCTGCCAGTTGACGTAGATGAGCCCGCCGGCCAGAGCCGTCCAGGCCAGCAGACGCGGCTGGCGGAGGATCGCCACGAACGGGCGCCACGACCGCGTCACGGCCAGGAGCAGGACGCAGAAGAGGAGCGACAGGATGATCCGCCACGCCACGAGCTCCCACCCGCCGGTGGGCGCGAGCGAGACGAAGTAGAGCGGCAGGACGCCCCACAGAAGGTAGGCGAGGAGCGCGTACAGTCCGCCGATGCCGCGCGTGTCCGTCCTCACCTCCTCAGCCTAGGTGCGCGCTCGGGGGCTCGGCGCCGGAGAGCGGGTTCGCGGCCGGATGCGGGATGCCGCAGACGCGAACGGCCCCGGATGCCGAAGCATCCGGGGCCGGAGAAAGGGGTTCGCGTCAGCGGACGACGACCGCGAGGACGTCGCGGGCCGAGAGCACGAGGTACTCGTCGGCGCCGAACTTGACCTCGGTCCCGCCGTACTTGCTGTAGATGACGCGGTCGCCGACGGCGACGTCGAGCGGAACGCGGTTGCCGTTGTCATCGATGCGGCCGGGCCCGACGGCGACGACCTCGCCCTCCTGCGGCTTCTCCTTGGCGGTGTCGGGGATGACGAGGCCACTGGACGTGGTCTGCTCAGCCTCGACCTGCTTGATGACGATGCGGTCTTCGAGCGGCTTGATGGAAACCGACACGGTCTACCTCTTCTTTCTGAACGCTTCGGTACGGAAGACTCGTTAGCACCCACACGGGGAGAGTGCTAATGCCAGTCTAGGGAACTGCTGGCACTCACGCAACGCGAGTGCCAGCCGTCGTTAGCATGGCGTCATGGACCTCGCCGAGCTGACCGCGCTGCTGACTCCGGTGGGGCTCCGACTCCTCGACGAGGCCGGCGAGATCGGCTCCACCGCCGACGTCGCGCGGGCGGTGTCGCGCCTGCGGGCCGCCGGTCACTCCCCCGACCTCGTCTCGGCGGTCGTCGGCCAGGCGCGGCTGCGCGCGAAGGGACGGACGAAGTTCGGCGCGTTCGCCGAGCGGATGCTGTTCACCCGCGCCGGGCTCGAGCAGGCCACGCGGCTGTCGGTGGCCGCCCGGCACGCCGGGCGGTTCCGCGCGGCCGGGGTCGCGCACGTCGCCGACCTCGGCTGCGGCATCGGCGGCGACGCGATGGGCCTGGCGGGCCTCGGGCTTCGGGTCACCGCCGTCGACGCCGACGAGGTCACCGCGGCGATCGCGGCGTATAACCTCGCCCCCTTCGGCGACGGCGCCGAGGTGCGCCACGGCACCGCGGAGGACGCCGATCTGACGGGCGTGGACGCGGTGTGGCTCGACCCGGCTCGTCGCACCGCCGGGCATGGCGAGACCACCCGCGTGCGGGCGGGCGAGTACTCCCCGTCGCTGGAGTGGGCGTTCGCGCTGCTGGAGCGGGTGTCCGGCGGCATGAAGCTCGGGCCCGCGTTCGACCGCGATGCGATCCCGGCGGGGCTCGAGGCGCAATGGGTGAGCGCCGACGGCTCGACGATCGAGCTCGTGCTGTGGGCAGGGGCACTCGCACGCGAGGGAGTCGGCCGCGCGGCGCTCGTGACCCGCGGCGACGACGCATGGGAGCTCACCGCCGCGGGCGACGCGGAGGACGAGCCAGTGCGCGCCCTCGGCGCGTTCGTGCACGAGCCCGATGGCGCCGTCATCCGCGCACGCCTCATCGGCGACGTCGCGCGCGCCCTCGAGGCGGGCATGCTCGCCCCCGGCATGGCGTATCTGACCTCGGATGCGGCACTCACGAGCCCGTTCGTGTCGTCGTTCCGGGTGCGTGAGGAGGTGCCGTTCGACACGCGCGCGCTGGCGAAGGCGCTGCGCGCCCGCGGCATCGGCACGCTCGAGATCAAGAAGCGCGGCGTCGACGTCGATCCCGCCGCCCTGCGCACGAAGCTCGGCCTCAAGGGCGACGATGCCGCGACGCTGCTCCTCACCCGCATCGGCTCACGTCGCCTCGCGCTCCTCGCCGACCGCGTCTCCTGACCCCCGCGCCGTCGCCCCCCGCCGCCGCCCGCGCCCGCGCCGCCCGCGCCCGCCCCGCCCCGCCCCGCGCCGCCCGCGCCGCCCGCGCCGCCCGCGCCGCCGGGCCCGCCCCTCGCCGCCCGCGCCCGCCCGCGCCCGCCCGCGCCGCCGGGCCGCGCCGCCCGCGCGCGGCTCCTTCCGCTCGCCCGCACCAAAACGCGAGTTGCGGCGCGGAGAAGCAACGAAACGGTGCGGGCGAGCGCCCCCACCCCCGCGCCGCCCCGCGCCGCCCGGCGCCGCGCCCGCCTCGCCCGCGCCCGCGCCCGCCCCTCGCCCGCGCTCGTCCCTCGCCCGCGCCCGCCCCGCGCCGCGCCCGCCCGACTTCTTCCGCTCACCCGCACCAAAGCGCGGGTTGCGGCGCGGAGAAGCAACAAAACGGTGCGGGTGAGCCCCCCCACCGGGCCGCACGCCCACGCGCCCCGCCCCCGCGCCTCGCGGATGCGGCGGGCGAGCGCCCCACCCCCGCTAGGCGCCGGGGAGCTGCGGCACGGCCCAGAGCAGCCAGCCCGCGCTGTACGCGAGCGAGAGCAGCCCCAACGCGAGCGCCCACCAGCCGACCCCGCGGGACTCGACCGGCCGGCGCAGCGCGACGATCGCCGCGACGACGGCGGTGATCCCCAGGGGCACGAGCCACCCGACGACGAGCGCGCCGGCGAGGGCGGCGATCGCGAGCCCCAGCGCCCACGGACCGACCACGGCGCGGCGCCCGGCGGGAGGCTCCGGCTCCCACGCGACGGTGCCGGTCTCGGCCGGTCCGTCCGCCGAGACGGGCACGGGGCCGGTCGGCAGGTAGGTGAAGTGCGGTGAGCCCGGCACGCGCGCCGACGCCGCCCCGGCCTCCACGTCGGGCGAGGGCGCCTCGATGGCCGGCGACGCCGGAGCTGCGGCCGGAGCCGGGCCCGGGACGGCAGCCGCCGAGGCGCCCGGGGCCGGCGCGACATCCGTCAGCGCGGCGTCGACGCCGGCGAGGTCGGGGGCGTCGCCGGATGCCGCGGCGCCGGGCCGGGCGTCGCCGGATGCCGCGGCACCAGGCCGGGCGTCGCTCACGGCGTCTCCTCCGACTCGGCGACCTGGATCTCCGTCACCGGGAGCGTCGAGTCGGCCCCGAAGGCGAGGGTCGAGGGCCGTCGGCCGGCGGTGATCAGCTCGGCGGCGAGCGCGGCGATCATCGCGCCGTTGTCGGTGCACAGGCGCAGCGGCGGGATCCGCACCGCGACCCCGGCCGCCGCCGCGCGCTCCAGGGCGACCTCGCGCAGCCGCCGGTTGGCGATCACGCCGCCGCCGAGGAGCAGGCGCGGCACGCCGTGGCGCGCGCACGCGTCGAGGGCCTTCGTCACGAGCACATCGACCACGGCCTCGCGGAACGACGCGGCGACATCCGCCACCGGCACCGGCCGGCCCGCCTCCTCGTGCTCCTCCACCCAGCGGGCGACGGCGGTCTTCAGCCCGGAGAAGGAGAAGTCGTAGCGGTGGCGGTCCATGTCGGAGGCACGCGAGAGTCCGCGCGGGAAGCGGATCGCGTCGGGGTCTCCGGATGCGGCGGCGCGGTCGATCTCCGGCCCGCCCGGATAGGGCAGCCCGAGCAGCCGCGCGACCTTGTCGAAGGCCTCGCCCGCCGCGTCGTCCATCGTCTCGCCGAGCAGTTCGACGTCGCCGGTGAGGTCGCGCACGAGCAGCAGCGACGTATGCCCGCCGCTGACGAGCAGCGCGACGGTGGGAAGCTCCAGCGACCCGGCCTCGGCGTCGAGGATGTCGGCGGCGATGTGGCCGACGAGGTGGTTCACGGCGTAGAGCGGCTTGCCGAGCGAGACCGCGAGCGCCTTGGCCGCGCCGATGCCCACCATGAGCGCCCCCGCCAGGCCGGGGCCGCTGGTCACGGCGACGGCGTCGAGCTCGGACAGCTGCACGCCTGCCTCCGCCAGCGCCGCCTCGATCGAGGGCTGCAGCGCCTCGAGGTGCGCGCGGGCGGCGACCTCCGGCACCACGCCGCCGTAGCGGGCGTGCTCGTCCATGCTGGAGGCGATCGTGTTGCTCAGCAGCGTCCGGCCCCGAACGATTCCGATGCCGGTCTCGTCGCAGCTGGTCTCGATCCCGAGCACGAGGGGCGCGCGGGTCACGTGCACCACCCCGTGGTGGCGTCGCACGTCACGCCGGTGGTGCCGAGCGGGGCGAGCCCGGTCGGCGCGGATTCGGACGCGGCGCGTGGATTCGGAGCATCCGCCTCGGCAGAGCCGAATCCGGCGCCCTCGTCCGAATCCCGGGCGGCGGTCCATGCCGGCACGGCCAGGCGCATGACGATGGCGTCGACGTCGTCGGGCTGGTAGTAGTGCGGGCGGCGGCCGATCTCGGCGAACCCCTCCGACGTGTACAGCGCCTGGGCGACGGGGTTGTCGGCGCGCACCTCGAGGAACACGTCGCGGATGCCGCGGGCCGCGGCCTCCGTGAGGAGTGCGGTCAGCAGCATCCGCCCGCGCCCGCGCCCGCGGAACGACTCGGCGATCGTGATGGTCTGGATGTCGCCGTCGGCCGAGCCGCGCGGCGCGCGCAGACCCGCGTAGCCGGCGAGGCGTCCGGCCTCCTCGGCCACGACGTACCAGCCGTGGGGCGAGGCGAGCTCTTCGCGCATCATCGCGTCGCTCCACGCGTCGGTGGGGAACGATGCCCGCTCGAGCGCCATGATCGCCTCGAGGTCGTCGGCGGTCGCCGGGCGGAGCATCATGCGCGCACCTTCTTCGGCGCGCCGCCGACGGTGACGTCGGGCGAACGCAGGTAGAGCGGTTCGGAGGCGCCGACGGCGCGCCCGGCGGCGGTCGCCCGCGCCGCGACCAGTGCGAGCATGGCGGCCGAGACGGATGCCGCGTCGCGGCGTTCCGCGCCGAGCGCGGCCACGCGCGCATCGAGCTCGTCGCGGGGGGCGAGGGCGGGCTCGGTGACGCGCACCGGCAGGCCGTCGGCGTCGAGCCCGTCGTAGACCGTCACGGCGAACTCGCGGCGGCGGGCGTCGGTGACGACGGCGAAGCGGCCGGGTTCGGCGGCGCCGGTGAGCGCGGCGTCCAGGAGCACGCCGAGCGCCACGGCGTCGTGGCTCGGGACAGGGACCACCGGCAGATCGCGGCCCAGGGCGAACGCGCGGGCCGCGGCGATGCCCACGCGGAGCCCCGTGAAGGGCCCGGGGCCCATGCCCGCGGCCACGTGCGTGATGCCCGCGGCGTCGACCCGCGCCAGCAGTTCACCGATCACCTCGGCGTGGCCGAGCGGGTTGTCGCTGTGCGCTTCGGCGACGACGTACCCGTCAGGCTCGACGACGGCGACCGCCGTGCCGAGGGAGGTGTCGATGCCGAGGAACACCGTCCCAGCGTAATCCGCTCCCGCCCCGCCCGCCCCGCCCGCCCCCGCGCCGGCCCCGCCCGCGCCGGTCCCGCCCGCACCGCCCGCCCCGCCCGCGCCGGTCCCGCCCGCCCCGCTCCCCGGCCCCACCCCCGGCGAAACCACGTCCTCTCGTCGAAACCACATCTCCGCCGGCGCGCCACGGTGTGGGCTCGGCGAGAGGACGTGGTTTCGCCACCGCCACCGCCACCGCCACCGCCACCGCCACCGCCACCGCGACCGCCACCGCCACCGCGCGGCGAGACGGACCGCGAGCCGCTACGGGCGGGCGGCGCGGGAGCCGCTACGGGCGGCGCGAGATGGTGACAGTGCGGGGGGCGTCGTCGTCGAGCGCGGCGGTGCGGGGCAGGATGTCGCCGCACGCCGAGTCCAGCCCCCGGCCTCCGGTCTGCGGCTCGATCTCGATCTCCCACCACGTGTCGGTGAGGTGCTCGGCGCGGTCGCGCCCCCACTCGACGATCACGACCGAGGAGGCCACGTCGATGTCGAGGTCGTCGAGCTCCATCGCCGAGCCCAGCCGGTAGGCGTCCACGTGCACGAGCGGCGCGCCGCCGACGACCGAGGGGTGCGTGCGGGCGAGGACGAACGTCGGGCTCTGCACCGGACCACGGATGCCGAGCCCCTCGCCGATGCCGCGGGTGAGGGTGGTCTTCCCGGCGCCGAGCGGACCCGTGAGCACGACGACGTCGCCCGGCTGCAGCATCCGCCCGAGCGTGCGGCCGAGCTCCTCCATGTCGTCGGGCGTGGTGATCTCGCGCGTGCCGAGGAGCGCGTCGGGAACGCTCATCCCGCCACCTGCCGTCGCGGCACGCGCGCGCCGATGCGCGTGACGATCTCGTAGTTGATGGTGCCGGCGGCGTCCGCCCACTCGGATGCGGCCGGCACCCCGAGCGTCGGATCGCCGAAGAGCACGACCTCGTCGCCGACGGCCACGGGGTCATCCCCGACGTCGACGACGAACTGATCCATCGCGATGCGCCCGGCCACGCGGTAGCGGCGGCCGCCGATCGACACCGGACCGGCGCCGGAGGCCTGCCGCGGCACGCCGTCGGCGTACCCGAGCGGGACGAGGGCGAGCGTGGTCTCGCGCGGCGCGCGGAAGTCGTACCCGTACGACACCCCCTGCCCGGCCGGGACGCGCCGGACGGAGGCGACCGCCCCGCGCAGGGTCATCGCCGGGCGCAGGCCCAGCTCCGCCGACGACCGATCGGCGAAGGGCGACAGGCCGTAGATGCCGATGCCGATGCGCACGCAGCCCAGCCGCGCCTCGGGCAGGGCGATGGCGGCGTGGGTGGCGGCGATGTGGCGCAGCGGCGGGGTGAGCCCGAGGCCGGCGGCGGTGAGGACCGCCTCCTCGAACACGCGCAGCGCGGCCCGGTCGTCGTCGACAGACGCATTGGAGAGGTGCGAGAAGAGCCCCACCACCCGCAGGCGCCCGATGCGCTCCAGGCGCGCGGCCTCGGAGAACACCATCCGCTGCTCTGCCGGGGGCACGCCGTTGCGCGAGAGCCCGGTGTCGACCTTGATGTGCACGGCCGCGGGGCGGTCGCCGGTGGCGGATGCGGCGGCCTGCTGCAGCTGATCGATGCCGGAGATCCCGAGCTCGATGTCGGCGGCGACGGCCTCGGCGAAGGATGCGCCCGGCGCGTGCAGCCACGCGAGGATCGGCGCCGAGATGCCGGCGCGACGCAGCTGCAGCGCCTCGGCGATGTCGGAGACCCCGAGGCGTGCGGCCCCGCCCTGGAGAGCGGCGACGGCGGAGCGGAACGCGCCGTGGCCGTAGCCGTCGGCCTTGACCACGGCGATGACCTCGGATGCGGTGAGCCGGCGCAGGTGCCGGACGTTGTCGGCGATCGCCTCGACGTCGACGGTCGCCTCGCGCAGCACACCCCCCGGCATTGCGCTCATCCGTCCTCCCCGCCCCGTCGAGTCGCCACAATACGTCGTGTTTCGGCCGAGAATCCGGCAGATTCTGGCGACTCGACCGCCCCGGACTCGACCGCCCCGGACTCGACCGCCCGCGACTCGACCGCCCCGGGCGACTCGACCGCCCCCGACGCCGCCCCGGGCACCGGCGCCGGCGCGGGCGCCGCGCCGGGCACGGCCTCGACGATGACGTAGGCGGTCGCGAGACCCGCGTCGTGGCTGAGGGAGAGGTGCACGTCGGTGATGCCGCGGGCCGAGACGGCGTCGGCTGTCGAGCCCGACAGCGAGAAACGCGGGCGCCCGGAGGCCTCCGACACCACCTCGATCTCCGTCCAGTGCACGCCGTCCGAGCCGCCGAGGGCCTTGATCAGCGCCTCCTTGGCGGCGTAGCGCGCGGCGAGGGAGCGGGGCTTCAGCATCCGCTCGGCGGGCGAGAACAGTCGCGGCAGCAGCGCCGGGGTGCGCGCAAGAGACCGCTCGAAGCGTGGGATGTCGACGAGGTCGACCCCGATGCCCACGATCATGCGCTCTGCATCCCGCCCGGTCTGCTACTCGACGGTGACGGACTTCGCGAGGTTGCGCGGCTGGTCGACGTCGAGGCCCTTCGCCTCGGCCAGGCCCATGGCGAAGATGTGCAGCGGCACCACGGCCAGGAGCGGCTCGAAGAAGGGCGCCGCCAGCGGGATGCGGAGCACCTCATCGGCCTTGGGCAGCACGGCGACGTCGCCCTCCTCGGCGATCGCGATGACGCGGGCGCCGCGGGCGCGGATCTCCTCGATGCTGGAGATGACCTTGCGGTGCATGTCGGCGCTCGCGCGGGGCGAGGGCACGATGACGAACACCGGCTGACCGGGCTCGATCAGCGCGATCGGGCCGTGCTTGAGCTCGCCGGCGGCGAAGCCCTCGGCGTGGATGTAGGCGAGCTCCTTGAGCTTGAGGGCACCCTCCAGCGCGATCGGGTACCCGACGTGGCGCCCGAGGAAGAGTACCGAGCGGGTGTCGCCCATCCAGTGCGCGAGCTGCTCGATGCGGCTCTGCTGCGTCTCCAGGATGCGGCTGATCTTGGCGGGCACGGCCTCGAGCTCGGCGACGTGGGCGGCGATGGCCTCCGACGACAGCGAGCCGCGCACGCGCGCGACGTGGAGGGCGAGGAGGTAGATCGCGGTCACCTGCGCGACGAAGGCCTTGGTCGAGGCCACGGCCACCTCGGGGCCGGCGTGGGTGTAGACGATGGCGTCCGACTCGCGCGGGATGGTGGCGCCCTGCGTGTTGCAGATCGACAGGGTCTTCGCCCCCTGCTCGCGGGCGTACTTCACGGCCATGAGCGTGTCCATGGTCTCGCCCGACTGGCTGATGGAGACCACCAGCGTCGAGGGCGAGAGCACCGGGTCGCGGTAGCGGAACTCGTGCGCGAGCTCGACGTCGACGGGCACGCGCGTCCAGTTCTCCAGCGCGTACTTCCCGACGGTGCCGGCGTAGGCGGCGGTGCCGCACGCGAGGATGAGGATGCGGTCGATGCCGGCGAGGAGATCGTCCAGGCCGTCCAGCTCGGGGATGACGACCTGGCCGTCGCGCACGCGGCCGCGGACGGTGTTGGCCACGGCTTCGGGCTCCTCGGAGACCTCCTTGGCCATGAACGACGACCAGCCGCCCTTCTCGGCGGCGGCGGCGTCCCACGTGACCTCGAACGGCTCGACCTCGACGCTCTGGCCGTCGAAGTCGGTGACCTCGACGCCGGTCGGGGTGATCACGACGATCTGGTCCTGGCCGATCGCGAGGGCGTTGCGGGTGTGCTCGACGAAGGCGGCGACGTCGGAGCCGAGGAAGTTCTCCCCCTCGCCGAGGCCGATCACCAGCGGCGAGTTGCGGCGGGCGCCGACGACCATGCCGGGGTGGTCCTCGTGCATCGCGAGGAGCGTGAAGGCGCCCTCCAGGCGCGACACCACGGCGCGGAAGGCGGCGACGAGGTCGCCGGTGCGCCGGTACTCGCGGCCGAGGAGCACGGCGGCGACCTCGGTGTCGGTCTCACTGCGGAAGGTGAAGCCCTCCGCGACCAGCTCCGACTTCAGCTCGGAGAAGTTCTCGATGATGCCGTTGTGGATGACGGCGAGCTTGTCGTCGTCGGCGAGGTGCGGGTGGGCGTTGCCGTCGGTGGGGCCGCCGTGCGTGGCCCAGCGGGTGTGGCCGATGCCGGTGGTGCCGTCGTTCATCGGAACGGCGCCGAGGTCGTCGCGGAGCACCGCGAGCTTGCCGGCGCGCTTGCGCATGTCCAGGGCCCCGGCGCCGTCGATCACGGCGATGCCGGCGGAGTCGTAGCCCCGGTACTCCAGACGGGCGAGCCCGGCCAACAGGATGTCCTGGCTCTGCCTCGGACCGACGTACCCGATGATTCCGCACATGATCTTCATCCTACGGCGGGGGATGCTGAACACCCGCCGGGCGCCGCGCCCCGCGCGCGCCGCGCTCAGGAGGCGGCGACCGCCTCCTCGACGCCCGCGAGGAGCGTCGCCGCGATGGCCCGCAGCTGCGCACGCTGGGCATCGTCCAGGCGGTCGAGCACCAGCGCGCGCACCTGGGCGACGTGGGCGGGGGCGGCGGTGCGGAGGGCCTCGCGGCCGGCGTCGGTGAGCACGGGATGCTGCGCCCTGCGGTCGCTCTCGCACGTCGTGCGCGTCACCCACCCGCGGGCGGCGAGCGCATCGATCGCGTGGCTGAGGCGGGAGGGACTGAGCCCCGCGATGCGGGCGAGCTCGCGCATCGTCGGCGGCTCCTCACCGAGGGCGAGAGTGACGAGGATCGCGTAGTGCGCGTGATTGACGCCCGACTCCTCGCGGAGGGTGCGGTCCAGGGCCTGCGGCAGCAGCTGCACCAGGCGGATCAGGGGCAGCCACACCGCCATCTCGTCGTCGGTGAGGCTCCGGTCGGGTCGCGTCGCGGTGGCGGCCATGGCGCTCACGCGGCGGGGAGGTCGAGCGTGTGCGCGGTGTGGTCGCGCTTGGCGGCGAGGTAGCGGGCGTTCGCGGCCGACACGTGCACGCCGGTGGGCACCTTCTCGGTCACCTCGACGCCGAGGCGCTCGAGCTGGTCGGCCTTGTCGGGGTTGTTGCTCAGCAGCCGGATGCGGTCGGCGCCGACGGCGCGGAGCATCTGGGCGGCGGCGGTGTAGTCGCGCTCGTCCTCGCCGTGGCCGAGCGCCACGTTGGCCTCGTAGGTGTCGAGGCCGGCGTCCTGCAGCGCGTACGCGTCGAGCTTGGCGTACAGGCCGATGCCGCGCCCCTCCTGGCGGAGGTAGAGGAGGAAGCCGCCCTCCGCCGCGATCCGCTCCACGGCCTCGCGCAGCTGCGGGCCGCAGTCGCAGCGCAGCGACCCGAAGACGTCGCCGGTGAGGCACTCGCTGTGCGGGCGCACGAGCGGCGCCGGCCCGCCCGCGTGCATCCGCTCCAGCGCGCCGCGCCAGTCGCCGAGGCCGAGGAGCAGATGCTCCTTGCCGTCGGCGAGGCCGTCGAAGGTGTGCACGGCGGCGACGGTGGAGAACCCGTCGGCGAAGCGGCTGGGCACGCGCACCGCCTGGCGGACGGTGGCGGATGCGGCGGGCCGCAGGGGGGTGATCAGATCGGTCATGGTCATCCAATGCATGAAATCTCACGTACATGGGATGCCAACGTCGCCCGCGCCGGGCTATTCCCGGCACGCGCGAATCCGTCAGAGCTTGCGCAGCTGCACGCGCTCGACGGTGTGATCTGCGGCCTTCTGCAGCACCAGCGAGGCGCGGTGGCGCGTGGGCAGGACGTTCTCCACGAGGTTGGGGAGGTTGATGTCGCGCCAGTAGCCGAGGGCCCGCTCCACGGCCTCGTCGTCGCTGATGTCGGCGAAGACGCGGAAGTAGGAGTGCGGATTGGAGAAGGCGCCCTTGCGGAGGGCCAGGAACCGGTCGACGTACCACCGCTCGATGTGCGCGGGATCGGCGTCGACGTAGATGGAGAAGTCGAACAGGTCGCTGACCGCCACGTCGTTGGGCGCGGGCGGAGGCTGCAGCACGTTCAGGCCCTCGACGATGACGACGTCGGGGCGGCGGACCGTGACGTGCGCATCGGGCATGATGTCGTACCGCATGTGGGAGTAGAACGGCGCCCGCACCTCGGGGGCCCCGCTCTTGACCTCGCTGACGAACTGGATGAGGGCGCGGCGGTCGTACGACTCCGGGAAGCCCTTGCGGTCCATGATGCCGCGGCGCTCGAGCTCGGCGTTGGGATAGAGGAAGCCGTCGGTGGTCACCAGCTCCACTCGCGGGGTGTCGCTCCAGCGGCTCATGAGTTCGCGGAGCAGTCGCGCGATCGTCGACTTCCCCACCGCGACGGACCCAGCCACGCCGATGACGAAGGGCGTGGTCTCGTCGCTCTCGCCGAGGAACGCGGCGGTGTCGGCGCCCAGGCGCTTGGTCGCGTTGGCGTAGAGGCTCAGCAGACGGCTGAGCGGGAGGTACACCTCGCGCACCTCGCGGACGTCCAGCCGATCACCGAGCCCGCGCAGCTGCACGACCTCTGTTTCCGTCAGCGGCTGCGGCATCCCCGCGGCCAGCCGCGCCCACTCCGCACGTCCGATGTCGCGGTACGGGCTGAGCGGCGACGTGTCGGCGGCGTCATCGACCTCGGGCACGAGCCCACCCTACCCCCGGCGCCGCCTGGCCCGGCGAGCGCTCCCCTCAGCTGGCGAGGTCGCGCAGGTGCCGGTAGGCGCCCTTGAAGAACAGCAGCGGCTCGCGCCGCGCCCACTGCGCGGGGCTCAGCTCGATCACCTTGCCGATCACGATGAGGTGGTCGCCCGCCTCGTGCTCGGCCCAGATCTCGCAGTCGAGCCACATCGTGGTGTCGTGGATCACGGGGTTGCCCGCGCCCGTCGGCGCCCACGAGATGCCAGCCCACTTGTCGGCGCCCTTGCGCGCGAACTGGCTCGACACGTCGTGCTGGTGGTCGGAGAGCACGTTCACGGCGAACCGGCCGGTCTCCCGGATGCGCGGATAGGTCGTCGAGGTCATCATGACGCTGAAGGACACCAGCGGCGGATCCATCGACACCGAGTAGAACGACTGGCACGTGAAGCCCACCGGCCCGGCCTCGTCGATGCCGCTGACGATCGTGATCCCCGACGCGAAGTGCCCGAGCGTGTCGCGGAACGCCCGCGGGTCCAGGCCGCTCATCGCACCGCCTCCGTCCGTGCGGCCGCGGCGACCCCCGCCACGCGGGCGAGGTTCGCGCGGTATTCCGCGGCGGCGGTCGCCACGAGGTCGTCGAGGCGATCCATCTGGCTGGAGACGAAGTAGAAGCCGCGCCCCGGCACGATCGCGCCGAGCTCGGCCAGGAGCGGGGCCAGGGTGTGCGTCGGGCCCATCGCGTGCGTGGTGTCCGCGCCGGTGAGGACGGGGATCGCCACGACGCCGGCGAGGCCGTTGGCCGGATAGCGGTCGAGGAAGGCCTTGAGGAGCCCGGTGAAGGTCGCCTTGTAGGTCGGCGAGGCGAAGACCACCAGGTCGCTCTCGGCGACGGCGGCGTTCAGCGCCGACATCGTCGTGCTCGGCCACGCGAAGATCTCGCGCTCGTAGTCGGCCAGGTCGATCACGGCCGCCTCGTACGCGCCGGGAGCGAGCAGGTGCTCGAGGAGGGTCGTGGCAACCTTCAAGGTCCGCGATTGCGGCTTGGGGTTGCCGACGACGACGGACACTCTCATCGTCATGTCAGGAACTCACACTTCCACCGATTGTCAGGAGGGTGAGAGCCGATCGCAGCCGCTGCGTGAGCGGACCGGTGCGACGCCGGCGTCTCTCTCACTTCCACCGAGGTTTTTTGTCCCGGTGGCCCGCAACGGCTTACGTTGCTCCGCCAGGCTACGACGACGATGTTTCACGGAGGTAACCGCGCCCGTCACACGGCGACACACGAAACGCGCGCCCGGGAGCCGTCGATTCCCCCCGGAGACGGCTCACCGAGCGCGCGATGAGGCCGGATCCCCCCGAACATCGGGACGATGCGCGGTGGCCGCGCACGTCGGGAGTTCCGGCTGCCCTCACGGTAGGGGACGGCCGCAGCGCCCGCCACCACCAAAACTGGTGGTTCTGCTCACGCTCCGAGGCGTGCGCGGACGACGTCGGCGATCCGGTCGGCGTACGACTGGGCCGACTCGGCGTCGGCGGCCTCCACCATCACGCGCACGAGCGCCTCGGTGCCCGAGGCGCGCAGCAGCACGCGTCCGGTGTCCCCGAGCTCGCTCTGCACCGCGGCGACCTCGGCCTGCAGGGCCTCGTCGGTGCCGACGCGCGCACGGTCGACGTCCCGGACGTTGACGAGCACCTGCGGGTAGACCGTCATCACGGCGGCGAGCTCGGCGAGCGACTTCCGCTGTCGCGCCATCTCGGCGACGAGATGCAGGCCGGTGAGCAGGCCGTCGCCGGTGGTGGCGAACTCGCTCATGATGACGTGGCCCGACTGCTCGCCGCCCAGCGCGTAGCCGTTCTCGTTCATCGCCTCGAGCACGTAGCGGTCGCCGACGGCCGTCTGGACGACCTGGATGCCGTGCTCGGCCATCGCGCGGTGCAGCCCGAGGTTGCTCATCACCGTCGCCACGAGGGTGTCCTGCGTGAGGTGTCCGCGGTCCTTCATGGCCACGGCGAGGATCGCCATGATCTGGTCGCCGTCGACGACCCGGCCCGCGGCGTCCACGGCGAGGCAGCGGTCGGCGTCGCCGTCGTGGGCGATCCCGACATCCGCGCCGAGCCGCACGACGGCCTCGGCGAGCTGGTCCAGGTGCGTCGAGCCGACGCCGTCGTTGATGTTCAGGCCGTCGGGGTCGGCGCCGATGACGGTCACGCGGGCGCCGGCGTCGCGGAAGGTCTCGGGCGAGACGCCGGAGGCGGCGCCGTGGGCGCAGTCCAGCACGACGTGCACGCCGTCCAGGCGATGGGGCAGCGAGCCGAGCAGGTGCACGACGTAGCGGTCCTCGGCATCGGCGAACCGGCGGATGCGGCCGACGCCGGCGCCGGTGGGCTGGAGCTTCGGCCACTCGAGGGCGGCCTCGATGCGCTGCTCGACGATGTCGGGGAGCTTCACGCCGCCGCGGGCGAAGATCTTGATGCCGTTGTCGGGCGCCGGATTGTGCGAGGCCGAGACCATGACGCCGAAGTCGGCGTCGATGTCGCCGATGAGGAACGCCGCGGCCGGGGTGGGGATCACCCCGGCGTCGAGCACGTCGACTCCCGAGGAGGCCAGCCCCGCCGCGACGGCGGCGGAGAGGAACTCGCCCGAGACACGCGGGTCGCGCGCGACGACGGCCGTGAGCCGGCGCCCCTGCGCGCGGCGGGCCTCAGCGGAACGGCCCTGGCCCAGGACGACCGCGGTCGCCTGGGCCAGGTGAAGTGCGAGGTCGGCGGTGAGGGGGCCGTTGGCCAGCCCCCGCACCCCGTCCGTGCCGAACAGCGGCATGGAGCGGTCCGGACTCAGCGCTTCGAGTACTGCGGCGCCTTGCGGGCCTTCTTCAGACCGGCCTTCTTGCGCTCGATGACGCGGGCGTCGCGCGAGAGGAAGCCGGCCTTCTTGAGGGTCGGGCGGTTGTTCTCCACGTCGATCTCGTTCAGCGCGCGGGCGATGCCCAGGCGCAGCGCACCGGCCTGGCCGGAGTCGCCGCCGCCGGAGATGCGGGCGATGACGTCGTAGGCGCCGGTGAGGTTGAGCACCGTGAAGGGGTCGTTGATCAGCTGCTGGTGCAGCTTGTTGGGGAAGTAGTCCTCGAGCGTGCGGCCGTTGACCGTGATGGTGCCCGAGCCGGGGACGACGCGCACGCGGGCGATGGCCTGCTTGCGACGACCCACGGCGGCGCCCGAGACGTTCAGGACGGGGCGCTCGGCGGCGACGGCGGTCTGGTCGACCGGGGTCTCAGTGGAGTAGTTCTCGATGTTCGACACGAGTGGAATCCTTAATCGGCGCTTACTGAGCGACCTGGTCGAAGGTGTACGTCTGGGGCTGCTGCGCGGCGTGCGGGTGCTCGGCACCGGCGTACACCTTCAGCTTGGACAGCTGCTGACGACCGAGGCTGTTCTTCGGCAGCATCCCGCGGATGGCCTTCTCGACCGCGCGGACGGGGTTCTTGTCGAGCAGCTCCTCGTACGAGACGGCCTTGAGGCCGCCCGGGTAGCCCGAGTGGCGGTACGCCATCTTCTTCTGGAGCTTCTGGCCGGTGAGGGCCACCTTCTCGGCATTGATCACGATCACGAAGTCACCGGAGTCGATGTGGTTCGCGAAGGTGGCCTTGTGCTTGCCACGGAGGAGGGCGGCGGCGTGCGAGGCGAGGCGGCCGAGAACGACGTCGGTGGCGTCGATCACGAGCCACTGGCGCTGGACTTCGCCGGCCTTGGGGGTAAAGGTGCGCGTCACGATAGTGCTGCTTTCTTATTCGAACGGAGGTGTTCGTGAATCCCGCTCCGGGGTGCTTCGCCAGCGGGACTCGGTCCCGGCTCCTGCCGAAGAGCGCCAGTGGAGGGCTCACGTTCGCGGTACACGCCTGCAGAGCGGCACGCACCAAAGAGTCAGCTTACGGCATCCGGATGCTGCGGCCAAACCGCACGGACGACCGGGGCGCCCGCAGCCGGATTCTCCGGATTTGTCCCCTATTCGGGGGACAACCCCGCTATCCTGAGCGTGCGATGACGCGGCACCTCTTCCCGGGTGCCGCGTTCGCTGTACCGGGGGTGGGCATGGGAGCGGGCACACACGAGCGAGCACTCCCCGTCGACCCTCCCGCCGCGGAGCCGGAGGCGGCCGAACCCGGGATCCCGGTGCTGAGCGCCCTCCCCTCCCTCAGCCGCTCCGCCGACTGGGCGAGCCAGGTGACCTCGGTCGCGATCATCCGCCTGGATGCCGCCGGGCGCGTGCGCACGTGGAACCCCGGCGCCGAGCGCATCAAGGGGTACGCGGCCCGCGACATCATCGGCGAATCCTTCGAGGGCTTCTACCGCGAGCAGGATCGCGCGTCCCGGCTGCCGGCGCGGCTCCTGGAGCTCGCCGCCCGCCAGGGTTCGGCCGAGCACGCCGGCTGGCGCGTCCGCGCCGACGGCTCCCTCTTCTGGGCGTACGTCATCATCACGGCGATCCGCGACGAGCACTCCGAGCTCACCGGATACGTCAAGCTCACGCGCGACCTGTCGTCGGTGCGCCGGCAGGACCAGCAGCGCCAGTCGTTCCTCCGCGCCTTCGCCCACGACTTCCTCTCCCCCATCACGGCTCTGCGCGGCTACGTCGATCTGCTGGAGGACGCCGCCCCCGAGCACCGCGACCTCGTCCAGCGCGTGTCGACGGTGAGCGATCACCTCGTGGCGATGATGGACGAGCTGACCGGGTACATCGAGGGCACCGCGGCCGAGTCGCTCGCGCCGGTGGACATCGCCGCGCTCGTCCGCGAGGCCGGCGCCCTCGTGCTCCCCGACGCCTCGGCACGCCTGGTGATCGACGGCGGCGAGCCACGGCTCGTCCGCACCCAGCCCCCGCTCCTGCGCCGGGCGCTCGCGAACGTTCTCGACAACGCCGCGAAGTACTCCGACGGCGCGATCCACGTGACGATCGCCGACGACGGCGACGACATCGCCGTCCGCATCTCCGACACCGGCCGCGGCATCGAGGCGGCCGACCTCCCCACCATCTTCGACGCCTACGAGCGAGGGCGCCTGGCCGACCCCGCCGACGGCGGCACCGGGATCGGCCTGGCGAGCGTGCGCGAGATCGTCGAGCGCGTCGGCGGCCGCGTCGCCATCGCCTCGACCCCGGGCGTCGGCACGACCGTGACGCTCTCGCTCCCCCCGGCCGCGCCGCTCAGCCGCTGAGTCCGCACGGCGCCGAAACGCGGAGGTAACCGCGGCCGTCTAGGGTGGCCGGATGCTGCGACGCCCGCGTGATCGCGCCCTGGTGGCAGGGCTCCTCGTGGCGTACGTGGTCGCACTCGCGCTCATCGCCTTCTGGCCGACCCACGTCGACGAGGGTGCGGGGCCGCTCCTGGCCGCCATCCGCCGCGTGCTGCCGTGGGCGACCTACCCGCGGATCGAGTTCGTGGCGAACATCGCCCTGTTCGCGCCGTTCGGGCTGCTCCTGACCCTCCTCATGCGGCCGTGGCCGTGGGTGCTGGGAGCGGGGGTCGCCGCCAGCGCCGCGATCGAGCTCGTGCAGGCCGTGGCGCTGCCCGGGCGCACCGCGACGGCGTGGGACGTCATCGCCAACAGCCTCGGCACGGTGGCCGGCATCGCGATCGCGCTGGTGTGGGCCGCGGCACGCGCGCAGGCTCGCGCCGCCGCGCGCTGAGCGCCGCGCCGGCGCGTCAGCCGACGACGACGGCGCCGGGGTCCAGGAGCGTGCCGACGGTGGCGAGGGCGACCCACACGCCGTTGTAGACGACGTGGGCGAGCACGGCCCCCCAGATGCGCCCGGTGAGGAGCACGATGAGGCTCGTCACGACGCCGACGAGGGCGAGGGCGATCGCCTGATCGGTGCTGGCCGGGGCGAGGAGGACGTGGGCGATGACGAAGAGACCGGTGGAGACGAGCACCGCGGCGAACCCCGCCATGCCGCGCCCGGCGATGCGCCGCACCGCGGTGTAGACCGCCACGAGCACGAGACCGCGGAAGAAGAACTCCTCCAGCACCGGCGCGATGACGACGCTCGCGAGGAGCTGGTCGAACCACCAGCCGTCGGGCAGGGTCCCCGCGACCGTGAAGTACGACGGCCACACCACGTCTCCCCCGGCCGCTGCCGCGAGCCAGCCCTGCGCGAAGCGCAGCAGGAGGCCGAGGGCCACGCCGTAGAGGAGGTCGAGGGGGCGCAGGCGCAGGAGCGCCCGCGGCCGCGAGCGGGCGAAGGCGAGGATCACCGGGACGGCGAAGGCGACCCAGACCACGAGGAGCGACAGCAGCGGGCCGAACGGCGCCGGGACGAACTCGTTGAGCGCGGCGCCGGCGACCAGACCCGCGCCGAGGCCGAGCACCGCCCAGCCGAGAAGCTCCCAGCCCCAGTGCTGCACCGAGGTGCCACCCTCCACCCACGACCGCCGGCGGCGCGGCGTCCGGCGCCGCGGGCGCGGCGCGGGGTCGCCGTCGGACTCGTGCCTGTCGCGCTCGAAATCGGCCAGCGGCACGAGGCGATCGCGCTCGGGGGCGTCGGTAGACTCGCTCATCAGCGCCCACGTTACCGCCGCCTCCTCCGTCGCCGCCCCGGGAGTCCGATGCTCGACCTCGACCTGAGCGGTCTGTTCTCGCCGCGCGACGATCCGTCGCTCTCGCCGACGGTGCGCATCCTCACCGTCTGCACCGGCAACGTCTGCCGCTCGCCGCTGGCCGAGCAGGTGCTGCGCGCGCGCCTCGCGCCGCTGGACGTCGAGGTCTCCAGCGCCGGCACGAGCGCGCTCGTCGACGCCCCGATGACCGCGGATGCGGCGCGCATGGCCGAGCTCCTGGGCGTCCCGCCCGCCGACGCGGCCGCGCACCGGGGCCGGTGGCTCCGCGAAGAGCATCTGCGCGCCCCTGATCTGGTCCTGGCGATGACGCGGGAGCACCGGGCGGGGGTCGTGGCCCTCGCGCCGGCCCGCACGCGCTCGACGTTCACGGTGCGCGAGTTCGCTCGGCTCTCCGCCGGCGTCGACGACGACGGCATCCGCGCCGCCGCCCGCGCCGCCGGCGCCGACCCGCACGCGCGGGTGCGGGCAACGCTTGCGCTCCTCGCCGAGCGCCGCGGCGTGGTCGAGCCCCCCGCCGAGGCGACGGAGGACGACGTCATCGACCCGTACCGGCGGTCGTGGGCGACCTACCAGCGCTCGGCGGCGCAGCTCACGCCCGCGCTGGAGGAGGTCTTGCGGGTGCTCCGCGCCGCCCTCCGCGCCTGACCCGCGCCGACGGACTGACCCGCCGACCGATCGGGAAGGCGGGTGGGTCGGCGGTGCCGGCAGACCCACCCGCGCGAGCGAAGCGCTCGCCCCCATCGAACCGGATCGGATACGGCTCGGGAGTGGCGACGGATGTGCGGGCGTGCTCCCTGACCGCCGCATCCGATCGCTCACAGCATAGGGAGCGCGGCCGCTCGCGCACCATCCCCCATTTCCCGGGGAGGCCTCAGTGCACGGCGCGGACGGTGCCGTCGAGCTCGAGCACGGTGCGCGACCCGCCCTCGCCGCTGCGGACGACGGTCACGCCGCCGGCGCCGTCGGCCGCGCGGATGGTGAGAGTCCCCTCCGCGGTGTCGGCGACGATGGCGGCGATGCGGTGCAGGAGCTCCGGATGCGGCGCCGCGCCCGGGCCCTCCAGCCACAGCATCGACACCCGCACCCCCCGGCGCCGCGCGTCGGCGATGGCGGCGGCGAGCGCGTCGTCGCGGACGCGCGGCGAGCGCAGCTGGTCGCGGATCGCCCCCTCCTGCACGCGCACCTCGACGAGCTCGTCGGCGCTCAGCGAGTCGCCGCGCGCGATCCGGTGCAGGAGCGGGGCCGCCTCGTCGCGGATGCTGCGCAGCTGCGCGGCGTACTCGGCGGCAGCGGCGAGAGAGGCCTCCAGTGCGATCTCGCCGCGCGCCTGCGCGGTGCGGTGACGGCGCTCGGCGCGCACGACGACCCCGATCCCGGCCCGCCAGAGGATGCCGATGAGCAGCGCGACGCCGGGGAGGGCGACCGCGGCGAAGGCGGCGGCCGGAGAGCCGGTGCGCGCCAGCGCGATGCCCGCGCTCGCGGCGGCGATCAGGGCTCCGCCCACGACGCCCGCGATGTAGTTCCCGCGGGCGATGAGCGCCGCGGCGACGTAGGCGCTCACGTCGACCGACCACGGCTGCACCTCGGGGTCGGTCGCGAGCCGGAGCCCGGCCGCGGCGACCGCGCTCCCGGCGGCGACGGTGGAGCCGGTGACGTCCAGCGGGGCGGCGTGGCGGTCGGTGACGAGGATCACCGCGATCAGGGTGAGGACGGATGCGGCGCCGAAGACGACCGCGTCGGCGTCGGCGCTCAGCCTCCCGGCGACCGCGCCCTGCGCGACGCTCACCGCCCACGCGAACAGCAGCGCCCACCGGGCGATGGGGACGCCGAGCCCGCCGGCGCCGGTCTCGACGGAGGAGGTTGTGGTCAGGGGTGCCATCGCAGCCGCACCTCCGTCCCTCGGCCCGGCGCGCTCACGATCTCTGCCGTGCCGCCGGGGAGGGCGGCCATGCGCCCCGCGATGCTCTCGCGGAGGCCCAGGCGCGCGGGGTCGACGGCGCTCGGGTCGAATCCCGGGCCGTCGTCGGCGATCGTCACGGCGATGCCCGCGCCGGAGGCGCGGATGGTCGCGCGGCGCGGGGCGGCGGGGGCGTGGCGCGAGCTGTTGCGCGCGGCCTCGCCGGCGGCCGCCGCGATCGCCTGCACTGCGCCGGCCGGCACCGCCCCGGTGCCCGCGCGCGTGTCGAGCACGAAGCCGGGCTCGGAGCGCACCTCGGCGGCGAGCACGGCGGCGGCGGCGCCGGCCGGCAGCATCCGGTCGGCCTGCTCGCTCTCGGCGTCGGCGCGGTCGAGGGCGGCGAGGGCGGAGGCGGCCTCGCGGCGGAGTTCCGGCGGCACCGCGCCGCCCAGCTGGAGCGCCGCGGTGAAGACGGCGAGCACCTCGTCGTGCACGACCCGCGTGAGGGCGCGCTGACGCTCGTTCTCGGCGTCGCGCTGGGCCTGCCGGAGCGCCGTGGCCTGGGCGGCGGCTTCGGAGCGCTGCAGCTCGCCGAGGCGCCCGCGCAGGGCGAGGAGCACGAGGACGAGCGTGATGTTGGCGAGGTGCAGCGGGGTGGCCACGGCGACTCCCGCAGGCACGCCGCCGGTGAACACGAGCGCCGAGACGAGCGGCATGAGGGCCGACACCGCGGCGGCGGCGATCGCGAGACCGGCCGGCGCGACGAGGGTGAACGCCGCGAGCGCGACCGATTCGAGCGACCACACCCAGATCCGCACGTGCGCGATATCGTCGCCGCGGTAGGCGGCGAAGGAGGTGAACCCGAGGACGATGAGGAGGGGCGGGAGCGCCACCCACACCGCCATCAGCATCCGCAGCGGCGCGTGCATGCTGCCGAGGAGCATCACCCCGAGGAGGGCGCACACCGCGAGCGCCCCCGCGGTCCACCACGGCGCCCATGCGGGGAAGGCGAGGAGGGAGGGAAGCCCCGAGAAGAGGAAGAGCACGACGGCGCCCAGCCCGATCACCAGGCTCAGTCGCCGCCAGCCGCGCTCCGCGCCCTGCTCGGCGAGGGCGAGCTCAACGCTCGTCGACAAGCCCGTCCTCCACGGCACGGCGGTACAGGTCGACCTTCGTCGGCGCCGGGCGGTCCACGCCGGCGTACTTGCCCCGGATGCGGCGGATGTGGTCGATCACCGTCTCGCGCGAGATGTACAGCGCCGCCGCGACCCGCTCCGCGGTCTCCCCCGCCGCGTACAGCGCGAGCACCTCGCGCTCGCGATCGCTCAGCCGGGCCGACACGAACGACTCGTCGTGCTCGAGCGCGGCCGCCCAGTCCGCGCCGGGCGCGACGCCCTCGCGCAGCACCGCGCGCACGGCGGCCGCGATCACCTCGGGGCGCTCGGTCTTGCGCACCGCGCCGGATGCGCCGGCACGGGCCGCGCGGCGCAGCAGCGCCGGCTGCTCGGCGCCGGTGTAGGCGAGCACGGGGATCTCGGCACCGCGCAGGCGCGCGACGTTGTCTTCGATCGACGAGCCGTCGGCCAGCGACAGGTCGAGCAGCGCCAGGTCGAGGCGGGGCGCACCGCGCAGCACGTCGTCGACGGTGGCACCGCTGGAGACGACCGTCATGTCGGGCTGGGCGTTGAGGATGCTCGCCGCCCCGAGCAGCACCGCCGGGTGATCATCGATCAGCGCCAGGCGGAGTTTCACGTCGCTCTCTCAGACTGTCGGTGGTGCCCCGTGCCGCGCGGCCGCGCGCGGTACGCCCACGTTACCCTCCCCCCTCCCCCGGGCTGCGCGCACGCCGCGGCGGCGCAGCGGCGCGCACACCCCCGGTTCCCCCACATCGGGGGGAATCCGGGCCGCTCACGCGTGTCGGCGGGAACGTCGACTTAGCCTTTCAGCCGGGGGAAGAAGCGGGGGGTTCGATGCTCGATCTGGATCTGTCTTCGGTGTTCACGGAGGACGGCCGTCGCCACGGCCTGGCCACGGTCGACGTCCTCATCGTGTGCACCGGCAACGTCTGCCGCTCCCCCCTGGCCGCCCAGCTGCTCCGCGCGCGCCTGTCCGACCTCGACGTCACCATCGGCAGCGCCGGCACCTACGGCCAGGTCGGCGACCGCATGGACCGGAGCGCCGTGAAGGTCGCCGGCACCCTCGGCGTTCCGCGCGAGGAGTCCCGCGCCCACCGCGGCCGGTGGCTCAGCGACTTCCACCTCTCCGGCACCGACGCGGTGTTCACCATGACCGCGCGCCAGCTCGCCCGCGTCGCCGCGATGATGCCGGGTCGCGCCGACCTCGTCTTCACCGTGCGCGAGTTCGCGCGCCTCGCCGCGCAGGTGACCGACGACGACATCATCACCGCCGCGGATGCCGCTGGCGACGCCCCCGCACGCCGCGTCCGCGCCGCCCTGCGGACGATCGCCGCGCGCCGGGACGACGCGGGCCTCACCGACGCCGACGAGGTCGTCGATCCGCACCGCCAGCCCTACCGCGTCTTCGAGCAGGCCGCCGCCGAGATGCTCCCCGGCGTCGACGCGATCGCCCGCGTCCTCCGCCTCGCCCTCACCGATCGCTGACCCGTCGCCGCTCGCGGAGCCTCTGCGCCGCTTGCGGGGCACGCCGAACCGCCACCCGTCCGACACGAGCACGAAACAGCCCCTGTGGCAGGATGAACGGGTACCCGGTGCACCCCCCGAGAGGCGTCATGGAGCTCAGCGACTACATCCGCATCCTCCGCAAGAACTGGCTCGTGATCGTCGTGCTGACTCTCGTCGGGCTCGGCGCGGCC
>CAZBZR010000012.1:37417-51053 GCA_964496445.1 uncultured Microbacterium sp.
AGCCTGCGAGGACGACGTAGAGGAGGCCGGGGGTGCTGGTGATCGTCGCGACGACCCTGATCGGCATCGCGGTGGCCGCCGGCTACTCCCTGACCCGCACCCCGATGTACGAGGCGTCCAGCCGCGTGTTCGTCTCCACCCAGGCGGGGGGCACGGTGGCTGAGCTCCAGCAGGGTGGTTCCTTCGCGCTGCAGCGGGTGGGCACCTACGTGCAGCTGGCCGAGACGCCCATCGTTCTGAACCCGGTCATCGCCGAACTGGATCTCGATGGCACCGCCGACAGCCTTGCGGCGCACATCACGGCCTCCACGCCGCTCAACTCGTTCCTCATCGACATCTCCGTGCAGGACGCCGACCCTGTGCTCGCCGCCGACCTGGCCAACGCCGTCGCGGCGAGTCTGACCGCAGCCGTCGAGCAGATCGAGATGCGCGGAGAGTCCGAGGCCAGCCCGGTCCAGCTGACGCGTGTGAAGGACGCGTTGCCGGCGATCGATCCCGTGAGCCCCAACGTCCCGCTCAACCTGGCGCTCGGCGCACTGGTAGGCCTGGCACTGGGGATCGGGATCGCCGTGCTGAGGGCGGTCCTCGACAATCGAGTTCGTACGGCGCGCGACCTCGAGGCTCTGACCGACCGCCCGCTGATCGGCGCGATCCCGTTCGACCCGAAGGCGAAGGAGCGGCCCCTCATCCTCGAGGCCGACCCGCACAACACGCGGTCCGAGGCGTTCCGAGCCCTTCGTACAAACCTTCAGTTCCTCGAGATGGACGGCGGACACAGCTTCGTCATCACCTCGAGCCTCCCCAGCGAGGGCAAGTCGACGACCACGCTCAATCTCGCGCTCGCGCTCGCGGATGCGGGCAAACGTGTGGCGCTGCTCGACTGCGACCTGCGCAAGCCCAAGGTGGCCGAGTACCTCGGCATCGAGGGAGGCGCGGGCCTCACCGATGTCCTCATCGGTCGCGCGCGCGTTGCTGACGTCATGTTCCCGTATGGCAAGCGCCCGATGTACGTGCTGCCCGCCGGCAAAATCCCGCCGAACCCGAGCGAACTCCTCGGATCGAGGCAGATGAGTCAGCTGCTCGAGGCCCTGGGCAAGGAGTTCGACGTGATCCTCTGTGACGCGCCGCCCCTTCTTCCGGTCACGGATGCTGCGGTGCTGGCACGCTCCACCGCCGGCGCCATCGTGGTCGTCGCCGCCGGTCGCACGACGAACAATCAGGTGGGCGGCGCCCTGGATGCGCTCGACACGGTCGGCGCCAAGGTGGCCGGTACTGTCCTCTCGATGGTGCCGACGCGCGGCCCGGATGCCTACGGCTATGGATATGGCTACGGCTACGGCGGGTACGGGGCCTACGTCGCGAGCGAGCAGACGAAGGAGCCGCGCGGGAAGCGTCGTCCTGCCAACCCGGAGCCCGAGGTGGGGGCTTCCCCCCTTCTCCCCTGACATCGGAGCGGAATGGCGCGACGTCCCCGAACGGTGAGCACCTCCGCGCGATGGGTCGCGGTGGTGTTGGTCGTTGCGCTCGCCGGGCTCACGCTGTTTCTCGCGTTTCTGGCGATCGAGCGAACGCGAGGCGTGCGGGCGGAAGCGCGGCCGGCCTCCGCCCCCTCGTTCACCTTCGGAAAGCCAAGTATGACTCCGTCGCCGACTCCTACGCAGCACGCCGGCATCACCTATCCGCGTGCCGAGGAAAGGTTTCTCACTGTCGGCTCCGGGGCGATGTGGCGCGCAACGGCGGGAGAGTGCGGTTCCGTGGCCCCGGTCGTCGAGCGCTCCACCGATGGCGGGGAATCCTGGGAGAACGTCACACCCCTCTACCGCGGGATCGGAGAAGTCCTGTCGCTGGACGCCTTCGCCGGGACCGAAGCGGAGATGATCGCGCGTATGGGCTCGGCCTGCGAGATTCAGGCACTGCGCACCTTCACGCAGGGCGAGTTCTGGGAGCCCTACCCCGACGTGTTGTCGGCCTCCCGCTACGTGGATCCGGCCAACACTTCGACTGTGCAGTCTCCCGACGGCACCGTGTCGGCGCCGTGCGCCGACCCGCGATCCTTTCGAGCGGCCCGTGCGACGATCGCTCTCGTCTGCGACGGGCAGGCCCAGGTACTCCGCGACGGCGCATGGGTGCCGATCGGTGCACCCTCGACGGTGGGGCTGGCGGCCACCGCCGACGCCGTCGTGACGGTCTCGGTGCAGGAAGGATGCGACGGGGCGGCCGTCAGCCGGTTATCGGGCGCCGATCTCGCCACCGAGTCGCTGGGCTGCATTCCCGGGGTCGATCCCACACAGCCGCTGGCCGTCGCCATCGACGAAGACTCGATCATCCTCTGGTCGGCCGACGCCCTACACCGTCTCCCCTAGCCACCCACACCGGCCGCTGAGCGAGCTCGCCGAACTCCCCGGTCGCTGAGTGAGCGCAGCGAGACGAAGCGACCCCGCGAGCCTGCGCGCACCGGCTCGTTCCCCTGGCGTCATATCCGCGACACAATGGGTGGATACCGTGACCGGCCTGTAAGGCTCCTGAGAACTCCTGAACGCGGGAAGGGACGCACGACTGTGACGACGTCAGACCTCCGGGTCGACGCGACAACGACGTCGCAGACACCCCCCAGCTCTGGGGCAATCGGGCGAGGTGAACGCCCCCTAGCCGCCACCGGCGAAGCCTCGACTAGTAGCGTGGTGCCTATGCCACCCGCCTCGGCCCCATGGCGCCGATCGTACGGTCGGCGCCTCATCGTCACGGATTTCCTCGTGCTCGTCTGGGCTGTGTACGGCGCACAGATCGCCTGGTTCGGCACAGGACAGGCGACCGTCGCGGCCGAACAGGACAGCCGGATCAGCGATCTGTCCTACTGGGCGTTCTCGGCCGGACTGGTGATCGCCTGGATGTGGGCGCTGTCGTTCGTGGACTCGCGCAGCTACCGTGTCATCGGTACAGGCTCCACGGAGTACGTGCGGGTAGCGGACGCAAGTTTTCGACTCTTCGGCGTCATCGCGATCATCGCGTTCCTCACGAAGACAGACGTCGCACGAGGTTACCTCCTCATCAGCCTGCCCCTCGGCGTGGTGACTCTGCTCCTCGGGCGATGGGTATGGCGTCAATGGCTCGTCATGAAGCGGGGGCGGGGCGAGTTTGCGGCGCGTGTACTCCTTGTTGGGTCTGTCGAGTCTGTCGCGCAGATCGCTCGCGAATTCCAGCGGCATCCGAGCGCGGGATACCGGGTCGTGGGCGCCTGCGTTCCGACGGGTGAAATCGCCGGTACGGTTCCTAACACCGATATTCCGGTGATGGGGAGCGTCGATGCGGTCGCTCGGGCAATGGCAGTCACCGGGGCGGACACCGTGGCGGTTACGAGCACAGATGAATTGCCGCCGGATAAGGTCAAGGAGATCTCCTGGGGCCTCGAGGCGGGTCGTCAGCACCTCGTGCTGGCGCCGAGCATCATCGACATCGCCGGTCCTCGCCTGCACACTCGCCCCGTCGCTGGGCTACCCCTCATCCACGTCGAGACTCCGCGATTCAGCAAGGGACAACTGTTCCTCAAGCGGGCCGTTGACATCGTCGCGACCAGCGTCGGGCTCGTGGTCGTCAGTCCCCTGCTCGCATTCCTTGCGGTTGCCGTGCGCCTGACCAGCCAGGGCCCAGTGTTCTTCCGACAGACGCGCGTGGGTCTGCGCGGCCGTGAGTTCACGATGATCAAGTTCCGCTCGATGGTGGTGAATGCGGAAGACCTGCTTGAGCAGCTTGAACGCGAACAGCGCGACAGTGGCAACGAGGTGTTGTTCAAGATGAAGAACGACCCTCGCGTCACACCGGTCGGACGGGTCATGCGCAAGTTCTCGCTCGACGAACTCCCCCAGCTCTTCAACGTGCTGCGCGGATCGATGTCGCTGGTCGGGCCTCGTCCGCCGCTGCCGGCCGAGGTGGCCCAATACGCCGACCATGTACATCGCCGCTTTCTCGCCAAGCCGGGCATCACCGGCCTGTGGCAGGTAAGTGGCCGGTCCTCGCTATCGTGGGAAGAGTCGGTGCGCCTGGATCTCTCGTACGTGGAGAACTGGTCGCTGTTGGGCGATCTCGTGATCCTCGCTAAGACCGTGAGAGCGGCTGCGTCTCCTGGCGATAGTGCCCATTGAGGGTCATGGTTAGAAGGACTGGATGGACACCCTCATGAGGAGTCAGGCTCGTGAATCGCGCGGGGTGCTGAATCCCCACGGCGGCAAGCCCTACTACAAATTTCTGGCGCGGCAGGGGTCGTTTCATGAGTAAGGCGACGCTGCCCTCTAAGCGGAGGGTGGGCGGAGTCGGCTTTACCCCCCTATCTCCCGCGGCTGCTGCTGCGGCTGTGGTCTCCCTGGCTCAGATGGGCACACCGGCGCACATCCATCTGGCCAACGCGTACACGATCGCCCTGGCGGACGAAAAGCGTGCGTACCAAGATCTCCTCAATACCGGGCTGGTCTTCGCAGACGGCAAGCCAATCTCTTGGGTTTCGAGGGCACGCCGCGACCGGGTGCGTGTTCAGCAGGTGCGCGGTCCAGGACTATTCGAGGATGTCATCGACGAGGGGAGGACGGCCGGCCTTCGTCACTACTTTCTTGGCGCTTCTGAAGGTACTCTCAACGCCCTTGTAGCCGAACTCTCGTCTCGGTTCGACGGCGCCGTCATTGCCGGCTACCACAGCCCACCGTTCCGGGACCCAACTGACGATGAGTTGTCCGACCGCGACGAAAGAATTCGCGTGGCCCAGGCCGACATTGTCTGGGTGGGGTTGGGAACTCCAAAGCAGGACATAGAGGCCTCTCGCCTCGCGCAGAGCTTGGGTTGCGTAGCGGTTGCGGTCGGCGCAGCCTTCGACTTCACTGCTGGCACCAGTCCCGTGGCACCACTTTGGATGCAGCGCGCCGGACTGGAGTGGGTGTTTCGGCTGAAGACCGAGCCTCGCCGACTCTGGCGGAGGTATCTGCTGGGGAACCCACGGTTCGTTTGGTGTGTCGTTCGCGACGCTGTCGCAGACGTATGGAGGGGAAGGGGTTCGGATGCGCAGCCCTGAGATTCTCGTCATCAGTCAGGTGCCGCCGCCAGTGCACGGGTCGTCGCTCATGACGCAGCTTCTCCTGTCGACGCTCGCCGACCTCGGTTATCGAACCGCTCTGGTCGACCGCCGCTTCAGCCGGACTGCCGATGAAGTAGGTCGCTTCCGCGTTGGAAAGATTCTTGCGGCAGGCGGACTGTTGGTCCGACTCATCCGCGCCATTGCCCGCCGTCGACCCGCGGCCACAATCTTCTTCATCACGACGCGGCCCTTTTCGTTCCTTGTTGACCTCGCGATGTCAGAAGTGCTGCGACGTCGTCGAGTGCCGACCATCCACTACGTGCATGGGCTGGGTTATGCAGAACTGGCCTCGCGTAGCCGTGCTTGGCGCTGGATGGTCGAGAGGCTGCTCGGCGCTGCCCGTGCTGTAATAGTTGTCGGAGATGGGCTTGAGGGCGACGTCAACAAGTTCTTCGACGGACCGGTGCGGGTAGTTTGGAACGCAGTTCGCCGACCCGACGACCTTCCCCCTCGAGACGCTCACTCTCGCCCGCGTGTTCTCTTCCTCTCTAATCTCATCCCGGGGAAGGGACACGAACACTTTCTCCAGTTAGCTCTGGCTCACCGAGGGTCCCTGGGCGACGTGCAGTTTGTTCTCGCCGGCGCCGCCTCACCCGAGGTCAAAGCAGACATGGAACGGCAGATACGAGCGGCCGGGGCGCAGGAGGTGGTCCAGTACATCGGGCCCGTGGTCGGAGACACAAAATGGGCTTTGCTCCGCAGCTGCGATGCGTTTGTATTTCCTAGTACCTACTCGCTCGAGACGGCTGGGATGGTACTGCTGGAGGCCGCCGCGGCGCACGTGCCGATCGTTGCTTTCAGGACGGGAGCGCTTGTCCGCCTCCTAGAGGCAGAGGAAGCATTGGTAGCGGTCGCCCCGGGAGACGTCGAGGGACTGGCAGACGGAGTAGGCCAGGTATTGCGTGGCCCTACGGCCGTGGCAGAGCGAGCGTTCGAGGTGCTCGAGGAACGGTTCACGATCGAGGCCTTCGGTGCCGCGTGGGCACAGTTGCTTGACGAAGTATTGGCCCCCTCGGATGCGTGAGTTGCGAGTCGCGATCGTACAGCCCGCGGTGCCTCACTACCGCGTGCCGTTCTTCGCCCGGCTGCAAGCCGAGGCGGCGAAGAAGAATGTCAGGGTGGATGTGTTCGCAGGAGCAGTTCCGTCTGAGCTCGCTTCGCGACGTGACGTGTCTCATCAAAGCTTCGTGCAACAACTGGCTACACGTGAACTCAGACTCGGGAGCCGCTCGCTCTTCCTGAAGAGCTTGCGCCCGGTGGCGCGAGGCAGCTACGACCTCGTCGTCATGGAGAACGCGGTGCGAAACGTCGAAACCTACGTCGCGTTGCTGGCTTTCGGCGGGCGTCGTCTGGCGTTCTGGGGGCACGGGCGGACCTACACGAAGCAAGTGTCTAGGACACAGCAGAGGCTCAAAGATTGGCTCGTGAGGCGGGGCTCATGGTTCTTTGGGTACACGGAGGGCGGCGTTCGGTGGGTCGTTGAGCATGGCGCTGACCCCCGCCGGACCACTATCCTCAACAACGCTATCGACACCAGACAACTACGCAGCGACATCGACAGCGTCTCTGAAGCTGATCTCGAACGATTCAGCGAGCTTTGGGATCTTCGCGGCCGGACAGCGCTATTCATAGGTGGGCTTGATGCCCCCAAGCGCCTGGACTTCTTAGTTCGAGCGGGCGAGCGCGTTTCGGCCCTCGTGCCGGGATTCCGTCTCCTGATAGTTGGCGATGGAGTCGACCGCCAGCGTCTTCTGGAAGCGGCTCGGCAACGTCCGTGGCTAAAGATCCTGGGCCCCTTGCACGGAAGGAGCAAGGCGGTGGCGCTCAGTAGCGCTCACGTGCTCGCCATGCCAGGGCGAGTGGGGCTGATCTCGGTCGACAGCTTCGCTAGCGGTACCCCTCTCATTACCACTGACTGGCCATGGCATGCCCCAGAGTTCGAGTATCTCCGCGACGGCGCTAATGCCATGGTTACCCCCGACGATCTCTCGGCATACGCGACAGCGCTTGCGGAAGTACTGAACTCGCCCGAGCTGCTAGCCCGCCTCACCACCGGCGCTCTTCGGTCCGCGAATCAATACACTGTCGAGAACATGGCCGACAGTTTCTTGAACGGCATTCTGAGTTGGGCGGCCGATTCTCCTCGGCGAGGTGGCGTCGATGGCTGATCGTTCTCACGCACTGATTTCTTTCGTTACCCAGCCGGGTAGAGGGAGCGAAGGCGGGGTCGGGTGGGCCATTGCCGCAGCAGCCAACCGGTATGCCCACCGCCGACCGGCATTCGTGCACCTGGTCGTCGACGCTCGAGACTCGATCAACGTCGAGGCAGCACTCGGCGCTGACCGGTCCCCGCGTGTGATGCTCCACCCCGTCGCGCTTCCGGGCTGGGCGGAGCGCCGGTGGGGTCAGTCACGGACCCGCGCGTCCTATATGGCGTGGCTCCCGAGCGCACGGCGTGTGCTTCGTCGACTTGACCAACTCCAGGAGTTGTCGACCATCCACCAGGTGACCTTCGCAAGCGCGGTGCTTCCGCCTGCGTTTTCGTCCACCTCGCGCGCCCACCGTATTTGGGGCCCTGTAAATCTGCCGTGGGCTCCGACCCTCGCGCAGGGCGCAACCGCGTCCTCCGTCGAGCTGGCTCGACTCAGAGCCGCGAAGGTCCTGGCTCGCCGAAACGCTCGCCGAGCAGACACCATCATTGCCACGAATGAGATGACAGCGGACTTTTTCTCCTATCGAGACGAGCCCGCCCTCATCGAACCGAACATCTTCCTCGAACAGGTAACGGCCGATGGGGATCGACAAGACGACCTGATCTCGTTAGTTGGATCGCTCGACAATCTGAAACGGCCGTGGCTGGCGCTTGAGTGCCTGGCTACACCTGAGCTGAGTGCGTTCAGGCTTCAGGTGGTCGGGGACGGTCCCCTGCGCGCAGATCTGGTATCGCTCGCTGCACGGCTCGGGATAAGCGATCGAGTTGTCTTCGTCGGTCAACTGCCTCACCAGGACACCCTCGCCGCCATCGCGCGGTCGCGGGTTCTATTGCATCCGTCCTCACGGGAAGGGGCTTCGTGGGTGATCGGCGAAGCCGCCGCGCTCGGCGTGCCGTCCGTAGTGTTTGATTCTGTAGGGGCGTCCACCACCGTTCGCTTGTCCAGGAACGGGGGGCAGGTCGTCTCGGCAAGCGGGGATCTGGTTGCGGCTCTCGCGGGCGGAGTGCTTCAGGCGGCTCACGGAACGCGGCCGGGCCGCAGCAACAGATGGGACGCAAGCCGACTGGATGGACTACTAGACGAATGGTGGGATGTTGCCTAAGCAGACGATCCACGTGCTGATGGCGAGCCACAACCGTGCGCAGCACACGCTTCGAGCACTGGCGGACCTAGAGCGGCAACATTCTGAGCTATACAGGATTAAGACCACGCTCTTTGACGACGGCTCGCGCGACGGAACGCCCGAGCAAGTGTCTCAGCTTCATCCGGCGGTGAATATGCTTCGTGGGGATGGGTCGGCCTACTGGGCCCGGTCGATGAGAGAGCTTGAGAACGACGCCCTTCGGCACGCATCACCCGACGACTATCTCCTGTGGTTGAACGACGACGTGTCGTTGCACCCGGGAGCGGTGGAGCGCGCCTACAAAGCGGCGGCATCTCATTCAACCGCGATTATCGTGGGTGCCATGCGGGATCCCGTCTCGGGGGAGACGACATATTCTGGATTCAAGCGCTACGGACGCCATCCACTTCACTACTCGAAAGCGGATCCAGGGAGTGAAGAGATCTTCGTCGACACCCTGAACGGAAACTTCGTATTGGTACCCGTGACCATAGCATCACGCCTCGGTGGTATCGACGGACAGTTCTCGCACTCTTGGGCAGATATAGACTACGGATTTCGAGCGCGTGACGCGGGCGTGCCGCTGGTGCTCCTGGACGATTACGTAGGCTTTTGCAGCACGAACCCGTCACCTCCTCTGCGCCCGGTCTTGGGTGCCTGGCGCCGCTTTGTCGGCCCTAAGGGGGCTGGCGAGCCTCGATCCCTTGCACGAATCTTGCGTCGCCATGGCGGAGCCCTCTGGCCGCTCTATTTCGTCGCAACCTACGGACTCTGGTGGGTGCGGACCGCGCGCGACACGATACGGGCGCGCCGATAGATGCTAGCAGCGGGGATTTCAACCGTGTTCATGGGTCTCGCAGCGGTTGCAAGCCAACACCGCTCGGTCTGGGTGGCCGCGGCCGCTGGAGTCGTCGCTGTGATGATGCTGAGCTACAGATGGTCGGGGGCAGCCCGCGCGTGGGCACTCGCAGCAGCGGGGGCCCTCACTTTCGGCGCACTCGCCGCCTGGGGCGTTTTCGGAGGATTGCTCGAAAATCTCTTGTCGGCTGCCACGGATTCACGGAGTCTGGACGCACGGTCGACCAGTTGGACGCAACTGATTGCACAGTCGGTGGACGACGGAGTATTCACGGTGACTTTCGGTCAGCCGTCCGGGTCGGGCTATGTACGCATCGAACCAAACGGCCTTATACAGAGATACTCGCCTCACAACTGGTACGTCACTTTATTCCTGCGCGTGGGCATAGTTGGTCTTTGCGCCTGGTTGGCAACGTTGCTTAGGGGGCTGATCATCTGCAGACGACAGGGATCGGGCGCACTGTTCACGGCTGTGTCGATGGCGGTGTATGGATGGTTCTATTCCGTCCCGTGGCAGGTTGCACCGTGGGCTGCCACCGCCTTCGTTCCCGATCATCAATCGCCGCGGGGGCCCGCCCGTTCGCTCGCGGGCAAGTCCTTGGCACGACGTCGGCTTCGGCAATTTCAGGGATAACAACAGGTGGATGAGTCACTGACCGTACTGCACGTTCTCGGGCCTTTGCGTCCCAGCGGCATGGAGCGCATGCTGGTTTCAGCCCAACCGCACTTCGCCAACGAGGGCGTAAGAACCGTTGTATACGGTCTCTCCGTGGGCAGTACCTTCGCGAGCGCGATGCGCGAGAGTGGGTTGTCCGTTCTCCTTCGCGACGGGAGCATCGCTTCTCTAGACGGGGCACGCCGCCTTCGCAGAGTTGTCGAGGATTACGACGTGGACGTCATCCACCTGCACATGGAAAGCGACTACCTCAGAAGTGTCACCGCCGCACGATGGGCGCTCCGCGGAAGGCAAGGAATCGTGGTGCGGACCGTCCACAGCAGCTTCCCCGCTTCCGGACTGTGGCGTCTTAGCCGCGCCGCGCAGGCGTGGCTGGGAGACCGGTTCGTATCTGCGGTTGTCGCTCCATCTCCGGACGTCGAATCCAACGAACGCACTATTGGGCGTTCGTGCCGAGTTATCCTCAACTGGGTTGATGATCGACTTGGGCGCGTTCGCGAACGCCGCCAGGAGAGGATCCCACTCGACCCCCCGTCGATGGTGATCGTCGGCAACTGTAGTTCGGTGAAACGCCACGAGATCGCTCTCGCCGCCGCTCTGCAGGCGGGAATACATGTGTTCCACATCGGCGATGAGAGCGCCATCAGCGATGTCGAGTCCAGGACACTCAGCAGGTTGGAAGACGCGGGCCTCCTCATCTCGCGCGGGCCCCAGACGCCAGATGATGCTCTCTCGCGGGCCGATGTCTACTGCATGCCTAGCCGCGCTGAGGGTTTCGGTGTTGCGTTCGCGGAGGCACTGGTAGCAGGAGTCCCATCGATTGTGAGCGATGTTCGGGGTCTAGGGTGGGCAAGAGGTATCGCCGGGGTCGTTTTCGTAAGTGATGAGGACGGCGAGTGGCTGGCCGCTTTGCGGGCTGCCCTCGCCGAAGGCGTTGCACCTAGATTGCCCCCGTCTCTCGATCTATGCGCAGCTCGAGGCGCCTCGGAATATGCGCGTGTGTACCGCCACGGCGTTACGAAGCCCGGGTCCGCGTGATGCCTACTGGGAACCCCATCCCCGACGTTGACGCCGTCCCCGGAAACGCTTTGCACGTTGCGCTAGTCGGACCTGCAGAGCCTCGCGAATTCATTCCATGGCTGGCACCGGAGGCGACACCCCCGCGCGGCATGGGGGGAGTGCCCGTGAATGAACTTGCGAAGGAGCTCCTTCGACTCGGCCACCGCGTGTCGCTGGTCACAGCCTCGACGGATGTCGACACGGTATGGAGTTCTGCAGGGCCCCAGTTCGAAATATTGGTGGTCCCCTATCGTCCGCGAGCACGAGCGAGGGCCCTAGACTTCTTCGCGGCGGAGCGTCGCGGTATCGCTGACGCCTTGCGCGGGACATCGCCGGATGTCGTGCATGCTCATTGGACTTACGAGTTTGCCCTGGGTGCCATAGAAGCGAACGTTGCTCCGCTTCTCACGACAGCTCACGATGCTCCTCTCTCAATCCTTCGACAGCTACCCGACGCATATCGACTCATTCGACTGCTGATGGCGTGGCAGGCGCGGAGGAGCATCCGCGAGATGACGGGGGTTTCTCCCTACACGGCCAGCCGGTGGGCGAAGGAGATGGCCTATCGCCGCCCAATTACCGTCATACCAAACCCCGTTCCTATGATGGGCCGCCCTGCTGTGCCTCGTTCCAACGTTCCTACGATCCTCAGCGTTGGTAACGGCTCGCGGTTGAAGAATGTATGGGCCCTCCTCCGTGCGTTCTCGATTCTGCGAGAAAGCGTTCAGGCCGCGCAACTTCGCCTTGTCGGGCCCGGCCTGGGTACAGCGGAGGCGCTCGCGACCCGCGCCCGTCGCGCCGGGCTTGCTCAGAGCGTCACTTTCGTAGGCAAAGTTGAGCGGACAACTCTGCAAGAAGAGTTCAGCAAAGCCACCGTGTACTGTCACCCCTCCCTCGAAGAGACACAGGGCATCGTGTTGTTGGAGGCTCTAGCCGTCGGCTTGCCTGTTATCGCGGGCCGCAAGTCGGGCGGGGTCCCCTGGACGCTTTTCGACGGCAAGGCTGGTCGGCTGGTCGACGTCCGTCGGCCATCCGCTATTGCCGGGGCGTTGCGAGACACTATTGCCAACCCGCTCTCGACGACGCAACCAGGCTTCCCGGTCGCAAGGGAGCTCCACGCACGCTACAGCTCGACGGCGGTGGCAAGTCAGTACCTCACTGAGTACCGCCGCATCGTCCGTGGCCCCGGATCGGCTGGGGTCGACTGATGTCACGCGCGCGGAGCGTCGCAGCCGGAGCAGCCTGGATATACGGGGCCCAACTCGTCACGGTGTTCGTTCAGTTCGCCTATGCAGCCGTGACGAGCCGCCAGGTTGACGACGTCGTTTTCGGCGCGTACGCGGTAGCCCTATCCGTCTCGTCGATGGTCGCCCTCGTCGCCAATGGCGGAATAGGTCAGACAGTTGGCCGCATGAAGGTCACCGATCAGCGGACCCTTCGCGCCCTCGTTCTGCTATCCACCTTACTTGGGTTCGCAGGTGCGGCCTTTCTCCTCCTGAGCGCTCCGCTGTGGGCCTGGATTTGGGGGATCGAAGCCGCGGTTGAGCCGATTCGATGGGTCGCAGTCAGCGCCTTCGTAGCGCCATTTCTCGGACTCGCCACAGGACTCATGAGACGGGAGGGCAGGTTCAGATCCCTGGCGCAATGGACCGTGATTACGAACGTTTTCGGAATGTTCATTGGGGCGGTTGCCGTAATTGCATTGAAAAGCCCGTCGGCTCTACTGGCATCCCCTATCGTCGCGCAGGTCGGACTTGCCTTGGCTGCAACGGCGCTGACGCGTCGCTCACTTGCGGGTTTCGCCAGTTTGAGGCATGCGCGTGGCGAACTCATATTCAGCTGGCAGGTAACTGTGCAGAATCTCGCCAACTATCTAAATGTTCAGACTGGTTACTGGGTCACGTCGCGATTCTTCTCCCCCGCACTTCTTGGTCAATGGAATCGGACCGATATAGTCACCACCATTCCGTTCCAACAAGTCCAGAACGCTATGATTCAGGCCGCCTACCCCGAGTTCCGTCATGACATTGATGATTCAAGACGAGCGCGCGAAGTGTGGCCCGACTTGCTTGGCGCGGTTGCGTGGGTGGCTTTGCCCGTTGCCGGAATCGGCGCCTTTGTAGTGCCGCCTGTCGTGCCCCTACTGTTCGGCCCGGGTTGGGATCTTGCGGCGCAACTGGCAACTCCGCTGATGTTCGTGGGCGGACTACAAGTCGTGTGTGTTCTGCTTGCGAGCGCGGTAGAAGCGTTGGGCAGATACCGGTGGGTGTGGGCTGCGATAGCCGTGCGCTTTGCCTTGATTCTGCTCGGAGCTGCGGCTGCTTCGATCTTCCAGAACTTTGCGTTTGTCATCTCTGGCATCGCCGCAGGACTACTCGGCCTTCACATCGCAAACATCATTGCCTGCGTTCGCGGTGGATACATCGAGTTGGCTCGTCTCCTTCGACATTACCTGGGTGCTGTAGTTGCTACGATCGTCGTCAGCTCGCTGACTTGGTCGATGGTTATCGGCCTGCAACGTATGCTCGACATGCCCTGGCTCCTGGGACTGTCGGTCCTTGGGCTGGTCACGCTGGCGGCGGTCGGCT
>CAZBZR010000013.1:0-22961 GCA_964496445.1 uncultured Microbacterium sp.
CGCGACCTGAGGAATTCCGATGAGCAACTCTGGGGAATTTCGATGAGCGCCATCATCGGCACGGGAGAAGGGAAACACCTACTTCTTGGGGACCGTTGTGTTCGCCGATGCTGAGGGTTCACCGCGTCAGCAGATCGTGGACGGCCAGCAGCGGTTGACGACCACTGCAGTTCTACTCACCGCCATCCGCGACATGCTTCGAGATTTCAAGAAGGACCGGGCTGCGCAGCACATCGACGAGACCTACCTTCGCGGGTTCGATCTGGAGACCGAGGAGCACGTCGAGCGAATCGTTCTCAATCCAGAAGATCAGAAGGTGTATGACAGTTTGCTCGCGCGGGGTGAACTCCCGGCGGCGGGTTCATCAGCACTCGCAGACGCCTATCGCCAGGTAGTCGACCACCTCAAGGGCGCGGCGCCATCAGCCGATGACTACAAAGTGCTCATCTCGATCACGACGCAGTTGGAGAACGACGTTCAAGTTCTCGTGGCTGTCGCAAGTGGGCTGGCTGAGGCCTACGTCATCTTCGAGACGCTGAACGATCGTGGCGCTGACCTCACGACGGCCGATCTTCTGAAGAACTACCTGTTCAGCCAGGCCGGACAGAACTTCGCTTACATCCAGAGTGTGTGGACTCGCATAAGTGACGACTTCGACAAGTCCGAAGAGTTCGTTCGGATGATCCGATATGACTTCATGTCCAGGCACGGACATGTCACTGCTCGCAAGCTCTACAAGGCCGCGCAGGATGATATTGGCTCCGGCGCGGCCGCGGCGAAGGAATACATCGAGCGTCTTGACGGCGCACGCAAGGTGTACCTAGCGCTTCGTGACGTAGACAACACGCTGTGGGATGCTCTCGAATTCGACACACGGGAATCAGTTCTCGCGCTGCGGCGCTTCGGGCTCGAGAGCAGCTACCCGCTGACACTGGCAATCTTCGAACGATGGAAGGGAGATCCCGAACGAGCGGCTCGCCTCTTCGTGAAGGTGACCAACTGGTCCATTCGAGCCTTGATCGCTGGTCGACTCGGCGGGAGTGTGGCGGAGAAGGCTTTCAGCAGTGCGGCCAAGCAGGTCAGTGATGGAAATCTCAAGACCCAGGATGACGTGCGTGGTGCACTTGACAACCTCGTTGTGGATGACGCGGAGTTCGCGAAGGCATTCGCCCGATACGGCAACGTGACCACGCCCCGAGCTCGATACCTGCTCGCGATGCTCGAGCGGGCGCGCCGTCAGAGCGAGGGCTTGTCGCTCGAGGGCCTACCCGACTGGGCTAGCCGCACCGTGACGATCGAGCACATCATGGCTCGCGCGGAGGCGAAGGGCGACGAGGACAAACTCGGCGTGGTTGAGACCCTTGGCAACATGTCGCTGCTGGAGAAGAGCCTGAACAAGGGGCTTGAGGACAAAGCCTTCGTCGATAAGGTCGACGTGTACGCTAAATCCGCGTTCGTGCTAACCTCCCCGCTTGGCAACCTGGACGACTGGAACATTGCGTCCATCGAGGAACGTATGGTGCTGCTATCCGGTCTCGCGCCCCTTGCATGGCCTCTCTGACGTGCGTCCGGGAGTCACTACACGCGGAGACTCGGCGAGCGAAGTCGAGACATACAGAGACCGCGCCGACAGTCCGCCGAGTAGTTCGACCCTAGGCCGCCGTTCTGCCGCCTCTACATCCCCATCGCGCGCCCCGCCGTCGGCGCCCCAACCACCGGCCCGTGGCCATCGCCGCCTCCCGATCCCTCGCCGCACGCCGCATCTCTGCCTCGACCGCACGCACAGCATCCTGCATCGTCAGCTCCGGAGTGCCGCGCTGCATCGATTCGGCGAGGCACTCGCGGGCCGCGGCATCCGTCCGCGCGACGACAATCGCGACGTTGCTCAGTCGCCCGCGCGTGAGGCCCACGTAGAGTCCCGCGGCATCCACGTCCGGCCCAACCACCGAGGCATCGGCGGTGTCGCCCTGAACACCGTGCACGGTAGACGCATAGGCGAGCTGCAGGTGCTCGCGCGTGTACTCGGTGGACACACGTGCCACCTCGCCGCCGTCGTTCACGGAGGCGAGAGACAGGTACCCGTCGCGGATGCCGCGCACGATCCACTGCGCGCGATTCTCGACTCCCGTGAGCCGGTCGTTGCGACGGGTCTGAACGGTGTCCCCGACGAGGATGCGCTGCTACCCGATTCCCCGCGCGGCGACGCGGACGTCGAGCTCGCCCTGATCGACTCGCCGCAGCTGGATGGCTTCGTTGATCGCATCCGCTCAGCATTCGTGCCGGATACGAGCGTCACCCGCTTGCCGCGCGCGTGCCACTCGAAGTACGCGTCGATCATCCGCTCACGCGCCCCGTCGTGATGATCGACCCGGTCGACGTGACCATGTTCGGCAAGCTCGCCCGCAACCACCAGCGCACGCTCGCGATCACCCGCATCCCGGAGCCGCAGCGTGAGCGCCGCGTAGTCGGGATCGCGGAACCGGTGCACCGTGTCGAGCTCGACCGCAGCGTTCGCGTGCCGGATCGCAGAACCCATCGCGCCCGCATGTCCGACCGGCAACGCCTGATGCGTGTCGCCCACGAAGGCCAGCCCGACGCGCTGCTCGATTGCGAGCTCCACGAGGACATTCGACGTCTGCAGGTCGACCATGCCGGCTTCGTCAACGACGATCCGATCACGAGAACGCAATACGTACTGCGTGGGTCCGCCGTACACGGCGCCCGTGCTGGCATCGACTTCTCCCACTCGAAGCCTGGTCCACACCTTGGCGCCGGCCTCGTCGGTGCCCCATCGGTAGCCGTGATCCGAAAGTAGGGCATGAATGCTGGATGCCGCTGCCCCAACCTCACGAGACGCCACCGATGCCGCCTTTCGCGTGGGGGCAACAACGAGCATCCGCCGCCGTTGCGACATGAGCGCCGCGAACGCCGCGCGCAGCATCGTCGTCTTGCCCGCGCCGGCAGGGCCGGTCACCGTCACGAGCCCGTCCGTGCCGGCGATAGCGCACGCGGCAACACGTTGCGACGCATCCAGTACCGACAGATCCTCGTTCGGTGCGAACGGGTGCAACTCGCCTGGCAGCAGGGATCGCCCTGGTTGGGCTACCACGTCCAGGCGGCCGGCGAGACGCACCTTGGCGCGCACGGTCTCGGTCGCCATGAACGCTTTGACGTGCGCCGGCGGCTCCGCAACTGGCTGATAGACGGAACGCGTGGCACGCTCCGCGATGTCGGTGATCACGCCATCGAGCCGGTCGCGCTCCGCAACCACGCCCGTACGGGAGAGGGCGCGTATGGCACCCGCGCATGTCGAAGATGCTGAACCTCCCGCCGCAGGACGTGGACCGCTCGTCCGCGTCGACGACCGCCTGTGCAGCGAGCAGATCCCGGTTGACGGCATCCAGCTCGGTTGCAGCGACGGGAACGGGTGCGCGTAGGGCGATCAGACTCGGGTCGATCACTGCGATCTCGTCGCCGACGCGCGCCTCCCACGACGCCTCGTCCAGATCGACCGGCTTGTTCGGACGCGACACCGCCCATGCGCGCCGATCGATTTGCTGCAGCACCTCCACGCTCGGCGCGGATCCTCCGTGCGCCGCCGACCACTCCGCGATCAGGCGCGCGCGGTTGCCTTCGATCTGCGCCGACCGACGCGAGACGGATCGGACGGCGCCGGCGAGCTCCGCGATCTCGCCAGTGTCGTCGAGCGTGTAGCCGTGCCGGGCGAGCGCGGCGATCCAGGCGGGATCGGTCCGGGCGGCGAGCTCGCCCTCGGCGTTGGCGACGGTGTGCAGTTTCATCGCGACGCGCGAGTCGAGGTTCGACCACTTGCCGTCGGCGCCGAGCACCTTCATGTTCAGCCAGAGGTGACGGTGGATGTGCGGGTCGAGCGCGCGCGAGCGGCGATGCTGCAGCTCGACGACCTCGATGCGGGTGACCGCCTCACGGATCAGCCCGCCGTGCCCGCGCCGCGCGTTGAGCTCCGTCTGCCACGTGAGCAGGATGCGGTCACGCAACAGGTCCGGGAGCGCCTCGAATTCGGTGGCGAGTTCGGGATGCAGCAACGCGGCGATGCTGTACGACTTCGGGTGGTTGAGCGTTCCGTCGAGCAGCAGGCCGGCGTCGGGGCTCAGCCGCTGGTGGCCGCGCTCTTGCCCGGTGACCGGGTCGTGTCCGGTGAGCCAGACACGAAGGCCGCCGGCGGTGAGTTCGTCTTTGCCGATCCTGCCGCTCGCAACGATGAATCGCGAGACGACTGAATCGGATGCTGCGCTGTACGCTTCGAGCGCGTCAACGCCGGGGGAGTGCTGCAGGTGAGCGTCGCAGATGCCATTGAGCGCGTAGCCGATCGCCTGTCGAACCCCTCGGGATTCGACACCTCGCTTCCAGCGCGCGAGGCCTCCTCGCATGGCGCCAGAGTAGGGTACGTTTTGCCTGCTATCCAGGGATTTTTCTGGCTTGCAGGTATGTGTAGGGGAGTGCATCTAAAGGGCGTCGCTCACCCATGGTGCCTGCGTGCATCGTTGATTGGCAATCTTCTGTCGCCGTTGTCTGCTTAGTGGGTCACTCTCTCAGTGTCATTTGTTGTCTCTTTCATCGCATCGAAGCTCGGCTTCGATGCGAAGTCCGCGGAGTCGAACCGAGATGCCACTGCTAGCCGTGGGTGATTCGGATGACTCGCGCCGGCCCGCGCTCGCTTGATCACTGGAAGGAGCTAGAGTCGGCGCGGTGTGGGCTGCAGCGGCTCCATCGCAGAGGGAACCGGCCCTGCCGAGGATCAGGATGGCGACACTTAGTGCAGGGCGCGCGAGCGCAAATTCTGCAGAGCGACTGGTCAGGTCACGTCAGCGCGTGGCCGATCACGGCGAAGTCTTCACCTCGCGCTGGCTCGTCGATGAAATGCTCGACCTTGTCAAGATCGAGACCGAGCGCATCGACTCGCGCTTTCTCGAACCGGCGTTTGTGCGCAAGTCGGGTGTCTCACGACACATACTCCAACAGTGGGTGGCGTTGGCAAGCTAACGAAACTGAGTGTTTCAACGCGTTGCATAATATTCGCATAGTCGCTAGCATGCATAACATGCTCGATGATGTAACACGCCAGTTCTTCACTCAGCAAGGACGCCTGCTTAGTCCTGTGCTCTACGACGCTCTCGATTTGGCCATCGGCGAGACGAAGCGCAAGATCACGCACGCGCGCGAGCAACATCCGCATCTCCACGCGCTCAGTGTTCGTGCTGACCTGCGCGCAGGACTCACTGCCGAGACGCTCCCCGAGGGGTGGAAGGTCGCCGGCAACTCGCGACGTAGCGAGCAGATCTTTCTGCAGCATCCTGACTCGGCATCGTCGTTGCGGGTGCTGTCGGAAAGCACCGTCACCACGAACGGCGTGCCCCACGCCGGCCACACCCGTGCGCGAAGGACTGCGTGGAGCGCGCCCACCGCCCCCCTCTTTGTCGAGCCGACGCTGATTGCCGATCGCGACCTCCTCCTTCTCCTTCGCGTATGGTCCGGCGAACCGTCGATGCGGATCGTCCACACAATTCAGTCCGGCCAGTACAAGGGCATCGTGCCTTGTGATTTCGAAGTGACCTTGCTGCGCGACATAACGGCGATGCCGGAGCGCTTCGTGGGGTCCGACGAGTACGAGGACTTGTTCAACGTGTCGATTGAGGAGTTCGGTGTTGAGTGACGTCTTCAACGGCGCTCGTCTCGAAACTCTCCGACTGATACACGGGCTGTCGCAGAGCGAGTTTGGGAAGAGGCTCGAGATCACGCAGTCGAGGCTGTCGAGACTCGAACGCGGCGACCTAGTCCTCACAGATGAACTGGCTGTGCGTGCAAGCGCGATCTTTGGTGAGCCGCTTTCGTTCTTCACAGTTCCGAGTGCGCCGATCCCGCTTGGACCTGTCGCGTTTCGCCGGAAGTCCGCTACCCGTGCGGCCGAGAAGCATCGCACTGTGGCGCTGTTCCAGGAGGCCGCGCGTGTCTTCCACCGAGTTAGCGAGCAGGCTGGTTACCACCAGGTGCACTCTGTCGCGGACCAGGATCTCGCGCCGGAGGCAGCTGCACAGGCGGTCCGCGGCGCCGCGGGCCTGGCCGTTGAGCAGCCCGTGCGCAACGTTGCGCGGCTGCTCGAACGTCTCGGGATCGGGGTGATTACTCACCTTGATGATGAAGAGTTCGCGCGGGACATCGCTGACGTTTCCGGAATTGCGATGCCGACTGCGTTGAACAGGCGTCCACTCGTGGCCACGAACCCCATCGCGCGCGGTGACGTTCAGAGACTCACGATTGCCCATGAACTCGGCCATATCATTCTGGATCGACACGCACCAGCTATCAGCTGCGCTGTTCGAAGCACACAGGAGCGAGCTGCGTTTGACTTCGGCGCGGCGCTATTGCTGCCCGCGCGTGTGGTTGAGCGCCGAATCGATGAGTCTTCGACACTGCGCGACTACCTAGAACTCAAGGCCGAGTTCGGCCTCTCTGCCAGTGCGGCGGTCGGCAGGGCGTACCGGCTGGGTGCGATCACCGAGGAGCGACGGCGGACGCTGACTATTCAGCACTCATCCCGAGGCTGGCGATACGACGAACCCGTGCAAGTTGAGGTCGAGAGGCCTTTGCTGTTTCAGCAAGCTGTCGCCAAGGCCTACCCGACTTCGACCTACGCTCGCGCGTCCTTCGATCTGGGGGTTCGCCCTGATCGCTTGAGGCGCTGGGCAGGACGCCCTGACGAGGAGGGCCCACCCGCGAATGTGACTCGCCTACGAGCCGGCTGAGCATGGATTCGATACCGATCGGGGAGGAGTGCCTTGTTCACGCCCGCCGATTGAGAACGGCAGTTGGCGGCGCGGCTGCGAGCATCGACCGGACTACGCATCCGGACTCTGGGCAGGTAGCAGTGCCGCCAACTCAGGGGTTCCGTAGGTGAGAAATACCAGCGAAGCGTCGTCACTCTCATCCCACGTGGAGCGATCGAAAGTGACAGGAAGCCGTGCAGCGGGTGATGGCTCGAAATACTCTTCGATATCGCGCACTCCATCACCTCTCGCGAATGACAAAGAGGACATGGTCGCAGCCTGCGGCTTGACCCAGTACACCGTCGAACGGGCGGTGTCGGGATCGAAGGCGGCGCGAGTGAGACCGTTGGTGGTGAGAACTCGTTCCAGGTCCCCCGGTCCTACTGCGCCAACGAGCTGAGGCGGTTCTTTGACGCGGCGCTCACCAGTGGGTTCGCCCAGATCGTCGTTGCCCACCGGTTCGTTCTTGATGTCCTCAACCTGCTGGCGGATATCGCCGACCTCAGACTCGATGTCGGTGGGCGTTGTGTGCCCAGTCAGGGCGAGGCGCTCGATGGCCTTTTCAATGTTTGCGAGCACGGGTGCGGCGTCGCCAACGATGTCGGTGAAGTCTCCGTAGTCCTCTGCGATGCCCTTGTACACCTGCTCCTCGACCGTATCGGCGTAAAAGTAGTTGCTGATGCGGATGTCCTTGTAGGAGGCGCCGATGCGATCAACGCGGCCGATCCGCTGCTCGACGCGCATGAGGTTCCATGGCATGTCGTAGTTGATGAGCCGCCCGGACGTTTGCAGGTTCAGACCTTCGCTCATGGAGTCCGTGCCGATGAGAACTTCCAGCTCGCCACTGCGGAACATGGTCTTGATCTCCGACTTTGTGACCTCGGCCCAGGTCTCGGACTGGGCGTCGTAGACCTCACCTCCGCGGCCCGAGTAGCACCCGAGTCGGCGGTAGCCTGCCGTGATGAGTCGTTCGCGGACGTAGTCCATGGTGTCGGCGTACTGGGTGAAGACCACCACCGATGAGTATGTGTTTAGCGCCTCGGTCACGTCTGCAACGAGCTTGCTGGCCTTGCTGTCTTCGCCGGTGATGCTGTCGAGGTCTTGGAGGAACGACTTGAGTTCGGCGATCTCGTCGCGGAGTCGGTCGGCTCTGATGTCGAACGCCTCCGGCTCGAACAACGATCCTTCAACATCGACGTTGTCATCGTCGGTAAGCAGCTCAGCGAGGTTCCTACCGTCTTCCAAGACACTCAGCCGACGACGAAGCGACCGCTTGATCGCCTCGAACGATGAGGTCAAGCGACGGCGATAGACGGTCATGATGAACCCGAGCGCCTGATTTCCTGACTCTGCCATGTACGCGTTGTAGTGGCGACGGATGTACTCTTCGATGCGCTCGTACAGTCGGCGCTCGTTCGACTCCAGCGGGATGAAGTCATCTTTGACATGGCGGTACGGGATGACCACGTCGTCGGGGATGATCCCTGCCGCTTGGTACTGGCGCATCGTCTTTCGGGTGTTGCGGAAGACCCGATCCCGCATTGGCGTGTGCCGGCGGAGCCACTTATCCATCCACTCGGAAGTCTCGTTCGGGAACTTGGCCTTCAGGTCGGCACTCGGCGGGTTCCCGGCCAGAGCCGTGACCACGTACGCACCCGTCCAGCCAAGGGCGTCGTCGATCTGCCGCTCGAGGTCAGCGTCCCGCTCGGCCTGTGGGTCGGAGAAGTAATCCTCCAGCATCGCGCAAAGCAGGTCCCAGTGGCGATGCATGGGGTCGATTGCCAGAAGTTTGAAGTACCGGATGAAGTCGTCGGCGCTGACGGCCCACCGCCCCTTGAGCCCGAGCAGAGAGATCAGGTCCCAGGCTTCGTGCGGGTTCATCTGCATCGGCGTAGCGGTGGCCAGGTACAGTGCGCGCCACATCTCCTTGTCGCGCATCTCTTGGAGCAGTGCCAACAGCGAATTCGGAGTATCGGCCGGCTTGGAGCCGCGTCGCCGGGCGTGGTGGGCTTCGTCAACCAGGACGACATCCCACGGTCCAGCATCGAGAATCTGACGTCGGCGGTCTCGGCGGCGAGCGAGGTGTGACGAAGCAAGCACGATGGGGAACGCCGACCATGGATTGGCGTTCGGAGTAACGGGGATCGGCTGGTCGTAGCGATCTACGAAGGTGCCCTTGTCGAAGCGGGCAACATCGAGGTTCATCTTCTCGTGGAGCTCCTCCTGCCACTGCTTCATCACTGATGCGGGCACGAGCAGTAGCGCCTTCTTCGCCCGACCTGAGGTGAAGAGTTCACGCAGGACCATGCCTGCCTCGACGGTCTTGCCGAGCCCTACTTCGTCGGCGAAGAGGTAGCCGCGCGGGTAGGTGTTCACGACACGGTTGATGAGCTCTGCTTGGTGCGGGAGAGGTTGTGCCCATGCCGATCCGACACCGATCCAAGGCGATTCCGTTGGTGCGTCGCGCAATGCGACGAGTTCGTCCCATGCGGCCTCTACATCGAACTCATCGGTGTCGTCGGCCTCCGAGGGTGGTATGACGACGCCGAGCGGTAGAGGTGGTGTGTCGGGCGCGTGCTCGATGAGGTGCATCCGCACTGCCGTCGGCAGGTCGATGACGGCCCATCCTGCATCGGCGTTGTCTGTCCAGTGCTTCTCGAAGTCGAGCACCTTGTGGACACCCAGGTAGTCCCAGATGGGGACATTCCAGGATGGATAGGCGTCGAAGGTCTCGTGATTCCTAGCCCAGGCTGTGACCGAGGAGTTGTTCGAGCCGTTGAAGGCGACTCGGTTGCCGTAGCCATCCGCGAATATGCCGTACTTGGTGTGGAAGTAGCGACCCGACTGCTCATGCGTCAGTAGCTCGCCGTTCTCTCCTCGTGGGACACCGACACGAATCTCAAGTCGATCCGTGGCAACCATCCACGCGAGCACCCTCAGATGCTCGCTCTGAACGATCCGTGCACCCGCAAGTTCCGGGTCGGCGAGGAGCCTCTCCGCCACAACATCGTCGAGGGGCTTGCCTTCGATGACGGCGTCCACGTCTCGTTGGGCGAGTTGCGCCCCGACGATCAGGCGCATCTTCCCGCCGTTCGCGAGGAAGTGGGCCGTGCCCTGCGCTGCGTACTGAAGCTCAGCTGCCGACCAGTAGCCCACGGCTCTGTCGTAGGTGACTGCCCGTGACAGCAACGGTAGGTAGAACGTCTCGAACGGCCGATCATCCGGCGAATAGGTTGCCCCAAGATCAACCGTCTGGAACGAGTCGGGTGACGAAATGGGGTCGTAGGGAAACGGATCGGAGATCACCGGTGCTGCCGGCGGTCCAGGTAGTAGAGCATCGCTGTCGTCCGTGGTCATGTCACTCCACGTCGAACAGCGTGTTCTCGTTGGGGTCTGCCAGTGCGGCCATCTCCTCCGGCTCTGGTAGCACGACATCATCGAAGTAGAGGGTGCAGAGTGTGTCGATGAGCCCAGCCTCCGGCACCACCCAAGCCCCCTTGACCTTGGTCCGCGGGATCGCGTTCGCCAGACCTTGCAGGGTGGAAACGAACCCGGCGTCGCTGGTGTATCCATGACGGTCGAGGAACCGCTTTGCCGCCTGCTGGCCGTCCACCTCGGCAATGTAGAGCGCAGTGTCAACGGCGTCGATAACGTACTCGAACGACGACGCCTCCGGCGTCACTCCCGGTAGCTCAGAGTCGGTGCCACGGCGGAGCCGCTCCTTGGGCGTCAAGAGCTTCGCCTTCCCAGACGCCTTCGAGACGATCTTCGCGCGTTCCAGTTCATCGACGTCCAGCCCTCCTACTGCGAGAGCCAGGAGCCGTGCTGTGTCGAACGGGAACTCCCGCGCACCGAACGTATCCCAGGCCAAGAGCACAAAGTCAGTGAGCCCATCAACCTTTGCGGCCTGTCCGACGAGGCGGGATCGGCGGAGGTCCACGATCTCCTCGCGTGCTAGGGCGAGGGCGTCCTCGGGGCGGAGCAGTTGGTCGCGGCCATCGGCGTCAGGCGTGGATGAGTAGACGGGCCAGTTCTGCGAGATCACCGATAGCGTCGGGCCATAGGTCGAGAGGAGAAGGTCAACGCCATCGATTCCATCGTGTTGGAATCGCGTGGCGGCCCCGCGCGCCGCCTGGCGGATGTCGTGCTCGATGTCGTCGAGATAGACCTTGTGAGTGTCACCGCGGTCGACTCGCTTACGACAGACGAGCATGATCGTTGAAGCCGCCGAGTTCACGTTCGCCTGATGCAGTGAGTGTTCCGCCTCAGTGTTGACCGGCCAGGAAGTCTCAATCGTGAATCCTGCCTGCAGCAGACTCATTCCCAGCGTGTCCCATGCCTCGGCGCGCTTGTGCGTAAACATCACCGAGAGCACTCCTTGGTCAGTCAGCACCCGGCGCGACTCTGCGAAGATAGCCGTCATCTTGGTTTCATAGTCAAGGTCTGCCAACTCGCGTTTCCGTTTGCCCATGGCTGCGAATCTTGCTGCATTGGCAACGGCCTCATTGTCCTTGTCGGTCAAGTCATCCCGGAAGAAGTCCGGAACGAGTCTCCCGAGAGTTCGCTTCTCCCAGACATAGAAGAAGTCCGCGAGTTCCGCATACATGACATTGTCGTAATACGGCGGGTCCATGCAGATGTGGATCACAGAGCTGTCGTTCAGCGGAAGGTCTGTCGCACTTCCCTGAGTGACGATAACCGAGCGCTCAAGTCGGTCATGCGTTCCAAGCTCGGCAGCTCCGGTCTCATCGAGCAGGCGCGCGACGCCCCCGTAGGCGTACTCTAGTTGATCCAAGCACCACGCGTAGAGCGCACCGGCACCTTCAAACTCAGCAAAAGTCCATTTGAACGCGAAGTTGTGCTTATCAAAGGTGTTGCCTACAACTTGGCGTGGAGTATGCCAAAAAGACATGCGTGAGTTGTAGTTGAGAGCCTTGCCTTGCATTAGCGCCAGCTCAAACAAGACCGCATCGGCGCGATCCCCGAGTGCCTCCCGCATTTCAGGAATCAAACCGGCAAACTCCTCACCGAAAGTGCCATGCACCAGAACCTGACGCGACGTGAACGAGTCCGCCCAAGTCTCTATTCCATACCGAATTAGCTCAGAAGTCTTCGATCCGTCGGGAACATCCTCTACAGGCAGGATGCCGCTTGCTCGCCACTCCTGCTCCACCTCTCCAAGCCGCAATGTGGCAGCGTTGATCGCGTCAAGATCAGCTTGCGTGGGCGACCGGAAGGTGCGCTCTCCGTTTGCTTTCCTGATGGCTACCGCGTAGAGAACCTGGCTCATTACGCCGGACTGAGCAGCATCCTTGATGTAGTCCCCGTCGATCACAAGCTTGTCGTACGGAGATACACCTTTTCCTCGCGATATCGTTCCGTCATCCGCTTCCGCTCTGTTCACGCTGTTGCCCAGAAGTACCTCGAACTGTGGATCGTCGAGTTCTACTCCGTCAATCGCTGTAACGATTCGAACGGCAGCCTCTTTCCCCGCGGTTTTACGGAGCCACTTGTTTGTCATTAGAGGGACAACTCTGCCCGTACGTGGACAGGGTATGGCGTTCGCCCAAATATAGGCGGTGACACTCTCCCCATCTTGGAGGGGGAAAAACTCCCTCAGCCGTTTCTCGACTCTCTTGACGAGGACATCGCCCCATTTTCGAATCTCGGGGAGGAGCTGCAGGCCACGCTCCGCAGGGATTTCCACACCTGCCTTGAGCACACTTGCAGCGATCCCGTTGAGGTCACTCGCGATCACAGGCAACCCCAGACGGCTCGCCGCCAACGGGATTGAGCCTCCTCCGGCCGTAGGGTCGAGGACGTTTGGCACTTCGCCCCAGGTGCGCGCAAGAACGTCGTGAAGGAGCTCGATATCAGCGCGGGAGACCGGATTTCGGTACGCCTGCTTGTACCCATAGCCGTTACCGTCCAGTTTTACTCCGGCGGCGTTCGCAGCGTCGATCTTGCGACGACCGGCTACCGGGTCACCCAGAATACCCACCAAGCGCAGCAACCAGGCGCGATATGCGGCTTTAGTTTGAATCTCCGCCGCCTGGGGGTACTCAGCAGCCAAACTCGCAGACCAAGTCGGCATGACTCCCGCGAGGGCCACCGCTGCAGACGCAACCAGGGGTCGCCGCGCCCACCAAACATGCAATGAGTTCAGAGGCGGAATCGCATTGGCAGCCGCTCGCTCCCTTCGCGACTCGATGCCGAGCTCTGCGACGGGTAGCCAGTCCTCGATGAGAACTCGTGGTCTCGAAGTGGTCACGTCGTGTCCTTAGTCGGCGAGGAGGGTTCGGAGTGCTTTGCGGGCGCGGTTACCGTCTAGTCCCATGCACTTGGAGTACCAGTAGTAGGTCTCTTCGACGCTCATGGCGTTGATTCCGGCGACGAGCGCCCGGACCCGCTCGTGCTTGGCAATGGGTTGGCTCGCAAGCAGGACGAGCGCCAGACGGACTCCCTCAGCCTCGCCAAGGCGGATGGGTGCTTTGCGCTTGAACGCAAGGACGCTCGGTTGATGCCCGGCCTTGCGGATCGCAACGAAGAGCGCATCGACCACGCGTCCCGCCTGAACGGGTGTGGCGGTGGTCACCGGCGCGGTAATCGTGCCGCCGTTCTCGCCGTAGGTTTCTTCAAGCGTGACGCCGAAGGTCTCGCCTCGGCCTGGCGTGACAACGAGGCGGAACCCTCGCACCCCTTCGACTAGCGCGAGGTGGGATGCGGGGCGGATGCGCTTGACGGCACTCACTTGGTGACCTCGGCTGTCATCGTGGTGCTCTTCATACCGAGGTTCTTGATGACCGTGTGAATCTGGCCGAACTGGGCATCCGTGATGTCCAGAGCCGGGGTGAAGCGGAAGACGAGGGTTACCTCGCCCGCTACCTTGACCGCACCGGTGATGGCCTTCTTCACATGGTTGTACGCAGACTGGAAGTCTTGCCGGTCGGCGGTGCCCTGGAACTGAACTCCGCCGTTGACTCCTTTGAACTCGGCGCGGATCGTTGCACGAACGGTGATGTGCTGCTTTTGCAGCATGCCGAGCGATGCTACGGCGAGGTCGATGTCGCTGGTGCCAGACGCCTCGTCCGCTGTGACCTTCAAGGTCATCGTGCTGACCGTCGGCACGGTGAAGTCGGAAATCTGATCCAGCAGGCTCTGCATTGCCGCACCGCCTGGGCCCGACGCGTTGAAGGTCTTCGAGTTCGGGGTGCGGGTTGGCACCTCGATCTCCTGCGCATCCGCCGCTTCCCGGCTGAGGATGCGCAGGCCGTCGAGACCTTTGTCCTTGATCGCGGATGGCGACAAGGCCCGGACGCCGGGGGCAGGCTCTGCGTCGAGGACAACGAACCACTTGTAGTCGCTGGCTTGTACAGCTGTGGCTAGCAGTTCGAGGACATCGGTCTTGGTCGGCTCGCCGCCACATTGGGCTTCGAGGCGGGAGCGAATCTCGGCCCCTGTGAGGTCATCGTTGGTGACGACGGCGCGCAAGTCGGTCTGAGTTGGCTTGCGCACGAGCAAGCCTCGAGACTGGGCTTCGGAAGCGGTCATCACCTCGGCGTCGGGTTTCATCTCCGGCGAGAACCCAGCCATCGTGCTCGACGTGTATGTCTTTCCCGTGCCCGCATCGTAGTAGACCCAGTTCTCGTTCTTCACGCCGTTGACGATCGCTTCGCGGATCAGGTTCGGGTTTCGAACGATCTGGATCGTGTGATCGGTCCAGAAGTAGTCGGCGATGGAGCGGGTCGTCGCCGAGCTTGCGGCGTGCCAGGTCTTCGAGCGGAGGTAGGAGGCGGTGAAGGGACTGCTTCGAATCTTGTCCTCATCTTCGAGCAGACTCAACACCGCCGACGTCGCGTTCTTCGTGTCGCCCTGTGCCTGAGCTGGAAGCTCACGATGGCGCAAGTACCCCGTGGCTTTGTCACCGGAGGGGAAGTAGATGTGCTTGTAGCAGCGCGTCACAGCGATGCGAGCGTTGAGGGCAGCCTCCTTGTTGTAAACCTCCACCTTCTTGCGCACCTCCTCGCTGAACTGCGACAGGCGCGCGGTGTCGCTGGCAAGGTTGTTGGAAGCGATCAGGGCGCGTGCACGGTCCTTCAGAACCTCGACCTGCTCCTCGTCTGGGACTGCGAACACCACAGCGTTGCGGTAGGTTCTCGGGCTGCCGACGGAGCCCACTTTGTCAAGCATCTCGACGATCGCTGCGGGCGGCTGTTCTGCGCCCTTCTGCGTGACGGCCACGACGTTGTAGTCGAGCACGACGACTCTCAGTCCCGCCTCGTCGTGGACCTCGGCAGGGCCAGACGGGAAGTGGACGGCTTTCGCGCCTCCGTCATTGGCGAACGCGTTGCGGATGAGTGTGTCCACCATCGCTGCTACTGCCGTGTTGGCGACGTTGCGCTTCTCGGTCTCGATGATGGCGTTGACGTTCGGCTCGATGTTGAATCGCCACCGACCACCATCGAACGACAGGTGCCAGAAGACCTTCTCGGACTCGGTGAGCGCCTTCTCGAACATGGCTGTGTCTTCGCCGGGACGGAGCGTGCCGACGATCCAGTCATTGCGTCCAGCTCCTGCTGTCGCCACCATTTCCAGGGAGTGCGTGAACACGGTGCGCGCTACGCGGGTGGCGTACACCGGTTTGCCCGGGAATACATCGGCATCTACCGCCGCTGCGTGCGACTGCTTGCCTGCGAAATCCCCCTCTGCCACCGACGCGTATTCGGCCCGCCCGAGTCCATCAGTGAGATGGTTGAGGACCGGGTCGTTGTCGAAGTCGATGTCACCAACGTTGATGATCGCCGTGTCATCATTCGTGTCGTAGATGTGCGCAACGACCTCTGCGAGCAGTTTCAGCGCACCGCGCGCCCGCTGGAACTGGGTGATGTTGCCCAGCCGCTTGTCGAGCACACGGACCAGCTCAGGGTGGAACGGATAGGTCGTCCTGACCAGCTCGCCATAGGTCGCGGGGTGTTCCGCGCCGCCAGCCAGCTGCTCGGTCTTGCCCAGAGACTCGTAGAGGCCCCGGTACGCGTCTCCTGCTGCCATCGCCGCACTTTCGTCGACCGACTCGAAGATGCGCTTCTTGAGAATCTCGCCGATCTCGTTGTCGTCTGCCGGACGGATCACAGCAGATGGCTGGACGGCGCGGGTAAGCACGTCGCCGGTCTCTTCCGCAGCCTTGACCGAGGCGGCGTTCGCAGTGTCGGCGCGTTGCTTTTCATCGCCGGTCAGGTCGCTGATCTCGGTTGTCTCAGCACCAAAGGCGTTGGTTGTCGAGGCCAAGGTGATGATGACGGACACCTTGTTGGTCGGGTCGGAGGCGACCTCAAACAGATTCCCCAGGAACACCGGGATTGCCCGTGCCATGCGACGTACGTCTTCACTGCCAGAGGACGACACTGCACGCAGGTACTTGGCGATCTCGTCCACGATCACGATCGTTGGGTGGGCACCGAAAGCAGCTTTGATCGTGCCGGTGCCGGGAGCGGTGCGCTGGGCATCGTTCGCGGCCATCGCATCGTACGCAGCGTCACCGATCTGAGCGGCCATCTCGCCCCACAGCGTGTAGGTACGGTGACCATCTGTCTCGACGCCGGCCGTGGGATCGAGCGCGTCACCGACGAGCGCGGCCACCTGAATCGGCCCATCAGGCAAGAGCGCGGGGTCGATAAACTCCGCGATGTTCGTCGGGCGCGCCCCACCGGCGAGGTGGTAGACGGCGGTGAGGCCGTGAGTCTTGCCGCCACCGAACGAGGTCGTCGGGCGGAGAACCCCGTTCTCCCCAGCGACGCCCTTCGCTCCCGTTACGCGACCAAAGGTCTTGGTGAGGAGTGTCTTCAAGCCAGAGGTCGGATAGGTCTGCGCGAAGAACGCTTCCGCGTCGCCGTAGACCGGGTAGTGCTCAGCGTCCCGCACGACCTTGTCGAGCTGGGCTGCGAAGTGGTTATCGGCCAAGCCGCCCTGCAGTACGTCGGCTCGCGGCACGCACGCGGTGCGTAGGGGCATCAGATTCTGGTTGCTCATGCGTCGTCCTTCCCGGATCCGGGTTCACTGGCTTCCCGAGCCGCAGCGCCGCCGCTGCGCACCCAGTCGTCGACCTCGCTCGCCTGAAACTTCCACAGACGCCCGACCTTGTGCGCCGGCATCCCTTTGTCGGAGATCCAGGCGTAGATCGTGTCTTTGGTCACACCCAAGTGCTCAGCGATGTCGTCGGCAGAGAGCCACGGCTCGGACATTCACGCCCCCATGCGGATTGAATCGGATGTTTCCGGGTATGGCCGATCCTATCGGGCTTGGCTTCCCCGACATCCAGCCAAACAGCGATCGGGCGCGGCGCAGTGCTCGTCGTCGAACGGCGGCTAAGCGACGTCTGCAAGGAGTGAGCGGCGAGAACGGAGGCGCGACCGAGCGCTATACTCTCGGCGTCGGAGGGAGGCGCCCACTCCTCCCCAACGCCAGTTGACGACGTCTTCCGGCAGCTATCCACACCTGTCATCGGCCGCGTTGACGGCATCCGAACAGTGTCCGACACTGGCCCGATACTGACCATCAACGCGCGGCGCAGATCGGAGGTCGAGATGGGCAGCATCACACCCTACGAATCGACGAAGGGCCGACGCTACCGCGTGCGCTATCGCAAGCCCGACCACACCGAGGCGGAGAAGCGCGGCTTCACGACGATGCGCGAGGCGAAGCTGTATCTCTCCATGGTCACGGTGTCGAAGGCGAAGGGGGAGTACGTCGACCCAGCCTCGTCACGGGTTCCGGTCCGGATGTTCGCCGACAGCTGGTTGCGGTCAAAGCAGCCGCCGATGTCGAAGCCGTCGTACTACATGACCCTCGAGCGGGCCTGGAAGAACCACGTTGCCCCGGTGTGGGCGGACAGGGAGATCTCGTCGATCCGGCGCTCTGAAGTGCAGGACTGGGTGTCAGATCTAGCGACGCGCAAGTCGCGTACGGTCGTCATCCGCTCGCTCGGGATCCTGGCCGGCATCCTCGACGTCGCCATCGACGATCGTCGTCTCGCGAGCAATCCGGCTCGCCACGTGCGCAACCTCCCTCGGCATGGGCCGGGCAAGCGCCGCGTCTACCTCACACATGACCAGGTGGCGACGCTGGCGGCGTGCTCGGCTTATCCGACGCTCGTCCTGACGCTGGCGTACTGCGGTTTGCGATGGGGCGAGGCAACAGGCTTGCGCGTGCGGAGCGTGAACCGACTGCGGCGCCGGTTCGTCATCGAGGAGAACGCGGTGATGATCGCGTACGAGATTCATGTCGGCACGCCCAAGACGCACGAGCGGCGCTCCGTCCCGTACCCCGAGCGTCTTGCTCCGATGATCGAGCAGGCGTGCGCCGGCAAGGGTCCCGAAGGGCTGCTGTTCGGCGACGGGGTCAATCACATGCGCAACTCGGGGGCGAAGGGGTGGTTCGCCAACGCGGTTCGGCGCGCGCAGGAGTTCGATCCGTCGATCCCGCGGGTCACTCCTCACGATCTCCGTCACACGGCGGCGTCGCTCGCGATCAGCTCGGGCGCGAACGTGAAGGCCGTGCAGCGGATGCTCGGGCACGCGTCGGCGGCGATGACGCTGGACACGTACGCCGATCTCTTCGACGACGACCTTGACGCGGTCGCCACGCGACTGAACGACCAGATGCCGTTAGTGGCGCTGCCCTCGGGTCCGCAGACCCGCTACGTCCGACCGCAGTAGCCGCAGAGAGCAGATTGCTCAGTTTTTCGACGAGGCGAACGCAACCAGAAACGCTCGATTTCGTCGTTCCAAGGCGTCGAACGAAGCGTCGTGACGCCCCTCGAAGCGGCCCCGTCTGCGGCTCATAGCGTTCTCAAATGCGGGCAAAAAGCGGGCAAGAACGGAAAACTAGTTAGGCTGAGCGAAATAAATACCAGGTCAAACCGAGAAATAAGTTGTGCCCCTGGAGGGACTCGAACCCCCAACCCTCTCCTTAGGACGGAGCTGCTCTTCCATTGAGCTACAGAGGCCGGCCCGCCAAGTCTATGGTCAGGATCGGGCCCAGCAGAGTAGCGGGAGCGGGGCGCCGACGCCAGGGCTGGGGTCTGTGCGCGCGGGTTGCTGGAATGGGAGCATGGCCGCTCCCTCTGCGCAGCACGACGTCGCCGCCGGCGGCGCGGTGGCGGTGTGGGTGCTCGGCATGGGGCTCGTGCTGGGGGTGGAAGACGCCGCGCTGCAGCTGACGGGCGGATGCCTCTGGGCGGCGGGGCTCGTCGTGGCCGGCGGGGTCGCGGCCCACGCCTACCGCACGCGCAGCCGCCATCCGGAGTGACCTGAGCTCACCAGCTCGCCCAGAGCGTCTCGACCCCGTCGATCGGCTGCGGGGCGGCGCTGAGCGAATGCTCCGCGGCGGTGGGGTCGTCGCCGTTCTTCCACCACACCAGCGGCCCGTAGTCATCCGACTGCTCCCAGCCGCCGGCGTCGAGCGCCGCCCCGAGGGTGGCGAGCACGCCCTGCGGGTCGGTGGCCCAGAAGGCGGCGTAGCGGGGCGACCCGCCGTAGTCGTCGACGACGTAGCAGTCAGGCACCTCGGCGAAGTCGGCGTCGGGAATCTCGATCCCCGCCGGATCGAGGGGCTCGGCGCTCGGATACCCCTTGTCGGAGATGTAGGCGAGGATGCCGTCGGTGCAGCCGAACATCTCGCCGGAGGAGCCCTCGTCCCCCTCGTCGTCGGCGCCGTCGTCGGCGGGCTCGTCGCCCGGTTCCTCGGCGACGACCGGATCCTCTTCCGTGGCAGAGGAGCAGGCAGAGAGGGGGAGGAGGACGAGCGACAGGGCTGCCGCGACGGCGGCGGCCCGCCGCATCCGGGTGATCATGGGGAACAGTGTGATCCCGGCGGCGTCCGGCCACAAGAGCGGACACACGAAGACGCCCCGAGCCGGAGCCCGGGGCGTCTCGCGAAAGCGGTGTCAGCCGTGCGTGGTGACGGCGAACTGCACGCCGCCCTGCCCGTCGGGCTGCGCGTCGAGGACGCGGTCATCGAGCACGAGCGCGGCCTCGGAGTCGAGGAAGACGCGCGCGCCGTCGTTCTCCACGACGGCGTCGGCCGGCTGCGGGCCGGGCACGACGGTCAGCTCGAACTGCGACTCCGGGGAGCCGGCGCCGGCGATGCGGACGCCGCCGTCGGCGACGTCGGGGAACTGCGAGGTGATGGTCTTGACGGCGGTGGTCGCCTGCTCGGTGAGCGTGAGCATGGATGCTCTCCTTCCGTTGCGGACATCGAGCCAGCCACGATTCCGAGAATGCGCGCTCACCTCAAGCGCAGCGGGCCATTGCCAGGGGATTCCCACCGGCCTCGCCCCGCATGCTCAGTGGGCGGCGTCGTACGCCTCGATCACCGCGGCGGGCACGCGGCCGCGCTCGGAGACGGTGTAGCCGTTGTCCTTGGCCCACGCGCGGATGTCGCTGTAGTCCTGCTGTCCCGCGCGCCGACGCGGGCGGCTCCGCCCGGCGGCGGCGGCCGGCGCGCGCGAGACCGAGCGGGCCGCGGCGATGTACGGCGCGAAAGCCTCGCGGAGGGCCGCGGCGTTCTCGTCGGTGAGGTCGATCTCGTAGGCGGTGCCGTCGAGGGAGAACAGCACCGTCTCTCCGGATCCGATCTCCAGGATGCTGCCGTCCAGGTCGTCGACGAGCTGGTGCACGATTCTGCGGGCCATGCACACACCTTAGCGAGAGGGCGGGTCGGAACTAGGGAAGGATGCCGAGCCGCCGTGCGCGGGTGACGGCGGCGTGCCGCGTGGAGGAGTCGAGCTTGGACATCGCGGCGGCGAGGTAGGACTTCACCGTCGTCTCCCGGAGGTCGAGCTGCGCGGCGATCTCGGAGTTGGTCGCCCCGAGCGCGGCGCACGCCAGCACGTCGAGCTCGCGGGGCGAGAGGTGCACGTCGAGGGCGGGGCGCTCGGCGCCGGGGGCGCCCGAGAGCACCGCGAGGCGGCGCTCGACGTCTTCGAGGCGGCGGCGGAGGGCGTCGTCGCGGATCGCGGCGGCGACGCTGCGGAGTTCCGCGTAGCTCTCCCGCAGCTCCTCCTGCGCGGCGGCCGGCAGGGGAGAGGCGGGGCGGGTGGCGGGGAACTGCGCGAGGCGCCGGTCGACCTCGTCCCGCACGCGCAGTTCGGTGGCGAGCTCCTGCGCGACGCGGAACGCCGGCTGGGCCACCGCATCCCCGACGGGGGCGTGCCCCCACGATCCGCAGTACAGCACGCCGCGGGCGGAGCCGGTGACGACGACGGGCACGGCGAAGAGCGTCACGATCCCCTCGCCGAGGATGGCGCGGTCGTAGTCGTGCGTGATGGTGCGGGAGGTGCGGTAATCCAGCGCGAGACGCGGCCGCTTCTCCACGAACGCGCGCCCGCCGAGGCCGCGGTTCTCCTGCACGACCAGCCCGTCGATGCTGCGGGTGCGGGCGCCGGAGATGGCGCTGACGTGGATGGCCCCGTCGCGCTCGAGACCGCCGAAGGCGACGGGGAACCGCGTGCGGCGCACGAGTTCCCCGACGGCGTGCGAGACGAGATCCGTCGGGTCGGCGGTGGCTGTCGGTGCTCCCACGAACTACCTACTTCCGGGGGTGGACGGCCTCATCGCCGCCTTCGTAGCGTCGACCATATCACCGGGCCGCCTCGGCGGCACGGCATCCTGACCCCGGAGCGCCGGCGCTCCGGGCCACCATGAGGCAAGGAGGCCACATGTCGGATCCGCGGACCGATGCCGCGCCAGGCGGCATCGACTACATCGCGGTCGAGGAGTCCCCGCCCTTCCGAGAACTGAAGCGTCGTCAGCGCAGCTTCGTGTTCCCGATGGCCGTGGCATTCCTCGTCTGGTACTTCGTCTACGTCCTGCTGTCGTCCTTCGCGCCGGCGTTCATGTCGCAGCGCGTATGGGGTGACATCACGGTCGGGCTGATCTTCGGGCTCGGCCAGTTCGTGACCACCTTCGTGATCACGATGACCTACGTCTGGTACGCCAACCGCAAGCTCGACCCGATCGCCGAAGAGCTGCGGGACGAGCTGGAGAACGCGTCGCAGGGAGGCCGCGCATGAACGATGTCTTCGGTGCCGTCCACGCCGCCGTGCAGACGGTGGAGAACAACCCCATCCTGAACATCTCGATCTTTGGCGCGTTCGTCGCCGTGACGCTGTTCATCGTCATCCGGGCCAGCCGCAACAACAAGACCGCGGCCGACTACTACGCGGCCGGCCGGTCGTTCACCGGGCCGCAGAACGGCTTCGCGATCTCGGGCGACTATCTCTCCGCCGCATCCTTCCTCGGCATCTGCGGCGCGATCGCGATCAACGGCTACGACGGCTTCCTCTACTCGATCGGGTTCCTGGTCGCGTGGCTGGTCGCGCTGCTGCTGGTGGCCGAGCTCATGCGCAACACCGGCAAGTTCACGATGGCCGACGTGCTCTCCTTCCGCCTGAAGGAGCGCCCGGTGCGGATGGCGGCGGCGATCACGACCCTCGCGGTGTGCTTCTTCTATCTGCTTGCGCAGATGGCGGGCGCCGGCGGCCTGGTCTCGCTCCTCCTCGGCATCAGCGACACCCTCGGGCAGTCGCTCGTGGTGGCGGTGGTCGGAATCCTCATGATCATCTACGTGCTCGTGGGTGGCATGAAGGGCACCACGTGGGTGCAGATCGTGAAGGCGTTCCTCCTCATCGGTGGCGCGCTGGTGATGACGATCTGGGTGCTCGCGATCAACGGGTTCAACCTCAACACGCTGCTGGAGGCGGCGGTGGCCGCCTCGCCCAAGGGCGAGGCCATCCTCGGCCCGGGTCTGCAGTACGGCGCCAACCCGTGGGACTTCGTCTCGCTCGCCCTGGCCCTCGTCCTCGGCACCGCGGGTCTGCCGCATGTGCTGATGCGCTTCTACACGGTGCCGACGGCCAAGGAGGCCCGCCGCTCGGTGGTGTGGGCGATCTGGCTGATCGGCCTGTTCTACCTGCTCACGCTCGTGCTCGGCTACGGCGCCGGCGCCCTCGTCGGGCCGGAGACGATCGCGGCCGCCCCCGGTGGCGTGAACTCCGCGGCGCCGCTCCTGGCGCTGCAGCTGGGCGGTCCGATCCTCCTCGGCTTCATCTCGGCGGTGGCGTTCGCGACCAGCCTCGCGGTGGTGGCGGGCCTGACGATCACG
>CAZBZR010000013.1:22971-48728 GCA_964496445.1 uncultured Microbacterium sp.
GGCCTCGCGGCGCAGCTGCTCGGCCTCCTGGCCCATGGAGGCCCAGACGTCGGTATACACCGCGTCGGCGTCCTTCGCCCACGACATCTACGCGAACGTCGTGAAGAAGGGCAACGTCCCGCCCGACGGCGAGGTGAAGGTGGCCCGGCGCACGGTGATCGTGATCGGCGTGCTGGCGATCCTCGGCGGCATCGGCGTGCAGGGACAGAACGTGGCGTTCCTCGTGGCCCTCGCCTTCGCGGTGGCGGCCTCGGCGAACCTGCCGACGATCCTGTACTCGCTGTTCTGGCGCCGCTTCACCACGCGCGGTGCGGTGTGGAGCATGTACGGGGGCCTGGCCGCCGCCATCATCCTCATCGTGCTCTCGCCGGTGTTCTGGGGCACGCCCACGAGCGTGTTCAAGGAGACGGGCACCGCGATCTGGCCATTCAACAACCCGGGCATCGTGTCGATCCCGCTCGGGTTCTTCCTGGGCTGGCTCGGATCGGTCACTTCGAAGAAGGGCTCCGAAGACAAACGGAAGGCGGCCGAGATGGATGTGCGCTCGCTCACCGGCTTCGGTGCGGAGAAGGCGACCAACCACTAGGCGCGAACCGGAGGCCCGGGTCTGCACAGACCCGGGCCTCCGGCGTGCCGGGGCGGCCTACGCGCCCGGCCGCTGTTCGAGATCCAGCAGGAACCGCTTGATCTCGGGGTGTCCGCCGTACTCGCCGATCGACCCGTCGGCACGGACGACGCGGTGCACCGGCACGACGAGGGAGAACGGCGTCGTCGCGCACGCCGTGCCCACCGCCCGCGACGCGCGGGGCGATCCGGCGCGCGCGGCGACCTCGCCGTAGCCGGCGGTCTCGCCGTAGGGGATCTCGCACACCGCCTCCAGCGCGGCCCGCGTGAAGCCCCGCACGAGACTCCAGTCCAGGGTCACATCGAAGCGCTCGCGGGTGCCGGCGAAGTACTCGTCGAGCTGGGTCGTGAGGTCCCGCGCCGGGCCGGGGTCGTCGTCGGGGTCAAGGCCGAGGCGGCGCACCATCCGCTCGCGCGTCGCGGGAAGCCCGTCGACGGCGACCTGGAGGGAGAGGAGGGCGCCGTCGGCGTGGACGAGCACGACGTCGCCCACGGGGGTGGCGTGCACGGCGCGGGTGTAGCGGGTCATGCCCTCATCCTGGCCGGGGGAGGCTCCGGGTGGAGGGGCCTGACCCTCGGATGTGGATCACCCGACGCCGGCCGGGGCTGTGGAGGAAGGGCCGATCCTTCCGGCGTGTCGCCAATCGCGCGAAAACCCGCGCGGGATGCCGGGCGCGGCGCGCGAGCCGACCTAGTCTTTCGGGTGTGTGGCGAGGAGAAGGCAGCGCCGTGGCCGGCGGAGAAGACCTGGCTGCCGCGTCCGTGAATCCCGGCGACCTGGGTGTCGCCGAACCGGGTGTGCGCATCCGGCACGTCGCCGACCCCGAGCGCGATCGGCTCCGGGCCGAGGCGGCGATGCTCGGCGGACGCTCGACGCTGGTGCGCTTCGACGCCGCCGACGCGGGCATCGACATCACCAAGGCGCATCCGGGGAGCCTGCCGAAGTTCATCACGGGCCGCTCGACGCTGCTGTCGAACCTGTTCCGCGACGAGGTGGCGCTGGGGACGGCGCGCCGCTCGGCCGAGCGCATCACCGCGAAGAACGTCGAGCTGCGCACCGCGCGCGGCATCGAGCCGGTGCATCTGGCCGTCGGCGTCGCGGAGTGGAAGATCGGCGGTGCGACCTGGTCGGCGCCGGTGCTGCTGCGGCCGCTGGCGATCCGCCGCCACCACGGCGACTTCGAGCTGAAGCTGCACGGGAGCTTCTTCGTCAACCCGGAGCTCGCCCGCGCGTTCTCCGCGCACTTCGGCATTCCGCTCGACAGCACGGCGCTCGCCGGGCTCGCGTACGACCAGGGCGTCTTCAAGCCGCAGCCGGTCATCGATCATCTCCGCGCCCTCACCCGCCACCTCCCCACCTTCGTGGTGCACCCGCGCCTGGTGATCTCCTCCTTCGCGGATGTCGGGTCGGCGATGGCGCGCGACGCGGTCGACCTCGATCATCCGGTGCTGAACGCGCTCGCCGGCCACCCCGACGACCGCGCGCGCCTGGCGGTCCGCCGCGCCGAGCCCGACTACATCGGCCCGGACGAGCGCCCGCCCGCCTCCGACACGCTCCTCCTCGACGCCGACGCCGAGCAGGAGGCCGTGCTCGGCCGGATCGCGGCGGGGCACTCCCTCGCCGTGCACACGCTCCCGGGCACCGGCGGCACGCAGACCGTCATCAACGCCGTCGGCCAGCTCGTGCAGGCCGGCAAGCGCGTGCTCGTCGTCAGCGCCCGCCGCTCGACGCTGGAGGGCATCCGCCATCGCCTCGCCGGGATCGGCCTGCCGGGCCTCGCCGTCTCGCCCGCGCACCTGCGCCGCGACCTCATCCGCGCGATCGGGCGCAACGAGAAGGCCGAGCAGCCCAAGGTGGCCGAGATCGACGACGCGCTGGTGCGCCTGCGCGGCGTGCTCCGCGACTACCGCGCGTCGGTGACCGAGCAGCATCCGTCGCTCGGGGTGTCGGTGCTGGAGACGCTCCGCGCCCTCACCAAGCTCGCCGGGGCATCTCCCGCCCCCACGACCGCCGCCCGCTTCGACCTCGCCACCCTCGAGCGCCTCGCCTCGTGCCGCCCGCAGGCGGCGGCGTCGCTGGCGGCCGCGGCCCGGCTCGGGGAGTTCCGCTTCGGCCCCGACGACTCGCCCTGGTACGGCGTGTCGTTCACGCGCACCGAGGACGCGCGCGCCGCCCATGCGCTGGCCGGGAAACTCCACCGGCAAGACGTGTCGAGCCTGCTCGAGCGCGGCTACGAACTCATCGCCCAGACCCGGATGCGGCCGTTCCAGACCATCTCGGAGCTCGGCGCGTACCTCCGCCTGCTGCAGGGCATCCGCGACTCGCTCGACCGCTTCAGCCCCACGGTGTTCGAGCGGCCGCTGCTCGAACTCATCCAGGCGCACGCGCCGCGCCGCGACGCCCCCGACATGGGCGGGCCCAACCGCCGGCGCCTCAAGCGCCTGTCGCGCGAGTACGTGCGCCCGGGCGTGCACGTCGCCGACATGTACGAGGCGCTCGTGCGCATCCAGCAGCAGCGCACCGAGTGGCAGCGGGTGGCCGAGGCCGGCGCGATCCCCGAGGTGCCGCTGGGCCTGGCCGACGTGCACGTGCTGTGGCAGCGGGTCGATGCCGAACTCGCCGAGCTCGACGCGGTGCTCGGCCGCGACGGCTCGGAGCGGCTCGCGGCGCTCCCGGTCAAGCGCCTCGTCCGGACGCTCGCGGGCCTGGCCGCCGAGTCGGAGGTCTTCGACAACCTCGTCGAGCGCGCCGAGCTGCGCTCCGAGCTCGCCCGCCTGGGCCTCGAGCCGCTGCTGCTCGAGCTGTCGGTCCGGCACGTGCCGGAGGAGCGCGTGGGCGCCGAGCTCGAGTTCGCGTGGTGGCAGTCGGCGCTGGAGCACTTCCTCCGCACCGACCGGGCCCTCCTCGGCGCCAACACGACGGTCGTCGACCGCCTGGAGCGCGACTTCCGGCTCGTCGACGAGGCCCACGCCGCCGCATCCGGGCCCCTCCTGGCCGCGCGCCTGGCGCAGCAGTGGCGGATCGGGATCGTCGACGAGGCCGACGAGGCCGCGGCCCTGAAGGCCGTGCTGACCCGCGGCGAGACTACGCCGCGCGAGGTCGCCGCAGCCGCCCCGAAGCTGCTGAACACCCTCGCCCCGGTGTGGCTCGCCTCGCCCTACGAGGTGCCCGAGCTGCCCGATGGCCCCGCCTTCGACGTCGTCCTCATCGCGGATGCCGCGGCGCTGTGCCTCGCCGAGGCGGTGCCGGCCATCCGCCGCGGCCGCCAGGTCGTCGTCTTCGGCGACCCGGTGACCCAGCGCCCCACGCCCTTCCGCGTCAGCGCGACGCTCGTGCCGGAGACCGACGAGCCGGAGGTGCCCTTCGACGACGTGTCGGTCTTCGAGCGCCTCTCCGAACTGCTGCCGGTCACGACCCTCACCCGCAGCTACCGCGCGGGCGGCGAAGACCTCGCCGAGCTCGTCAACGACGCGTTCTACGGCGGCGAGATCGTGTCGCTGCCGTGGGCCGGGTCATACCTCGGACGCGGCAGCCTCAGCGTCGACTACGTCGAAGGCGGCACCGGCACCCCGGACCCGATCAGCGGCGCGGTGGAGAGCCCCGACGCCGAGGTCGCGCGCGTGGTCACCCTCGTCGTCGAGCACGCCGTCAACCGCGGCAGCGAGTCGCTCATGGTGGTCACCGCCAGCGCCCGGCACGCCGAGCGCGTGCGCGCGGCCGTGGAGGCTGCGTTCGCCGGCCGCTCGGATGTCGCCGACTTCGTCTCGCGCGACACCGCCGAGCCGTTCGCGGTGCTCACGCTGGAGGAGTCGGTGGCCGAGAGCCGCGACCGCGTGATCTTCTCCCTCGGGTTCGGCCTCACCAAGCACGGCCGCGTGCTCAGCGACTTCGGCGACCTGTCCACGCCCGACGGCGAGCGGCTGCTCACGGTCGGGATGACCCGCGCCCGCCGCTCGATGGTCATCGTGTCGTCGATCCGCCCGTCGGCGTTCGACGACGGCCGTCTCGAACACGGTGCGGCGACGCTCATGTCGATCCTCGGGGGTCTGGCCGGACGCGCCCGCGACGTGCGGCTGGAAGACCTCGCCGACCCCCTCACCCTCGCCCTGGCCCGCGAGCTCCGCCGCCTCGGGCTGTCGGTCGACGTGCACTACCGCGGCCTCCTGCCGCTCGTGGCGCAGCACGGCGGCAAGGCCGTGGTCGCCGAGAGCGATCCGGAGACGGCGGGGGAGTCGCTGCGCGAATCGCTGCGCCTCCGCCCGCAGACCCTGCGGCGCCTCGGCTGGCACTACGTGCGCGTGCACGCGTTCGATCTGTACAGCGACCCCGCCTCGGTGGCGGCGCGCATCGCCGCGCTCCTGGGCGTGAAGCCCGACGGGCCCACCGTCGACACGGCGACCCAGCCGATCGATGTCGTCGAATGAGCGGCAGCGGGTCCAGCGCGTGCCGGGTGCGCGCCGGGCACGCCTGACGCCCGCCCCGGGCACCACCGCCGAGCCGGTGCCGGCCGACGAGCCGGACGAGTTCGGAGCATCCGGCCCGGCGCACACGCCTCCCGGCGCCGCGGCCACGGGCGCCGTGCCGTCCGGGCCGGCCGCATCCGGCCCGAACGACGAGCGCCTGCGCCGCGACGTTCCGCCGCACTACTGACGCGCGGGCGCGGTTCAGCGCGGGGCGGGGCCGTTCTGCGTCTGCAGGAGGTCGCGGATCTGCACGAGCAGCTCCTGCTCGGTCGGCAGCTTCGGCTCCTCGGCGGCCTCGCTGACGCCGGCGCGGGCGGCCGCACGCTCCTTGATGCGGTTCATCGGGTAGACGAAGACGAAGTAGACGACCACGGCCACGGCGAGGAAGTTGATGATCGCGGCGAGGATCGCCCCGAACGCGAAGGTCGCGGTGTTGCCGCTGAGGGTGGGCACGCTCACCTGGAGGGCCTCGTTGAGGGTTCCCGCCTGGAACACCACGCCGATCAGCGGGTTGATGAGGGCCTCGACGATCACGTTGACGATGCCGGTGAAGGCTGCGCCGATGACCACCGCCACGGCCAGGTCGATGACGTTACCGCGGAGGATGAACTCCTTGAATCCCTGAATCACGAGGTGCTCCTGACCGCACGCACCCCGGTCGGGTCACGAACCCGAGGGGGCCGGGGAGGGCGTGCTGCTCGTGCTCGATGATGCCGGAGCGCCCGCGCTCGCGCCACCCGACGCGCTATCCCCGCCGGAGCCGGTGGTGGCGGCGGCTTTGTCGCCGCCGCGCGAGTCGGTGCGGTAGAAGCCCGAGCCGTTGAAGGTCACGCCGATCGAGCCGTACTCCTTGCGCAGCGCACCGCCGCACTCCGGGCACACCGACAGGGCCGGCTCGGAGAAGGACTGCACGGCGTCGAAGCGGTGGCCGCACTGCTTGCAGGCATAGGCGTAGGTGGGCATGGAGCTCCTCGGAGGTCAGCGGGTCGCGGGGGAGAAGGTGAGGGTGCGCGTCGGGGTCACGATGCCGCTCACCGGCTGATCGTGCACGTCGTGGGGCACCTCGTCGACGAATTCGGTGTCGTAGATGACGGCGTACACCGGCGGGCAGTTCTCCATCGAGCCGAGGGTCTTGTCGAAGTACCCGCGGCCCCAGCCGAGCCGCATCCCCGACTTGTCCACCGCGGCGGCCGGGACGATCAGCAGATCGACGTCGTTGACGGCGATCGGGCCGAGCACCTCGCCGACGGGCTCGGGCATGCCGAGGAGGCCCTCGGTGATGTCGGCCCCGGGCTCGGCTACGGTCCAGTCCAGCAGTCCGTCGGCGCGCGTGATCGGCAGGAGCACGCGGATGCCGCGGGCCATGGCCGCCTCGACGAACTCGCGCGTGCCGGGCTCGGTGGTGGTGGAGAGGAAGCACGACACCGCGCGGGCGCCCAGGGTGTCGACGAGGGCGTCGAGCTGGGCGTGGACGCCGGCGGCGGCGTGGGCGCGCGCGCTCTCGGAGAGGATCTGCCGGCGCTCGCGCAGGTCGGCGCGCAGCGCGCGCTTGGCCTGATCGATCGGGTCCGACATGGAGTCGATTCTAGGCGGGCTGCCCGCAACATCCGGCGTCCGCAAGCGTCACGTTCTGTTCACATGGGTACCGCTACCCTGTCGTCTATGTCTCACAAGCCCTTCAAGGCGGTCATCCCCGCCGCCGGACTCGGCACGCGCTTCCTCCCCGCCACCAAGGCGATGCCGAAGGAGATGCTGCCCGTCGTCGACAAGCCCGCCATCCAGTACGTCGTGGAGGAGGCGGTGGGCGCCGGCATCGAAGACGTGCTCATCATCGTGGGGCGCAACAAGAACAACATCGCCAACCACTTCGACGCCGTGCCCGAGCTCGAGGTGAAGCTGCGGGAGAAGGGCGACACCGATCGCCTCGCGAAGGTCGAGTACGCCTCCGACCTCGCCGACGTGCACATGGTGCGTCAGGGCGAGCCGAAGGGGCTCGGACACGCGGTGCTCCGCTCGCGCGCGCACGTGGGCGACTCGCCGTTCGCGGTGCTGCTGGGCGATGACCTCATCGACGAGCGCGACCCGCTGCTGACGAAGATGCTCGCCGAGTACGACGGGCGCGGCGCGACGATCATCGCCCTCATGGAGGTCGACCCCGCGCAGATCCACATGTACGGCGTGGCCGCCGTCGAGCCGACCGACGCCGACGACGTCGTCCGGGTGACCCAGCTCGTGGAGAAGCCCGCCGCCGAGGACGCGCCGTCGAACCTCGCCATCATCGGCCGCTACGTGCTCGGCCCCGACGTCTTCGACATCCTCGAGCGCACCGAGCCGGGCAAGGGCGGCGAGATCCAGCTGACCGACGCGCTGCAGGAGCTGGCCTCCGGGGGTGGCGACGGTGGCGGCGTGTACGGCGTGGTCTTCCGCGGGCGCCGCTACGACACCGGCGATAGGGTGGACTACATCAAGGCCATCGTGCAGTTGGCCGCCGATCGCGACGACCTCGGCCCGCAGCTGCGTCCCTGGTTCAAGGAGTTCGCGGCGGGGCTCTGACGCCGCTGCAGCGAGGGGGTGGTGTGGACCTGTCGATCCCGCGACGCCACGGACCGGTGTCGATCCGTCTCGTCCGCACGCGCGACGCGCGTGTGCTGCAGAACGAGCTGCTCGGCAACCGGTCGTGGCTTCGGCCGTGGGAGGCCACCAGCCCCGACGGCCCGGTCTCGTTCGACATGCGCCTGGGCGTGCGACGGCTGCTGCAGCAGCACCGCGACGGGCTCGGCGTGCCCTTCGTCATGGAGTACGACGGCGAGGTCGCCGGGCAGCTGAACGTGTGGGGCATCGCGCGCGGCTCGCTCGCCTCGGCGACGATCGGGTACTGGGTGGGGGAGCGGTTCGCCGGCCGCGGCATCACGCCGGCATCCGTCGCGATGGCCACGGACATCTGCTTCGAGGAGATGCACCTGCACCGGATGGAGATCTGCATCCGACCGGAGAATGCGGCGAGCCTGCGGATCGTGGAGAAGCTCGGCTTCCGCTACGAGGGGCTTCGCCGCCGCTACATCCACATCAACGGCGACTGGCGCGACCACTACGCCTTCGCGCTCGTGCGCGAGGAGGTGCCCGACGGGGTGCTCGCGCGGTGGGTCGAGGGGCGCGTGCCCCCGGACGCCGCCGTCGTGCCGCCCGCCGACCGCCTCCCGGCGTAGGGCGCCGGGGTCGGCCCACGCCGTCCGGGGTAGCCCGCCGGGGTCGGCCGCCGCCGTCCGCCGTAGCCCGCCGGGGCCGCGCCCTCTCTCGCGAGACTCAGCGCCGCGGACGAGAATCGGCGCGAGGCGGGGTGTTTCGTCCGTGGGGCCGAGTTTCGCGCGGAGGCCGCGCGCGACACGCGGGCGGATGCCGCGCACCGGGGAGCGCGTCGCCTAGCGTTATGCGCATGGGTGGACAGGTGGCGGGCGGCGGCGTGATCGTCGCCGTCGCCGTCGTGCTCTGGCTCGTCTACCTGTTGCCGTCGTGGCACAGCCGCCACCAGTACACCTCCGCCGAGCGCAACGCCGTGCGCCTGAACCAGGCCCTCCGCGTGCTCGCCGAGACGAGCGAGACGCCGCAGGAAGTGCGGCTCGAGCTCAACGCCCGCACCGCACTCGCCCAGCAGCGTCTCGCCAAGCGCGCGCAGGCCGAGCGGGAGCAGGCAGAGCTCGCCGTCGCGCGGGCCCGCTTGGACGTCGCGAAAGAGGAGAGCGCCACCGAGCGGGAGCTCGCCCGGATGCGCCGCGCCGAGGCGATCGCCGCTGCCCGTGCCGAGCGCGCCGCCGCGCGCCTTGCCCCCGCCGCCCGTCAGGCCCGCGCCCGTCGCCGCACGCGGCTGGCCGCCACCGTCGTCGCCGGGCTCGCGCTCGCGGTCGCCGGCATCGGCGTGTGGCAGATGATCCTCGGAGCATCCGCCGCGCTGGTCTGGGCCGGCGGCGTCGGCCTCGTGCTGTCCGTCATCGTGCTGCACCGGATGTCGCGGGTGGCTGCCCGCGCGTCGCTGCGCGCGAGCGCGGCGCCGGCAGCGCCCGCTCGCGTGCGCACCGTTCCCGACCTCGCCGAGGCGCCGGAGGCCCCGGCGACCTGGACACCGCGCCAGCTGCCGCGCCCGCTCGCCTCGTCGGCCGGGTCGCGCGCGGCCGCCGTGCTCGACGAGCAGGAGGCTCGCGAAGCGCTGCGGGTCGCCGCCCGCGAGGAGGCCCTGCGCGAGCTCGCGGAGAAGGCGCAGCCGCCGTCCATCGACACCGCGCGCGTCGCCCGGGCGGCCGAATACAGCCGCATGGGCTACGTCGACGACGCTGAGATCGAGGAGCACGTGCGCCGGCTTCTCGCCCGTCGCGCGGTCGGCGCGTAGCCGCTTCCGCTCCTTCCCGGCGGCGCGGGAGGCCTCGCCGAGCGTGGTAATGTAGCGGAGGTTCACGGGCCTGTGGCGCAGTTGGTAGCGCGCTTCGTTCGCAATGAAGAGGTCAGGGGTTCGAATCCCCTCAGGTCCACCACACACAGAAAGACCCCCGCTCGTCGGGGGTCTTTCTGCGTTCCCGGCCCCGCTGAGTTTCGGCGAGACCGGGGATTCTCGGCGAGACCGGGGCCGGCGCCCTGGGTTTCGCCGAGAATCCCCGGTTTCGCGGGCTGCGGGCGCGGGGGGCGGGTCACGCCCGCCGCGCCCGGGGCTCAGCGGGCGGGGGCGATGCGGCGGGCGGCGAGGGCGGCGATCGCGGCGACGGCGACGTGCATGAGCATGAGGGCGACGACGCCGATCGGGGTCGTGCCGGGGAGGAATCCCGTGGCGAGCAACACGACGTCGGGGACGAGCGTGGCGGCGAGGACCGCGGGCACCAGGATGCGGAGCATCCGGGCCGAGCGGCGGACCAGCCGCACCACGACCACCCACCCGGCGATGCCGAGGATGACGCCCGCCAGCCCGAAGGTGAGGTAGGCGCCGGGGGAGAGGGGCGCGAAGGCGGGGTCGGCGCCGAGGGCGAGGGCGGCGAGGGCGAGGAGCGCGGTCACCGCGGCGGTGGCGGCGAGGGCGAGAACGAGGGTGAGGGCGACGGCGGCGGTGCGAGGGCGGGCGAGCGAGGTGGACATGGCGGCTCCGATCTGCGGGATGCCGCCGACGCTATGCCCGCCCCGCGCGCGGCGCGTCCTCCGTACAGCGACACCGCGCCTACTCCCGGGGGAGTAGGCGCGGAGTAGACGCGGTGTCGCGCGACCCGTCACAGGGTGGCGGCGAACGGATCCCAGTCGGCCTCCAGCGGCTCCGGGGCATCCGCGCGGGAGACGACCTCCAGGGCGGTGCCGGCCGCGGCGGCCTCGATCGTGGTCTGCATGACGTCGACGACGTGCAGCGCGAGGCGCCCGGAGGCCCGCTCAGGGCGCCCGGCGCGGATGGCGCGGGCGAGTTCCAGCACGCCGGTGCCGCGGCCGGCGGCGGCTCCGGTCGAGGCGAACGTCTCCTCGCCCGTGGCCGTGACGAGCGTCAGATCGCCCGAGAAGGTGTTGGGGTCGGGCACGGCGAGCGTCGCCTCCGTCGACGACAGCTCGAACAGCGTCCGCCCCTGCCGGGTGTCGAAGCTGAAGATGCTCGAGGCGGTGGCGCCCGAGGCGAACTCGTACAGCGCTGACACGTGCGTCGGCACGGTGACGGCGAAGCGCTCACCGGCGCGGGGGCCCGAGCCGATGGTCCGCTCCGCGTGCGCGGTGGAGGAGACCGCCTGCACGCGCGCGACCGGGCCGAAGAACTGCACGAGCGCGGTGAGGTAGTACGGGCCGATGTCGAACAGCGGCCCCGCGCCCTCCTGGAAGAGGAAGTCGGGATTCGGATGCCACGACTCCGGGCCCGGTCCCTGCATGAGGGTCAGCGCGCTGTGCATCTCGCCGAGGTCACCGGCCCGCATCCGGCGGAGGGCCGTCTGGATGCCCGCACCGAGGAACGTGTCGGGGGCGCTCGCGACGCGCAGGCCCGCCGCCTCGGCCGTCGCGACGACGGCGGCCGCGCCGTCACGGTCGAGTGCGAGCGGCTTCTCCGTCCAGACGTGCCGGCCGGCGGCGAGGATGCGCTCGGCCACCTCGACGTGCGCGCGGGGGATCGTGAGGTTCACCACGATCTCGATGCCGTCGTCGGCGAGGAGCTCGTCGACCGAGCCGCCCAGGGGGACGTCGTACTGCGCGGCCTTCGCCTGCGCGCGGGCGAGGTCGAGATCGGCGACGGCGCGCACCTCGACATCGGGGAAGCGCGCGAGGTTCTCCAGGTACTGGTCGCTGATCACGCCCGCGCCGATGATCCCGACGCCGACGGCGCTCATCGGCCGCCCTCCTCGAGGCCCTCGAGGTACCGCAGGCTCCGGGTGACCGCCTCGATCGGGGGGATGCGGGAGTCATCGAGCTCCACGACCCGCAGCGCCGCAGGGGCGGCGGCGAGGATGTCGCGGACGGGCACGTCGCCCTCGCCGAGCGGCGTCTGGTCGGCGACGTCGCCGGGAACCGGCCCGTCCTTCACGTGGATGGCGACCACGCGGTCGCCGAGACGCTCCAGGAGCGCGACCGGGTCGGCGCCGCCGACGAGCACCCAGTAGGTGTCGATCTCGAGCACGACGTCGTCATCGAGCAGCGAGACGAAGTACTCCAGCGCCGAGCGGCCGTCGATGTCGTGCTCGAGCTCGTGCGCGTGATTGTGATACCCGACGCGGAGCCCGCGCGAGCGTGCCGCCGCGGCGGCGTCGTTGAGGCGGCGTGCGGTCTCGGCGACATCCGCCGCGCTCTGCCACCGAGCCGGCTCGACGTACGGGTCGATCACCGTGGTGACGCCGAGCGCTTCGGCGGCGGCGAAGACGCGCTCGCGCTCGCCCTCGTCGGCGGAGAGGAAGCCGGCGTGCGAGGTGGGCGCCGCGAGGCCGGTGCGGGCGAGCTCGGGAGCGAGCCGCTCGGCCCAGTCGGCGAGCCCGAACGGCTCGACGCGGGTGAATCCGGCGGCTGCGAGGGCGTCGAGCGTGCCGGCGAGGTCGTCCTCGAGCGCGTCGCGCACGGTGTAGAGCTGTACCGAGGGGGGCGTCGGCATGCGGACTCCTTCGTCTGGGGATGTGCACCTCCAGCCTGACACAGTTCTGCGTAAGAGCAAGCAGAAGTCGAGCAGAGGTAGATCAGAAGCGTCATGTGCTTTACTCAAAACATGACGGACGACGTCTCGCGGCGCATGCGCGCGGCCGGTCCCGGACCCGGGGACGTGCTCGCGGCGCTGCTGGACGGCACCCCCCGCACGCGCGCGGAGATCGCCGAACGCACCGGCCTGTCGCGCTCCACCGTCTCGGCGCGCGTGGACGCGCTGCTGAGCACCGGCCTCCTCGTCGCCGCGACCCCGGCGGGCTCCTCCGGCGGCCGGCCGGCCGGGCGCGTCGCCTTCAACCCCCGCGCGCGGCTCGTGGTGGGCGTGGACGTCGGCGCCACCCACGTCACCGTGGCGCTGTGCGACCTCACCGACCGCGTGCTCGCCGCCCGGACGGTCGCGCTCGCCGTCGCCGACGGCCCCGACGTCGTCCTCGGCGGCGCGATGGACCTCGCCGAGCGGCTGCTGGCCGAGGGCGGCGCCGGCGTCGCCGACGTCGCCGCCGTGGGCGTGGGACTTCCCGGCCCCGTCGACCACGCGACCGGACGCCCGCAGCATCCGCCGATCATGCCCGGATGGCACGACGTGGACGTCCCCGCGCTCCTCGGCGCACGCGTCCCGGGCGCCGAGGTGCTCGTCGACAACGACGTCAACGTGCTCGCGCTCGGCGAGCACGCCGCCGAATGGCCCGACGTCGACGACCTCGTGTTCGTCAAGGTGTCCACCGGCGTCGGCGCCGGGATCATCGCGGGGGGCCTCCTCCAGCGCGGTGCCCGCGGCTCCGCCGGCGACCTCGGTCACGTGCTCGTCGCCGACCCCGCGGGCGGGCAGCGCGACCTCGAGGGGGTCGCCAGCGGCACGGCCATCGCCGCAGCGCTCCGCGCGACCGGCGCGGATGCGGCCGACGCCGGCGCCGTCGTCGACCTCGTGCTCGGCGGGTCGCGGGCGGCCATCGACGCCGTCCGCCAGGCCGGGCGCGAGCTCGGCGCCGTGCTCGCCACCGTCGTGACGCTGCTCGGCCCGTCGGTGATCGTCGTCGGCGGGGCGATCTCCCGCGCCGGCGAGCACCTCATCGCCGGGGTCCGCGAGGTCGTCTACGGCAGCTCGACCCCGCTGGCCTCGCGGAACCTGCAGATCGTCCCCGCCCGCTCCGACGTCGCCGCCGGCGCCCGGGGCGCCGCCCTCCTCGCCGCCCGCGCCGTGCTCGGCCCCGGCAGCATCGACCGACTCCTCGCCCGCACCGACCCCCCAGGAGAAACCGCATGACCCCCGCATCCGCCCTTCGTCCCCTCCGCGCCGGCGTCATCGGCCTCGGCTGGGCGGGCCAGCAGCACATCGCGGCCTACGCCGCCCACCCCGACGTCGACCTCGTCGGCATCGCCGGTCTCGAGGAGGGCCCGCGGAAGGAGCTCGCGGCGCAGTTCTCGGTGACGGTCGCCGTCGCAGAGTGGCGGGAGCTGCTGGAGCGCGCCGACCTCGACGTCGTGAGCGTCGCGGTGCCCACGTTCCTCCACGCCCCGATCGCGATCGCGGCGCTCGAGCGCGGCATCCATGTGCTCTCCGAAAAGCCGATCGCGCGCACCGCGGCCGAGGCCGGCGACATGGTCGCCGCCGCGCGCACGGCCGGCCGCGTGCTCCAGGTCGCGTTCAACCACCGCCGGCGCGGCGATGTGCGGGCGCTCGCGGAGGAGGTGCGCGCCGGCAAGCTCGGGCGCATCTACCACGTGCGCGCCTCGTGGCTGCGCCGCTCGGGCATCCCCGCGCTCGGCAGCTGGTTCACCAGCCGTGAGCTCGCCGGCGGCGGACCGCTCGCCGACATCGGCGTGCACATGATCGACGCCGTACTGGACATGATCGGCGAGCCCGAGGTGCTCTCGGCCACGGCGATCGTGCATGCCGAGTTCGGGCCGCGGGGCCTGGGCGGACCGGATGCGGCCACCGGCGGTAAGCAGGCCGCCGATGTGTCCTTCGACGTGGAGGACTTCGCCACCGTGCTCCTGCGCCTGGCCGACGGCGGCTCGATCGCCCTGGACACCAGCTGGGCCTCCTACCGCCCCGAGGGCGACGAGTTCGGCTTCATCCTGTACGGCACCGAGGGCGGCGCGGAGGTGCGCGTGGTGGACTACGCGCCCACCACCGACGTCGCACTCTACGCCGGGAGTGCCGATGCGGTCTCTGACCGCGTGCTGCCGGGCGGCGAGCCGGCCGGCCACCGCGGCGTCGTGGACGACTTCGTCCAGACCGTCCGGACGCCGGCCGCATGGGCGGCCTCGGACGGCTCGATCGCCGCGCGTCGCGCCGCGATCATCGACGCGTGCTACCGCTCGGCCGCGGAGGGCCGCGAAGTGCCCCTGGCCGAGATCCAGGCGGAGGTGGCCCGATGAGCGCCCTCCGCGTGCTGGTGTGGAACGAGGGGGAGCACGAGCTCTCCGACGCGTCGGTGCAGGCGATCTACCCCGACGGCATCCACGGCGCGATCGCGGCGGGCCTCCGCGAGCTCCTCGGCGAGGAGGTCGTCGTCCGCACGGCGACGCTCCGCGACCCCGAGCACGGCCTCAGCGAGGAGGTGCTCGCCGAGACCGACGTGCTGCTGTGGTGGGGGCACATCGCCCACGACGCCGTCGCGGACGAGGTCGTGGAGCGCGTGCACCGGCACGTGCTGTCGGGCATGGGCATCCTGGTGCTGCACTCGGGGCACTTCTCGAAGATCTTCATCCGGCTCATGGGTACCACGTGCTCGCTCGCGTGGCGCAACGACGGCGAGCAGGAGCTGGTGTGGACCGTCGCTCCGGGGCATCCGATCGCCGAGGGCATCGAGCAGCCGCTGCGGATCGAGCGGCAGGAGATGTACGGCGAGTTCTTCGACGTGCCGCAGCCGGACGAGCTCGTCTTCGTCTCGTCCTTCGCCGGCGGCGAGGTGTTCCGCTCAGGCCTGACCTACCGCCGCGGACGCGGGCGCGTGTTCTACTTCTCGCCGGGCGACCAGGAGTACCCCGTCTACCACCACCCGCAGATCCGCCGGGTGCTCGCCAACGCCGTGCGGTGGGCGCGCCCCGGCGCGGTGCGGGAGCTGCCGGCCGTGTCGAACCCGCCGCGCACGCACGCCTGAGACGGCGCCCTCACGGCGCGCTGAGGACGTGCGCGCGCCGCGGCCCGAGCGTGAGCGGGGCTGTGGTGAGCTCCTGCCCGTCGAGGGCGGGGCGGAGGGTGATCGCCACCGGTGCGACGTTGAGGAGGGCGAGGAGCCGCCGTCCGGCGCCGCTCAGGGGCACCGTGACTACCCCGGGGCGGTCGGCGTTCAGCGTCACGCGCGGGGCGACGCCCAGCCGGTGCCACAGGTGCCGCCAGACCTCTCCGACGCGCGGGTAGTCCGTCGCCACCACGATCGCGGAGCCGGGCGTGCCGCCGTCGGCGGCGGCGACGGGAACCTGCACGGCGACGGCGTCGCCGGTCGCCTCCTCGCGCAGCACGATCGAGCTGCTGGACAGCGTCGGCCTGAGCCCCGCCGAGCAGTTCATCGACCGGATGCCGCACCAGCTGTCGGGCGGGCAGCGTCAGCGCGTGGTGATCGCGCGGGCGCTCGCGGCCCGCCCCCGGATCCTCATCGCCGATGAGCCGGTGTCGATGCTCGACGTGTCGATCCGTGCGGAGATCCTGGAGTTGCTGCGCACGCTCGTCGCCGAGCGCGAGCTCGCGATGCTCTACATCACGCACGACCTGCTCTCCGCCCGTGCCCTCGCCGACGAGGTCACGGTGCTCGAGAGCGGACGGGTGGTCGAATCCGGCGACACCGACAGCGTCATCAATGCGTCGGTGAGCCCGTACACGCGGGAGCTCCTCGCCGCCATCCCCGACCCGTTCGCGCGCGCCTGACCGCCCCCACCCCGCGTCCCTCTCCGCTCACCCGCACCATATCGCTGCCCGGATGCGCGCGAGGCGACGTTTCGGCGCGGGCGAGCGGAGGGGGGATAGCCTCGTGCCGGCGCCGCGCGTCGGCCCCGCGCCCGGCGAACCTCTCCGCTCGCCCGCACCATATTGCTGCGCGGAGGCGCGGGAGGTGACGTTTCGGTGCGGGTGAGCGAACCCTCTGCTTACCCGCACCGTATTGCTGCCCGGAGGCGCGCGACGCGACGAATCGGTGCGGGTGAGCGAAGGGGTGGGGCGAAGGGGTGGGGCGGCGGGGGCGAAGGGGTGGGGCGGCGGGGAGGCGGGTGAGTGGAGGGATGGATAGCCTCGTGCCGTGACAGATCTCGCCGCCACTCCCGTCACGCAGTACGGCGTCCTCGATGCGCTGCTGGCGGGTGCCTACGGCGCGGGCGTGCCCGCCGCCACGGTCCGCGGGTGGGGGAGCGTCGGCATCGGATGCTGCGAAGGACTCGGCGGCGAGGTCGTGCTCGTCGACGGCGAGCTCGTGGAGTGCACCCTCGACGGGCCGCCGCGGCCCATGGCCGACGACGAGCACCTCCCCTTCGCCGTCGTCTCCGACCTGCCGGATGCTCCGGGCGTCGCCGTCCGCGACCTCGACGCCGCGGCGCTGTCGGCGCGGATCGTCGCGGGGCTGCGCAGCCGCAACCTCTTCCACGCGGTGCGCCTGGACGGCACGATGTCGGCGGTGCGGGTGCGCGTCCCTCCGCGCGCCGCGGGCTTCCCGGTGCCGCTGGCCGAGGTCGCCGAAGCCCAGGTCGAGACCGTCGCCACCGACGTGCCGGGAACGCTCGTGGGGTACTGGACCCCCGAGATCTACCAGGGGATCGGCGTGGCGGGCCTGCACCTGCACTTCCTCGCCGCCGACCGCACGCTGGGCGGACACGTGCTGGAGGTGGCGGTGGCCGCCGCGACGCTCCGGATGGCGGCGCATCCGGGGCTCGACCTTCGGCTACCCACCGACCCGGTCTTCCTCGCCACCCCGCTCAGCCACGACGAGGACCACCGCATCGTGGCCGTCGAGCGCGGCGCGCAGGAGTGAGTCCCGCGCGCCGCGCCGCGCTCACACCAGCTGCGGGCTGCGCGCGCCCAGCCGCTCGGCGGCGAGGGCTTCGGCTGCGACGAGCGGGGTGACCCCGCGTTCCTCGGCCGAGGCGAACACGCGGCGGACGGTGTCGCCGATCGCCGCGACGCGCGCCATGATGGCCGCGCGGTCGCCGAGGTGCTTGTCCTCGCCATCGAGGTAGATCACGCCGCCGGCGTTGGCGACGAAGTCGGGCGCGTAGAGGATGCCGCGGGCGGCGAGCCGGTCGGCGCCGCTGCGATCGGCGAGCGGATTGTTCGCCGGACCGCACACCGCGCGGGCGTCCAGCGCGTCGATGACTTCGTCGGTGAGGATGCCGCCGATCCCGGCCGGGACGAACACGTCGGCGGGGATGAGGTGCTCCTCGCCGGCGGAGACCCACGTGGCACCCAGCTCGCCGGCCAGCGCGCGCTTCGCGGGGTTCACATCGGTGACGGTGAGCACCGCGCCCTCGGCAGACAGGCGCACCGCGAGGCGGCTGCCGACCTGACCGAGGCCCGAGATCGTGATGCGGCGGCCGGCGACCTCGCCGCTGCCGACCGCGCGCTCGAGCGTCGCGCGGAGCGCCTCGTACACCCCGACGCTCGTGGGCCCGGCCGGCTCACCCGAGCCGCCCGCGGCATCCGGAAGCCCGACCACGTGGGCGGTGCGCTCGCGGACGACGAGCATGTCCTCGGCCGTCGAGCCCACGTCCTCTGCCGTGCGGTAGCGGCCGCCGAGCGACTCCACCGCGTCGCCGAGGTCGAGGAAGACCGCGCGCCGGCGCTCGGCGTCGAGCACGGTGCCCTCGGGGAGTCCGATCACGGCCTTGCCGCCGCCGGCGTCCAGGCCCGCGGCGGAGTTCTTCAGCGTCATCGCGGCCGACAGCCGCAGGGCGTCGCCGAGGGCGTCGCTCCAGTGCGGGTAGGTCCAGACGCGGGCGCCGCCGAGGGCGGGGCCGAGGACGTCGGAGTGCAGCGCGACGGCGAGGAACAGGCCGCTGCGCTCGCCGGTCCGCACCTCCACGCGCTGGTGAGTGAACTCGGGCAGGGGGAGAGCAGGGGTCATCGGTGATCCTCTTCCGGCGGGCTTCGTGGGCCGTGGGTGGCGGATGCTGCGGGTGTGCCGCATCCGCCTCCCATTGTGCCCGGGGGTGGCCGGAAGCGGGAGGGGGAGAGCGCGCGCCCCTAGGCTGTGGGCATGACCACCGAGCTGCCCACGCGAAGCCGGCTCGTCGCCGCGCGCCTGTCCGAGGAGGGGATCGCCGGCGAGATCGTCGTGCTCCCCGACGCCGCCAGCACCGCCGCCCTGGCCGCCGCCGCCCTCGGCGTCGAGGTGGGCGCGATCGCCAACAGCCTCGTCTTCCTCGCCGACGGCGAGCCCCTGCTCGTGATGACCAGCGGCGCCCACCGCGTCGACACCGCGGCGCTGGCGGCACGCCTGGGCAAGGAGCGGATCACGCGCGCGAGCGCCGAGGACGTCCGCGCGGCGACCGGGCAGCCGATCGGCGGGGTCGCCCCGACGGGGCATCCGGCGCCGATCCCCACCGTGGTCGACGAGGCGCTCGCCGCCTACCCGCAGCTGTGGGCGGCCGGGGGCACGCCGCACACCGTGTTCCCGCTCGGCTTCGACGACCTCGTGCGCCTCACCGGCGGCACGGTGCTGCCCGTCGCCTCCTGACGCGTCAGGGCGTGGTCAGCTGCACGTCGTCGGGGGGCGTGGTGCCGATCTCGTCCCAGCCGGCGCTCTCCCACGTGAAGACGGCGACCGCGCAGGTCGGCATCGCGACGTCCTTGCCCGACAGGGCGCTCACCAGGGCGCTCATGCCCGGATCGTGCGCGACGACGAGCACCTCGTCCACGCCGCTGTCGCGCGCGGCGGCGAGGATCGTCTCGGGGGAGGAGTCGTACAGGGCCGCGTCCTCGCGCAGTTCGGCGCCGAAGACCTCCGCGAACACCTCGGCGGTGCTGCGGGCCCGCAGCGCGCTGGAGGTGAGCACCACCTCGGGGCGGACGCCGCTGCGCATCACGCGCCGGGCGACGTCGGGGGCGTCGCGCCGGCCGCGGTCGTTGAGGGGCCGGTCGTGGTCGTCGATCGAGGCATCCGCCCAGTCGGACTTGGCGTGGCGTGCAAGGGAGAGCTGGATCATGCCGTCACGTACACCCAGGCCGTGCGGCCGCTGGCCAGCGTCACCGGCACGCGCCGATACAGCGACACCTCGTACTCGTCGGCGGCGTCCAGCTCCGCCTCGGTCAGCCACAGCACTCGGCCCATCACCTTGTCCCTCGCATCGCCGGTCTCGCGCAGGATCGGATGCACCGCGGCACCCGAGACCGCCACGACCCGGTGGTCCTCGATCTCCGCGTAGTCGACGGTGTAGCCCGTCAGCACGTCCTCCTCGCCCTCCAGGAGGCGACCGAACGTGTCGCGCTGCACCTCCGGGCGCTGCAGGGTCCCGTAGGTGAACAGCGCTTCTACCCTGGGTGCGTCGACCACGCACCCAGGGTAGCGCTCAGCCCAGCAGCAGATGGGCGAGGGTGAAGATCGCCACGCCCGCCAGCGCGCCGACGACCGTGCCGTTCAGCCGGATGTACTGCAGGTCGCGTCCCACCAGGAGCTCGATCTTCTCCGTCGTCTCCGCCGGATCCCACCGCTCGACGGTGTCGGTGATGATCGAGGCGATGTCATGGCGGTACCGCTCGACGAGGAAGACGGCAGCATCCGTCACCCAGCCGTCCACGCGCTGCTGCAGGGCCGGCTCGGTGCTCAGCCGCTCCCCGATCTCGGCGAGGGCGAGCGCCGCCCGCCGGCGCAGGCCGCTGTCGGGGTCGGCGAGCGCGGTGAGGAGCCCGGCCTTCGCCGTCGCCCATGCCTCACCCGCGAGCGCGCGCACCCGCGGGCTGTCGAATACGGCGGCCTTGGCGTCTTCGAGCCGCCCGATGGTCTCGGGGTCGTGCTGGAGGCTGTCGGCGAGCCGGGAGAGGTAGCGATCGATCGCGTGGCGGGCCGGATGCTCCGCGTCGGCGCGCACCGCATCCACGAACGACACCGCCTGCCGGTAGACGGTGTCGTCGATGAACCGGTGCGCGAGGCCCGGCACCCACGACGGCAGGCGCCGGGAGACGAGGCCCGAGAAGGCGTCCTGGTTCGCGGCGAGCCAGGATGCGAGCGAATCGGCGGCGAGATCGACGGCGCCGGTGTGGGCGCCGGAGTCGACGACCCGCTCCAGCCAGCCGCCGAGCGAGGGGCCCCAGTCGGGGGCGAGGAGGTGCTCGCGCGCGAGGTCTTCGATGACGTCGCGGACATCGTCGTCACTGAGGGCCTGCAGCACCGCCGTCGCCGCCGACGCCCCCTCGGCGGTGACGCGCTCGGCGTGGGCCGGCTGCGCGAGCCACGCGCCGAATCGCGCGGCCATGGGCGTGGACTCCAGCTTCCCCCGCACGACGGGCGCGGCGAGGAAGTTCGTCTCGACGAACTCCCCGAGGCTCCGGCCGATCTCGTCCTTGCGGTGCGGGATGATCGCGGTGTGGGGGATGGGGATCCCCAGCGGATGGCGGAACAGCGCCGTGACGGCGAACCAGTCCGCCAGCGCCCCGACCATGCCGCCCTCGGCCGCCGCGCGCACCCACTGCAGCCACGCGACGCGCTCCTGGAGGGCGAAGGACACCGCGAAGACGACCGCCATGAAGACGAGGGCGCCCAGCGCCACGGCCTTCATGCGGCGCAGGCCGCGGCGGCGTTCGACGTCGGCGGGGCTCAGCAGGTCGAGGGGGGTCTGCGGCATGCGGTCATCCTCGCACGCCCCCTCGCGCCGCCCTCCCGCCGTTGACGCGACGCCCTCGCCCCGCCGCGTCCCTGGCGCCGCGCGTCGTGCGCCGCGCCCCTTCGGGTGGCAGTTCGTGCCGCAATGAGCGCTTCGAAGCGACCCGGGCTGCCACCCGAGCCGCGCGCGGCGCAGGTGGGGTGGCAGTTCGGGTCGGAATTGGCGGGCGGGTGCGGCGCCAGCTGCCACCTGAGCGCGGGTGCCCGGGCGTGCTCACGTTCGCGTGGCCGTTCGGGTCGGAATTGGCGGGCGGATGCGGCGCCAGCTGCCACCTGAGCGCCGGTGCCCCGGAGTGCTCACGTTCGCGTGGCAGTTCGCGTCGGAATCAGGGCGTCGAAGCGACCCGGGCTGCCACCTGAGCCGCGCGCGGGGTCGTTGGGGCGGCAGTTCGGGTCGGAATTGGCGGGCGGGTGCGGCGCCAGCTGCCACCTGAGCGCAGGGGCGCCGGCGACCCGGGGCGGGGGCGGGGCGGCGCGCACCCCGGTGGGCTGGAGGAGGCAGGGGGTGCTGGAGGGCTCAGGGCTCAGGGCTCAGGGCTCAGGGCTCGAGGGGACCGAGCCAGGCCGAGGCCGCTGCGCTGTGGGCCGACTCGGGGTCGGAGGGGTGGAACAGGCCCGCCAGCACGTCGCGGTACAGCCGCGACAGCTCGTTCGAGGCGAAATACGACGAGCCCCCCGCCACCAGCACGGCGTCGTCGACGACGGCCTTGGCCGTGGTGACGGCCCGGTGCTTGAGCCCGGCGAGCAGCGAGAACCAGCGCGCGCCGTGGTCGCGGCGGGCGTCGACGTCGCCGGCGAGGGCGGCCACCTGCGGCGGCAGCGCGTCGTACGCGATCGCCATCCCCGCCACGCGTCGGCGGATGTCGGCGTCCTGCGAGAGCGGGAGGCCGGTCTTCTTCGAGCGGCGCCGGGTGGCCGCATCCACGGCGAGATCCAGCCCGCGTCGGGCGATGCCGGTGTAGACGGAGGCGAGGAGGATCTCGAACACCGCGAAGATGCCGAACACGAGCGGATCGGGCTGCGGTCCCGGGTCGACGCGGCGGACGACCCGGTCGGCGGGGGCGACGGCCCCATGCAGCTGCGTGGTGCGGCTCTGCGTGCCGCGCATCCCCAGCGTGTCCCAGTCGTCGCGCGTGCGGACGGCGTCAGTGCGGGGGACGAAGCCGTAGACGATCTTCGGCGCATCCGGCGACGAGGTGTCCAGGCCATGCACGCCGAGCTGCGTCCACGCCGGGGCGAGCGAGGTGAAGATCTTCGTGCCGGTGAAAGCGTAGCCGCCGTCGCCGGTGGGCTCGGCGCGGGTGTCGCTGCCGAAGAGGACCAGGTCGTTGCCCGCCTCGCTGATGCCGAAGGCGAACACCTCGCCGGCGACGGCTCCGGCCTGCACGAACGCCAGGTCGTCGATGCCGCGGTCCTGGAGCACCTTCGCCACGCCCGTCCACACCAGGTGCATGTTCACCGCGAGTGCGGTGGCCGGCGCCGCGCCCGCCAGGCGCTGCTGCAGCACGGCGGCCTCGGCCAGGCCGAGCCCGGCGCCGCCCCGATCGGCGGGCACGAGGATCGCGAGGTAGCCGGCGTCGCGGAGCTCGGCGAGGTCGTCGGCGGGGAAGGTGTTGTCGCGGTCGTGCACCGCCGCCCGCTGGCGGATGCGCTCGAGGAGGGCGTCGGGCAGATAGGTCGGGGGGTCGAACGCGGTCATGGCCCCATTCTCCCGCGCCGGGATCAGCCGAGGGCGGCGAAGAGGGCGGCGATCGTCTCCTCCGGCTTGTCGCGGTGCGGGGAGTGCCCTGCTCCGGCGACCACCGACATCGTGACGGCCGGATTGGCCAGCACCTCCTCGGCCAGCGCGCCGCGGAAGATCGAGTACACCTTCGGGTCGGAGGCCAGGATGTGGGTGGGCACCGTGAGGCGGGCGGCGTGCGCGCGCACATCCCACGCCGGGTTCTGGATGCTCGTCTGCTCCACCGCCCACGCGCTGGCCTGCTGGGCCGACAGCGCCTTCAGCTCGATGTCCTGAGGGTGCCAGGTCGGATGCTCCGCCCGCACCGCCGCGACGCTGGGGCCGGCGAACGCGCGCTCCTGGCTGGAGCGCACGATCTCGCGGTCGCGCGCGGCCAGGTGGATCGCGGGGTCCACCAGCACGAGGCGCGTGGTCCATCCCGCATCCGCGGCGGCGGTCGTGGTGGCCGCGGCGCCGCCGAGCGAGTGCGCGATGACCAGGTCCCACGCCCCGTCGCCGGCGGGACGGAGCGGCGCGAGGTCGGCGGCGTAGGCGTCGATCGTGTAGTCCAGGGCCCGCGGCGCCGTGCCGTGGCCGCGGAGGTCGACCGCGTCCGCGCGCCATCCGGCCTCCGCCAGCGCGGTCCCGTAGCGCCACATGAGGGCGCCGTTGGAGCCGAGGCCGTGGACCAGGAGCGCGCGACGGGAGGCATCCGGCGCGCCCCACGAGAGACGGGGGAGGGTGACGGGGGCAGGCATGCACTCAGCCTATTGAGAGCTTCGCGCGGCCCGGGCCGCACCGCCCGCCCCGACAATGGGGACATGATCTCCTCCGAGGCGGCACTCGCGCTGCGCACGGCGGGCCTGGTGTGGACGCCCCGCTCGGGCGACCGGTTCCAGCTGAACGAGCCCGAGTTCGACGCCGACGTCTTCACGGTGAGCGAGATGACGATCGAGGCGCGTGCGTACCCGACGGGCACGATCCTCGCCTTCAACGGCACCACGGAATGGGCGCTGGATTCCGTCGCGCTCGAGGATGCGCTGTGGCTGCCGTCCGAGGAGCAGCTGCGCGAGATGCTTCGCGGCGGCTTCCGCGCACTGCGCCGGCTCCCCGACACCTTCGAGGTCGAGGTGGTCGTGGGCGGCGAGGTGCGGCGGTTCACGCATCCGGAGCCGGCTGACGCCTACGCGCAGGCCGTCGAGGCCCTGCTGGTGCGGATCGCCTGACGCTCAGGTGATCGTCGGCACCGGCTCGGTGTCGGGGATGGGGCTCGCGTCCCGCCCGCGCAGGTCGGGGAACCCCCGCACCGCCGCGACGGCGACGATGACCCCGACGACGGCGAAGGCGAGCGCGGCGGTGTAGGCGCCGGGGGCGCCCTGCGCGTCGATGAGGAAGCCGGCCACCGCCGACCCCGCGGCCGCGCCGATGAGCTGCCCGGTGCCGATCCAGCCGTAGGCCTCGGCGGTCTCGCTGAAGCGCACGCTCGCCGAGGTGATCGCGAAGATCACCGCCAGGGCCGGGGCGATGCCGATGCCGGCGACGAAGAGCGCGCCGCCGAGCCACCACACGTCGAGCGAGACCATCGTGAACACGAGCCCCGCCGCGACGATCCCGAGGCGCCGCGCCATCGCCCAGCGGCCGATGGGGATGTGGCCGAACGACAGGCCGCCGGCGAGGCTTCCGATCGAGAAGACCGCCAGGACGATGCCGGCCTCGGCGCCGCCGTGGCCGAAGGTCGCCACCACTCCGGCCTCCACGGCCGCGCACGCGGCGATGAGGAGGAATCCGCAGACCGTGGCCAGGAGCACCGGGGGCTTGGCGAGCACCCTGCCGAATCCGCGCCGGCTCCGGGGGATGCGCACGCGCCCCACCTCGGGGGAGAGGATGAACCACGCGCCGCCGGCGATGAGGATGAAGACGATGAGCAGGAGCGCCTCGACCGTGCCGATCTGGGTCGCGACGAACGTGATGACCACCGGCGCGATGATCCAGATGATCTCCTGCAGCGAGGCGTCGAGGGAGAACAGCGGGGTGAGCTGGCGCGAGGTGACCATCTTCGGGTAGATGGTGCGCACCGCCGACTGCACCGGGGGCGTCGAGAGCCCCGCGACCAGCCCGAGCGCCATATAGCCGGGGAGGGGGAGGCGCACCAGGGCGAGCAGGGCGATCGCCACGACGCACACCGACAGCGTCAGGGTGAGCACCCGCCGCATGCCCCAGCGCCCCATCCAGCGGCTCGTGATGGGGCCGGCGACGGCCTGCCCGATGGAGGTGGCCGCCAGCACGAGCCCCGCGGCGCCGTAGGAGCCCGTCACCTGCTCGATGTGCAGGAGCACGGCCAGGCTCGTCATCCCGTTGGGGAAGCGGGCGGCCAGCTGAGCGGCGATGATGCGCGCCACGCCGCGCGTGCGCAGAAGGTCCCGGTAACCAGCAGCCACGACATCCCACGGTAGCGGGGGCCGCGGGGGCTGGCGACCGCCGATCGCGGGACGTCGGCGCGACACGCCGGGGAGGCACTGTCCACAGAGATTCGCGTGTCGGTGGGTGGTCGTAGCGTCGCGCCTGTGGATGGATGCGGCGGACGCGGGCGAAACCCGCATGTTCCCGGGTTTTCCGAGCCGTCGAATCCGTCGGCCGCCTGTGGATGAAACGGTGGACAACATGTGTTGTATCTGAGGAGAGCGGTGGAAAACTACACGAATGTAACTACTAGCCCTTGTGGTGACTTCCAATGTCGGCACCCATATGTAGTATTGAGCTCCCGGCACCGCACAGCGACCGGGATCCAGGACCTTGAGGGGAGAAACGGTAAACATGGCCATCACGGTGTACACCAAGCCCTCGTGCGTGCAGTGCACGGCGACGTATCGCGCGCTGGACTCGAAGGGCATCGAATACGAGGTGCACGACCTCTCCGAGGACCCCGCGGCCCTCGAGCAGGTCAAGGCCCTCGGCTACCTGCAGGCGCCGGTCGTCATCACGGATGAGGACCACTGGTCGGGCTTCCGTCC
>CAZBZR010000013.1:48738-49109 GCA_964496445.1 uncultured Microbacterium sp.
CAAGATCGACGGGCTCGCCTCGCGCCTGGCCTGACCCGATGGCGACCGCGATCGCTGAGCGAGATGCGGTCGCCGGGTCGGCCGCGGTCCCGCTCCTGGTCTACTTCTCGAGCGTGTCGGGTAACACCGCGCGTTTCATCGAGAAGCTCGGGATGCGGGCGCAGCGGATCCCGCTCCACGTCGGCGACACTCCCCTCGTCGTCGACGAGCCCTTCGTCCTCGTGACCCCCACCTACGGCGGGGGTCAGGGGCGAGGGGCCGAGAAGGGGGCCGTCCCCAAGCAGGTGATCCGGTGCCTCAACGACGAGGACAACCCGGCCCTGCTGCGCGGTGTCGTCTCCGCGGCGAAGACCAGCTTCGGCGAGCGCTGG
>CAZBZR010000014.1:0-45923 GCA_964496445.1 uncultured Microbacterium sp.
CGTGCCCGCCATGAGCGATGAGAGGGTGAGCGTCCGCGGCCAGCGCACGTTCTTCCTCGGCCGTCCTCCGCTGGTGAAGGCCGCCATCGGCGAGGACGTCACGGCGGAGGAGCTGGGCGGCGGAGAGGTCCACGCCCGCCGCTCGGGGGTCGTCGACCATCTCGCCGAGGACGACGCGCACGCGCTGGAGATCGTCCGCGACATCGTCGCGACGCTGCCGGCTCCTGCGGCGCCGGCGTGGGAGGTCGTGGATCCGGTGCCCCCGGCCGTCGATCCGGCGACCCTCTACGACGTCGTGCCGGTCGACGTGTCGCAGCCCTACGACGTGCACGCGGTCCTGGACCGCCTCGTGGACGCCGGGAGCGTCCACGAGTTCAAGACCCAGTACGCCGGCACCGTGGTCACCGCCTTCGCGCGCGTCGCGGGACATCCGGTGGGCATCGTCGCCAACAACGGCGTGCTCTTCAGCGAGTCGGCGCTGAAGGCGGCGCACTTCATCGAGCTGTGCGATCAGCGCGGCATCCCGCTGCTGTTCCTGCAGAACATCTCCGGGTTCATGGTCGGCCGCGAGGCCGAGGCCGGCGGCATCGCGAAGGACGGCGCGAAGATGGTCACGGCCGTGGCCACCACGCGCGTCCCCAAGCTCACGGTCCTCATCGGGGGGTCGTTCGGCGCGGGCAACTACGCGATGTGCGGGCGCGCGTACGACCCGCGCTTCCTGTGGACGTGGCCGGCCAGCCGCATCTCGGTGATGGGCGGACCGCAGGCCGCGGCCGTGCTCGCCACCGTCAAGCGCGACCAGCTCGCCGCGCGCGGGGAGGAGTGGGACGAGGCGGCCGAGGACGCCTTCCGCGCCCCCATCCGCGAGCGCTACGAGACTCAGGGCGACCCGTACTACGCCACCGCGCGGCTGTGGGACGACGGCAGCCGCGACCCGGCCGACCCTCGGACGGTGCTCGGCCTCCCGCTGGACGTCGTCTCGCGCGTGCCGCTGCCCGAGCCGCGCTTCGGCGTCTTCCGGATGTGACGCGATGACCGGCCTGTTCGACACCGTCCTCGTCGCCAACCGCGGCGAGATCGCGCGGCGCGTGATCCGCACCCTCCGTCGCCTCGGCATCCGCTCCGTCGCCGTCTACAGCGATGCGGATGCGGGGGAGCCGCACGTGCGCGAGGCGGACGTCGCGGTGCGCATCGGCCCCGCCGCGGCGCGCGCGTCCTACCTCGACATCGACGCCGTGCTCGCCGCGGCGCAGGCCACCGGAGCCGCAGCCATCCACCCCGGCTACGGATTCCTCTCCGAGAACGCCGCGTTCGCGCGCGCCTGCGCGGCCGCCGGCATCGTCTTCATCGGACCCGGCGAGGAGGCGATCGACGTCATGGGCGACAAGGTACGCGCGCGCGACCACGTGGCCCGGTTCGGCGTGCCGATCGTGCCGGGGCTCGCCGCGGCGGGCCTGTCCGACGAGGAGATCGTCACGCGCGCGGCGGAGGTCGGGTACCCGCTGATTCTCAAGCCCTCCGCCGGGGGAGGGGGCAAGGGGATGACCGTCGTGCACGATGCGGCGGGCCTCGCCGAGGCGCTGCCCGGCACGCGGCGCGTGGCGGCGGCCGCGTTCGGCGACGACACGCTGCTGCTCGAGCGCTATCTCTCGGCGCCCCGCCACATCGAGGTGCAGGTGCTCGCCGCCGCCGCCGGCACCGTGGTGCACCTCGGCGAGCGCGAGTGCACCCTGCAGCGCCGCCACCAGAAGGTGATCGAGGAGGCGCCGTCGCCCGTCGTGGACGCGGCGCTGCGCGAGCGCCTCGGCGCCGCGGCGTGCGCCGCCGCAGCGAGCGTCGGCTATCGCGGCGCCGGCACCGTGGAGTTCCTCGTCGCCGGCGACCGGCCGGACGACTTCTTCTTCATCGAGATGAACACGCGGCTGCAGGTCGAGCATCCGGTCACCGAGGCGGTGACCGGCATCGACCTCGTGGAGCAGCAGGTGCGGATCGCGGCGGGCGCCGCGCTGCCGTTCGCGCAGGGGGACATCGCGCTCACCGGCTGGGCGGTGGAGGCGCGTGTGTACGCCGAGAGCCCCGAGCGGGGGTTCCTGCCGGCGACCGGTGACGTGCTCGTGTGGCGCGCCGCTCCCGACGCCCGGACGGATGCCGCCGTCGAGACCGGCAGCCGCGTCGGCGTGGACTACGACCCCCTCGTCGCCAAGGTGATCACGGCCGGCGCCGACCGCGCCGAGGCGCTCCGCCGCCTGGACGTCGCCCTCGGTGAGACGGTCCTCCTCGGCGTGGAGACCAACCTCGCCTATCTGCGGACGGTGATCGCTGATGAGCGGGTGCGCCGCGGCGAGCTGGACACGGGATTGCTCGACCGCCTGCCGCCCGAGCCCCTCGGCGTGCCGTCGGGGGAGCTGCTCGCCGCCGCGCGCGACGCGGTCGCGCCGGCACCCGGCCCGCGATGGCAGGCCGCGGACGGGTGGCGACTGGGCGGAGTGCATGTGGCCGCGCAGCGCCGCTTCGACACCGCGGGAGGGGAGGCCGCGGTCGGCCCCGACACCGCGGCATCCGCGGCGGCGACCGTCGCCCGCGCCGCAGACGGTGCGGTGTGGGTGCACGCCGGCGGTACGACGGTGCGGGTCGTCCCGCTCTCGCGCCGCGCGGCCACGCTCCGCGCCCTCGCACCGGCCGCCGCGCACGCCGGGACGGAGCTCGCCGCGCCCCTGCCGGGCACCGTCGTCGCCGTGCACGTCGCCGATGGTGAGGCCGTCGCGGCGGGCACGCGGATGCTGACGATCGAGGCCATGAAGATGGAGCACACGCTCACCGCCCCGCGCGACGGCATCGCGCGGATCCACGTCGCATCGGGGACGGGGGTCGCGCGCGACCAGGTCGTCGCCGTGGTCGACGACAACGTCGACGAGAACGAGGAGAGCGCCGATGCGCACTGAGACGCTGACCCACGGACTGTCCGCGGAGGAGACGGAGCTGGCCGCCATGGTGCGCGCCTTCGCCGACGAGGTGGTGGCCCCCGTCTCCTACGAGGCCGATCGCGCCGCGACGCTGCCGCTGGAGGTGGTGGCGCAGATGGGGGAGCTCGGGCTGTTCGGTCTGCCCTTCCCCGAGGAGTACGGCGGTCAGGGCGGCGACTACACCGCGCTGTGCCTCGCGATCGAGGCGCTGGGGCGTGTCGACCAGTCGATCGCCATCACCCTGGAGGCGGGCGTGAGCCTCGGCGCGATGCCGATCTTCCGCTTCGGCACCGATGCGCAGCGCGCGGAGCTGCTTCCCGACCTGCTCGCCGGCCGCGCCCTGGCGGGCTTCGGCCTCACCGAGCCGGAGGCCGGCAGCGATGCCGGCGCCACGCGCACCACGGCGCGGCTCGACGGCGGGGAATGGGTGATCGACGGCGCCAAGCAGTTCATCACGAACTCCGGCACCGCCATCAGCCGCTTCGTGACCGTCACCGCCGTGACCGGGCGCAGCGCCGAGGGGCGCCCCGAGATCTCGGCGATCATCGTGCCGCACGGCACCCCCGGGTTCGTGGTCGGCCCGGCCTACGACAAGGTGGGATGGCATGCCTCCGACACCCACCCCCTCGCCTTCTCCGAGGCGCGGGTGCCCGAGGCCAACCTTCTCGGCGGCCGGGGCCGCGGCTACGCCAACTTCCTCCACATCCTCGACGAGGGCCGCATCGCCATCGCGGCACTGGCGACGGGGGCGGCGGAAGGATGCCTGGAGGCGGCGGTCGACTACGCGCGCAGTCGCACCGTCTTCGGGGAGCGGCTCTCGTCGCGCCAGAGCATGCAGTTCCTGCTGGCCCGGATGCGGGCACGCGTGCACACCGCGCGACTCGCGTGGCTGCACGCCGCGCGGCTGCGCGACGCGGGGTCGCCCTTCAAGGAGGAGGCGGCGATCGCGAAGCTCGTGGCGGGGGAGGCGGCGATGGACAACGCGCGCGACGCGACCCAGGTGTTCGGCGGCAACGGCTTCATGAACGAGTACCCCGTCGCGCGGCACTACCGCGACTCCAAGATCCTCGAGATCGGCGAGGGCACCACCGAGGTGCAGCTGCTCGTCATCTCCCGCGCGCTCGGGCTCGACCGCTAGCGTGGAGCCCGTGACGGACATCGTGCAGCGGGGCCTGTACTTCGAGGAGTTCGAGGTCGGTGCGCGGTACCTCCACCGCCCGGGCCGGACGATCACGGAGGCCGACAACATCCTCTTCTCGGCGATGACGCTGAACCCGCAGGCGCTGCACATCGATGCCGCATACGCGGCGACGCAGCCCTTCGGCCGCCCGCTGGTCAACTCGATGTTCACCCTCGCCACCCTCGTCGGCGCCTCGGTCGCCCAGCTCACCCAGGGCACGCTCGTCGCGCAGCTCGGGCTCACCGACATCGCGTTCCCGGCCCCGCTGTTCCCCGGTGACACGCTGTACAGCGAGACCGAGATCGTCGGCGTCCGCGCGTCGAACTCGCGTCCGACCCAGGGCGTGGTCACCATGGTCCACACCGGTCGCTCGCAGGAAGGCGTGGTGGTCGCCACCGCGACGCGGACGGCGCTGATGTGGCGTGCGGATGCGGAGGGTCGGTCGTGAGCGTGTTCGCGCACGGCCCGGCGCTGCTGTTCTGCCCCGCCGACCGTCCGGAGCGCTTCGCCAAGGCCGCCGCCCGCGCCGACGTCGTGATCCTCGATCTGGAGGATGCGGTCGCCGCCGATGACAAGACCGCGGCCCGCGGGGCCGTGATCGAGGCCGAGCTCGATCCCGAGCGCACCATCGTGCGCGTGTCGCCGGTCGGCACGGAGGCGTTCGCGGCCGACCTCGCGACACTGTCGCAGACCGATTTCCGCACCGTCATGATCGCCAAGGCGGAATCGGCCAAGGTGCTGCGCGCGGTCGACCCGCGCTTCTCGGTGATCGCACTGTGCGAGACGGCGGCGGGGGTGGCCGCCGCCGACAAGCTGGCCGCATCCGACCGGGTCATCGCTCTGATGTGGGGAGCGGAGGACCTCGTCGCGAGCCTCGGCGGCACGTCGAGCCGGCACCGCGACGGCCGCTACCGCGACGTCGCCCGGTACGCCCGATCCCGCGTGCTGCTGGCCGCCGGGGGCGCGGGCAAGGCGGCGATCGACGCCGTGCACCTCGACATCGGCGATACCGCGGGGCTCGTCGCCGAGGCCGAGGACGCCGCCGCATCCGGGTTCACCGCCACCGCGTGCATCCATCCGTCGCAGGTCGAGTCGATCCGCGCCGCGTACCGGCCAGATCCGGCCGCGCTGGCCTGGGCGGAAGGGGTGCTGCGCGCCGCGGCGGGGGAGCGAGGCGTCTTCCGCTACGACGGGCGGATGGTGGACGAGCCCGTGCTCCGCCACGCCCGGCAGCTCCTCGCGCGGGCCTGAGCGCGGGCCTGAGCCCGCGCCAGCGCACCGCGCCCGCCCGTGGCCCATTCCCGAGCCGCGGGCAATCGGCCGGGACACGGGCTTTTCGGCGCCGAAGACCCGCGCGCCGCGCGAAAGCCCGCGTCTCGCGAGGGCGGCTAGACCGCGGCGCCGACGTAGGACAGCAGGGTGAGCTGCTCGCCTGCGACGCGGAAGACGTGCGTCGAGCCGTTCGGCAGCCGCTCGCCCTCCCGCGGCAGCTCGCCGTCGGTGGCGAAGCGGATGACCTGACGGATGAGGGCGCCGTGGGCAACCGCGATGACCTGGGCGTCGTCGGGGGCGTCGCGCACGACGTCCTGGATCGCGCGGAGGGCGCGCTCCTGCACGACGGGCCACGGCTCCGCGCCGGGCACCTCGGCACGGTGCCAGTCGCCCCAGCGGGCGTGGAACTCGCCCGCGCGGAGCCCCTCCGCCTCGCCGTACGCCCGTTCGCGCAGCCCCGGGTAGCGGCGCACCGAGCCGGCCTGGAGGATCCCCGCGATGATGTCCGCGGTCTCGGCGGCGCGCGACAGGTCGCTGGAGACGACGACGAGCGGCGCCGCAGCGTCGCTCTCGTCGGCGAGGCGCCGCCCGGTCTCGCGCGCCTGCGCGCGGCCGGTGTCGTTGAGCGGGATGTCGGTCGAGCCCTGGATGCGCGCGTCGCGGTTCCAGTCGGTCTCGCCGTGGCGCACCAGGGTGAGGAGGGTCATCCGTACGAGCCTAGGCGCTCGTGGGGGAGCGCAGCGCCCCGAGCGCGCGTGCGAACTCCTGGAGCACCTCGCTGGTGCCGGCGTCGATCTTCACCGCGGCGCGCGCATCCGCGCGGGTGGGTCCGCGGTTGATGATCACGACGGGGATGCGGCGGCGGCGCGCGCGCTCCACGAGCCGGATGCCGGAGTTCACCACGAGGGAGGAGCCCGCCACCACGAGCGCCTCGCTGTCGTGGACGAGCTGCTCCGCCTCGCGGAACTTCTCGGTGGGCACGAATTCGCCGAAGAACACCACGTCGGGCTTGAGGAGGCCGCCGCACACCGTGCAGGACGGGATGCGGAACCCCTCGACGCTCTCCGGCCGCACATCGCCGTCCGGGCCCAGCAGCACCTCGTCCGGCGTGTTGAGCCAGGGGTTGTCCGCCTCGACGCGCACCGCGAGGTCGCGGCGATCGAACACCTGGCCGCAGTGCGTGCAGAACACCCGCCGCATGGTGCCGTGCAGCTCGACCACGCGGCTGCTCCCGGCGCGGACGTGCAGACCGTCGACGTTCTGCGTGACGACGCCGTTGGCCACGCCGCTGCGCTCCAGCTCCGCCAGCGCGCGATGCCCCGGGTTCGGCTCGGCGGCGGAGAACGCCCGCCATCCCAGATGGCTGCCCACCCAGTAGCGGCGGCGGGCGTCCTCGCTCGCGAGGAACTGCTGCACGGTCATCGGGCTGCGGACGGGAGCGCCTTCGCCGCGGTAATCGGGGATGCCCGAGTCGGTGGAGACCCCCGCACCGGTGAGCACCGCGAGCCGCCGGCCCGCGAGCACGTCCACGGCCCGGCCGATCGCCGCCGCCGCATCCTCAGCGAACACCATCGACACGCACGTACCTCCGTGCACGAGTGTAGGCGCGCACGGGGGCGTCGATCGCCCTGGCAGAGTGGGGTGATGCCCGTCGTCCCCGTCTCCGCCGCCGACGACCCCCGCCTGGCCGACTACCGCGATCTCACCGACGTGTCGCTGCGGCGCGTCACCGAGCCCGCCGGAGGCCTGTACATCGCGGAATCGGCGAAGGTGCTCTCCCGCGCCCTCGCCGCCGGCCACCGGCCGCGCTCGGTGCTGGTGCAGGAGAAGTGGCTAGAGGAGGCGGTGGCGCTCATCGCCGACCCCGACGTGCCCGTCTACGTCGTGCCCGCCGCCGTCGCGGAGCAGGTCACCGGGTACACCGTGCACCGGGGTCTCCTCGCGGCGATGCACCGCCCGGCCCTGCGGTCGGTGGCCGAGGTGGTGGCCGGGGCGCGCACCGTCGTCGTGCTGGAGGACATCGTCGACCACACCAACGTCGGCGCGGCCTTCCGCAGTGCGGCGGCGCTCGGGGCCGACGCCGTGCTCGTCGCGCCGCGCTGCGCCGATCCGCTGTACCGGCGGAGCGTGCGGGTGAGCATGGGGACGGTCTTCCAGGTCCCCTGGACGCGGCTGCCCGAGTGGGATGAGGCGGCGCCGATCCTGCACGCGGCGGGCCTGCACCTCGCCGCCCTCGCGCTGTCGGAGGACGCGGTGCCGCTCGACGCATTCGCCGCGGCGCGTCCCGACCGCGTCGCGATCCTCCTCGGCGCGGAGGGCGACGGTCTCAGCCGGACGGCCCTGGCCGCCGCCGACACCGTCGTGACGATCCCGATGGCCGGCGGGGTCGACTCGCTGAACGTCGCCGCCGCCTCCGCGGTGGCGCTGTGGGCCCTGACCCGCTGACGCGTTCGCGCCGACCCGCGCTCAGCGCTCCGTGGGCGGGAGAGGCCGGGGCATCGGCAGCGGCTCGGGGCGCTTGGCCGAGATGAGGTCTCCCGAGGACTGATGCCGCAGCCGCCGCAGCACCCACGGCACGAGGTACTCGCGGGCCCACACCAAGTCCTTCTCGCGGGCCGCGCGCCACGTGGTCGAGGGGAGCGGGTCCGGCTGCATCGGCTGCAGGTCGTTCGGCACGTTCAGGGCGCGCAGCACCATGCGGGCGACCTCGTGGTGACCGAGGGCGTTGTAGTGGAGGCGGTCGTCGTCGAAGAAGCGCATGTCCTGCACGACCTTCAGCCCCCACTGGTCGGCGACGATGCAGTCGTAGCGGTCGGCGATCGAGCGGATGTTCTCGTTGTAGATGGCGACCTTGCCGCGGATGCCGCGGAACACCGGGGTGAAGTCGGTGTCGATGCCGGTGAAGACCACGACGGTGGCACCGTCGCGGGAGAGGCGTACCACGGCGTCCTCGAACTGCTGGGCGACCGCATCCGGATCGCTGCCCGGCCGGATGACGTCGTTGCCCCCGGCGGAGAAGGTGACGAGGTCGGGCCGCAGGGCGAGGGCCGGCTCGATCTGGGTGCTCACGATCTGCCCGATGAGCTTCCCCCGCACCGCGAGGTTGGCATAGGCGAAGTCGTCCACCTGCGCGGCGAGCACCTCCGCGACGCGGTCGGCCCAGCCGCGGTGACCGCCGGGCGATCCGGGCTCGGGATCGCCGATCCCTTCGGTGAACGAGTCGCCGATCGCCACGAACCGCCGCCACGGGTGGGGTCCGGCGTTGTCGGGGTGCGCAGCGGGCGCGGGCAGCTCGGTGGTCATCGGTTCCTCCTCCAGCAGGCTATTGCGTCGCCGTGATCCGGGTGGGGGAGGACTCGCCTATCGTGGATGTTCGCGCCCTCGCCGCCGGCGCGACGGACGGGAAGGGGATGCTGTGGACGACGCTCTCGCCGCCGCCACCGACCCGCACCCCGACACCGACTCCGAGCACCACTTCGGCAGCTTCGCCGCCGAGCACCTCTCGCCGACCTACCCGCAGCGCGCCCCGTGGGGAACCGCTCAGCGGCTGCGCGCGTGGCAGGCGGAGGCGCTCGACGAGTACTTCTCGCTCGACGGGCCCGACGGACCGGGGAAGGGCCCGCGCGACTTCCTCGCCGCGGCGCCCCCCGGGGCCGGCAAGACCACCTTCGCGCTGCGCCTGGCGTCCGAGCTCATGCGACGGCGCGTGGTGGACCGGATCGTCGTGGTCGCCCCGACCGAGCATCTGAAGACCCAGTGGGCGGATGCGGCGGCCCGCGTGGGTATCCGGCTGGACCCCGCCTTCACCAACCGGCACGCGGCCCCGTCGCGGCAGTACCACGGCGTCGCCGTGACATACGCGCAGGTCGCGGTCAAGGCATCCGTCCACCAGCGCGTGACCATGGACGCCCGCACCCTCGTGATCCTCGACGAGGTGCATCACGGCGGCGACGCGCTGAGCTGGGGCGACGCGCTGCGCGAGGCCTACGCCCGGGCGACGCGGCGCCTGCTGCTGAGCGGCACGCCCTTCCGCAGCGACACCGCCCCCATCCCGTTCGTGGAGTACCACCCCGACGCCAAGGGCATCCGCGTCTCCCGCACCGACTACGCCTACGGCTATCGCCGGGCGCTGGAGGACGGCGTGGTGCGTCCGGTGCTGTTCCTGGTGTACGCCGGCCGCATGCGCTGGCGCACCAAGGCCGGCGACGAGATGGAGGCCCATCTCGGCCAGGACAACACCAAGGACATCACCTCGCAGGCGTGGCGGACGGCGCTGGACCCCCAGGGCGAGTGGATCCCCGCCGTGCTGCGCTCGGCCGACAAGCGGCTCACCGAGGTGCGCGAGCAGGTGCCGGATGCCGGCGGCCTCGTGATCGCCACCGACCAGACCGCCGCGCGGGCCTATGCCGCCATCCTCGCCGAGCTCAGCGGCGAAGAGCCCACCGTCGTGCTCTCCGACGAGGCGGAGGCCTCGGCGCGCATCGAGCAGTTCTCGCGGAGCACCTCGCGCTGGATGGTCGCCGTGCGGATGGTCTCGGAGGGGGTCGACGTGCCGCGCCTGGCCGTCGGCGTCTACGCCACGTCGGCGGCGACGCCGCTGTTCTTCGCCCAGGCCATCGGACGTTTCGTGCGCGCGCGGCGGCGCGGCGAGACGGCGAGCGTCTTCCTCCCGAACGTTCCGATCCTTCTCGCCCTCGCGGGCGAGCTCGAGCGTCAGCGCGATCACGCGCTGGACCGCGACACCGACGGCGACGAGTGGAACGCCGAAGAAGACCTCATGGACGCCGCCGAGCGGGAGGACTCCGCCTCCGACGCACTCACCGAGGAGTTCAGCTTCCAGGCCCTCGGCTCGCTCGCCCACTTCGACCGCGTGCTCTTCGACGGCCGGGAGTTCGGCCAGCTGGCCGTGCCCGGCACGCCGGAGGAGGAGGAGTTCCTCGGCATCCCGGGGCTCCTGGAGCCCGAGCAGGTGCACGAGGTCCTGCTCTCCCGGGTGTCCCGCCAGTCCCGCCACCGCTCCGCCCGGGAGGCGCGGGAGGCGCGCGAGGCCCGCCCCGCGGACGAGGACGCCGCCGCGCCGGAGACGACGCTGCCGGCGCCGCTTCATCGGACCCTCAAGGAGCAGCGGCAGCTCCTGAACAGTCTCGTCGGTCTGTACGCGCGGCAGACGGGGGAGGCGCACGGCCTCGTGCACGCCGAGCTCCGCCGCCTCTGCGGCGGTCCGGCCGTCTCGCACGCCACCGTCGCTCAGCTCCAGGCGCGCATCGATCTCCTGCGGCGGCGCGTGCGCTCCTGAGCGGTTCGGATCCCCGAAATGCTGGCAGTTGGGGCGGATCGGCGATTCCGCCCGCGCGCGCTGGCTAGCGTGGAACGGTCACCCCATCCGAACGGAGCCCGCGTGTCCGGTCCTGTCGTCGCGCCCACCGAACGAGATCGTCGCCGGTGGGCCCGCTACCTCGTCGACGAGCGCGCCGAGGCGCGCGTGTACCGCGAGCTCGCGACGCGCCGGCACGGTGAGGAGCGCGACATCCTCCTCGCCCTCGCCGACGCGGAGGGCCGGCACGAGTCGCACTGGCTCACCCTGCTCGGCGGCGAGCCGGCGCGACTGCCGCGCCCGGATCTGCGGACGCGCACGCTGACGTGGATGGCCCGCCGCTTCGGCTCGATCTTCGTGCTCGCCCTCGCTCAGATCGCCGAGAGTCGTTCGCCCTACGAGGATGAGCCGTACGCCACGGCGGCCATGGCCGCCGACGAGAAGGTGCACCATGAGGTGGTCCGCGGGCTGGCCGCGCGCGGGCGGCGGCGCCTGTCGGGCACGTTCCGCGCCGCCGTGTTCGGGGCGAACGACGGGCTCGTGTCCAACCTGGCGCTGGTGATGGGGATCGGCGCCACCGGGGTGGCCCCCGGCTTCGTGCTCTTCAGCGGCATCGCGGGGCTCCTCGCCGGGGCGCTGTCGATGGGGGCGGGCGAGTTCGTCTCGGTGCGCTCACAGCGCGAGCTCCTGCGCGCCACCGAGCCCAATGAGTACGCCGATGACGCACTGCCGCACCTCGATCTGGATGCCAACGAGCTCGCCCTGGTCTACCGCACGCGCGGGATGGCGGAGGGCGACGCCCTCGCGCGCGCTCGGCGCGTGGTCACCGCGGCGCAGGCGTCCGGCCGCGGCGCCCCGCGTGCCGGGGAACCCGATCCCGAGGACGCCGATGACGTCGTCGGCGGAGCGTGGGGCGCGGCGGTGTCGAGCTTCCTGTTCTTCGCCTCCGGGGCGATCATCCCGGTGCTGCCGTGGCTGTTCGGCCTGTCGGGACCTGCGGCCGTCGTCCTCGCGCTCGTGCTCGTCGGTCTCGCCCTGTGCCTGACCGGCGCCACCGTCGGCGTGCTCTCCGGGGCCTCGCCGTGGCGCCGCGCGCTGCGGCAGCTGCTCATCGGTTTCGGTGCCGCCGCGGTGACCTACGTCCTCGGGCTCGCCTTCGGGGTCGGCGTCGCATGAGCCGGGAGCTGGAGGATCTCCTCGGCGTGACGGCCCCGATCGTCCTGGGCCCGTTCGGCGGGCTCAGCTCCGTCGCTCTGACCGCCCTCGTGAGCGAGGCCGGGGGACTCGGCTCCTACGGCCTGTACGGCTACGAGCCGGACCGGATCGCCCAGACCGTCCAGCGGCTGCGCGCACACACCTCGCGTCCGTTCGCCCTGAACCTGTGGCTGCCCACCGGCGACGAGGTGGCGCCCGGCGAGGCGGATGTCGCGCCCGCCCTGGCGGCGATGGCACCGCTGTTCGCCGCGGCCGGCGCCGAGATGCCCGAGCTGCCGTCGCGCTACCTCCCCGATCCCGCCGCGCAGGTGGAGGCGGTGCTGGCGGCCGCTCCCGCGGTGATCAGCGTCGTCTACGGCGTGCCCGACTCCGACCTCGTCGCGCGTGCCCGCCGGCGCGGCATCCGTCTCCTGGGCACGGCCACCACCGTCGCCGAGGCGGTGGCGCTGGAATCCGCCGGTGTGGATGCGATCGTCGCCAGCGGCGCGGAGGCGGCCGGTCACCGCGTCTCGTTCCTCGCCCCGCCCGCCGCGTCGCTCGTGGGCACCTTCTCCCTCGTCCCGCAGGTGGTCGACGCCGTGACGGTGCCCGTCATCGCGGCCGGTGGCATCGCCGACCGCCGGGGTGTGGCCGCCGCGTTCGCGCTGGGGGCTGCGGGGGTCCAGGTGGGCACGGCGTTCCTGCGCACGCGCCAGTCGGCCGCGCCGGCGTCCCACCGTACGGCCATCGCCGCCACGCGGGCGGAGGACACCGTCCTGACGCGGGCGTTGAGCGGGCGGCTCGCCCGCGGTGCGCGCAACCGTGCGGTGCGCGAGCTCGAGGCGGCCGACCGGATCGCGCCCTTCCCGGCGCAGAACTGGCTCACCGGGCGCTTCCGTGCCGCCGCGGCGGCACGGGACGACGCCGAGCTGCTGTCGCTGTGGATGGGACAGTCCGCGCCGCTCGCGCGCTCGGACGACGCCGCCGAGGTGTTCCGCGAGCTCGCCGCCGGCCTTCCGCGCTGACGCGGCGGGGGCCTGCCATGCGGTGAGGAAGCAGCAAACGAAAAGAAGAAGGGCCCCGGATCGGGACCCTTCTTCTCCTGTGTGCGCGAGGGGGGACTTGAACCCCCACGCCCTATACGGGCACTAGCACCTCAAGCTAGCGCGTCTACCTATTCCGCCACCCGCGCATGGGTGAGTTGCTTTCGCAACCGAAGATCGAGATTAGCACGTCGCGACGCGCGTCGATAATCGTGGGAAACGGCGCCGACACGTCGGGCCGGTACCGTAGAGCGCATGCCCTCCCACACCCCCGACGCGCCCGAGGTCGCCCGCATCGCGGCCGACCTCATCCGGTTCGACACGTCGAACTTCGGCAACGGCGAGGCCCGCGGGGAGCGCGAGGCGGCCGAGTACGTGGGCGCGTTCCTGGAGGGCCTGGGACTGTACCCGGAGTACTACGAGCCCCTGCCGCGGCGCACGAACGTGATGGCGCGCGTGCCCGGCCGTGATCCCCGGAAGCCGGCCCTCGTCCTGCACGGCCACCTCGACGTCGTCCCGGCGATCGCCGCCGACTGGAGCGTCGACCCGTTCGCCGGCGAGATCCGCGACGGCGTGCTGTGGGGCCGCGGCGCAGTCGACATGAAGGACATGGATGCGATGATCCTCGCCTCCGTCGCCGAGCTGCTGCGCGCCGGCGAGCAGCCCGAGCGCGACCTCATCCTGGTGTTCTTCGCCGACGAGGAGAACGGCGGCGTGGAGGGGTCGGCGCTCGTCGTCCGCGATCGCCCGGAATGGTTCGCCGGGGCGACGGAGGCCATCAGCGAGGTCGGCGGCTACTCCATCCCCCTCGGCGATCGCCACGCCTACCTGCTGCAGGTGGGGGAGAAGTCGCTGGTATGGATCCGGCTGGTGGCGCGGGGGCGCGCCGGCCACGGCAGCGGCCTGCACGAGGACAACGCCGTCACGACCCTGGCCGAGGCCGTCGCCGCACTCGGCCGGACCTCCTGGCCGGTGGAGCTGACCGAGACGACCACGCGGTTCCTCGCGGAGCTCGCCGCGCTCACCGGCGACGACGCCGGCGGCGACCCCGACGCGCTCGCGCAGCGCACCGGCGCGAGCGCCCCCTTCCTCCGCGCGACGCTGCGGACCACGACCAACCCCACGGGGCTCGCGGCCGGCTACAAGCACAACGTCATCCCGGACCGCGCGGAGGCGCTCATCGACGTGCGGACGCTGCCGGGTGCCGAGGAGTCGGTGCTCGCCGAGATCCGCCGCGTCGTCGGGCCGCACATCGAGGTCGAGGTCGTCCACCGCGACATCGGGCTGGAGGTGCCGTTCTCGGGCGGGCTGGTCGAGGCGATGGTGGCGGCGCTGGGCCGCGCCGATCCGGGCGCGCCCGTGCTGCCCTACCTCATGGGCGGCGGCACCGACAACAAGGCGCTGGCCGAGCTGGGCATCGCCGGCTACGGCTTCGCGCCGCTGCGGCTGCCCGCCGACCTCGACTTCACCGGCATGTTCCACGGCGTGGACGAGCGTGTGCCGGTCGACGCGCTGGTCTTCGGCCAGCGCGTGCTCACCGATCTTCTCCGGACATACTGAGGGGCCCACGTGCAGATCCTCGAAGCCATCATCCTGGGCATCGTCCAGGGACTCACCGAGTTCCTGCCGGTGTCCTCCAGCGCGCACCTGCGCATCGTGGGGGAGTTCCTCCCCGGCGCGCAGGACCCCGGCGCCGCCTTCACCGCCATCACCCAGATCGGCACCGAGGCGGCCGTGGTCGTGTTCTTCTGGCGCGACATCGTGCGCATCATCGGGCGGTGGTTCCGCTCGCTCGGCGGGAGCGTGCCGCGGCGCGACCCCGACGCGATGATGGGCTGGTACATCATCGTCGGCTCGGTGCCGATCGTGCTGCTCGGGGTGGCCTTCCAGGACCAGATCGAGACGACCTTCCGTTCGCTCTGGCTCGTCGCCACGATGCTGATCGTGTTCGGCGTCCTGCTCGGCATCGCCGACCTCGCCGGCCGCCGTACCCGGACGCTGAAGGACCTCACGTGGGGGCGCGCGATCGTCTTCGGGCTCGCCCAGGCGCTCGCCCTCATCCCCGGCGTGTCGCGCTCGGGCGGCACCATCACCGCGGGGCGCGTCATGGGCTTCGACCGGCCCTCGGCGGCGCGCTACGCGTTCCTGCTGGCCATCCCGGCGGTCTTCGGCAGCGGCTTCTACCAGCTCATCAAGCACGGCGGTGACGAAGGCGGCGCCTACGGTCTCGTGGAGACCGGCATCGCCACGGTGGTCGCGTTCGGCGTGGGCCTGGCCGTGATCGCATTCCTCATGCGCTACATCTCGCAGCGCAGCTTCCTGCCGTTCGTTATCTACCGCGTGCTGCTCGGGGTCGCCGTGATGATCCTGCTCGCCACCGGCGTGCTCTCCGCGGTCTGAGCCGCGCGCGTCAGCGGCGCGGCGGGTCGTCCCGGCCGGGCTTGGCCGGGCCGTCGCCGCCGCGGCGGAGGTAGCGCTCGAACTCCTGCGCGATCGCGTCGCCCGATGCCTCGGGGGAGTCCCACGTGTCGCGGGTGCGCTCCAGCTGATGGATGTACTCCGTCATCTCCTCGTCGTCGGCTGCGGCGGCGTCGATGGAGGCCTCCCACGCCACCGCCTCACCGGCGAGGTCGCCGCGGGGCACCTCGGCCCCGGTGAGGTCTTCGAGACGGTCCAGGAGCGCGAGCGTCGCCTTCGGCGAGGGCGTGTGCCCGGCGACGTAGTGCGGCACGCTCGCCCACAGGCTCGCGGAGGGGATGCCCGCTGCATCCGCGGTGGCGGACAGGACGCTGAGGATGCCGACCGGCCCCTCGTAGCTGCTGCGCTCGAGGCCGAGTTCGGTGCGCACCCGTTCGCTCTCGCTGCCCGCGAACACCGAGATGGGGCGGGTGTGGGGCACATCCGACATCATCGAGCCGAGAGCCACCATGCCGGTGATGTCCTCCCGCAGCGCGACGTCGACGAGCTCGCCCGCGAAGCCCTGCCACGCGCGCGCGGGCTCCGCACCGGTGAGCAGCCACAGCTCCGGCCCCCGTCCGATGCGCGTCGGGCGGTACAGCGTGGCGTCGGGCCAGCGGATGCGGCGACCGCCCTCGCCGTCGGCGACGATGTGGGGACGGGTGTACTGGTAGTCGAAGTACAGCTCGGGGTCGACCGAGAAGACGGCTTCGTACGCGCCCTGCTCGCGCAGCAGCGACACGGCCGCGGCGGCGGCCTCGCCGGCGTCGTTCCAGCCGTCGAACGCGGTGACCAGAACCCGGCGACCCAGTGCGTCCACGCGACCTCCTCTGCCCGGACGGATCGTTCCAGGATAGGCGCATCCGGCTGCCGCGGGGACGGGCGCGCGGAAGGCGGGGCACGGCGCCCCGCCTACGATGGAGGGATGACTTCCGCCCTGCCCGCGGCCGTCCTGTGGGACATGGACGGCACCCTCGTCGACACCGAGCCCTACTGGATGGCGGCGGAGACCCCGCTCGTGGAGCGCTTCGGCGGCACCTGGTCTCACGAGCAGGCGCTGCAGCTGGTGGGTCTCGGCCTGGAGGATTCCGCGCGCATCTTCCAGGCGGCCGGGGTGCGGCTGGAGGTGGGCGAGATCATCGACACGCTGACCGACTCCGTGATGGCGGCCCTCGCCGAGACCGGGGTGCCGTGGCGGCCGGGCGCACGGGAGCTCCTGGCCGATCTCAAGGCCGCGGGTGTGAAGACCGCGCTGGTGACGATGTCGATCCGGCGGATGGCGCGGACGGTGGTGGACCTCATCGACTTCGACGCGTTCGACGTCGTGATCGCCGGCGATGACGCGACGCGCCCGAAGCCGTATCCCGACGCGTATCTCCAGGCGTGCGCGGCGCTCGGCGTCGACGCGGCCGACACGGTGGCGATCGAGGATTCGCCCAACGGGCTGCGGGCGGCCGTCGCCAGCGGCGCGGTGACCCTCGGGGTGCCGCTGATGCTTCCCCTGGAGGGCGCGGGAGCCGATGAGCTGTGGCCGACCCTCGAAGGCCGGACGACGCAGGACCTGCGGATGCTGCACGCCGCGCATCGGCGGACGGAGGGAGTGCGATGAGCGAGACGCCGCACCTGAGCGGACCGTTCCGCATCGGGGACCGCGTGCAGTTGACGGGTCCGAAGGGCCGGCTGCACACTGTGACGCTCCGGGAGGGCGGCGAACTCCACACCCATCACGGCGTGCTCCGGCATGAGGCCCTCGTCGGCCAGCCCGACGGCAGCGTCGTGGTCAACAGCGGCGGGCACGAGTACCTGGCGCTGCGCCCGCTGCTGCGCGACTTCGTGATGTCGATGCCGCGCGGTGCGGCCATCGTGTACCCGAAGGATGCCGCGCAGATCCTCGCGCAGGCCGACATCTTCCCCGGGGCGGTCGTCGTCGAGGCCGGCGTGGGGTCCGGTGCCCTCGCGCTGTGGCTGCTGCGCGCGATCGGTCCGGCCGGGCGCCTGGTCTCCTTCGAGCGGCGCGACGAGTTCGCCGAGGTCGCCCGCGCGAACGTCGCCACCTTCCTCGGCGGCGAGCCGGCCACGTGGGACCTCGTGGTCGGCGACCTCGTCGCGGAGCTGCCCGGTGCCGTCGCGTCCGGGACGGCGGACCGGGTGGTGCTGGACATGCTGGCGCCGTGGGAGTGCATCGACGCGGTGGCCGACGCGCTGACCCCCGGCGGTGTGGTGCTCTGCTACGTGGCCACGGCCACGCAGCTCAGCCGCGTCGCGGAGTACATCCGCGGCACGGGCCTGTTCACCGACCCCGAGGCCAGTGAGACGATGGTGCGCGGCTGGCATGTCGAAGGACTCGCGGTGCGGCCGGACCACCGCATGGTCGCGCACACCGGCTTCCTCATCACCGCGCGGCGGTTGGCACCGGGCGCGGTGCCGCCCGACGTGCGCAAGCGCGCGCTGAAGAAGCCCAGCTACGCCGACGAGGACGTCGAGGCCTGGACGCCCGGCGCCGTGGGCGATCGCCAGATTACCGACAAGAACCTCCGCAAGCGCGTGCGCGAGGCCCAGCGCGCCGCCGAGGGCGTGCGCCAGGCCGGCGGGGTCGGCGACGACGGGCCCACCCCCTAAACTGTTCCGGTGCGCAGAACCCCCGCTCTCCTGACCGCAACGGCGCTGGTCGCCGTCGCTCTCGTCGGCTGCACCGCCACGCCGGATGCCTCGTGCAACCCGACGACGCAGTACGCCGACGCCCTCGAGGGCGTCTCGGTGGCGGGGCCCGCCGACGGCGAGCCGACGCTGGAGGTGCGCACGCCCTTCCACGTGCCGCGTACCTCGAGCGACGTGCGCGACCGGGGCGACGGCATCGCGATCGACAGCGCCGACCAGCTCGCGGTGCTCGATGTGACCATCGCCAGCGGCAGCACCGGCGAGTCCCTCATCGCGACGCCCTACAACGGCGACATGACGCGGGTGTTCTCCGTGACCGAGTGGACCCAGGGCTTCCCCGGGCTCGCCGAGGCCCTGGAGTGCGCCACCGCCGGCTCGCGCTTGGTCGTGGGCCTCGCGCCGGACGACCTCGCCGAGGGGGCCGCGCAGAGCCTGGGCGTCGCCGCCGACGAGTCGCTCGTGGCGGTCGTCGACGTGCGGAAGGTGTATCTGCCGCACGCGGACGGCGCCGACCAGTTCAACGAGGCGCACGGTCTTCCCACCGTGGTGCGCGCCCCCGACGGGCGCCCCGGCATCATCGTCCCCGACGCGACCGCCCCGGCAGAGGTCGTGGTGCAGACCCTCAAGCGCGGCGACGGCGACGCCGCCACCGCCGAGGACACCGTCCGCGTCGCCTACACCGCGGTGTCGTGGAGCACCGGCCAGGTCACCGACACCACGTGGGACGGCGCCGGCGTCGCCGCCGGGGAGCAGAACCTTCCCGCCGCGGTCCTCGACGCGCTCGACGGCGCGACGGTGGGCTCGCAGCTCCTCGTCGTGGTCCCCGCCGAGGGCGACGGCTCGTCCCTCGTCTACGTCGTGGACATCCTGGGCATCGACGGCTGATCCCGCCCGCGGGCGCGCCCGTAGGATGTCAGGGTGTCCCCGACCCCTGCCAAGAACGCTCCCGAGGAGCGGCTGGTCAACCTCGTCGTGGCCCTCATGGCCACCGAGCAGGGCCTGACGAAGGACACCATCCTCTCCTCGGTCGCCGGATACCGCGAGCAGGTCGAGGCGGGCGCCTCCAAGGACGCGCTGGAGAAGATGTTCGAGCGCGACAAGGAGAGCCTGCGCGGCTTGGGCGTGCCGATCGAGACGATCGGCGACCACGCCGACCCCGACGACCTCCGCGAGGCGCGCTACCGCGTGCCCACCGCGGAGTATGCGCTGCCGGAGGACATCACGTTCACCCCGGCCGAGATCGCCTTGCTGAACCTCGCGGGGAGCGTGTGGGAGTCGGAGTCCCTCTCGGCGGACGCGCGCAGCGGCCTGCGCAAGATCCGCGCGCTGGGCATCCCCGTCGACGAGCCGATCATCGGCTACGCCCCGCGGATCAGCCTGCGCGATCCGTCCTTCCCCGCGCTGCAGCAGGCCATCGAGCAGAGCCGGGAGGTGGTGTTCCCCTATCTCCGGCCGGGGGAGCAGGCGCCGCGCTCGCGCCGGATGCGGCCGCTGGCCCTGGTCGAGTACGAGGCGCGCTGGCACGTCTTCGGCCCCGCCCTCGGCGTCGACGCCGAGCGCACCTTCCTGCTGTCTCGGATCGTCGGCGACGTGCAGGTCACCCGCGACCGGTTCTCCCCGCAGCTGCGCGAGGGCGCCGGCGAGAAGGCGCTGGCGGGCCTGCAGGCGGTGGCGGCCTCGCACAGCGCACTGGTGGAGGTGCACCCCGGCACCGAGGCGGCGCTGCGGCTGCGGCGCCGCGCGGTCGACGCCGAGCAGGGGATCCGCGTGCCGTACGTCGACGTCCACGTCTTCGCCGACGAACTGGCCTCCTACGGCCCGGAGGTGCGGGTCGTGGCCCCGGATGAGCTGCGCGTCGAGGTCGTGCGACGACTCTCCGCGGCCGTGCGCTGCCACGGCGGTGACGCATGACCGCGCGCCGGCCGCTGCTGGCCACCGACCGGGCCGCCCTCATCCTCCAGCTCGTGCCCTACCTCGTGGGCAAGGACGAGGTGTCCGTCGCCGAGGCGGCGGAGGAGTTCGACGTCACGCCCGAGCAGATGCGGGAGATGGTCGAGAAGCTCACGGTCATCGGCCGCCCCGGGGACGGCGGTTTCTGGCAGCTGCCGCACGACCTGTTCGACATCGACTGGGATCTTCTGGACGAGCGCGACGTGATCTCGATCACCCAGACGGTGGGGCTGGAGCGTGCCCCGCGCCTCACCGCCCGCGAGGCGGCGGCACTCCTGGCCGGGCTGCAGCTGGCGCGCACCGTCCCGGGAGTGGGCGACAGCGCCCTCGTCACCGGCCTCCTCGCCAAGCTCGCCCGCGGCGCCTCCGCGGCGCCCGCCGACGTGATCGTCGCCCCCGGACCCGTCGACGAGGTGCAGCACGTCGTCGACGACGCCCTGCGGCGCGGTCTCGCCGTCTCCTTCACCTACCGCGCTCCGGATGCGGCGCCCACCACGCGCACCGTCGACCCGGTCAAGGTGCACATCGCCCACGGCGAGTGGTACCTGCAGGGGTGGTGTCATCTGCGCGAGGGGATGCGCACCTTCCACCTCGAGCGGGTCAGCGACGCCGCCGTCACCGACATCCCCATCCAGCACGGCGGAGAACCGGTGCCGGAGCTGTTCGAACCGGGCGAGCACGACATCGTCGTGCGGATCCGCTTCGCCGCCGCCCTCGCACCGCTCCTGGCCGACTACCTGCGCGGCGCACGCGTCGAGCGCCACGGCGACGAGGTCATCGCCGCGGTGCGGGTCGCCGACGAGCACAGCCTCACCCGCCTGGCGACGCGCCGGAGCGGCCAGGTGGAGATCCTCGATCCGCCCGCCGCACGCGAGGCTGCGGCCGCCTGGGCGCGGGCAGGGCTCGCGCAGTACCGCACCGACGCCTCATCCTCGCCGGCGCCTTCCGGCCCGTTCCCGGCCCCCGGGTTACACTGGAGGGGCACACCCGCGTAAGGAGACGGAAACATGGGCATCTTCGGCAACGCATTCGGGTGGCCGCACCTGCTCCTGATCCTCGCGGTCATCCTCCTCCTGTTCGGCGCGGCGAAACTCCCCGCCCTCGCCAAGAGCATCGGCCAGTCCACCCGCATCTTCCGGGGCGAGATGAAGGCCATGAAGTCCGAGGACGGCAAGGCCACGCCCGCCGCAGACGCTCCCGCCGCGCAGCCGGAGCCGCGCGAGACGCCCGCCGGCTCGGGCGGGAACTCCGACACCCAGCCGTAGCGGCCCGTGGTCACCACCGGACCACCGCGCCTGGACAGCGCCGATCTCCCGCGGCGGGACCGGCGGATGTCCCTGGGTCAGCACCTCGTCGAACTGCGCCGGCGGCTGCTCATCGCCGTGCTCGGCCTCGTCGGCGGCATGGTGATCGCCTTCATCGTGACCGACCCGGTCATCGCCCTGCTGACCGAGCCCATCCGCGTGATCGCCGACCAGCGGGGCACCGATTTCACCGCGCTGAACTTCGACTCCATCACCTCCGGGTTCGATCTGCGGATGCGGATCGCCTTCGCGATCGGGATCATCCTGTCCGCGCCGGTGTGGATGTGGCAGATCTGGGCCTTCGTGATGCCGGGGCTCACGCGCAAGGAGACCCGCTACACGTGGGGCTTCCTCAGCGCGGCGATCCCGCTGTTCTTCGCCGGCTGCGCCGTCGGGTGGCTCATCATGCCGCACATCATCGAGCTCATGGCGCAGTTCGTCCCGGCGCAGGGTGCCCTGTTCTTCAAGTACGACTACTACTACGACTTCATCTTCAAGCTGCTCGTGGTGGTGGGTGTCGCATTCGTGCTGCCGGTCTTCCTCGTCGCGCTGAACCTCGCCGGCATCATGAGCGGCAGAGCGATCCTCAAGGGGTGGCGGGCCGCCGTCCTCATCGCGACGCTCTTCGCCGCGGTCGCGACCCCGGCCGCCGACATCACCTCGATGCTGCTGCTGGCGGGGATCCTCGTCGTCCTCTACTTCGCCGCGGCGCTGCTGTCCCTGCTGTTCGACCGCCGCCGACGCAAGCGCGAGGCGCGCCTGCTCGCGCAGGAACCCATCGCGTGAGCTCGCCGAGTCCGGCCGAACGCTTCGCGCGCGCCGCGCAGCGGGCGCAGCATCCGCTGACCGCGGCCTTCGCCGCCGACCAGCGCTTCGATCTCGACGACTTCCAGATCGCCGGCTGCCAGGCCCTCGAGGAGGGCAGGAGCGTCCTGGTGGCCGCGCCCACCGGCGCGGGCAAGACCATCGTCGGCGAGTTCGCGGTGCATCTGGCGATGCGCGAGCCCGGGGAGAAGGCGTTCTACACCACCCCGATCAAGGCGCTGTCGAACCAGAAGTTCCGCGAGCTGCAGGAGGTCTACGGCACCGACGAGGTGGGCCTGCTCACCGGCGACACCAACATCAACGGCTCGGCGCGCATCGTGGTGATGACCACCGAAGTGCTGCGCAACATGCTCTACGCCGACTCCCCGGCGCTGCGGGGCCTGCGCTACGTCGTGATGGACGAGGTGCACTACCTCGCCGACCGCTTCCGCGGCGCGGTGTGGGAGGAGATCATCATCCACCTACCGCCGGCGGTGCGCCTGGTGTCCCTCTCGGCCACCGTCTCCAACGCCGAGGAGTTCGGCGACTGGCTCGACACGGTCCGCGGCGACACCGCGGTGATCGTGTCGGAGGTGCGCCCGGTCCCGCTGGAGCAGCACGTGCTCGTCCGCGGCGACCTGCTGCCGCTGTTCGATGATCGCGCCGGCATCGCCACCGCGCAGGTGAACCAGGAGCTGCTGCGGATCCGCGGCGGCTCCGGCTCCACCTACGAGAACAATCGTCGCTCGCAGGCGATGCGCTCCGCGCGCGACGCGGGGTACGCCGCGGCGCGGCGTCGACCGCACAAGGGTGGCCAGCGTCCGGTGCGTTCGGCGAACTTCCACCGCATCGAGCGGCTGGACCGTCCGCAGGTGGTGCAGCTGCTGTCGCGGGCGAATCTGCTGCCGGTGATCTTCTTCATCTTCAGTCGCGCCGGCTGCGACGGCGCTGTGCAGCAGGTGCGGCGCGCAGACATCCGTCTCACCACTGTCGAGGAGCGCCGGGAGATCCGCGAGATCGTGGAGGAGCGCACGCGCACCCTGCGCGACGAGGATCTCGCGGTGCTCGGGTTCTGGGAGTGGCGCGAGAACCTCGAGCGCGGCGTCGCCGCCCATCACGCCGGCCTCCTCCCGGCGTTCAAGGAGGTGGTGGAGGAGCTCTTCCAGCGCAAGCTCGTCAAGGCCGTCTTCGCCACCGAGACCCTCGCCCTCGGCATCAACATGCCCGCGCGGACGGTCGTGCTGGAGAAGCTGGAGAAGTTCAACGGCGAGGCCCGGGTCGCCATCACGTCGGGGGAGTACACCCAGCTCACCGGCCGCGCCGGCCGGCGCGGGATCGACGTCGAGGGCCATGCCGTCATCCAGTGGACCGAAGGACTGGATCCGCAGGCCGTCGCGGCCCTGGCATCGCGGCGCACGTATCCGCTGAACTCCAGTTTCCGGCCGACCTACAACATGGCCGTGAACCTCATCGACCAGTTCGGGCGGCCACGCGCGAGGGAGATCCTGGAGTCCTCGTTCGCCCAGTTCCAGGCCGACCGCGCCGTGGTGGGGCTCGCGCGTCAGGTGCGGGACGCCGAGGAGTCGCTCGCCGGTTACGAGAAGGCGGAGACGTGCGACCGCGGCGACTTCCGCGAGTACTCCGGGATCCGGCGCGATCTGTCCGACGCCGAACGGCTGAACCGGCGCGACGCCACCGCCCCCCGGGCGACGCGGGAGACGCGTCAGCGCGAGATCCAGAGCCTGCGCCGGCGGATGCAGCGGCATCCGTGCCATTCCTGCCCCGACCGGGAGAATCACGCCCGCTGGGCGGAGCGCTACTGGAAGCTGAAGCGCTCCACCGACAAACTGCGCGGTCAGATCGAGAGCCGCACCGGCACCGTCGCGCGCATCTTCGACCGCGTCGTCGACGTGCTCGCCGCGCTCGAGTACGTCGCGTCGGATGAGGCCGGGACGCTGCACCTGACCGCCGCGGGCCGGACCATGCGGCGGATCTACGGCGAACGCGACCTCCTCGTGGCCGAGTCGCTGCGCCGCGACCTGTGGCGCGGGCTCGATGCTCCTTCGCTCGCGGCCCTGGCCTGCGCGCTCGTCTACGAGCCGCGTCGGGACGACGCCGGCCCGGGGGAGCACGCCCTGCCGCGGGGTGCGTTCCGCGGCGCGCTGGATGCGACCCAGACGCTGTGGCAGGAGCTCGACGACCTGGAGAAGGCGCACCACCTTCCGGGAACGGAGCCGGTCGCCGCGGGGCTGTCGGGAGCGATGCACCAGTGGACGCGGGGCGCAGCGCTGGACCGGGTGCTCGCGGAGGCCGACATGGCCGCGGGGGACTTCGTCCGCTGGGCCAAGCAGACGATCGACCTCCTCGACCAGATCTCGATGGTCGCCGAGGCGCCGCTCGCCGGTGTCGCGCGCACGGCCCTGGACGGGGTTCGTCGCGGCATCGTCGCCTACACCGCCGTCTGACTCAGCCCCCGGTCAGCCCGGCGCCGCTAGGGTCGATCCGTGCCCCGACCCGTGCGACCGCTGCTGCCGCTGTGGGCCGCCGTCCTCACCGCCGCTGTCGGCGGCCTGGTGCTCGACGCGGCCTTCCCCGACATCGGGTGGTGGCCCCTGACCTTCGTCGGCGTGGCCTTCGCGCTGGTCTCCCTGATCGGGCGCAGCGTCGGCGGCGCGTTCCTCGTGGGACTGGCGTTCGGCATCGCCTTCTGGTTCGTCCACGTCTCCTGGACGAGCCGGTACCTCGGGGTGGTGCCGTGGTTCGCTCTGGCGGGCCTGGAGAGCGTGCTGTGGGCGGTCGGATCTCTTCCGGTGGCCCTCGCGTACCGCTGGTTCCCCCGCCTCCTCCCCGGGCGCTGGGCGGGTCTCCTCGCGCTCCCCGCGCTGATCGCGGGGCTGTGGACGATGCGGGAGCTCATCCTCGGCAACTGGCCGTACACGGGCTTCCCATGGGGCCGGATCGGGATGAGCCAGTCCGAGAGCCCACTCGCCGGCATCGCGTCGTGGGTCGGGGTGAGCGGGCTGACCTTCCTCGTCGTCTTCGCGTGCGCTGCGGCGATCGAACTCGTCCGCCGGGGACGGCGCGCCCTCGACGCCGTGCCCGCCGCCGCCGCGCTCCTCGTGCTGTTCGTCGTGCCGGCGTTCCCCACGGCCCCGGCGGGGGAGCTGCGCGTGGGCAGCGTGCAGGGCAACGGCCCGAGCGGCTACTTCGACCCGAGGGCGCCCGGCGACGTCCTCAATGCGCAGCTGGCTGCCACGGCGCCCCTCCTCGACGACGACATGGATCTCCTGGTCTGGCCGGAGGGGGGCGTGGATGCGGATCCGCTGTCGCACGCGTCCACCGCGCGCACCCTCGATGCCGTGGCGGAGCGACTGGACGCGCCGCTGCTGGTCAACGCGGCGACCGCGCGCGGCGACCACATCTACAACACCTCGCTGCTGTGGGCGGCGGGGGAGGCTCCGCAGCTGCACGACAAGACGCACCCGGTGCCGTTCGGCGAGTACGTTCCCGACCGGTGGTTCTTCCAGATGCTCGCCCCCGACCTCGTCGGCCTCATCGGTCGCGAGTACACGCCGGGGACGAACCCGCCCCTGGTCGTGGCCGGCGACACCCCGGTCGGCCTGGCCATCTGCTTCGACGTCATCTACGACGACGTGGTGTGGCAGGGCGCCCGCGAGGGTGCCGAGATGTACGTCTTCCAGACCAACAACGCCGATTTCCGCGACACCGACGAGAACCTCCAGCAACTCGCCTTCGCGCGCATGCGGGCGATCGAGACCGGCCGGTCGGTGGTCAACATCTCGACCGTGGGCACGAGCCAGGTGATCGCGCCCGACGGTGCGATGCTCGACGCCCTGCCCGCCGACGAGGCGGGCGCCATGCTCACGACGGTGCCGCTGCGCACCGGGCTGACCCCCGCCGTGGTCACCGGGGGGACGATCCAGGCGGTCATCGCCTGGGGGAGCGCGCTGTCCTTCGCGGTTCTGGGCGGGATCGTCCTGCTGGTCCGACGGGACTGACCGCCGCCGCACGACGACGACGCCGGCCCCCGAGGGGACCGGCGTCGTCGAAGTGGGTTCAGGCGGAGATCTTCTCCGCGGTGACGTCGTCACCGGCGCCGCGGCGGGCGCGCACGTAAGCCAGGCGCTCTTCGAGGAGCTCCTCCAGCTCGGGGATCGTGCGGCGCTCCAGGAGCATGTCCCAGTGGGTACGGGGGGCCTTGTCCTCGCTGTGGTCGACGGTCGCCGTGCCCTCGCCGACGCGCAGCAGGGCCTCCGCGCCGCACGTGCGGCACTCCCAGGACGGGGGAACGTCCGCGTCGGCGGCGAACGTCAGCGTGGTGTCGCGTCCGCAGGTGGTACAGGTGTAGACGTGCTGTGCACGGTCATGGAAAACGACGCCCTCTTCGCTCTGTAAGCTCTGGGCGCCGAGTCGCACGCCGCGAAGGCTGCGGTCTGCCATTGTGTGGTCCTCTCGTCGCTCGTCAGGTATAACGCTGTGACCTGGACGATCCATCCGAACGGCCGCCCCGGGGCGGGCATTCACAGGCGATGCTCAGGAGAGGGAGGCGGCCACGCCCAGCGCCACGTCGGCGCGGTCGGTGACGATCCCGTCGACGCCCGCGGCCAGGAGGCGCCGCATGGCGTCCGGGTCGTTGACCGTCCACACGTGCACCTCCACGCCGGCGCGGTGCGCGGCCGCCAGGAGCCTCGGGGAGAGGACGCGCACGCCCCGGAACCGCTCGGGGATCTGGAGTGCGTCCACCTCTGCCAGGACGTGCGCGACGGCGCGCAAGGAGCGGGAGGCCAGGGCACCGAGGAGCCGGGCCAGCGTCGCCGTCCCGGCCGAGGTCGCCGGGCGCACCGGAGCGCCGGCGTCCGCCGCTGCCGCAAGGGCCGCGCGCCGCCGGCGATCGGAGAAGCTCGTCAGGAGGACCCGCTCGGCGGCGGGTGCGACCAGGCGGCCCACCGCGGTCGCTGCGCCGGGGGCCTTCACGTCGAGGTTGAACCGGAGGGTGGGGAAGGAGTCGAGCACCTGGGCGAGGTCGGCGAGACCGCCGCGCTCGGCCATGAGCTCGCCGAGTTCCCTCGCCGTCACTTCGGCCACCGGCCGGGGGTCTCCGGCCACGCGCGAGAGGTCGTCGTCGTGGAAGAGCACCACCGTGCCGTCCGCGGTGAGGTGGCAGTCCGACTCGACGAACTCCGCGCCGGCGGCATGGGCTGCCGCGATGGCGGCGAAGGAGTTGTCCACGACGCCGTGCTCCTGCGCCTCCTGGGTCACCAGACCGCGGTGGGCGAGCACGCGGGGGACCGCGGACCCGGCGAAGTACGGGTGGGTCACGGCGCCGCGGGGTCCTCGCCCGTGCCGGTGGCGAGGTCGGAGCGGGCCTGGGCGGCCAGGTCGTCGGCTTCGGACGCGGCCCGGGCGGCCGCGGCGACGGCCTGATCCGCGCCGGGAGACGGCGGCGCGGACGGGCGACGCGGTCCGCTCGGAGCGACCCGGCCGCCGAAGGCGTCGCCGATGCCCTTGAGCGCCTCGGTGAGTTCGCTCGGGATGATCCAGAGCTTGCTGGAGGGGCTCTCGCTGATCTTCGGCAGGGTCTGCAGGTACTGGTAGGCCAGGAGCCCTTCGTCGGGGTCGCCGGCGTGGATCGCGTCGAACACCATCTGGATCGCCTGGGCCTCGCCCTGGGCCCGCAGCACCGCCGCCTGCTTGTCGCCCTCGGCACGGAGGATCTCCGCCTGCCGTCGCCCCTCCGCCTCCAGGATCTGGGACTGCTTCGATCCCTCGGCGGTGAGGATCGCCGCGCGACGGTCACGCTCGGCTCGCATCTGCTTCTCCATCGAGTCCTGGATGGACACCGGCGGGTCGATGGCCTTCAGCTCCACGCGGGACACGCGGATGCCCCACTTGCCGGTCGCCTCGTCCAGCACCACGCGCAGCTGGCCGTTGATCTCGTCGCGGCTGGTGAGGGCCTCTTCGAGATTGAGACCGCCGACGACGTTGCGCAGGGTGGTCGTGGTCAGCTGCTCGACGGCGCCGAGGTAGTTCGCGATCTCGTACGTCGCGGCGCGCGCGTCGGTGACCTGGAAGTAGACCACCGTGTCGATGGAGACCACGAGGTTGTCCTCGGTGATCACCGGCTGCGGCGGGAAGGACACCACCTGCTCGCGCATGTCGATGAGCGGTCGGAGGCGGTCGATGAAGGGGATGAGGAGGTTCAGGCCCGGCGTGAGGGTCTTGTGGTAGCGGCCGAGCCGCTCCACGACGCCGGCGCTGGCCTGCGGGATGATCCGGATGCTCCGGAAGATCACGACCAGGACGAAGATGAGGACCGCGATCGCGAGGATCCAGCCGATCACGGTGGGAACGATGTCGGCGGCGCTCATCGGGCGTTCTCCTCGGGGCGGGGGCGGACGACGGCCGTGGCGCCGTCGATGCGGGCGACGCGCACCGGGGTGCCGGGGTCCAGCGCGGCGCTGTCGTCGGTGCGCGCGGTCCAGATGTCGCCGTTGACGAGCTTCACCTGTCCGGTGGTCGCCGACACCGTCGCCAGCACCCTGCCTTCCAGCCCCATCAGCGCGTCGACGTTCGACGGACGGTCATCGCCGCCGCGGTGCAGGCGCCGCAGCAGGGGCGGACGCAGCACCAGCAGCAGCACGGCGGACACGGCCGCCGCGACGATCACCTGCAGCCACAGCGGCGCTCCGAGCAGGTCGGAGCCGAGTCCGGCGAGGCCGCCCATGGACAGCATCAGAAAGGTCAGATCGAGGGTGAGCATCTCGATGACGAGGAAGACCAGCATGAGCACGAGCCAGCCGATCCAGGCCCATTGCTCGACGATCTGGAGTAGCTCCATGTGCGCCTCCTTGCTGTCCCGAACGTATCACGCGAGGAGGCGGCGGAGGCCGGCGCGGTAGGGTCGGAAGGGCCCCGCGCCCGGCGGCGCGGCGGTGTCCACGACCCTCCAGGAGCCTTCGTGTCCCAGATCCTCCCGCCCGACTCCCTCCGCGGCAAGACCGCCCTCGTGACCGGCTCGTCGCGTGGCATCGGCGCCGACACCGCGCGCTATCTCGCCGCGGCCGGCGCCGACGTCGTGATCAACTACCGCAACAAGGCGCCGCGGGCGGAGAAGCTCGCCACGGAGCTGCGCGGGCTCGGCGTGCAGGTGCTGGTGGTGGGCGCCGACCTCACCGACGCGTCGTCGGTGCAGGCGATGTTCGCGGAGGTCGAGCGCACGTTCGGCGGCCTCGACGTGCTCGTGCTCAACGCCTCCGGCGGTATGGAGTCCGGCATGGCGGAGGACTACGCGCTGCAGCTGAACCGCGACGCCCAGGTCCGCGTGCTCGAGGCGGCGCTGCCCCTCCTCGGCGACGGAGCCCGGGTCGTCTTCGTCACGAGCCACCAGGCGCACTTCATCCGGACGACCCCCACGATGCCGGAGTACGAGCCCGTCGCGCTGTCCAAGCGCGCGGGGGAGGACGCGCTGCGCGAGCGCATCCCGGCCCTGTCCGACCGCGGGATCGACCTCGTCGTCGTCTCCGGCGACATGATCGAGGGCACCATCACCGCCACGCTCCTGGAGCGGGCGAACCCCGGCGCGATCTCGTCGCGGCGCGAGTCGGCCGGCCGGCTGTACAACGTCGCGGAGTTCGCCGCCGAGGTCGCACGCGCGGCCGTGGATCCGGTACCGGCCGACAACACCCGCCTCGTGGGCGACGTCTCCTCGTTCACGGACACTCCCACGGCGCAGTGACATGCGCGCACACGACATCGAGGCCCTCATCTCGCTGAGCCGCCCGGCGATCGCCCCCGACGGCGCCTTCGCGGTGTTCGCGACATCGCGGCCCGACCTCGCCGCCAACCGCGCGGTCGGTCAGCTCTGGCGGATCGAGCTCCCCGACGGCGCGCCGAGGCGCCTCACGTACGGCGTCGCCGACACCGCGCCGGCCCTCACGCGCGACGGGGCGCTGATCGGGTTCCTCCGGGGCGACACCCGGGGACGGGCGCAGGTGTTCGTGGTGCCCGCACACGGCGGTGAGCCCGTGCAGGCCACGGATGCGCCGGTGGGCGTCGAGGCCTTCGCGTGGTCGCCCGACGGCACGCACATCGCCTACACCGCGCGCGAGCCGGAGCGGGGGCGCTACGGCACGGTGGCCGGGCTCGACTCCGCCGCCGAGTCCCCGCGGCACATCACGGGCATCCGGTGGCATGCCAACGGCCTGGGCTACCTCGCCGATCGCCCCGCGCAGCTGTTCGTCATCGCCGCCCCCGACCTGGGTGCCGAGCCCGCCTACGAGCCGGCGGCGCGTGTGCTCGGCGAGGGCGAGGAGCCGCCCGTGCGTCGCGCGGTGGCGGCCGACCCGTCCCCGCTGACGGCGGGATCGGACAGCTGGTCCGGCGCGGTCTGGTCGGCCGACGGCACCGAGATCTACGCCGTGCCCGACGCGATCGAGCAGCAGGTGCGCGATCTGCGCTCCCGGGTCGTGGCCGTCCGTGCCGACGGCTCGGGCACGCGCGAGGTCGTTCCCGCCGCGGCAGGCCTGTCGGTCAGCGAGATCGCGGTCGCCGACGACGGCACGGTGCTCCTGCGCGCCGAGCACGTGGGGGAGTCGGGGGTGGACTTCGTCGCGCCCGGCACCGGGCTGTGGATGGTCACAGCGGCGGGGCCGCAGTCCCTCACCGACCCCGAGACGGTCGATCTGGGCGAGGTCGGGAGCGTCCTCAGCCTCGACGGCGCGGACGTCTACGTTCAGGACCGCGCCCGCGGCCGGGCCCGCGTCCTGCGGAGCTCGCGCGACGGCGCGGCCGAGGAGGTGCCCGGCGGCGACGTCGAGGTGACCGGCACCGCCGCGGCCGCGGGGCGCCTCGTGGCCGCAGTGAGCACGCCGGACTCCTTCGGCGAGCTCGTCCTGGTCGAATCCGGCGCCGTGCAGACGCTCACCGACTTCGGTGCCCGCGTGCGGGAGCGGGGCATCGTCCGCCCCCGCGAGATCGAGGTCCCGGGGCGCGACGGCTACCCCGTGCACGGCTGGATCGCCACGCCGGCGGGGGAGGGGCCCTTTCCGGTCCTCCTGCAGATCCACGGCGGTCCCTACGCGGCCTACGGGGTGCACCTGTTCGACGAGACCCAGGTGCTCGTGGACGCCGGCTATGCGGTGGTCTACTGCAACCCGCGCGGGAGTGCCGGCTACGGCCGCGCCCACGGCCGCAGCATCCGTCAGGCGATGGGAACCGTCGACCACGCCGACGTGATGGACTTCCTCGACGCCGCCGTCGCCGCCGATGCGCGGCTGGACGGAGCCCGCGTGGGGATCATGGGAGGGTCGTACGGCGGCTACCTCACCGCGTGGATCATCGCGCACGAGCAGCGCTTCGCCGCCGCGATCGTCGAGCGCGGGTTCCTCGACCCGGCCGCATTCCAGGGAACGAGCGACATCGGGTCGTTCTTCGGCGACGAGTACGTCGGCACCGACCCTGACGCCATCCGGCGACAGTCGCCGCTCGCGGTGGTCGAGGGCGTGCGGACACCGACCTTCGTGGTGCACTCCGAGCTGGACTTCCGCTGCCCGCTGGAGCAGGCGACGCGCTACTACACGGCGCTGAAACGGCAGGGGACCGAGGCGGAGATGCTCATCTTCCCCGGGGAGAACCACGAGCTCACCCGGGCGGGCCAGCCGCGCCACCGCGTCGAGCGCTTCGCCGCGATCCTGCAGTGGTGGGCGCGCCACCTTCCGGTGGTCGCCTGACCCGCCGAGCCCCGGCGGGTCAGGCGCCGACGGCGCTCACGCGAGCACGGCGCCCCGCCCGAAGGTGAAGGCGCGCACGATCTGGAAGACACCCAGCACGAGCAGCGACGCGCCGACGAAGAGCCACAGCAGCCCGACGTACAGCGGCGAGAACAGCAGCACGATCCCCGCGAGGATGCTCACGATCGCGAAGAAGATCGTCCAGCCCCGGCTGCCGGCCGCCCCGAGCGCGGACAGGGCCACGACGCCCTCGACGATCCACAGGATGCCGATGAGGAGCCCGACGACGAGGGCGAAGCTCGCCGTGGCCGCGGTGAGGTTCAGCAGCGCGAAGATGCCGGCGACGACGAACAGCACGCCGAGGAGGATGTGTCCGATGCGACCCCATGCGTGCAGCGACCGGGAGAAGATTCCCATCGCGGCATACACCAGGCCCGCGGCGATGGCGTAGACGGCGACGATGCCGACGGCCACCTCGGCGGTGCGGCCGGGCCAGACGAGGATGAGGATCCCCACGACGAGGGAGATCGCCCCGCTCACGCCGAGGGCGACGCGCACGGCGGTGAGAGCGGAACGGGCGGGTGAGTCCAGTGACATGTCGGGTGCCTTTCTGAGAGAACGCTGATAACGCGTTCGCGCTCACCTTAGAGCAGTGCGGCCCGGCAGGGGGAGGGGATCACGGCAGGAGGGCCGCCGCGAGGAAGAGGACGGGGAGGCATCCGACCGTCGTGACGAAGATCGCGTCGCGGGCGATGATCTCGCCGACGCGGTAGCGCTGTGCGAAGACGTACGCGTTCTGCGCGGTCGGCAGGGCGGCGAGGACCACGACGATCCGTGTCTGCTCGGGCGTGAGCGCGAAGGCCATGGCCAGCAGCCACGCGACAGCGGGCATGACGAAGAGCTTCAGGCCGGAGGCCAGGAGCACATCGGCGCGGCGCGAGCCCGCCGTCAGCACGCGCTGGCCGGGCAGGGACATGCCGTACGCGATGAGCATGATCGGGATCGCGGCATCGGCGAGCAGGGTGAGCGGATCCAGGACGAGAGGTGGGAGCTCCACGCCGCTGACGGCTGCCAGCACGCCCAGCGCGGCTCCCCACAGCATCGGGTTGAGGACCGTCTGCCGCGCGATCCGCCGGAAGGAACGCGTCCCGGCGGTGGCCGCGTCCAGCAGGGCGAGGGTGATCGGCATGAAGATCAGCAGCTGGAACACCACGAGCGGAGCCGAGTAGGCGGCGTCGCCCAGGATGTACAGCGACAGCGGCAGGCCGATGTTGTTGGCGTTGACGTAGCCGCTGGAGAACGCGCCGACGACGCTCTCACCGAGCCCTCGGCGCAGGAACAGCACGGCGCACAGCGCATAGATGCCGAACATCGCCACCGCCGCGAGCGCCGACACCGGCAGCAGTGCGGAGAACAGCAGCCCGACGTCGGCGCGGGCGAGGACGACGAAGAGGAGGAAGGGGGAGAGGACGAAGAAGGTCATCCGGCCGAGCACCGCGCGCGCATCCGGCCCGAGCAGCTCGGTGCGACCCAGGACGTAACCGACGGCGACGGCGAGGGCGACGACCGCGAACCCGGTGAGGACGCCCGTCATGCGCGCGGGGCCGGGCCGGGAGTCATCCTCCGAGCCTAGAGCGCGCGGCGGTCACCCCTTGCCCGGACCGCCCTTGTCCTTCCCGGGGCCCTTGTCCTTGTCCTTGTCCTTGCCCTTGCCCTTGTCCTGACCGGGCGGCTCGGCCGGTGGACCGGAGGTGTCCTCGGCGGGGTCGACGGCGGGAGACTCCGTTCCCGTGGTGGTGACCGGATCCGGCGTCGCCGGGGGAGCCAGGAGCGCTGCCAGATCGGCCCGGACGAGCGCGACGGTGGCGAGGATCGCCGTCGCCTCCTCCTCGGACACGCCTCCCGCGGTGCGACTCTCCGTCACGCGCGCCTCCACCTCGTCGATGGTGGCGGACGCCGCAGCGTAGTCACCGGCCGCCGCGTGGTCGGCCGCAGTGGTGACGAGAGAGGTGAGCGCGCCCTCCTCGGGCGCCGCGGTCGCCGCGCACCCGCCCAGCAGGAGGGCTCCGGCCAGTGCGGCAGCCGGCCACACGGCCGCCCGGTGGCGCCTCACGATCGCACCTCGTCGAGGAGCTGGCGCAGATGCTCGCCGAGCGGCTCGGGGAGGGGCGGCAGGGTCGGCGCCGGGTCGGCGGGTGCCGTGCCCGCCGCAGTGAGGCCGACCACGACGGCGAGGAGGATGACGAGTGCGAGAAGCGCGACGACCGCTGCGACCACGATGCGACGGCGGCGCCGCGACGGTGCGGGCGCGGATGCGTCGGCGGTGTGGCTGTAGGCGTCATCGCCGGGAAGGTCGTAGACGCGCGTCGGCTCGGGAAGGGCGAGCGTGGCCTCGCCGGTGTCCCCGTCGGCGTCCGTCGCGGGCGGCAGCGCGCCGGGGGCCTCGTCCAGACGCTGGATCGCGCGCAGCACGGCGTGGGCGTCCGGTCGCTGCGCGGGATCGTCGGCGGTCATCGCCGACAGCAGCGTCCGCCAGGCCGCCGGGAGCGTCACGGGAATCTCGGGCGAGCGGACCAGGCGGGCCACGAGCGCCTCGTGCGGGGTGGGCTGGGGGAACGCCCGCACGCCGGTGAGGCTCTCCAGCAGCACGAGGCCGAGCGCGTAGACGTCGGCGGCCGGTCCCGCTTGCTCGCCGCGGACCTGCTCGGGGCTGAGGTAGGCGGCGGTGCCCACGAAGGTTCCCGTCGCCGTCACGCGCGCCGAATCCACCAGAGCGGCGATGCCGAAGTCGGCGAGGGTCGCCCGCGACTCGCTGTCGGGAAGAAGTCCGGGGCGCATCAGCACGTTCGACGGTTTCACGTCGCGATGCACGATGCCGCGCGCGTGGATGACGTGCAGCGCCTCGGTGAGCTCGGCGGCGATGCGGGCGACGCGCGGCGGTGCGAGCGCGCCGGCGGCGATCAGGTCGCCCAGGGTGGGCCCGTCGACGAGCTCGAGGACGAGGAAGGGCGGCCGGGCATCCAGATGCGCATCGTGCAGCGTCACAAGCGAGGGATGCCCGACCGAAGCGAGCAGCCGCGTCTCGGAGACGACGCGGTCGGCGTCCACCGACCCGGCGGCGTCGGCAGCGCCGGCGGCGAAGACCTTCACGGCGACGTCGCGCCCGAGATGCTCGTCGTGGGCGCGGTACACCGTGGCGTAGCCGCCGCGTCCGAGCACGGCGTCCAGCCGGTACCGGCCGGCGAGGATCCCGCCCACCGACGGCGCGGTCGGCGGGCCGGCGATGTCCGTCACCGCCGCACCCGCCGATCGGAGGTATTGCCGATAATGCACATTATGTCAATACAGCGGCCACTGCCGCCTCCCCGCTGGGCGGTCAGACGACCTCGTCGCCGCTGGAACGGGTGGACTGCCGAGTGACGCGCTCCCCGCCCGCGGGGTCGACCGACGTGCGCGTGACAGTGTCGGTGGAACGGCGACGTGCGAGCAGCACGAGGCCGATGATGAAGACGATCGCACCCGCGCCCATCAGGATGTAGCCGATGAGGTCGAGATTGATCCAGTCGAGCTGCACGTTCACCGCGAACGCCAGGATGGCGCCGATGACGAACAGGGCGATGCCGGCTCCGATACTCATTGTCATTCCCCTTTCTCCGACGGCGTCCCGTGCCGTCGCACGCGGCAGGCTTCCGCGCGGTCTCATGATGGCCGCCGCGCGGGTCGCGGCGGGAGGGCTTGACACGACGGTCAGGGAGCCGCTCCCCCGCGGGAACCGGTTCCAGCCACCGGCGCGAGGCGTCTTCCGGAGGGCCGGCGGGGGTCTCCGCCATAGGATCGCCCCATGCCCCCGCCCTCTCTCGCCCGCGCGCGCCGACGGCGCCGGCTGTGGTCGTGGCTGCCGGCAGCGGTGCTCACCGTCGTCTGCGGACTGTTCGTGGCCGGCGCCGTCGCGATGCAGAACTCGTGGTGGCTCGATCCGGACGCCCCCGTCAGCGCCGATCAGGAGACCGCCGACGGGCTCTCCCGCTTCGACCGCGCCGGCGAGGACTACTTCGTGCGCGAGGGCGTCGCGCGGCTGAGCCTCCGCCCCGGCGCCGCAGCGGCGGACGACCTCGGTCTGGAGGCCGAAGATTCCCGGACGCTCGAACCGCTCGTCCCCGTGACGGTCGTGATCCTCGTCCCCGACGGCGTGCTCACCATGGCCTCGGTCGCCGCCCTCACGGTGGACACCGCGGATGACCGCATCCGCTCCGTCACGCTCGTCCCCGACCTGTCGGGGTCGTGGCAGGCGGTGTCGGCCGAGTTGCGTCGCACCGCGCCCACCTGGGGATGGTCGGATGCCGAGCTCGCCCGGCTCGAGGACGACCTGACGGCCGCGGCCCGCGCGTCCGAGGACGGCGCCGCCGAGGCTCGGCTCGCGCCGCACGCGCTCCAGGGGGTATGGGTGAGCGCCGTCATCCGGGTGGACGGCGCGGTGTCGCTGGCCTACACCGTGGCGACCGAGTGACCTCCCCCGGCCTCAGCCCGGCAGGACGTCCACCCATGCGCCGAACTTCGGGGCGCGGCCGTCCCCCGACGAGGTGCCGGTCAGGCGTCGCCGCACCCACGGCCCGACGTGCGTGCGGTAGTACGCGAGCCCCCGGAGCCGCTCGGCATCGATGTCCGGCAGTGACCACCACTCCCCCGGCGGCCGGTACCCGAGCGCGTCCAGAACGCGCGCGGCGACGCGGTGGTGGCCGCGACTGTTCATGTGCAGCCGGTCGGCCGACCAGTACGCGGCGGTGGAGAGCTCGGCATCCGGCCAGTTGAGGGCGCGGACGACGTCGGGGCGATCCGCGACCCGGGCGACCACCGCCGCCGAGAGGGCGTCGCCGCGCCGCTGCACGAGGCCACCCAGCGGGAGGCTCCGCGACGGGTTGGCGCCGGAGAGCAGGATCACGCGCACGCCCTCCTCGTCGCAGCGCCGCAGCACCTGAGAGAAGGCGTCGGCGATGTGGCCGATACGGGTGCGCGGGCGGAGCATGTCGTTGCCGCCGCCGTTGAAGGACAGATGTGTGGGGCGCAGCGCCAACGCCGGCTCGAGCTGCTCGCGGACGATGGGCCACACCAGCTTTCCGCGGATGGCGAGGTTGGCGTACTGGATCGGCTCCCCCGCCGCATCGGCCCAGCCCTGGGCGGCGAGATCCGCCCAGCCGCGCACGGTGCCGTCGGGGAGTTCGTCCCCGACGCCCTCGGTGAAGGAGTCGCCGATGGCGACGAAGCGTACGGATGCCACCTCGCCACCCTACGGCGCTCAGCGGTCGTCGAGCGCCTGACCGCGGCGATCGGCCAAGCCCCACGTGGCGATGACGGCGACGACGAAGAAGGCGGCGAACACGACGAACAGGGTCGGTGCTCCCCCGGCCGCCAGCAGCGGCGGCACCGTCAGCGGCGCGACGATCGACGCGATCCGGCCGACACCGGCCGCCCATCCGGCACCGGTCGCGCGCAGCGAGGTGGGATAGGTCTCCGGGGTGACCGCGTAGAGCGCACCCCACGCCCCCAGGTTGAAGAACGACAGCGCCATGCCGGCAGCGATGACCATCGGTTCACTCACCGCGGTGCCGAAGAGCACAGCGGACACGGCCGAGCCGCCGAGGAACACCGCCAGGGTGATCCGTCTCCCCCACATCTCGATGAGCCAGGCGGCGACGGCGTAGCCGGGAAGCTGCGCGAGCGTGATGATCAGCGTGAAGCCGAACGAGCGCACCAGGTCGTAACCCTGCGACACCAGGATCGAGGGGATCCAGATGAAGGCGCCGTAGTAGGAGAAGTTCACGCAGAACCACACCGTCCACAGGCTCGCCGTGCGGAGGCGGAGCTCGGCGGACCACAATGCCCCGAGCCGCTCGCGCGCTCCCATCGCCGCCACGGCCGTGTCGGGAACGGCTGCGGAGGATGCCGCCGCGGAGCCGGAACCACCCTCGAGGGCGGCCACGATGCGGTCGGCCTCCGCGAGCCTGCCCCGACGGGCCAGCCAGCGGGGCGACTCCGGGAGGCCCCAGCGCACCACCAGGGCGTACGCCGCCGGCAGGGCGCCGAGGAGGAACGCCCATCGCCAGCCATCCGCGGACGCGGGCACCACGAAGTACCCGATCACCGCGGCGGCGGTCCACCCCACCGCCCAGAAGGCCTCGAGGATGACGATGAGCCGGCCGCGGATGCGCGCGGGCGCGAACTCGCTGACGTAGGTCGAGGCGACCGGCAGCTCCGCGCCCAGCCCGAGCCCCACGAGGAAGCGCAGCGCGATCAGCGCGGCGATACCGCCGGCCAGCGCACTGGCGCCGGTGGCCAGTCCGTAGACCAGCAGGGTGAGCGCGAACACCTGACGCCGGCCGAACCGGTCGGCCAACAGCCCCCCGAGGCTCGCTCCCACCGCCATTCCGACGAAACCCGCCGAAGCGATCCAGGCGGTCTCGGCCGGCACGAGCGACCACTGCTGGGCGAGGACGGCGAGGATGAACGAGATGAGGCCGACGTCCATCGCATCCAGCGCCCACCCGATGCCGGAGCCGGTGAGGACGCGGAGGTGGCCGCGCGTGAACGGGAGGCGGTCGAGGCGCTCGGCGAGGGCGTCTGCGCGGGGAGGGGCATCCGTCATGACGCCATGCTATTGATGCGCGCCGGGTTGGTGATGCGCGCGAGCCCTCTGGGGGTGCACACTGCTGGTGTCCGGGCGCGACCGGCGGCCGGCTACCCGAGGAGGTCTGCCTTGACCGATACCGATCCGCTCCCCCGCGCACGAGGGGTCGTGCTCGTGCACGGCGCCTACGCCGACGGCTCCTCGTGGGCCGAGGTGATCCCGCTCCTCCAGGAGGCCGGGCTGGAGGTCACCGCCGTGCAGAACCCGCTCACGACCCTCGCCGACGACGTCGCGGCGACCCGCCGGGCGCTGGACCGGCACGAGGGCCCGGTCGTGCTGGCCGGCCACTCGTGGGCGGGCACCGTGATCACCGAGGCCGGCGTGGACGACAAGGTCTCGGCGCTGGTGTACATCGCGGCGCGGGCACCCGACGCCGGCGAGGACTACGGCGCGCTCGCGGCGCAGTATCCCGCTCCCCCGGCCTCGGCCGGGCTCACGCACGCCGAGGGGTTCGCGCAGCTGTCGGAGGACGCCTTCCTCGCCGATTTCGCCAACGGCGTCGAGGAGCGCCGGGCCCGCGTGCTGTACGCGGCGCAGGGGCCGATCTCCGACACGCTCTTCGGATCGCGCACGACGGTGGCCGCCTGGCGCCAGAAGCCCACCTTCTACGCCATCTCGCGCGAGGACCGCACCACCGACCCCGACCTGGAGCGCTTCCTCGCGACCCGCATGGGGGCGCACGCGATCGAGCTGGACAGCGGTCATCTCTCGCTCGTGACCCACCCGCAGGATGTGGCCGGGCTCATCCTGCAGGCCGCGGGGGTGACGCCCGCCGGGTGATGCTCAGTCGGCGGCGAGCATCGCCCGCACGCGCGGCATCACCTCGGTGCCGTACAGCTCGATGCTCGTCATCAGACGCGCGTGCGGGATGGAGCCGCTCGCGAACTTCATCTCGAACCGTTGGGCACCGATCGTGCGTACGGTCTCGACGATCTTCTTCGCGACCGTGTCTGGCGAGCCGACGTACAGCGCGCCCTCCGGACCGACGTCGTGCTGGAAGCGGAGGCGGTTGTACGCCGGCCACCCCCGCTCCCGGCCGATCGTCGTGTTGAGCTCGGCCACGCCCTCGTACGCCTCGTCCCACGCCTGCTGGTCGGTCGCGGCGACGTGTCCGGGCGAGTGGACCGAGATCGGCAGCGCGGGGCGGCCGAACTCCGCGAGCGAGCGCCGGTACAGCGCCGCGAACGGGGCGAAGCGCGCCGCGGGACCGCCGATGATCGCGAGGACCAGGCCGTAGCCGTAGCGGGCGGCGCGGACGACCGACTCGGGCGATCCGCCCACGTCCACCCACGCGGTCACGCCCCCCGCCGTCTTGGGGAAGACGTCGGCCGAGACCAGCGGCGCCCGCACCGAGCCCTGCCACGTCACCGGCTTCTCCTCGCGCAGCAGCGAGAACAGCTCGAGCTTCTCCTCGAACAGCCGCTCGTAGTCCTTCAGGTCGTAGCCGAACAGGGGGAACGACTCGATGAACGACCCGCGGCCGAGGATGACCTCGGCGCGGCCGCCGGAGACCGCATCCAGGGTCGCGAAACGCTCGTACACGCGCACCGGGTCGTCGGAGGACAGCACGGTCACGGCGGTGCCGAGGTGGATCCGGGAGGTGCGCGCCGCGGCGGCGGCCAGCACGATCTCCGGGCTCGACACCGCGAACTCGCGCCGGTGGTGCTCCCCCACCCCGAAGAACGACAGCCCGACCTCGTCGGCCAGGACCGCCTGCGCCACGACGTCGCGGATCGTCTGCGCGTCGCTCTGCAGCGCGCCGTCCTCCCCGCGCGAGATGTCCCCGAAGGTGTCCAGGCCCAGTTCGAGCGGCTGATCCATGGCGTCAGGAGGGCAGCAGCGCCGAGCGGAGGGTGTCCAGGCCCACGCCGCCGAGGTCGAGGGCGCGCTTGTGGAACTGCTTGATGTCGAACGCGTCGCCTTGCGCCTCGGCGACTCCGTCGCGCACCTGCTCCCAGATGCGCTGCCCCACCTTGTACGCCGGCGCCTGGCCCGGCCAGCCGAGATAGCGGTTCACCTCGAAGCGCACGAACTCCTCGGACATGTTGACGTTGCGCAGCATGAACTGCAGCGCGTAGTCGTGGTCCCACGTTCCGGCACCGTCCAGGCGGGGCTTTTCGAGGTGGACCCCGATGTCCAGCACGACGCGGGCGGCCCGCATCCGCTGTCCGTCGAGCATGCCCAGGCGGTCGGCCGGGTCGTCGAGGAACCCGAGCGACTCCATGAGGCGCTCGGCGTAGAGGGCCCAGCCCTCGGCGTGCCCGGAGGTACCGGCCAGCAGGCGTCGCCACGAGTTCAGCTGCGCCCGGTTGTACACCGCCTGCGCGATCTGCAGGTGGTGTCCCGGGACGCCCTCGTGGTAGACGGTCGTCAGCTCGCGCCACGTGTCGAACTCGGTCACGCCCTCGGGAACGGACCACCACATGCGGCCGGGGCGCGAGAAGTCGTCGGTGGGGCCGGTGTAGTAGATCCCGCCCTCCTGCGTCGGGGCGATCATGCACTCGAGCGCGCGGATGGGGGCGGGGATGTCGAAGTGCGTCCGTCCGAGCTCCTCGATCGCGCGATCGCTGGTCGCCTGCATCCACGCCTGCAGCGCGTCGGTGCCGTGGAGCTTGCGCGCCGGGTCGGCCTCCAGGAAGGCGACGGCCTCCTCGACGCTGGCGCCGGCGCGGATCTCGTCGGCGATCGCCTCCTGCTCGGCGACCATGCGCGCGAGCTCCTCCACGCCCCAGTCGTAGGTCTCGTCCAGGTCGATGGTGGCCAGATAGGCGGTGAGCAGCTGGCGGCGGCAGTTCGATGGTGGCACCGAGGAAGCGGCGCGAGTGCAGCGCGTACAGGTCGCGACCGACCGCGTCCTTCTCGCCGGCCGCGGCCGCCAGCTCGCCCCCGAGGAACGTCGCCAGCGCGTCGTAGGCCACGCGCGCGGCGTTGGCGTGGTCGGCGAGGTCGCGCGCGAGCGAGGCGGGCAGCTGACCGTCGGCGGGGGCGGCCTCGGCCGCGAAGGTGGCGAAGAAGCCGTTCTCGGCGGTGTACCGCGCGATCTGCGTGACGACCTCGGTCACCTGGCGGCGCGCGGGCACGATGCCCTGGGCGATCCCCTCCCGCAGGCTCGCGACGTAGCCCTCGAGGGCGGCGGGAAGCGCGTGGAGACGCTCCGAGACCACCGACCAGTCCTCGACGGAGTCGGTGGGCATGAGGTCGAACACCGAGCGCAGCTCCTGCGCCGGGGAGGCGATGACGTTGAGGTCGCGCAGGTGCCAGCGCGCCTCCGACAGATCGAGCGCCAGCTCCAGCTCCCGGCCGAGGTCCTCCTGCGTGACCTCGTCGACGCCGTCGACCGGGGTCGCGGCCCGCAGACGCGAGAGCGTGTCGCGCGCGGCGGCGGCGAGGCGCTCGTGCCCCTCGGGAGAGTAGTCCCCGAACCGACCGTTGTGCTCGGTGCGCCCGATGTAGGTCGCGAGGGTCGGGTCCAGCTCGGCCAGGGTGTCCACCCACGCGTCGGCGATCGTGTCGATCGGCGTGGGGGTGCGTGATGCGTTCGTCATGCCGTCGAGCCTACGGATGCGGCGATGCCACGGCCAACCCGGTCAGTGTCCGGCTTCGTTCCAATCGGCGCCCCGGCCGATCTGCACGTCCAGCGGCACCGTGAGGTCGGCCGCGTCGCCCATGCGGGTGCGGACGATCCGCTCGGCCTCGTCCCACTCCCCCGGTGCCACCTCCACCACGAGTTCGTCGTGGATCTGCAGCAGCACGCGCGAGCGCAGCCCGGCAGCGGCCAGGTCGTCGTGGATGTGGAACAGCGCGATCTTCATGATGTCGGCGGCGCTGCCCTGGATGGGGGCGTTGAGGGCTGCGCGCTCGGCGTTCTCGCGCAGCACGCGATTCATGCTGGTGAGATCGGGGAAGGGTCGGCGCCGGCCGAAGATCGTCTCGGTGTAGCCCTCCACCCGCGCCCGCTCCACCGAGGTGCGGAGGTAATCGCGTACCGCTCCGAACCGCGCGAAGTACTCCATCATGAGCTCGCGCGCCTCGGACTGGTCGATGCGCAGCTGCTTGGACAGGCCGAATGCGGACAGGCCGTAGACGAGACCGTATGACATCGCCTTGACCTTGGTGCGCATCGCCGGGGTGACCTCCTCGGGCGCGACGGCGAAGACGCGGGCCCCGACGAAGCGGTGCAGGTCCTCCCCCGACTGGAACGCTTCGATGAGGCCCGGGTCGCCGGACAGGTGCGCCATGATGCGCATCTCGATCTGCGAGTAGTCGGCGGTCAGGAGCGTCTCGTATCCCGCTCCCACCTCGAACGCGGCGCGGATGCGGCTGCTCTCCTCGTTGCGGATCGGGATGTTCTGCAGGTTCGGGTCGGTGCTGGACAGGCGGCCGGTCTGGCTGCCGGTCTGCAGGTAGGTGGTGTGGATCCGGCCGGTGTCGTCGATGGCGACGTCGAGCGACTCGATGATCTGACGGAGCTTCGTGGCCTCGCGGTGCTGCAGGAGGAGCGCCAGGAACGGGTGCGGGCTCTTCTCCTCCAGGTCGGCGAGGGCCGCGGCATCCGTCGAGTATCCCGATTTGGTCTTGCGGGTCTTCGGGAGCCCGAGCTCGTCGAAGAGCACCTCCTGGAGCTGCTTGGGCGAGCCGAGGTTCACCTCGCGGCCGATCGCCGCGTAGGCCTCCTGGGCGAGGGCGTCGGCGCGCGCCGCGAGCTCGCCGGAGAAGGCCGACAGCTTCTCGTGCGAGACCGCCACCCCGGCCAGCTCCATCGCGGCCAGCGCGCCGAGCGACGGCAGCTCGATGTCGGTGAGGACGCTCGCCACGGGCGCCGGCAGCTCGGTCCGGAGCGCGTCGGCCACCCGCAGGACGAACCACGAGATCTGCCCGGGCGTCGCGCCCTCGGTCTCGGGCACGAGCTGGCTCGGGTCGGCCTCCGGCAGCTTCTCGCCGAGGTAGCGGGCGACGAGGTCGGCGAGCGTCTTGTCGGGGAAGCTCGGGCGCAGGAGCCACCCCGCCAGCACGACATCGAAGGCGAGACCGCCTGGCACGACCCCCTCGCGCAGCAGAGCCTTGACCTGGGGCTTGGCGTCGGCGAAGACCTTGGGGGCGTCGCCGGCGAACCATTCCGCGAGAGCGTCGCGCACGTCCGGGGTCCAGTCGGCCTCAACGGCGCCGGCCGAGGTGGCCAGACCCACGCGCGACGGCCGCCCGCCGGTGAGGACGAGCGTGACCCCCACCTCGCCGGCCGCCGCCTCGGCGAACGCGCCGATCGCGGCACCGTCGACCTCGGCGGCCGCCGGCGCCTCGGCGACCGGGATGGACTCGTCGGAACCGGTGGCGTCCGCCCCGGCGACCTCGAACACGCGCGGGAGCAGGGTGCGGAACTCCAGCCGCGCGAAGATGTCGCGCACGGCCTGCGCATCGATGGGGCGCACGACCAGCTCATCTGGTGTCACCGGCAGGTCGACGTCGCGGAGCAGACGGTTCAGCGCGCGATTGCGGCGCACGTCGTCCAGGTGCTCGCGGAGGTTGTTGCCGACCACGCCCTTGATGCTGTCGGCGTTCTCCAGCAGCGCCTCGAGCGAGCCGAACTGCGTCAGCCACTTGACGGCGGTCTTCTCCCCCACCTTCGGCACGCCGGGCAGGTTGTCGCTGGTCTCCCCCACGAGAGCCGCGATCTCGGGGTACTGGGCCGGCGGCAGGCCGTACTTCTCCACGACCGCCTCGGGGTCGTAGCGCTTGAGCTGCGAGACGCCCTGCACGTTGGGGTAGAGCAGGGTCACATCATCGGTGACGAGCTGGATGGTGTCGCGGTCTCCCGAGCACACCAGCACGCGGTACCCGGCGTCGGCGCCCTGCGTCGCCAGCGTGGCGAGGATGTCGTCGGCCTCGATCCCTTCCTGCTGCAGCACCGGCACGCTCATGGCGGCCAGGCACTCCTGCAGCAGCGGGATCTGCCCCTTGAATTCGCTCGGGGTCTCGGTGCGGTTCGCCTTGTACTCCGGGTACTGCTCGGTGCGGAACGACTGCCGCGACATGTCGAACGCGACGGCGACGTGCGTGGGCTTCTCGGCCTTGAGGAGATTGACGAACATCGACAGGAATCCGTAGATGCCGTTGGTGTGCTGCCCGTCCTTCGTGGAGAAGTTGTCGACCGGCAGCGCGTAGAAGGCGCGGTAGGCCAGCGAGTGGCCGTCGACGACGAGGAGGGTAGGCTTTTCGGAGTCCGTCACCTGTCCAGCCTAATGACGGGAGCGGACATCCCTCCTGCTCCCAGACGAAGGCGATGATGAGCACTTCCGCACCCGAGACCCCGTCCGGCATCGACTGGGCCGTGCAGCGCGGCATGGGCGCGCTCGCGGAGAAGATGGGCATCCAGTGGCAGGAGTTCACCGTCGAGCGGGCCGTCGCCACGATGCCCGTCGAGGGCAACACCCAGCCGGTGGGGCTCCTCCACGGCGGCGCCTACGTGGTGCTCGGCGAGTCGCTCGGCTCGATGGCGGCGAACCTCCACGCCGGCCCGGGGCGACTGGCCGTCGGCGTGGACATCAACGCCACCCACACCCGCTCGGCCACGAGCGGCATCGTCACGGGTGTGTGCACGCCGCTGCACCTCGGCCGCTCGCTGACGGTGCACGAGATCGTCATCACGGATGATCAGGGCCGGCGTTGCTCGACCGTGCGGATCACCAACCACATCAAGGCCCTGCCGCAGCAGGACTGAGCGCTCGGGGTCAGGCCTTCTTGGGGGCCAGCTGCTCGATGATGGCCTTCGCGACGTCCTGCATCGAAGCGCTCGACCATGTCGGCGACCTCGGCCTCGAGCGTGATGATCTGCTCGTAGCGGGCCAGCGCGATCTCGATCGCGGGGAGGAGGTCGTTCGGCGTGAACGGCTTCACCACGTAGGCCAGGGCGCCCGCCTCGCTCGCCCGCTCGACGAGCTCCTTCTGGCTGAACGCGGTGAGGAGGACGACCGGCGCGATGTGGTTCTTGCTGAGGCGCTCTGCCGCGCTGATGCCGTCCAGCTGCGGCATCTTGACGTCCATGATCACGAGGTCGGGACGCAGCTCGGTGGCCAGCTGCACGGCCGTCTCGCCGTCTCCGGCTTCGCCGACGACGTCGTAGCCGTTGTCGCGCAGGATCTCCACGATGTCCAGACGGATCAGCGATTCGTCCTCGGCCACCACCACGCGGCGCGGTGCCGACGGGGCGGGGGTGGGGGGCGTGGGGGACGATTCCTGCTCAGTCACCATTGAATCCTACGATATCGTCGATCGCGAGCGCGCGACGGTCTTCGTCGCCCGCCGGCGTGGCGGAATGGCAGCCGCGACCGACGCAAACTCGCTCGCCCGCACCGGCGG
>CAZBZR010000014.1:45933-47965 GCA_964496445.1 uncultured Microbacterium sp.
ACTCAAAATCGGTTGTCCGTGAGGGCGTGTGGGTTCGACTCCCACCACCGGCACCCTGCTCCGCCCGGCGGGGGCCTACCGCATCCGGAGCGCAGCCCCCGGCAGACGCCGGAGAGGGGCGCACCGGCTCGGCCGGGCACCCCTCTCTCGCCGAACGGATCAGCGCGTCTGGTAGATCGGCGCGGCGCCGTGCACCGCGTCGCCCACCTTGTGCACGCGCAGATCGTTGGTCGATCCGGCGATCCCGGGAGGGGAACCGGAGATGACCACGACCTTGTCGCCGACCTTGGCCAGGCCGTTGCCGAGCAGGTAGTCGTCCACCTGGAGGAACATCAGGTCGGTGTGCTCGACGTGGTCGACGAGGGTCGACTTCACGCCCCACGTGAGCGCCAGGCGGCGGCGGATGCCGGGGTCGGGCGTGAACGCGAGCATCGGGATCATCGAGCGCAGGCGCGAGAGCCGGCGGGCCGAATCCCCCGACTCGGTGAAGACGCACAGGTACTTCGCCTCGACGAAGTCGGCCACCTCGACGGCCGCCAGCGTGATGGCGCCGCCCTGCGTGCGCGGCTTGTTCGTCAGCGGCAGGATGCGCTCCAGGCCGTGCTCCTCGGTGGAGGCGACGATGCGCGCCATGGTCTCCACCACCACGACGGGGTACTCCCCCACGCTCGTCTCGCCGGAGAGCATGACGGCGTCCGCGCCGTCGAGCACGGCGTTGGCCACGTCGCTCGTCTCGGCGCGGGTGGGCACCGGGCTGGAGATCATCGACTCCAGCATCTGCGTCGCGACGATCACCGGCTTGGCCATGCGGCGCGCCAGTTCGACGGCGCGCTTCTGCACGATCGGGACCGCCTCCAGCGGCAGCTCGACGCCCAGGTCGCCGCGCGCGACCATGATCCCGTCGAAGGCGTCGACGATCTCCTCGAGGTTGTCGACGGCCTGGGGCTTCTCGATCTTCGCGATGACGGGGATCCGGCGCCCCTCCTCGGCCATGATCTCGTGGGCCCGCTGGACGTCGGCGGCGTTGCGCACGAACGACAGCGCGATGATGTCGGCACCGGTGCGCAGCCCCCAGCGGAGGTCGGCCTCGTCCTTCTCGCTCAGCGCGGGGACGTTCACCGCGACGCCGGGGAGGTTGATGCCCTTGTTGTTGGACACCGGACCGCCCACGACCACCTCGGTGGTCACGGTCGTCTCGTCGGCCTCGAGCACGCGCACGCGCACCTTGCCGTCGTCGATGAGGAGGAAGTCGCCCTCCTTGACGTCCTGCGGCAGGCCCTTGAACGTCGTGGAGACGAGGTCCTTCGTGCCGGGGACGTCGTCGATGGTGATGCGGAAGATGTCCCCCGCGGCGAGGTCGTGCGGGCCGTCGGCGAAGCGGCCGAGGCGGATCTTCGGGCCCTGCAGGTCGACGAGGACGGCGACCGCGCGGCCGGCGTCCTCCGCCGCCTTGCGGACGTTGGCGTAGTTCGCATCGTGCACGGAATAGTCGCCGTGGCTGAGGTTCAGGCGGGCCACGTCCACGCCGGCATCGATGATCGCGCGGACCATCTCATACGACGAGGTCGCGGGACCCAGGGTGGCGACGATCTTGGCGCGTCTCATCCGTGTGTGTTCTCCGGGAGCAGGGGTGGAAAGTGGTGGTCGGGAGGCCTCGGACAGCCTACGCGGGCTGCAGACCGATCGCGACATCGTGCGGACGCACCGGTGCGGGCAGCACCGTGTCGCCCATGAGGTAGGCATCGACGGCCGCGGCCGCCGCCCGGCCCTCGGCGATCGCCCACACGATGAGCGACTGCCCGCGTCCGGCGTCGCCGGCCACGAACACCCCGGGTGCCGTGGTCGTGTACGCCGCATCGCGCTCGAGGGCGCCGCGCTCGGTGAAACGCGCTCCCAGCTGCTCCTCGAGGGCGGAGCGCTCGGGTCCGGTGAAGCCCATCGCGATGAGGACGAGATCGGCCGGGATCTCGCGCTCGGAGCCCTCGACGATCTCGGCGATAATTCGGTTAGCTTGATCAGCCTTTGGGCCAAA
>CAZBZR010000015.1:0-46110 GCA_964496445.1 uncultured Microbacterium sp.
TGCACGTCGGTGCCGCCCGAGCGCACGCCCACGCCGGCCGCGACGACATCGGGCCGGGTGAGCCGCTCGGCGATGATCGCCGCGCCCCGGAGGGTGCGCTCCTGACGCTCGCGGAACTCCGACGTCGCGGCGAGCTTGAACGCCGTGGCCTTCGCGGCGATCACGTGCATCAGCGGCCCGCCCTGCTGGCCGGGGAAGACGGCGGGGTTGATCTTCTTGGCGATGTCGGCGTCGTTGGTGAGGATGAAGCCCGAACGGGGTCCGCCGATCGTCTTGTGCACCGTGGAGGAGACGACATGCGCGTGCGGCACCGGGTTCGGATGCAGCCCCGCGGCGACGAGACCGGCGAAGTGGGCCATGTCCACCCACAGGAGCGCCCCGACCTCATCGGCGATCTCGCGAAAGCGGGCGAAGTCGAGCTGGCGGGGGTAGGCCGACCAGCCCGCGATGATCACCTTCGGGCGGTGCTCCAGCGCGAGACGGCGCACCTCGTCCATGTCGATGACGGATGTCTCGGGGTCGACCCCGTAGGCGACGATGTCGTAGGGCCGGCCGGAGAAGTTGATCTTCATGCCGTGCGTGAGGTGGCCGCCCTGGTCGAGCGAGAGGCCGAGCAGGGTGTCGCCGGGGCGGGCGATGGCGTGCAGCACCGCGGCGTTGGCGGTCGCGCCGGAGTGCGGCTGGACGTTGGCGAACTCGGCGCCGAAGAGGGCCTTGGCCCGCGCGATCGCGAGCTCCTCGGCGACGTCGACCTCCTCGCATCCGCCGTAGTAGCGGCGGCCGGGGTAGCCCTCGGCGTACTTGTTCGTCAGCACCGACCCCTGCGACTGCAGCACGGCGACGGGGACGAAGTTCTCCGAGGCGATCATTTCGAGGTAGCCGCGCTGACGCTCGGGCTCACGCGCGGGCCCCTGGGCGATCTCGGGGGCGACCTCGGCGAGCGGGGCGGTGAAGGACGGGTCGGACACGGCGGTCTCCTCGGACGTCGGCAGAATCTCTGCGGGTTGCGGGTCAGCCCAACGGGCGGACGGATCACCTACATCGGCCCAGGCGTGCGGTCGAATGCCATCGTGCGCGTGGAGTCCTCGCGGTCGCTCCCCGGTGGTGGCCCACCTCAACGCCAGTCGCGACGCTCCCCACCCTAGCGGCTCCGGCGATAGGGTGGGGAGCGCAGCCGTTTTGTAAAGACTCCTTACAGAATGTCCGGAAGGAGCACCGTGCCGGTACCCGCCCTCATCCCGGTCCCCGTGAGCGCGCGCCCGACCGGAGGGTCGCCCTTCGCCCTCGCCGGCGCCGGCATCACGGGCGACCCCGACGCGGCGGCGACCCTCGCCGCACTGGTGCGGGAACGCACCGACGCCGACCTCCCGTACACCGGCGACGGCCGCATCCGCCTCGTCGCCGGCGGGGGCGGACCCGCCGAGTCGTACCGGCTCGTGAGCGGCGCCGACGGCATCGAGGTGGCGGGGGCGGATGCGGCGGGCCTGTTCTACGGCGTCCACACCCTGGCCCAGCTCCTCGCGCCCCGCGACGAGGGCTGGGAGGTGCCGGCGGTCGAGATCGCGGATGCGCCGCGGTTCGCGTGGCGCGGGGTCATGCTCGACGTCGCCCGCCACTTCCTCCCCGTGGCCGACGTGTGCGCCTACATCGACCGCGCCGCTGCGCTGAAGTTCAACCGGCTGCACCTGCATCTCACCGACGACCAGGGGTGGCGCCTCGCGCTGCGCTCGCGCCCCGAGCTGACCGCGCGCGCCGCAGCCGGCGCCGTCGGCGGCGATCCCGGCGGGTTCTACACCCGCGAGGACTACGCCGCGATCCTGGCGCACGCCGCCGCGTGCCACATGGTCGTCGTGCCCGAGATCGACGTGCCCGGCCACACCCACGCGGTGGGGCTGGCCTACCCCGAGCTGGTCGCCGACCCGGTCATCTCCGACGAGGTGCGCGCAGCCGCGGTCGCGCACGGCGGCGGCCTTCCCGTCCGCGGCACCCCCTACACCGGCATCGCGGTGGGATTCTCGTCGCTGCGCACCGACGACGAGCGCACCTACGCCTTCCTCGCCGACGTCCTGGGCGAGGTCGCCGCCCTCACCCCGGGGCCCTGGGTGCACCTCGGCGGCGACGAGGCGCTGGGCACGCGCCCGGCCGACTACGCGACCTTCATCACGCGTGCCGTCGACCTCGTCGCCGCGACCGGAAAGACGCCCGTGCTCTGGCACGAGGCCGCCCGCGTGCCCGACCTGCCCTGCGACATCGTCGCGCAGTACTGGGGTGGCGTCGCCGACGCCGCCGCGCACGCCGCGGACCTCCGCCGCGCCGGCACGGTGATCCTCTCCCCCTCCGATGTGGCCTATCTCGACATGAAGCCCGAGCCCGGGTTCCCCCTCGGGCTGGAGTGGGCCGGAGGGCCCACGAGCCTCCGCGACGCGTACGGCTGGGAGCCGTCCGACGTCGTCCCCGGCCTCGACGCGGAAGACCTCCTCGGGGTCGAGGCGCCACTGTGGGGCGAGACCGTGCGCACCCTCGCCGATCTCGACGCGCTGGCCTTCCCCCGACTGGCGGCCATCGCCGAGATCGCGTGGTCGCCCGCCCCCGGCGCTCATCCGGCGCGCACATGGGAGTCGTTCGCGCCGCGGGTCGACGCCCTCGTGCCGCTGTGGCGCGGGGCGGGCGTCGCGCTCCCCGACGGCGCCGCCGGCGCCCGCCGTAGACTCGGAGGATGACCGACACCCCCCGCGTGCACGCGGACGCCCCGCCCCAGCCCGGCCTGCGCCCCGCGCTGTCGGCGATCGACATCGTCGCGGTGCTGGTGGGTGTGCTCGCGTTCGCCAGCCTCGCCCTGTGGGGCTTCACGGCGTGGGAGTTCCCGTGGAACCTCGTCTACGGCATCGGCGCCCCCGTCGTCGCGATCCTGGTGTGGGCGCTGTTCGTCTCGCCGCGCGCCGTGCTCGCGGTGCACCCGTTCGTGCGCGCGGTCGTCGAGCTCCTCGTCTACCTCGCCGCGACGATCGCGTGGTGGAGCATGGGCCAGCCCTGGATCGGCCTGGGCTACGCCGTGGTCGCCGTCACCTTCGGACTGCTCGCAGGGCGCCGGCGCCTCGCGTGAGCGCGGACGTCGTCTCGCGTCTGGTCGCCGCCCTCGGCGACCGCGTCGACACGACGCCCGCCGCCCGCTCGGCCGTCCGGGCCGACAAGTCCGGCCACGCGGCCGCGGGCACGCCCCTGGCCGTCGTCCATGCGGCGAGCGTCGCCGACGTGCAGACGACCCTCCGCATCGCCTCGGCCACCGGCACCCCCGTCGTGCCGCGAGGCGCGGGGACCGGGCTCGCGGGGGGTGCGAACACCGGCGAGGGCGAGATCGCGCTGTCGCTGCGGGCCATGGACCGGATCCTCGAGGTGCGGCCCGACGACCTCATCGCGGTGGTCGAGCCGGGCATCCTCAACGCCGACCTGAACGCCGCCCTCGCCGCCCACGACCTGTGGTGGGCGCCGGATCCGGCCAGCCGCGCCATCTCGACCGTGGGCGGCAACATCGGCACCGGCGCCGGCGGCCTGCTGTGCGCGAAGTACGGCGTCGTGCGCGACGCCGTCCTGGGCGTCGATCTCGTCCTCGCCGACGGACGGCTCCTCCACCTCGGGCACCGCACGGTGAAGGGGGTCACCGGCCTCGACCTCACGGCGCTCGTGATCGGGTCGGAGGGCGTCCTCGGCGTCGTGGTGGGAGCGACGCTGAAGCTGCGTCGCCGCGTCGCCGGGCAGACGCGCACGCTCGCGGCGACCTTCGCCGACGTCCGGGCCGCAGCCGCCGCCTCCGCGGCGGTGACCGCCTCCGGCGTGCAACCCGCCGTCATGGAGCTCATGGATGCGGCCTCGCTCGCGGCGGTGCACGCGCTTCTCGGCCTCGCCGCGCCGGCGACGGGTGCCGCTCAGCTGACGATCCAGACCGACGGTCCGGCCGCCGCCGACGAGGCGGCCGCGATCGCCGCCGTCCTGCGCGCCGCGGGCGGCACCGTGACGATCTCGCGCGACCCCGAGGAGGGCGAGCGACTGCTGGAGATCCGCCGGTCGATGCACCCCGCGATGCAGACCCTGGGAACGACCCTCATCGAAGACGTCTCGGTGCCGCGCAGCGCCCTGCCGGCGATGTTCGACGCGATCGCCGAGCTGGAGCGGCGCCACGGCATCGCGATCCCCACCGTCGCGCACGCGGGCGACGGCAACCTGCATCCGAACTTCGTCTTCGACGGCGACGAGGTGCCCGCCGTGATCTGGCAGGCCGCGGGCGAGCTGTTCGAGGCGGCGCTCGCCCTCGGCGGCACCCTCACCGGGGAGCACGGCGTCGGCGTGCTCAAGGCGCGCTGGCTCGCCGAGGAGCTGGGCGAGGATCAGTGGGAGCTGCAGCGGCGCATCGCGCGGGTCTTCGATCCGGCCGGCATCCTCAACCCCGGTAAGATGTTCGCCCGCTGATCGCGGCGGGCCGGTCCGCCACAGACCCTGCTCCTCACAGACCCTGCCATGCGGGTTTCCCGGCGAACGCCTCGCGGTAGTACGCCGCGAAGCGCAGGCGCGCGGCGGCGGCTTCGTCGACCACGACGGTGACGTGCGGATGCAGCTGCACCGCCGACGCCGGCAGCGACGCCGTCACCGGTCCCTCCACGGCCTGCGCTACGGCGTCGGCCTTGCCGGCGCCGAAGGCGAGCAGCACGAGGTGACGGGCATCCAGGATCGTCCCGATCCCCTGCGTGAGGGTGTGCCGCGGCACCTCGTCGATCGACGCGAAGAAGCGCGCGTTGTCGGCCCGGGTCTCCCGCGTGAGCGTCTTCACGCGCGTGCGCGAGGCGAAGGAGGACCCGGGCTCGTTGAAGCCGAGGTGCCCGTCGCCGCCGATGCCGAGGAGCTGCAGATCGATCCCGCCCGTCTCCGCCAGCATCCGCTCATACCGCTCGCCCGCGCCGGCGATGTCGTCCGCGGCACCCTCGGGCACGTGCACGCGAGCCGGGTCCAGCCCGAGCCGCTCGACCACCTCGCGCCGGATCACCGAGCGGTAGCTCTGCGGATGCTCCGGATCCAGGCCCACGTACTCGTCGAGGGCGAAGGCGCGGACGCGGGACAGGTCGAGGCCGCGCAGCGCGGCGGGCAGGGCGGCGTACACCGGGAGCGGCGTCGAACCCGTCGCAAGGCCGAGCACCGCTCCGGGGCGGGCGCGGATGAGGCGTGCGATCTCGCCGGCGACGAGCGCGCCGGCGGCCTCGCGGTCCGCCGTGATGATCACCTCAGCCACGCCCGACCCCCTCCGCCGCATCCGCGCCGAGCAGGGCCGCGCCCACCGCGGCGGCGGCGGAGCCGGCGGGCAGGACCCGCACGCGGGCCGACAGCTCGAGCGAGCGGAGGAACGGCGACCCGGCGGCACTGGCCTCCAGCGCCGCGTCGAGATCGGTCGTCAGTCGCGGAGCGAGGGCGACGAGGCCGCCGCCGAGGGTGACGGTGTCGACGTCGGCGGTGAGCACGAGGACGCGGACGGCGGCCGCGACGCCCTCGGCGAGACCGGCACGCAGGGCGCGCGCAGCAGGGTCGCCCGCATCGGCGGCGTCGAAGACGTCGCGCACCGGCAGCGCCACGTCCCGCGCCCACCGCTCGGCGATCGCGGCACCCCCGGCGAGGGCCTCGATGCAGCCCCGCTGCCCGCAGCGGCAGAGCGGGCCGGCGGGGTCGACGGAGATGTGTCCCACCTCCCCCGCGGTGCCGTGCGTGCCGCGCCACAGCCGCCCGCCGACGACGACCCCCGCCGCGACCCCGGTGCCGAGGTTGAGGTACGCCTGGGCGCCGGTGCCGCCGTCGCGGGTCGCCGCCCCGAGCGCTGCGGCCTTGACGTCGTTCTCGACGCGCACCGGCACTCCCAGGGCGGGCTCGAGCGCCGCGGCCAGGTCGAGGCGGGTGATCCCGAGGTTGACGGCGTGGACGATGCGGTTGCCGCCCGGTTCCACCTGCCCGGGGATGCCCACGCCGACGGTCGCGACCTGCCGGGCGCCCGCCGCGTGGGACACCTGGGCGACGGTGTCGCGGATGCTGTGCACCACGCCCTCCGCCCCGTACCCGGTGACCCGGCGGACGCGTGCGATCACCTCGCCCGCGGCATCCAGGGCGACGGCGTCGATCTTGGTGCCGCCCACGTCGAGGCCGACGCGGACGCGGGGGTCCGCCGATCCGTCCGCCATCAGCCCTTGACCGCCCCGGAGACCAGCCCGCTGGTCATGCGGTGCTGCACGACGAGGAAGAAGATGACGACGGGGACGGCGACGAGGGTGGAGCCGGCCATGAGCTCGGCCCAGTTGATGCCGCCGTTGGGGTCGAGGAACGTGCGCAGCCACACCGGCAGCGTCATCGCCTCCGGCCGCGGGTTCAGCACGAGCGCGAAGACGAACTCGTTCCACGCCTGGATGAACGCGAAGACGCCGGTGGCCACCAGTCCGGGCGCGAGGAGCGGGAAGGTGACGCGCCAGAACGCCTGCGTCCGGCTGAGGCCGTCGATCATCGCCGCCTCCTCGAGCTCGACCGGCACGCCCTGCACGAACCCGCGCAGCGTCCAGATGGTGAAGGGGAGCACCGTCGCGACGTACACGGCGGTGAGCCCGACGATGGAGTTCAGCAGCTGCCAGCCGTCGACGAGCCGGAAGATCGAGATGATCATCGCCTCGGCCGGGATCATCTGGATGATGAGGATCGTCACCAGGAACGCGCCGCGCGTGCGGAAGCGGAACCGTGAGACGGCGAGCGCGGCCAGGAAGGCGAGGACGAGCGCGGCGAGCACCGTCAGGAGGGTCACCGCGAGGGAGTTGCCGAGGGCGGGGAGGAACGGCGCGCGGTCGGCGCGGAAGATGACGCCGAGGTAGTTCTCCAGCGTGGCGTTGTCGGGCCAGAAATGCAGCTCGCTGCCGCGGACCTGTCCGTTCGGCTGCAGCGAGGTGTTCACCATCCAGTACACCGGGAACACCGAGCACGCGAACACGGCCACCGCCGCCACCGCGGCCAGCGCCGACCCCGCGCGGCGGGTGGTGGGGGTCATCGGGCGTCCTCCCGCACCGTCCGGCGCACATAGAACGCCGACAGCGCGACGAGCAGCAGCACGACGATGACCGAGATCGCGCCGCCGGCGCCGAAATCGCCCGAGCCGAGCGAGACGCGGTAGATGTACACGCCGAGGGTGTTCGTCTGCTCCGCGATGCCGCCGATCGATTGCAGCGAGTAGATCTGCGTGAACACGCGGAGATCCCAGATCACCTGCAGGATCGTGACGATCGTGAGGATCGGCCGCAGGTACGGCACGATCACGAGGAAGAAGCGCTTCGTGCCGCCGGCGCCGTCCAGCTGCGCCGCCTCGCGCACCTCGTCGGGCACCTGCGTGAGGCCCGCGTAGACGGTGAACGCGACGAAGGGGACCGCCCCCCACACGATGATGACGGTGGCCACCAGGAAGAAGCTCCACGGCTCCAGGAGCCACGAGTGGCCGGCGAAGGGGAGCCCGAAGCCGCGGCTGAGGACGTGGTTGAGCACGCCGTACTGCGTGTCGAAGATCCACCCCCACACGATCGTCGCCGACAGCGGCGGCATGGCCCACGCGAGGAGGAGCCCGACGGACACGAGCGTGCGCAGCATCCGGCCGAGCCGGTGCATCAGGAGCGCGACGAGGACGCCGAGCACCATGGTCAGCACGACGGAGACGCCCGCGAACGCGAGTGAGCGTGCGAGCACCTGCCAGAAGGCGGGGTCGGTGAGGACGGCGGCGTAGTTGCCCACGCCGACGAACTCCGGCGGGGCGCCGAAGACCTGCGCGCGACCGAACTCCTGGAACGACATCACCAGCAGCTGCACGAGCGGCCACGCCGACAGGAGCGCCAGGACGACCAGGGCGGGGGTCAGCAGCGCGTACGGCGTGAGGCCCCCGGCCCGGGCTCGCGCCCGCCGGCGGGGCGGCGGCGGGGCGACGAGGCGCTCGCCGTCCACGCCACTGACGGCGGGGCTCTGCAGTGCGGTCATGGCGCTGTCCGTTCGGGAGGGGGTGTGCGGGGGCGGTGGGGGCACCGCCCCCGCACGGCGGGAGGTCTAGCCGTTGAGGATGGCCTCGATCTTCTCGTCGACCTCGGCCGCCAGGGCGGCGAGGTCACCGCCCTGGGCGACCTGCACGAAGAAGTCCTCGAGCACGCGGGATGCTTCGACCTCGGCCCAGTTCGGCGACGCCGGGGTGAGCTTGGCGTTCGCGGCGGCCGCCGTGAACGCCTCCGCCTCGGGGCTGTCGCCGAGCGTGGCGGCCAGCGACTGCCGCGCCGGGATGAGCCCGTTCTCGCCGTAGATCGTCTGGAACCCGTCGCTGAGGATGATCTCCAGGGCGCTGCGGGCGAGCTCCGGATGCGCCGACTTGGCCGAGATGCCGATGTTCGACCCGCCCGCGAACGCCTGGGCGACACCGCCGTCCTTGCCGGGCAGCGCGTAGACGAACGGCGCGGCCGGCGGTGCGGCGGTCTCGCACGCGCTGGCGAGGCCGAGCGCCCAGTTCGGCGCGGAGAACTGGATCGCCGCACCCTCGCAGTACGGGGTCCACGGCTCGGCGTTGTCGCCGTCCTTAGGCGCGAGCGAGGCGTGGGTCATGAGGTCCTGCACCTGCTCCAGGCCGGCCAGCGACTCGGGGGACGACAGCTGCGCGTCCCATCCATCGCCGTCCGGCACCGCGATCTCGCCGCCGTTCTCCCACACGAACGGCAGGGCGTTGTACCAGTCCTGCCCGGCGAAGTAGACGCCCGACTTTCCCGGGTTGGCCGCAGCGAGCTCGTCGGCCTGCGCGACGTAGTCGTCGAGGGTGGCCGGCGCGGCCGACACGAAGGCGGGGTCGGCGAAGACGACGCGCGCGCCGGAGTACAGCGGCGGTGCGTAGAAGACGCCGTCGTAGGAGCCCGCCTCCACGAACCCGGGGAGCAGATCGTCGCCGCCGAGGTCCTCGTAGATGTCGGAGATGTCCAGCAGCGCCCCCACCGATGTGAACGCCGGTGCTTGCGTGTTGCCGAACTCCACGATGTCGGGGCTGTCGGAGCTGGACAGGCTCGTGGTGAGCTTGTCGACCAGTCCGTCCCACGTCTGCTCCTCGATCACGAGCGTCGATCCGGGGTTCTCCTCCTCGAACGTGTCGATGAGGTAGTCGCGGGCCTCCTGCGGCGTGTCGGTGCCGACCAGCCACACGCGGATCTCGGCGCCTTCGCCGTCCGCGCCGGCACTGCCGCCGCCGGCGCAGCCGGCGAGCGCCACCGCCGGCGCGGCGAGGAGCGCGAGGGAAGCGAGCTTTCTGTTCATGGTGCCTTCCTTACTGCTGTGCGATTGCGGATGGGATGCGGCCTGACGGCGCGGCTGCTCAGGAGACTCCGAGCCGGCCGGACAGGACCATGACGGCTGCGCCGCGCAGGACGATGTCCTGGCCGTGCGCGGTCATCCGTACGCGCACGCCGTCGTGGAACTCGGCGAGGGTGCGCGTGCGCAGGGTCTCGGCGGCGGCCGCGGCGAGCGGGCCGTCGAGGAGTTCGGGAGGACCGGACAGGACGATCTCCGACAGGTCCAGCGCCCCGACGATGGGCGCGAGGGCGATGCCGAGGCGCTCGCCCGCGTCGCGGAGGATGCCCTCGCGCGCGGCCGCGGCGGCGGGTGCGAGCCGCGCCGAGAGGGCGGGGACGGCGAGCCAGGCCTCGAGGCATCCGACCTTGCCGCACACGCACCGCGGCCCGCCGTCGGTGCCGACGGTGACGTGGCCGATCTCGCCCGCGGCGAATCGTCCGCCGCGCAGCGGCCGGCCACCGGTGAGCAGGCCCGAGCCGACGCCGCGGCCGACCTTGACGAGCATCACGTCGTCACCGGCGCCCCCGAAGGTGTACTCCGCGAGGACGGCGGCGTTGGCGTCGTTGGCGACGAGGACGGGCAGCGACAGTGCGCGCGACAGCTCGCCCTGCAGGTCGAAGCGCTCCCAGCCGAAACCCGGGGCGGCCAGCACGACGCCGTCGTCGTCGACGACACCGGGGGTGCCGACCCCCACGCCGAGCACCGGGGCGTGCGCGTCGGCGACGAGGGCGCGCGCGAGGTCTTCGACCACGGCGAGCGCCGCATCCTCGCGCGCCGGCACCGTCGCCTCTCGCCGCGCCACGATCTCTCCGTCCAGGGTCATCACCGCACCCAGGAACGCGTCGCTGCCGGACAGATCCAGGCCGATGATGCGATGCCCCGAGCGGTCGACGTCGACGAGGATCGCCGGCTTGCCGGGGCGGGAGTCCTCGCGCACCCCCTTCTCGGCGACGTACCCCTCGGTGATGAGGGCGGCGACCAGGTCGGAGATCGTGACCCGCGTGAGACCCGTCTCCCGGGCGAGGTCCGCGCGGCTCATCGCCCCGCCGCGGTAGAGCGTCTGCAGGACGAGGGAGCGATTGTGGAAGCGGGCCTCCTCCGGGAGGACCTTTCCCGACGGCCGCAGCGTGCGTCCCGCGCGGTAGGAGTGGACGGGGGCGGGCTGCGACGACGCGGTCATGTTTGTTAGTACACCTTACGAACAAACTCCGCGCAAGACCTTTCTTGCTCCTGCGTCGACCCTGTTCATGGTGACCGCACCCCGGGGGCGCACGCGCGTAGGGTGGAGCGCACCCCGGACGAAGGATCCCCCATGCCCTGCCGTGCCCCCCTCCTGCTCCTCCTCGCCGCCGCCGTGCTCGCGCTCAGCGCGTGCACGGGCGGCGCTGCCACCGGCGACGCCGCCGGGACGACCGACGCGCCGGGCGATGACGGCCAGTCCCGCAGCGCCGCCTGCGCGGTGGTGTCCGAGGCCGTCGACGAGGCGACCGCATCCTTCTCCGCCGCCTCCCCCGACGATCCGGAGTCGGTGATCTCGGCGATGCAGTCCGCCTCCGAGCAGCTGAGCGCCGTCTCCGAGGCCGTCACGAACGACGAGGTCGCCGCTCTCCTGCCACCCTTGCGCGAGGCGTACGCGGCGACCGCCGAAGCCATGTCCGCCGTCGCGGAGGGGGATGTGTCACGCATGGGCGAGATCGCCGAGCTCGGCACCGCCTATCAGGAGGCGGCGGCCGGCTACGAGGAGCTGTGCGCGGCCGGGTCACCGTGATCGGAACGTTGCCCCCGGTCGGCTGCGGCGCCCGTACCATGGAGTGACGAGAAGGGTGCCACGACATGACGGATCTCGCGACGAGACCCGACGCCGAACGAGACGACGCGCACGGCGCGTCGTCGACCGGTGACGGCGACGTTCCCGCCTACGCCTGGGCGCCGAGCGAGCCTGCTCCGCGCCGGCGTCGCACGGCGCTGTGGATCGGCATCCCCGCCGGCGCCACCGCGGTGGCGCTGGTGGCCGCCTCGCTCGTCCTGATCGCCCCCGGCACCGCCGTGGCCGGTGTGACCGTCGGCGGGCTCACCCCGGGCGCCGCCGCCGACGCCGTCGCGACGCGCCTGGCCGAGACGACCCTCGTACTCACGGGGCCCGAGGGAGAGTTCACCGTCACCGGTGCCGAGCTCGGCGCCTCCGTCGACGCCACCGCCGTCGCCGAGGCGGCGTTCGCCGCGCACCCGATGTGGAATCCGTCGGGCTGGTTCCCCAGCGACATCGCCGCGCCCATCGCCCTCGATGACGCCCAGGCCACCGAGGCGCTGCGCGCGGTCGCCGGCGACCTGTACGTCGACCCCGTCGACGCCGCCGTCGCCTTCGACCCGGCGACCGGCCTGTACGTCGCCACCGACGCGGTCACGGGAGAGGGCATCGACCTCGACGCCCTCCGCGCCGCCCTCCAGGAGGCGTTCGACGCCGGCCGCGCGACCACCGCGCTGGACGCGCGCATCGTGCCGGTGGAGGCGGCGGCCACGACCGGCGAGGCGGCCGCCACGGCCGAGACCCTCAACGGCATGCTCGCCTCGATCGGGTTCTACATCGGCGACGAGCGCACCGTCCCCGTCGACGCCGCGACCGCCGCGTCGTGGCTCGAGGTCACCGCCGAAGACGGCGCGTTCGCGATCGAGGCCGACCCCGCCCTCATCCAGGCCACCGTCGACGCCCTCCCCGCTGCCGTCGACCGCGCGCCGGTCGACGCCACCGTCGTGACCGACACCGCCGGAGCCGTCCTCCGCGAGGAGACCGTCGGGGTCACCGGGCGCGCGCTGGACAGCACCGACGGCATCGCCAACCGCTTCGCCGAGATGCTCGAGGGCGGCGATGCGGCCTTCCCGCTCGCCGTCAGCGAGACGCCCTTCAGCGTCACGACCCTGGCCCGGCGCATCGACGTCAACCTCTCCGCCCAGCGCGTGACGCTGTACGAGAACGACGTGGCCGTCCAGTCCTGGCGTGCCTCGTCCGGGCTCCCCGGCTCGCCCACGCTCCCCGGCAACTTCCGCATCGGCTGGAAGACGGCGATGCAGGACATGGGATGCTTCGAGGGCGCGCCGTACTGCACCGAGAACGTGCCCTGGGTCGCCTACTTCAACGGCGACCAGGCCTTCCACGGCGCGTACTGGCACAACAACTTCGGCAACCGGATGAGCCACGGCTGCGTGAACCTCCCGGTCAGCGCCGCGAAGTACCTGTACGACTGGGCGCCGAAGGGCACGCAGGTTTCGGTGCACTACTGATCGCAGGCGCTATCGTGACGGGGTGCCGCGCTTCGACCTGCCCCTGACCGAACTCCAGGACTACCGGCCGGCGGTCGCCGAGCCCGACGACTTCGACGACTTCTGGCGGAACACGCTGACGCAGGCCCGCGCGGTGCGGGCCATGCCCGAGGCGCGACCGGTGCCGACCGCGCTGCGGACCGTCGACGTCTGGGATGTGACGTTCCCCGGCTTCGCGGGCGATCCCGTCAAGGCCTGGTATCTACGTCCGGGCGGACGCGACGACGACCTCCCCGTCGTCGTGGAGTACCTCGGATACGGCGGCGGCCGCGGCCTTCCGGTGGACCGGCTGGCCTGGTCGGCGGCCGGCTACGGCCACCTGATCATGGACACGCGCGGCCAGGGGTCTGTCTGGGGATCCGGCGGCGACACCCCCGATCCGCACGGCGCGGGTCCGGCCGTACCCGGCTTCATGACGCGCGGCATCGAGAGCCCCGTCGACCACTACTACCGGCGCGTCTTCACCGACGCCGTGCGCGCGGTGGACGCCGTGCGCACGCTTCCCGGCGCGGATGCCGATCGCATCATCGTCACCGGCGGCAGCCAGGGCGGCGGCATCTCGCTCGCCGTGTCGGGCCTGGTTCCGGGGCTGGCCGCCGTGATGCCCGACGTGCCGTTCCTCTGCCACTTCGAGCGGGCCGTGGGCCTGACCGACCGCGACCCGTACCACGAGGTCGTCCGCTACCTCGCAGTGCACCGGGGCGCCGAGGAGCGGGTCTTCCGCACCCTGTCGTACCTCGACGGCGTGAACTTCGCCCGCCGCGCCGACGCGCCGGCGCTGTTCTCCGCCGCGCTCATGGACCTCACGTGCCCGCCGTCGACGGTGTTCGCGGCGTACCACGCCTACGCCGGAGCGGCCGAGATCGAGGTGTATCCGCACAACGACCACGAGGGCGGCCAGTCCTACCAGCTCACCCGCCAGGCGGAGTGGCTGGCGGCACAGCTCGCCTGACGACGAGGGGCGGATGCCGCAGCATCCGCCCCTCGTGTGTCCGCAGGATCAGCCGATCGCGTCGACGATGCCGTTCAGCGTCGCCGACGGCCGCATCACCGCGACGACCTTCGCCGCATCCGGGTGGTAGTAGCCCCCGATGTCGACGGGCGATCCCTGCACGGCCACGAGCTCGGCGACGATGGTCTCCTCGTTCGCGGCGAGCGCCTCGGCCACCGGCGCGAACGCCGCAGCCAGCTCGGCATCGGCCTGCTGGGCGGCGAGCTCCTGCGCCCAGTACAGGGCGAGGTAGAAGTGGCTGCCGCGGTTGTCGATGGTGCCGAGGGAGCGGCCGGGCGACTTGTCGTTCTCGAGGAACGTGCCCGTCGCCGCATCCAGCGTGTCGGCGAGCACCTGCGCGCGGGCGTTGCCGGTGGTCGTGGCGAGGTGCTCCAGCGACGCGGCCAGCGCGAAGAACTCCCCCAGCGAGTCCCAGCGGAGGTAGTCCTCGGCGACGAGCTGCTGCACGTGCTTGGGGGCGGAGCCCCCGGCACCGGTCTCGAACAGTCCACCGCCGGCGAGCAGCGGCACGATCGAGAGCATCTTGGCGCTCGTGCCGACCTCCAGGATCGGGAACAGGTCGGTGAGGTAGTCGCGGAGCACATTGCCGGTCACCGAGATGGTGTCCAGGCCATGGCGCATGCGCGCCAGCGTGTAGCGGGTGGCCTCCTCGGGGGCGAGGATCGTGATCTGCACCCCGGTGGTGTCCAGGAGCGCGAGGGCCTGGTGGACCTTGGCGATCAGCTGCGCGTCGTGCGCGCGGTTCAGATCGAGCCAGAACACCGCAGGCGAGCCGGTGGCGCGGGCGCGCGTGACGGCCAGCTTCACCCAGTCCATGACCGCGATGTGCTTGGTCTGCGTCGCGCGCCAGATGTCGCCGGTGCCGACGCGGTGCTCGATGAGCACGGTGCCCGCCGAGTCGCGCACCTGCACCACACCGGGGGCGGAGATCTCGAAGGTCTTGTCGTGGCTGCCGTACTCCTCGGCCGCCTGCGCCATGAGCCCCACGTTGGGGACGGTGCCGATGGTGGTCGGGTCCAGCGGGCCGTTGGCGATCACGTCGTCGATGACGGCCTGGTATACGCCGGCGTAGGAGGAGTCGGGGATGACCGCGATCGTGTCGGCCTCGGAGCCGTCGGCACCCCACAGCTTGCCGCCGTTGCGCACGAGCGCGGGCATCGAGGCATCCACGATGACGTCCGAGGGGACGTGGAGGTTCGTGATGCCCTTGTCGCTGTTGACGTACGACAGGCGGGGCCCGGACTCCATCGCGGCGGTGAACGCGGCGGCGATCTCCTCGCCGCCGGCGATGCCGCCGAGCCCGGCCAGGATCGAGCCCAGGCCGTTGTTGGGCGTGAGGCCGGCCTCGGCCAGCTGCGCGCCGTAGCGGTCGAAGACATCCGCGAAGAAGGCCTTCACCACGTGACCGAAGATGATCGGGTCGCTGCCCTTCATCATCGTGGCCTTCAGGTGCACCGAGTACAGCACGTCGTCGTTCTTGGCGGCCTCGAGCGTCTCGGCGAGGAAGGCGTCGAGCGCGGCCGCGGAGAGGAAGGTCGCGTCGATGATCTCGCGCGGGAGGACCTTCAGGCCCTCCTTCAGCACGGTCTCGGTGCCCTCGTCGGCGACGTGGACGATCGTGAGCACGTCATCGCTCGCGGCGACCCAGCTCTTCTCGTTGGACCTGAAGTCGTCGTGGTCCATGGTGGCCACACGGGTCTTCGAACCCGCGGCGAACGGCTTGTTGCGGTGCGGGTGCGCCTGCGCGTACTTCTTCACCGACAGCGGCGCGCGGCGGTCGCTGTTGCCCTCGCGCAGCACCGGGTTGACGGCCGAGCCCTTGATGCGGTCGTAGCGGGCGCGGATGTCCTTGTCCTCGAGCGAGGCGGGCTCGTCCGGGTAGTCGGGGATGTCGTAGCCCTGGCCCTGCAGCTCGGCGATGGCCGCCTTCAGCTGCGGGATCGAGGCGGAGATGTTCGGCAGCTTGATGATGTTCGCCTCGGGCAGGGTCGCGAGCCCGCCGAGCTCGGCGAGGGCGTCGCCCACCTGCTGCTCGGGCGTGAGGCGCTGCGGGAACGCGGCGAGGATGCGGCCGGCCAGCGAGATGTCGCGGGTCTCCACGTGCACACCGGCCTGACGGGTGACCGCCTGGACGATCGGCAGGAACGACGCCGTGGCCAGCGCCGGAGCCTCGTCGGTGTGGGTGTAGATGATGGTCGATTCAGACACGTGTGCACTCTCCGGAAAGGGGGCGTCGCGGGCCGGAATCGGCCGTCGCGGGATCGGTTCCCAGCCTATCGCACGCCGCCGAACTATCTTGATGTCGAGATATCTATGCACGATGACGACACACCGTGCACGGGACGGCCCTTTCCGGTTACCCTGTGCGCATGGCCGCCCTCCGCCTGGAAGAACTGTCCGCCTCGACGATCGTCGCCGTGAACACGCTGTCGCTGAAGCCGGGTCAGGAGCAGTTCCTCGCTCCGCTGAGCTACGGCATCGCCGCCACGGTCACCAATCCCCAGACCACGTGGCAGCGCGTCATCCTCGACGGCGACGAGGTGGTCGGCTACGTCAGCGCCAACTTCGATCCGGATGCGCCGCAGGAGCACTTCCGCTCCGTGCTGTGGCGCATCAACGTCGACGCCGACGACCAGGGCCGCGGCGTGGGCCGCTTCGCGCTGGAGAGCCTCCTCGCCGAGGCGCGCGAGCGCGGCATGGACCACGTCGACGTCATCTACGAGCCCGGCGAGGAGGGCCCGGAGGCCTTCTTCCTCGCCGTCGGCTTCGCGCCGAAGGGCGAGACCGAGTACGGCGAGGTCATCGCCGAGATCCGGCTCTAGTCCGCTCCTGCCCCCCCGGCCCGCCCGCGCGCCCCACCCTTGCCCGCGCGCCCCACCCTTGCCCGCGCGCCCCACCCCTGCCCGCGCCCCACCCTGCCGCGGATTCGGCTCCGGGCGCCGGATTCGGATGCGGCGGCCGCTGCGATCCGAATCTGCCGACGCGAGCCGAATCCGCGCATGCCGCGCTCGCTCCTCCCCAGGCCGTGGCGCGGACGGGTTGTCCACCGGTGAGCCGAGGACGCTGCTCCGCGCGGCGCGCGCTCGCGACGATCGGCAGATGGAGATCGCCGCGTGGGTCCGCCGCAACGGCGGCATCGTGCATCGGCGCCGCATCCTCGACGCGGGTGCGAGCGAACGCCAGCTGCGTGCCGCACTCGCCGCGGGCGAGGTGCAGCGCGAGCGGCGCTACTGGGTTACCACCGGCGACGCGCATCCGCTGCTGATCACCGCGGCGCGCGCGACCGCGAAGGTGGCGTGCGTGTCCGCGGCGCGGCTGCGGGGGTGGTGGCTCCCGCCCGACGTCGACGAGCGCGTGCATCTCGCCGTGAAGCGGCACGGAGCGACACCGCAGCACGACGGCGTGCTGCACTGGGACGACCCGCTCGTCCCCCTCGGACCGCTCGTGCTGACCGAATCGGTGGTGGACGCCCTCGAGCACATCGCCGGATGCGTCCCCTTCGAGTCCGCGACGGTGCTGTGGGAATCGGCGGCTCGGATCGAACGGCTCGCGGGCGAGGAGCTCACGCTGACGCGATGGCGCACACCAGCGGCACGCCGCATCGCGCAGGAGCTGACGGTGTTCTCCGACTCCGGTCTGGAGACCCTCGTCGTGGTGCGGCTGACGCCCTGGGGGCTGCCGCTGCGCCAGCAGGTGGTGATCGCCGGGCATCCCGTGGACATCCTGGTCGGCGCACGCCTGGTCATTCAGCTCGACGGCTTCGCGTACCACTCCTCGCCGGCCGACCGCGCGCGCGACCTGGCCCACGATCGCGCGCTGATCGCCCGCGGCTACACCGTGCTCCGCTTCACGTACGCCGAAGTGGTCCACCACTGGGATCGTGTCGAGCGTGCCATCGCCGCCGCCATTGCGCAGGGGCGGCACCTCGCCGCCTGACCCGCGTCGCGCGCCGGGCGTCCCCGCCCCGGGCGCCCCACGCGCCGCGGATTCGGCTCACCGCACCGGATTCGGATGCTCGAGGCCCCGGCATCCGAATCCGGCGACCGGAGCCGAATCCGGCGACGGCGACGGCGGCGGCGACCGGAGCCGAATCCGGCAACGGCGGGAGGATCAGACGAGCGAGTCGCGCCAGGCCGCGTGCAGCTGGGCGAAGCGCCCGGTGCCGGCGATGAGGGCATCGGGGGCGTCGTCCTCGATGATGCGGCCGTGCTCCATCACGAGCACCCGGTCGGCGATCGCGACGGTGGACAGACGGTGGGCGATGATGATCGCCGTGCGGTCGGCCAGCAGCGTCTGCAGCGCCTCCTGGATCTGCCGCTCGCTGGGGATGTCCAGCGAGGCGGTCGCCTCGTCGAGGATGAGCACCGCGGGGTCGGCGAGGAAGGCGCGCGCGAACGAGATCAGCTGACGCTGACCCGCCGACACGCGGCCGCCGCGCTTGTTCACGTCGGTGCCGTAGCCGTCGGGCAGCTCCTCGATGAACGCATCCGCGCCCACCGCGCGCGCCGCCGCCTTGATCTCCTCCAGCGTCGCGTCGGGCTTGCCGAGCGCGATGTTGTCGGCGACCGTGCCGCTGAACAGGTACGCCTCCTGCGTGACCATCACGATCGCGCGGCGCAGGTCCTTCGGATGCAGCGACCGCAGATCGACGCCGTCGAGGGTGACCCGACCCGACGTGGGGTCGTAGAACCGCGCGACGAGCTTGGCGAGCGTGGACTTGCCGGCACCCGTGGTGCCCACCAGCGCGACCGTCTGCCCGGCGGGGATGTCGAGCGAGAAGTCCGGCAGGATGACGCGGTCGCCGGAGTAGCCGAACACGACGTCCTCGAAGCGCACGTGGCCGCGCGCCCGCCACAGGTCGATCGGCTTGGTGGGGTCGGGCACGGTCGGCTGCTCCTCGAGCACGCCTGACACCTTCTCCAGCGCGGCGGTGGCCGACTGATAGGAGTTCAGGAAGAACGCCACCTCCTGCATCGGCGCGAAGAAGTTCCGCACGTACAGCACCGCCGACAGGAGGAACCCGAGGGTCAGTGCTCCGTCGAGCACCCGCAGCCCGCCCCACAGCACGACGGCGGCGAGGCTCACGGATGCCACGGCCATGAGCCCGGGCTCGAAGGCCCCGAACAGGCGGATGGAGCGCATGTTGACGTCGCGGTACGACGCCGACAGGCCCCCGAACTCCTCGTCGTTGCGCGGCTCCTTGCGGAACGCCTTGACGGCGCGGATGCCGGTCATCGTCTCGACGAACTTGACGATGACCTGGGCGCTGACCACGCGCGATTCGCGGTACACCACCTGCGAGCGCAGGTAGAACCACCGCATCAGGAAGAACAACGGGATCCCCATCACCGCGAGGATGATGCCGGACTGCCAGTCCAGCAGGAGCAGCGCGATGAGGGTGAAGCCGCCGTACAGCAGGCCCGACACCAGCTCGTTGAGACCGCCGTCCAGGAGCTCCCGGATGGTGTCGAGGTCGCTGGTCTGCCGCGAGATGATGCGCCCCGACGTGTACGACTCGTGGAACTCCAGGCTCAGCCGCTGGGTGTGCAGGAAGATGCGCTTGCGCAGGTCGAGCATGATCGCCTGGGTCAGGCGCGCGGCGACGACGGCGTACCAGCCGATGAGCGCGGCCCCGGCGATGCCGGTGACGAGGTAGACGGCGACGACGAGGATCGCCGGCATCCAGTCCATGCGCTCGACCACGGCCGGCAGCGCGTTGGTGATGCCCCAGCCGACGAGGGCGGGCCCCGCCACCCGCAGCGCCGTGGAGACCACGAGCACGACGGCGGCGAGCACGAGCTGCCAGCGCAGCGGGGTGACGAGCGAGCCGAGGAGGCGGAGCGAACGGCGGCGGATGGCGCGGCTCTCGTCGCGCGTGTAGTCGGAGCGGTCCTCGCCGCTCGTGCCGGTGACGGTCGCGGTGCTCATCGGGCCACCTCCTTCTCGGTGGATGCGGCTTCGTCGCGGCGTCCGGTCTCCTGCGCCTGGCGCAGGGCCTCCGCCTCGAGGCTGGAGATGACGTGGCGGTAGTGCTCGCTCGTGCGCAGCAGCTCGGAGTGCGTGCCGACGGCCGTGATCCGCCCGCCCTCCAGGAGCGCGACGCGGTCGGCGAGGGTCACGGTGGAGGGGCGGTGGGCGACGACGAGCGCGGTGGTCTCGGCGAGGACGTCCCGCAGCGCCTCCTCCACGAGCGCCTCGGTGTCGACGTCGAGCGCCGACAGCGGGTCATCCAGAACGAGCACGGCCGGACGGGCGGCGCCGGCGCGCGCGAGCGCCAAGCGCGGCGGCTGGCCACCCGCCAGGCTCAGGCCCTCCTCGCCGATGACGGTGTCCAGGCCCTTCGGCAGCTCGTAGGCGAAGCCCGCCTGGGCGACCTGGAGCGCCTCGTGGAGCACGCGCTCGGCCTCCGGGCTGCCGGGCTGGAGATCCTCGCGACCGAGCAGCACGTTCTCCCGCACCGACGCCGAGAACAGCGTCGCATCCTCGAATGCCATGCCGACGTGCCGGCGCAGCTCCCGCAGCGACAGGTCGCGCACATCCACGCCGTCCAGCGTCACGCGGCCGCCGGTGACGTCGTACAGGCGCCCGGGCAGCGTCGTCAGGGTGGTCTTGCCCGAGCCGGTCAGGCCGACCAGCGCCATCGTCTCGCCCGGATGCAGCACCAGGTCGATGCCGTCGAGCAGGTCGCGCGCGGCGGCGGGGGCGTCCTGATAGCGGAAGTGCGCGTTGTCGAACACCAGCGCGCCGCGCGCGGTCGGCAGCGCCACCGGCTCGGCGGGATCGGTGATCGTGTTCTGCTCGTCGAACACCTCGAAGATGCGGTCGGTCGCGGTGCGCGCATCGACGAGGAAGGAGAAGAGGAATCCGATGGATTCCACCGGCCAGCGCAGGATCGTCGCCATCGCGAAGAACGCGATGAGCTGGGCGACCTCGAGCTGACCCATCTGCACCAGCACGATGCCCACGCCGAGGCACAGCGCGAAGGCGATGTCGGGCAGCAGCACGAGCCAGAACCAGATCCAGCCCACCGCGCGGGCCTTGGCCAGCTCCGTCTCGCGGAGCGTCTCGGCCTGGCGCGAGAACTTCTGCAGGGCGTGCTTGCCGCGCCCGAAGGCCTTGAGCACGCGGATGCCGTGGACGCTCTCCTCGACGGAGGTGGCGAGATCACCGGCCTGGTCCTGGCTCTGACGCGACAGCATCCCGTAGCGCTTCTCGAACAGGTAGCCCGCCACCCACAGCGGTAGCGAGCAGACCACGAACGTCAGGCCGAGCGCCCAATGCCATGTGAACAGGATCGCCGAACCCGCCACGATCGTGAGGAGGTTCACCAGGAGCAGGATGACGCCGAAGGCGAGCCAGCGCCGGATGAGGCTGATGTCCTGCATCATGCGGCTGAGGAGCTGCCCCGACTGCCAGCGGTCGTGGAAGGCGACGGGCAGTCGCTGCAGCCGCGCATAGAACTCGGTGCGCAGGTCGTACTCGACCTTCGTCGCCGGTGACAGGACGAACCAGCGGCGCGCCCACACCATGAGGGCCTCGAGGAGACCGAGGACCAGCACGGCGCCGGCGCCCAGCGCGATCATGCCGGGGTCGCCGGAGGCGATCGGGCCGGTGTCGCTGACGATCACCTCCAGCACGAGCGGGATGCCGAGCGCGAGCAGGCTCGCGATGAGCGCGCTGACGGCGCCCAGGGTCAGGCGCCCCAGCACGGGGCGCGCGAAGGGCAGCAGCCGGCCGAGGGCGCGGAGGGTGGACAGGGGGGCGGCGTTATCGCGGGTCATGATCCTCGAGAGGTGGAGGCTGTGCGCCGGGATCGGGCGCGGAAAGAAGAGCCGACGCGTCGGCATCAGAGCGGGCGTACCGCTCTGCGAGGGAGAACGAACGAAGGCCGGCGGTTATGCCGTCTGCGTCGCAGGGATCCGCGAGGGCCGTCCGGCGAGGAGGCGCATGCGGGCGAAGACCGGCTGGGCAGCGAGAGCGGTCGTGTGCATGACATCCTCCTCAGGTGGGCGGCGGGGGTCCGCACCGCGCCGGGGCGCGGCAGCCCTCCAGATTATCCTGAGGATTTACTGCGAGCAACCTCCCCGGCGGCTTCGCGTGCGAGGAGGCTCCGCTTCACGTCGAGCCCCCACGCGAACCCGCCGAGCGTGCCGTCGGTGCGCAGCACCCGATGACACGGCACGAACAGGGCGGGAGCGTTGCGGGCGCAGATGGATGCGGCGGCGCGCACCGCGCGGGGCTGCCCGAGGGTGGCCGCGAAGCCCGTGTACGTCAGCGGCGCACCGGGGCGGATGCGGCGGAGCGCAGCCCACCCGTCGCGCTGCAGCGCGGTGCCGGTGTGCCGCACCGGCACCGCGTCGATCGCGGCGAGATCGCCCGCGTAGAACGCCCGCACCGCGGCCGCCGCCTCCGTCTCCCCCGCGCGCACCTGTGCGGGCCGCGCGCGTTCGGGCAGGCGCGCGAGGACGGCCGCGACCGACGCGGTCCACCCCGACGAGAGCACCGCGCCGTCGTCGTCGACGAGGAGTGTAAAGGGCCCGTCGGGGGTGTCGAGGGTGTGCACCAGCGCGGTCATGGCGTGATCTCCTTCATCCGCGGAACGGAGCCGTGGCCGCGGGAGCCGCGAGCGGCGGGACGGCGGGGCGGGACGGCGCGCCACAGGTGCGCCATGAGGTAGCTCCGCCACGGTGCTGCGCGCACCGCCCAGGCGGGCAGGGCGGCGGGCGTCGAGGGGAGGCCCATCGCCGCAGCGCCCGCGCGCGCGGCGACGTCGCCCGGCAGGAGCACGTCGGGGTCGGCGAGCACGCGCATGCGCACGTAGTCGGCCGTCCACGGGCCCACCCCGGGAAGGGCGAGCAGACGTGCGCGCTGCTCGGCTCCGTCGTCGGCACCGGTGAGGACGAGCTCTCCCGACGCCAGGGCGGACGCGGCGCCCGTGACGGCGCGGATGCGGGCGGCCGGGCCGCGGAGCACCTCGGCGCCGCGCTCGGCGATCGCGGCCATCGTCGGGAAGAGCAAGTGCGTGCCGGCGACGTCGTCCACCCGCTCGCCGAGCGCTGCGGCGAGCGCGCCGAGCGCGTTGCGCGCGGCGGCCACGGTGATCTGCTGACCGATCATGGCGCGGATGAGCATCTCGTGCGGATCGGCGGTGCCGGGCACGCGGATGCCCGGCGTGCGGGCCACCCGCGGCGCCACCTCGGGGTGACGCGAGAGGGCGTCGTCGATCGCGACGGGATCGGCGTCGAGATCGAACAGGCGCCGCGCGCGCGTCACCAAAGCGGAGAGATCCCCCGGCGTGGAGACCCGCGCGCGCAGGCGGATGCGCCCGAGGGCGTCCTGGCGCAGCTGGAACCATGCGGACCCGCCCGGCAGCCGGAGGGCGCGGGCGAAGTGCGTCGCATCCGCCGTCTCGACGCCGGCGACCGCGCGCGCCGCCATCCAGGCGAAGAGGCCCTCGGCGTCGAGCGGGCCGCGGTGCGGCAGTACGAGGTCGATCTCGCCGGCGGGAACCTCGCCCGCCCGGCGCCGCGCGCGCAGCTGCAGCGGCGGCATTCCGAAGACCTCGCCGATCGTCTCGGTGAACTGCCGGATGCTGGTGAAGCCCGCGGCGAAGGCGACCTCGGCCGCAGGCAGGTCGGTGCCGACGAGGAGCATCCGCGCGGTGTGGGCGCGGTGGGCCCGGCTGAGGGCGAGCGGACCGGCGCCGAGCTCGGCGGTGAGCAGCCGCGTCAGATGCCGCGGGGAGTACCCGAGCCGCCGGGCGAGGCCGGCAACGCCCTCGCGATCGACGACGCCGTCGGCGATGAGCCGCATCGCCCGCCCGGCGAGGTCGCCGCGGAGGTTCCATTCGGGCGATCCCGGTGCCGCCTCCGGCAGGCAGCGCTTGCACGCGCGGTAGCCGGCCTCGTGCGCAGCGGCAGACGTCGCGTAGAAGGTGACGTTGGCCTCCTTCGGCGTGCGCGCGGGGCAGCTGGGCCGGCAGTAGATGCCGGTGGAGCGCACGGCCGTGACGAACTGCCCGTCGAAGCGGCGGTCGCGCGACTGGATCGCGCGGTACCGCTCGGCGGAGGACAGCGACTGCATGCCCCCAGCCTGCCACCGCCGGCCGACGCCGGCTGGCGGTTTTCGGACACGGCGGTCTAGCGCAGCGTCCGCACCATCGCGGGGCCCGCCCACAGCGTCAGCGAGATCGTGACGATCACGAAGCCGAGGAGCACGGGAGGAAGGGGCAGGACGAGGAGAGCGGCGCCGATCACCAGGGGCGGGACGCTCAGCCCGGCGAAGGCGAGGAGGAAGATGCCCGAGGTGATCTCGCTGCGGGCGCGCGCGTCGCCCAGTGAGCCGGCGGCCACCAGGGCACCCCGGAAAACCAGTCCGACGCCGGCGCCGGCGATCACGCCCCCGAGAACGAATCCGGCGACCGAGCCGGCGAGGTCGGCGACGCCCAGCACGCCGAGCCCCGCCACCATCGCGCTCACGCCGAGGACGAGCTGGCGCCGGATCGCCAGGCGGGCGAAGACCACCTGCGCCGCCGCGCCCGCGCCGAACACCGCGAAGGACACCGTGCCGGCCACGAGCGGGTCGACCCCACCCAGCATCCGCGCCAGGAATGCCGGGGCGACGGAGCCGAACAGGCCGGTCACGGAGAAGGCCGCGAAGGCTCCGAGCCCCGCCGCCCAGTAGGCGCGGCGGGCTCCGGCAGGCACGCGCACGCGCTGCGGGCGGTACGAGAAGGAGTCGGCCGGCGGCGTCACCGTCTCCGGTACGAACGCGTAGGCGAGCCCCAGCGCGACGAATCCCACGAGGAAGACCGCGTACGGCAGGACGAGCGGCGCCGGGGCCCACGCCGCGAAGAGCCCGCCCACCAGCGGACCGAGGGCCAACCCGCCGAGATTCGCGACGCCGGCGATCGTCGCGGCGAACGCGGGGGTGGCCGGCCGTGACGCGCGGTGCAGGTCGGCGAGGTGCGCGGTGGCGGTCGCGCTCAGCAGGCCGATGCCCGCGCCGGCGATGAGGCGAGCGACGAGAAGGCCGGCGACGCCGGGCGAGAGCACGAAGATCGCCGCGGCCACGATCTCCAGGCCCGTCGCGGCCAGGACGAGCGGGCGCCGCCCGAGCCGGTCGCTGAGGTGCCCGGCCAGGTACAGCGACAGCATGACGCCGACGGCATATGCCGCGAAGAGCACCGTGATGAGGAACGTCGGGAATCCGTCGCGCTCCTGGTACAGCGCGTACAGCGGAGTGGGCACGGTGTTGAAGGCCATGAGGACGAAGAATGTCGCCGCGGTCACCCAGAACCCGGCGCGGTGCGAGAGGCGGCCGGATGCGGCGCGCGCGGGCCGCGCGGAGGCGGCGACCGGGACGGGGGCGGTGAGCGGGGAGGCCATGTCTTCAGCATCCGCCGCATCTCTCATCGAGTCCAACGAAGCTTTTCGAAGTCAGTTATCGATGCAGTCTATGATTTGGTCATGGAGACGCGTCTGCTGGAGTACTTCGTGGCGGTGGCCGACGAACGCAGCGTCACGGCGGCCGCGGAGCGGTCGTTCGCCGCGCAGTCGACGGTGTCCGCGGGCCTGCAGAGCCTCGAGCGCGACCTCGGCGTGCGCCTGGTGGAGCGCACGACCAAGTCGGTGCGGCTGACGGCCGAGGGCGAGGCCCTCCTTCCCCTCGCCCGTGCGATCCTCGATGAGCTGGAGGAGCTGCGCCGTGTGGCCGGAGAGGCGGAGGGCGGCCTGCGGGGGCGCGTGCGCATCGGCACGTTCCAGGCACTGCGGGTGCTGGATCTCCCCGGCATCCTCGGCGCCTTCCGGCGGACGCATCCGCTCGTGGACATCCGCCTGGTCACTTCGCCCGCCGGCAGCAGCGGGCTGTTCGACGACCTCGCCCACGACCGCCTCGACGTCGCCTTCACGGCGCTGCCCCCGGCCGCCGACCTGGAGTCGTGGGAGATCGGCACGTACGACTTCCTCGCGCTCGTCCCGCCCGCCCATCCGCTCGCCGCCCGCGCCCCCGACGGCGAGGTCACCCTCGCCGAGCTCGCGGCCAGCGACTGGGTCGACGTGCTCCCCGGCTACGGCAACCGCGTGCAGGTGGATGCCGCGCTCGTGCGGCGCGGCCTCACCCGGCGGATCGCCGCGGAGGTGGTCGAGCTGCCGGAGGTGCCCGCGTGCGTCGCGGCGGGGCTGGGCGTCGCCGTCATCCCCGACGTCGTCCCGACGCCGGGCTGCGTGCCGCTGCGCCTGAGCGATCCGATGCCGCCGTGGCGCATGTCGCTGTCCGCGCGGCGCGGCGCACTGCGACGTCCGCACGTGCGCGCGCTCGTCGACGCCGTCCTGGCGGCGCGCTGATTCAGCCCGTCGCCACGGCGAGTCCGCCCGGCGGGAGCACCACGCTCACCTCCCCCGCGCCGGCATGAGTGCGCGGCACCATCCCGGCGCCGCCTCCGCCTGAACTCCTCAAGTCCGGGCTCCGGCCCCCCGGTACCCCCGGATTTCCCCTGCCGCCTCCTCCCCCGGCCGCAGGTGTGCGGAGTTCGGGACGCCGCGGCCGCGGCATCCGCCCCGCCCGCCGCGCGGCCCGAACTCCTCAACCCCGCCCCCTGCCGCATCCAGACCCCCGGAATTCCGCAGGCCGCCCGCTCCCCTGACCGCAGACGTGCGGAGTTCGGGCCGCGGCGGCCGCGGCATCCGCCCCCTCCGGCCGGACCGGCCTCCCGCCCGCCGGCCCGCCCGCCGCGCGGCCCGAACTCCTCAACCCCTGCCCTCCGCCGCAGCCCCACCCCCGGATTCCCGCCGCCACATCCTCCCCCGGCCGCAGGCGTGCGGAGTTCGGGACACGGAGGAGCGCCGGCCCCCGGCCGAAGGCGTGCGGAGCTCGGGATGCAGGGATCGCCGGGCCGGCCGCGCCCGGGCGGCCGGCCCCCACCACTCCGGACGCGAGTAGCGTGGCGCCATGAGCGCGCGCGAGTACGACGTCATCGTGATCGGGGCCGGGCCGGTGGGCGAGAACGTCGCCGATCGCGCCGTGCAGGCGGGGCTGTCGGCGGTGATCGTCGAGTCGGAGCTGGTCGGCGGTGAGTGCTCGTACTGGGCGTGCATGCCGTCGAAGGCGCTGCTGCGCTCCGGCGCCGCCCTGCGCGCGGCGCGCGCGGTCGAGGGCGCGCGGCAGGCGGTCACGGGTCGGCTGGATGTCGCGGCCGTGCTCGCCCGTCGCAACCGGATGGTGCACGACTGGGACGACGCGAAGCAGGTGGCGTGGCTCGACGGCGCGGGCATCGAGCTCGTCCGCGGACACGGGCGCCTCACCGGCGAGAAGCGCGTGAGCGTCACCGCGGACGACGGCACGGTCACCGAATTGGTCGCCCGCGCCGCGGTCGCCGTGTGCACCGGCTCGGCCGCGCTCCTCCCCGACATCCCCGGACTCGCCGAGGTCGATCCGTGGACGAGCCGCGAAGCGACGGCCGCGCAGCACGTGCCCGCATCACTCGTGATCATCGGCGGCGGGGTGGTGGGTGTGGAGATGGCGACGGCCTACACCGACCTCGGCGCGAAGGTCACCGTCCTCGCCCGCTCCGGCCTGCTCACCGGCCAGGAGCCGTTCGCCGGCGAGCTGGTCGCCGACGCGCTCCGGGATGCGGGCGCCGACATCCGCCTCGGTGTGGAGGTCCGATCCGCCGCCCGCGACGCCGACGGCCGCGTGGGGCTCGAGCTCTCCGACGGCTCCGGCCTCTCGGCCGACGAGGTGCTCGTCGCGATCGGGCGCGCCCCCCGCACGGCCGACGTCGGCCTGGAGACGGTGGGCCTCGAGCCGGGCTCGTGGCGCGGCGTCGGCGACGCCCTGCTCGTCCGCGGCACCGACTGGCTCTATGCGGCGGGCGATGTCAACCACCGCGCCCTCCTGACCCACCAGGGCAAGTACCAGGCGCGGGCGGCGGGCGACGTCATCGCGGCCCGGGCGAAGGGAGAGCCGGTCCAGGATGCGCCGTGGGGGGCGCACGTCGCGACCGCCGACCACGCCGCGGTGCCGCAGGTGACCTTCACCGACCCCGAGGTCGCCTCGGTCGGGCTCACCGCGGCCGCCGCGGAGAAGAAGGGGCTCCGCATCCGTGTCATCGACTACGACCTCGCCTGGATCGCCGGCTCCGCCGAGCAGTCGGATGACTATCGCGGCCAGGCCCGCGCGGTCATCGACGAGGACCGGCAGGTGCTCGTCGGTGTGACGTTCGTCGGTCCCGAGGTGGCGGAGCTGTTGCATTCGGCCACCATCGCCGTGGTGGGCGAGGTGCCGCTGCACCGCCTGTGGCACGCGGTGCCGTCGTACCCGACGGTCAGCGAGGTGTGGCTGCGGTTCCTGGAGTCCTACGGCCGCGATTCCGCGATCGTCCCCCGCTGACCCGTCTCGACGCCTCCGGGGTCACGCGCCGATCGAGGCCAGGTACGCCGGCGGGATCCGCAGGCGAATCGCCTCCCGGAGCGCTTCGACCGTTTGGACGACCTTCGCCTGATCGGCCAGATCCGCGGAGGTATGCGGGGCGATCCGCACCCGGACGGGGCGTGCGTAGGCGATGCGGAATCCGAAGCGCCCTCGGTCGTACTCGAACTCGACCGGGAAGTAGTCGTAGACAGTGAACGCCATCGTGAGCGCCGGCAGCGGTTCGTCGCGCATCTCCGTGACGGTGTAGCCGTGGACGTGCTCCCCGAACACCTGGTCCAGTGCACGGATCAGCATCGCGCGCAGCACGCTCATCGGATGCCCGGCGGTCGACAGCGAGGCGGAGGTCACCCGCTCGGGCCGATCAGCGCGAAGCGGAGGAGCGGTAGCTCATCGCCCGTGCGAACTTCCGGACGGCCACCAGCGCGCCCTCGATCGCCGAGGACTCGTCGGGGAAGGTCCGCCGCGTGCCCTCCTGCGGCACCGCGCGCTCATCGGTGATGATGAGCTCCCAGTGGTCACCGACCGGATAGAGGCAGACGCGTGTGGCGGCCGTCCCGGTCGGCGGGCCCCACTGGAAGTACTTCGAGATCCGCTCGCTCGACAGCGTCGCCTCGAGTTCCTGACGGTCCACCTCATACCTCCTTCAGGACGCGGAGATCGACGAGGATGTCCACGCTCAGCGGCAGTTCGTACTGTACCGCGCCGCCGGGCTGACCGAAGCCCTCCGCGGCCTTGCCGGCTTGCGGCAGCTGGTCCCACGAGAAGTAGCCGAGGTCGATGAGATCGTCGACCGCTTGCTTCACGTCCGCCGGGGCGGCGTCGTAGTGCGCGCGCAGATCGCTGAAGTCGCCGATCACCTCGTAGCGGTGGTACTGGCCGGGGTCCTGCACGTAGGGCAGGGAGCGCTCCTCGTAGGGGAACGGCTGGCCGTCCGGCATGGGCGACGTGTAGCGGCCGTTGCCGGGACCGTAGCGGTCGATGTAGGTGCCCTGACCCGGGATCTCGGTGTGCTTGATCGCCTCGCCCTTCGCGTCGAGTTCGTAACCGCCCTCGGGAACCTGATCCCAGTCGATCTTCGACGACGCGGCGAGCACGCTCGCGTCGCGCGGGATCTGCACGTCCGCAGGCCACTCGCCCGTGCGCAGGAAGTCAGCATATCCGTCGGCGTCGACGACCCGCAGGTAGTCGGCCAGCTCCTGCGGCGAGAGCGAGCTCTGCGCCAGCACGTCGGAGATGTCGCGGCCGCTGGAGTCGGCCAGCGGCGCCGAGCCGTCGAGCTGATCGACCCGCTCGGGCGGCAGCGCGCCGTCTGCTCCGGATGCCGGTGGCGTGGCGCCGTCGCCGGGGTCGGTGGCCACCGGCGCCGCGTCCGCGGGGTCGGTCGCGGGAGTGGTGTCCGCGCCGTCGGCGCCCGTGGGCACCGCATCCGCGTCGCTCCCGGGGTGACCGGCGACGCCGTCGCCGTCCACGTCCATGCCGGTCGCGGCCTCGGTGTCGTGGAAGATCGGGGTGTCGTCCGGGCCGTCCGGCGTGTTCGCGGGGGCGTCCGCGCCGGCGGGCGGCGTGCCGATGTGGCCGTCGCCGTCCACGTCGACACCCAGGTCGGTCTCGGTCTCGTGGAAGAGCGGGGTGTCATCCGGCCCGGTCGGAGTGGACTCGCCACCGGTGTTGTGCGTCCCGCCGCCGGTGTTGTGCGATCCACCGGTGTTGTGCGACCCGCCCCCGGTGTTCTGCGACCCGCCGCCGGACTCGTTGCCACCGGCGACCACGGGGGCCTCGCCCTGCGGGACCTTCGTCCCCCCGCCGCCGTCGGTTCCGCCCGCCGACACGTCGTTGCCGCCGGTGACGTTCGGGCCGTCGTAGTCCGTGGTGCCGGTCGAACCGCCGTCGGGAGCCGACGAGCTCACGTCGTTGCCGCCGGTGACGTTCGGGCCGTCGTAGTCCGTGGTGCCGGTCGAGCCGCCGTCGGGGGCGGACGAGCTCACGTCGTTGCCGCCGGTGACGTTCGGGCCGTCGTAGTCGTTGCTGCCGGTGCGGCCGCCGTCGGGGCCGGCCGAGCTCGCGTCGTTGCCGCCGGTGATCACGGGAACCGGATCGTCGCCGCCGCGCACGCCGCTGCTGCCGGGATCGGCCGCCGTCGCATCGCGACCGCCGCGTCCACCGCGCGCTCCCCAGCCGCCGAACGCGGCACCGCCGGTGCCGCTGATGACGACCTGGCGGATGTCGATCGACCCGTCGGAGACGAGGCCGTCCACCGCACCGCTGACCGCGCCGCCACCGCCGCCGGCGATGGTCTGGGCGAGGATGCGCTGCCCGTAGCGCCCGAAGGGGGCCACGAGCGCCTCGGTCACGGCACCGCCGGCGAAGCCGGAGGCCAGCGCGGCGAGGTAGTTGCCCTCGCCGCCCTTGACGATCGCCGTCGAGGTGACGGCGGCACCCGTGCCGGAGGCGATGTTGATGGCCGCCTGCACCGGGCGGCGGAACCGCGTGGCCAGGGGCACCAGCACCGCGCGGAACGACTTGATGCGGGCGGCGATGCGGGCGGCGATGCCGCCGATGCGCACGAGGATGGTGAGGATCTTCGCACCGACGGCCGCGGCGCGGGCCGTCGCCAGGGCGGCACCGGCCGCGGCGCTGCCACCGAAGGTGAAGGCGCTGAGGGCGGCGCTGATCGCGACGGTCGCGGCGATCTCGATCGCGAGCTGAACGAGCATCTCGATGACCTCGTTGTGCGCCTCGCGGACGTCCTTGGCGTACTCCTCGCACTGCTCGCCCATGTTCTCGAGCAGGTCGGCGACCTTGCCGATGTCTTCGGCGAACTCGGTGACCTCGGCACGCGCCTTGGCCAGCTCAGCGCTGTCGAGCGCCTGGACGGCGTTGTCGGCCTGCTTCGCGCTGGTGGCCAGGCGCTGCACGTCGCGACCCATCTGCTTCCACGCACGACCGGCCTCATCGAGGGTGTCGGTGTCGGCGTTGGGCCACATCATGTTGATGAAGGACTGCACGAGCTCCCACCCGTGCGGCTCGCCGCCCTTGCCGCCGTACGCGGACGGGGGCGGGGCGATGCTCAGGGGCGAACGGCTGTCCCGGAGCGGGAACGCGCCGGCGTCGAACGCCGTGCCGGACGCGACGGCCTCGGCGGACGCGGCGTTGGCCCCGCTGGCCATGAACAGGCGGTCGAAGCTGTTGGCCCGCAGGCCGATGTCGTAGATGCCCTGGAGGGCGAAGCCGGCCATGTCGTCGTACGCTTCGGCGAACTTCTGGCCGCCGTCGTCGTCGCCCGCCATGTTGGCGAAGCCGTTGGCCGTGGAGCGGGCGGAGCTGCCCGCGGAATCGGAGGAGGTGGCGATGGCGTCGAACGCGTCGGCCACCTGGACGTAGAGGGTCGGGTCGATTCGGCGTGTACTCATGCGCTGGCCCACATCGTGCGATTGGCGTTCTGTGCGTCTTCGTAGACCGTGGCGGCCTCGGCCACCCAGGTCTTGAGGTCTTCGGCGTGCTGGCGTAGCGCCGTGGCACCCACCTGCCACGTGCCGACGAGGTTCAGGAACTCGACGCTGGCCACACCCGACCACTGCGCGTTCGCGGCGGCGGTGGCACCGGAGGCGTGCGTTTCGAGATCGGTGCAGTAGGCGATCAGCTGGCCGAGGGCGGTCTCCAGCTCGCGCAGCTCGGCGATGTTGAAGGTGTGCAGGCTCACGACGAGCCCCCGCCCTGCCGGCGGACGCCGACGGTGGACGAGCGGGATGCCGCGGTCACCTGCATCTCGTTGGCGACGTAGGCGCCCTCGGCGCCCTGCAGCCGGCCGACGATGTCGGTCAGCGCGTCGCGCACCTGACCGGCGTTCGTCTGCCACTCCGTCCAGCTCTCCGCGAACTTGTCGGAGGCGTCACCGGTCCACGAGCCACCCACGATCGAGGTGACGACGCTCGAGATCTGCGACACGTGCCCGTCGAACTGGGCGACTGCGGAGGCCATCGCCGCCGCGGAGTAGCCCAGCGCGGGGGTGGATACCGAGAATTGCCCCATCTGCTGCTCCCTACGCTCGTTCGATCGCCCCGCAAGGGGGCGGAAGGGGGCGCCGGTTCCCGGCGCCCCCGCTGCTCACGCTCAGGCGCGGAAGCTGTTGCTGATGTTGTTCTCCGACTCCTCGTAGGCGAGAGCCGCCTTCGAGAGCTGGTCGCTGATGCCGGTGAGCGACTCCTTCAGCTGCAGGCCGGCCGCGTCCCACTGCTCGTAGAGCTCGTTGAACGACTGCGACGCCGCCCCGCCCCAGTCGCCGGCGATGAGGCCCTGCACGAGCGACTTGAGATTGCTCAGCTGCGACTCGATCGACGCGGCGCCCGACGAGAGCTGATTGGCGACGCCCGACAGCGACTCCGAGGTGACCTTGATGTCCGCCATGAGATCCTCCGTGTTCCGGGGCGACGGCGCCGCCCTTCCAAACGTTCCCGGTCATTGGTAACACACAGGGATGACGTGAAAAGGGGGTCTTGCGCGACCGGGGAGAACTATGAAAGAACTTTCATTCAGGCGTCGCGCGGCAGGCGCTCCCCCGCACCCATCGCACCGGCGGCCTTCGCCACGCGCTGCGGGTCGGCCGACTCCAGGTACGCGACCGCGCCGGTCGCGGCGACCGCGCGGAGCTGATCGCGCAGCGCCGCCAACTGGGCGTCGGAGAACGCGGTGTCCAGCGGCATCGAGATGCCGCCGAGGTCGAACGACGACGACAGATAGCCGACGAGACCCCCCTCGGCGCCGTCGCGGAACCGCCGGGGCCGATCGATGCCGAGTTGGATGGCGACCTGCGAGCCGCCGGCGCGGTAGGTGAGGCTCTTCATCCATCGTCCGATGCCGCCGCCGCGAGCGAGGTTCGCCCGTTCGTCCATGTAGATGACTCCGAGCACGTCCGCCCACGGCACCGGCGGGATGCCCGAGAAGACGATGGCCTGGGCGGAGACGATCAGGAGCGGGTCGGCGGCCCGGCGGAACCGCATCAAACGGCGGCGCAGTGTCATCACGAGGGCGAGGTTGGCGAAGAGGATCACCAGCAGGAGGCCGAGGAGGAAGTACGTGGCCAGTCGGCCGATGTCGCTGACGGCCAGCGCGATGATGCCGCCGACCACGACGAGCGACGATCCGCCGTACACCGCGAGGAGCACGGCGTTGCGCCGCAGGGCCGTGCGGAGCTTTCCCCGGTCGGCATCGAGGACGAGGGCCTCCGGAGCCGGGAGCGCGGCGTCGGTCACCGCACCGTTCCCACCTCGACGACGACGTCGCCGAGGATGAGGCGGTCGCCGGCGTGGATGGCGAGGGGTTCGCGCGCTCTCAGCGGATGCCGCGTGCCGGCGCGCTCGACGAACGTGCCGTTGCCCGATCCGGCGTCCTCGGCCGTGGCCGCTCCGGCCTCGCCGGGGCGCACGATGAGGTGGACGCGCGAGACCGACCGGGTGGGATCGGGGATCTCGACCGGATCGCCGCCGTGCGCGGCGGCGCGCCCCGCGGGGTTGCGGCCGAGGACGAGCACGCGGTCCACCGGCACCTCGGCACCGTGCGGCAGGCGCAGGGCGAGGCCGGCGGGCGCCACGGGGGCGGGCGGGGCGACGGTCGCCGACCGGGCGGGGGCGGCCGGCAGCGCGGCATCCGGCAGCGGCACGGGGGCGGGGGGCGGGGCCACCTCGACGGGAGCCTGCGGAGCCGCCGACTCGCGCGAGCCGCCGCCGGTGGTGCGGAAGGGCGGGGGCAGCACGCTGCCGGTGCCGCCCGCCGCGGGGGCGTCGGCGACGACGAGCTGTCCGCACGACGGGCAGAACATCGTGTTCGGCCGGATGGCCGCACCGCAGAAGCGGCACTGCGTGCTCATCAAACGGTTCCTCGCCTCGAAGACGTGCGGATCCCCGTCCGCACACGACCGTGCCAGCTTACGCGGATGCGGCCACCCCGGCGCCGCGCGTCAGGCACGGAGATCGGGCACCTGGATCGCGGTGTAGGCCCCGGAGTGGAACAGCACGCCCGACCCGGGCGCGCCGCGCCCGACGAAGGGCCGGGGGATCTGCGTGCTGAACAGCTGCGTGCCGAGGATCGTCGAGGTCGGCGAGAGCACGATGCCGGTGCGCCCGCGCTTGGCGTCGGTGACGACGCCGCTGATCGCCGTGCCCGCGGAGTCGGCGCCCAGGGAGATGAGGAACCGCAGCCGGCCGCGCTGGGCGACGAGGGTGCGCTCGAGCACCGAGTCGCGGATGGCCTCGGCGTCATCGACGATCACGGTGAGGATCTCGTCGCCGGCCAGCGCCTCCTCGACCTGCTCGGCCGTGGCCGCAGACGTCAGCAGCGCGGCCTGGTGGGCGCCGGCCACCTCGGCGAGCACCGAGCTCTTCGCGGCCACGACGACCATGCGCTGGCCCGCCCACCCGAGCTGGTGCGCGATGAGCGCGAGGGCGTCGGTCTTTCCGCTGCGGCGGTCTCCCACCACGACGAAGCCGCCGAGCTCGGGCCAGTCGATCGTGAAGCGCGAGAGCGTGTCGCCGCCGACGCCGACCACCGGCGTCTCGGGGGCATCGGGCTCGGCCAGCGGCAGCGTCGCGGCCTCGGAGAGCCCGATGTGCGAGGGCAGCGGGTCCACGCGCAGCGCGCGGGGGAGCTCGGCCAGCTGCGGGAAGCGCGCGAAGTGGGCGGCGGCGTGCTCGACCGTGCCGCGGAGGGTCGCCGCCTGCGCCTCGCCGGAGGTGTCGGCGGTGACGATCGCGAGCTGTCCTTCGGTTCCCTCCGTGCCGAACAGGACGCGCCCCGGCGGCATCTCGGCGGGGATCTCGCGCACCATGATGCCCGCGCCGCGGTAGTCGTTCACGTCGCGCATGGGGAGGGCGTAGTGGGTGTCGATGAAGCTGGCGATGCGGTCGGACGGCACGGCGCGGTCGGCGGTGACCACCATCCGCAGGCCCACTGCCGGACCCTCGCGGAGGAGCCGGAGCACCTGATCGCGCAGCGCGACCATCTCATCCGGGCTCAGCGACGCGCTCAAGCGCTCCCATCCGTCGATGACGACGATGGCGTAGGCGAGCGCCTCGCGCGGGTCGGCGGTGCGCCGCTGCTCGGCGATGCTGCCCACCGAGGCCTGCGCGAGCACCGTCTGGCGCCGCGTGAGCTCGTTGGCGAGGCGCCCGAACAGCCGCGGCAGGCGCTCGGCGTCCTGCGGCGTGATGACCGCGCCGGTGTGGGGCGCCCCCGACAGCGGCAGGAGCGCGCCGTTGCCCCAGTCCACGACATACAGGTGCAGGTCGGCGGGGGTGAACCGCAGCACGGCCTGCGACAGGATCGTGCGCAGGGCGGTGGTGCGTCCCGACCGGCTCCCGCCGAACATCAGCAGGTGCGAGTCGTCCAGGATGCTCCACACCAACGGGCGCTGCGTCTGCTCACTCGGCACGTCCTCGAGACCGAGGACCACCGCGCCTTCGGGCGCGGCGTCGTCGTCGAAGCGGTCCAGCGGCAGGACGTCCGGCAGGGGCAGGAGCCACGGCGACGGGCTCTTGGGCACCCCGAGCAGCTGCGCGGCACGGCCGGCGAGCTGGACGAGGGCCCGCAGATCGGTGTCGTCCTGGTCGGGCCGGTGGCTGGACTGCTCGGCGACGGCGGGATACCGCGGCGGCAGGCCGAGCGCCTGCCACTCCACCTTCGCCGCCGGCGGCAGCACGCGGGCGGCGCGCTGGTGCCCGAGGCGCAGGGCCGCCACACGCGCGGTCTGGAACGGCGTGGGCGCGGCGTCCAGGCCCGCACGCACGTAGCCGCGGCCGGGCGAGCCGGCGGGGATGAGGGCGGCGTCGGGGGTGCCGATGACGTCGCCGGAGTCGGCGCGGTCGGTCACGCGCAGCGCGACGCGCAGGTTGATGTTCGACTGCATCTCCGGCGTGATCACGCCCGAGGGCCGCTGCGTGGCGAGCACGAGGTTGACGCCGAGCGAGCGGCCGACGCGGGCGATGCGCACGAGGCCGTTGATGAAGTCGGGGAGCTCGGTCTTCAGCTCGGCGAACTCGTCGACGACGATCATGAGGCGGGCAAGGCCCAGGCGTGCCGCCGCATCCGGATCCTTCTCCCACGCGGCGTCCACGTCCTTCGCGCCGATCTCGTCGCGGAGCACGCGCTCGCGGCGCTTGAGCTCGGCGTCGAGGGAGGCCAGGGCGCGCTCGGTCTCGCGCGCGTCGAGGTTCGTGACCATGCCCACCGTGTGCGGCAGGCGTCCGCAGTCGGCGAACGCCGAACCGCCCTTGTAGTCGATGAGCACGAAGTTCAGCGCGTCGGGGCGGTTGGCCAGGGCGAGGGAGACCACGAGGGTCTGCAGGAACTCCGACTTGCCCGAGCCGGTGGTGCCGGCCACGAGCGCGTGCGGGCCGTCACTGGCGATGTCGAGGGCGAACTCCCCCTCGGTGCCGGCGCCGACGACGACGTACGACTGGCGCGGCACGAGCTGCCACTGCTCGGCGATGGCCTGCGGGTCGTCGAGGTCGATGCCCATGAGCTCGGTGTAGCGGACGCTCGAGGGGAGCGTCGCGTCGTCGCCGACGCCGCGCACGTGCTCGATGGGGCAGAGGGCCCGGGCGATGTCCTCGGCGTAGGAGATGCTCACCTGGTCCAGCAGCACCGGCGCGTAGTACTCCTCCGCCGACTCCACGCGGCCGAGGAGGGGATCGACACCGTCGACGGCGACGACGGATGCCGCCTCCTCCGGCAGGCGCGTGCGGTCGCTGTCGATCGCCAGCACGTGGATGCCGAACTGCGCGCCCTTCTCCAGGATCGTCACCATGCCGGGGAGCATGCGGTAGCGGCGGGCGCCGTCGAGGACGAGCACGACCTGGGCGTCGGCGCCGGCGCTGCGCTCGTGGGCGACGCGCATGCGCGCGTCGAGCAGGGCGCCCACCTCGCGCAGACGCTCGCGGCGGGTGTGGTCGGTGTTGCCGATGAGCGCCACCGGGCCCGCGCCGGGGTTGATGTGGGGCAGCCACTGCACCCACGACCACGTGCTCTCCTGCTCGCGGTCGCACAGCACGATGAACTGCAGATCGCGCGGCGAGCGCAGGGTCGCGAGGTCGGTGATCATCGCCCGCGCGAGCCCCGCGGTGACGTCGGCGGGGCCGCTGATGCCGACGGGGCCGGCGGCGAGGTCGACCGAGACGGGGGCGGGCGAGACGCCCACGCGCCGCTCGCGCGTGCGGTCCTTCTGCGGCCCGCCCTCGAAGCGGGCGTCCAGCGGCACCTCGGCGACGCCCACGCGCACGCGCAGCGCATCCGGGTCGGTGCGTCGCCGCTCCCACAGCCGCGCGAGCGGCCGGGTGGCGATGTCGCGGATGAGGACGGGGTCGAGGTGGCGGTACCAGATGTCCAGGCGCTGGTCGCGGGTGAGCTCGGCGATCCGCCCGCGCGTGTCGACGATCTCCTGGCGCCACTGCGCCTCGGTGCGCTGGCCCTTGCGCTCGGCGAGACGCTTGTTCATGAGGAACGACCCGACGACCATGATCGGCGAGGCCGCGGCCATCATGAGCATGATCGGGCGCTGGAAGACCACGGCGAGGGTCACGCCGAGGACGATCGGGATGATCGCCGACAGCCACGGCAGGGGCGAGCCGTCGGCCTCGTCCGGCTTGTCGCCCGGGAGCGACACGACGGGGGCCGTGCGCTGCGGGCGGATGCGGGAGGGCCGGTTGAACGCGCGCGTGCCCACCTCGTCGACGGTGATGTCGGCGTCGGCGGCCGGCGACATGCCGATGCGCACGATGCTGCTGCCCAGCTGAACGAGGTCGGCGGGGACGATCTGCACCGCCGCGGCCGTTTCCTCGCCGTTGACGACGAGGGAGCCGGAGGGGTCGGTCAGGGCGACGGTGGCCGTCAGCGGCGCGAACGAGCCGTCGGGAGCGGGGCCGCCGGCGGCGGTGAGGGAGACGTAGCGGGCGTCGAGGTGCGGATCGGCGACGGAGACGTCGGCATCGTTGCCGCGGCCGATCGAGACCGTGCGGCCCGGCTCCAGCGGCACGACCTCGCCCGCGAACGGTCCGGCGACGAACTCCAGCCGGAGCCGCCCGGGAGAGATGATGCGCGCCGAGGCGGCCGGCACGCGCAGGCCGCTGTACAGGCCCGACTCGGCGAAGCTCTCCGCCGCATCCGCACCCGGCGCCAGCACCGTGGGGTCGACCTTGAGCGACTCGGCGAGCTCGGACACCGTGGTGGCGGCGTCGACCTTCACCACCCATGACTCGGGGCGCGCGTTCTCACTGGGTCGGTCGATCGTCAGCCGGAGCGTCATGACGCGGGTACCTCCTGCAGGATGCGGGCGAAGGGGGCGAGCACGGAGGGACCCTCGGTCTCCTCCTCGGGCGGGAGCGGCACGGCGATGCCGAGGTCGGCGGCGTCGGCCCACGCGGGGGCGATGAGCCCGGGACGGGCCCCTGGGTCGACGGTCACGCTCGCGAGCGACTGCCGCCCCTCGGCGTCGAGGATGCGCAGCGCCGCCTGCACCGGGCGCGTGAGCTCGCCCGACACGGTGAGGGTCCCGTCGGGCGCGCACCTGAGGGCGGGGTCGACGGCGAGGCAGTGCACGGTGACATCCTGCCGGTCGGCGAGGGCGTCGGGGGCGGGAGGCTCGTCGGCCACGACGTGCCGGCCGCGCGGAGCCCCGGCCAGCGGCGCCGCGGCGAACAGCTGCAGTTCGGTCGAGACGCGCTGCCCGGCGTCGTCGATGAGGGCGAGGGTCACGGCGAACGCTCCGGCGGCGGTGGGGCGGACGGCGAGGTGGCCCGGCCCGATCCCGACCGTGGCGATGGCGGGCTCGACCTTCTCCACCTCGAGGCGCGCGTCCTCGCACAGGCCGCACGTGATCTCCAGGAGGGCGAGCGGCACGAGGCTCTGCGCCCCGACCGGCAGCGGCATCCCGATCACGGATGCCCCGACCTCGGGCGCGGCGGGCGGCGCCAGCCGCACGCGGTAGCGCACCTCGGCTGCCGCGGCGCCGGCGCGCTGGGGGACGCTGAGGATCTGCTCCCCCGCGTCGGGCGTGTAGGGCGCGCTCAGGCGGAGGGCATCGGGGGCGCACACGACCTCGATGTCCTCCAGCGCTCCCACGGCCGCGCAGTCGATGATCCAGCCGGGGCTCGCGCGCACGTCGAGCGGCTCACCGTAGGGGATCTCCACGACCCCCGAGTCGGGGCCGTCCGCCGCGTGCGCGACCGGGGCCGTCAGCGCGATCGACCCGGCCGCGAGCGCCAGCATCATACCGGCGGCTCGCAGGAACGGACGGGGCATCAGCGCCTCCAAGGGCGGGGGATCGATCCGTCTATGATAAGCGGGTGCCCGGCGCCGGACCGGGGCCCCCGGAGCGTGGTATGAGCGACAGCATCCCGACACGGCGCGCGCAGCGCGAGGCCGCCGATGCGCCGGGAGCGCTCCGCACCGCCGATCCCGCAGAGGATCGCCCGGAGACCGGCCACACGGTGTGGCGTCCGGCCGAGGGCATCCCGGCTGCGACGGTGGCGGCCGCTCCGCGCCGCTCCGCCGTGCTGGCGGCCGCACCCGTCTTCCCCGCGACGCCCACCGAGGCCCCACCCGCCGGCGCCGCCGGCCCCGCCCGCATCGGCTGGGACGCCGGTCGCGCGAGCCTCGCGGCGACCGCGGGCGAGATCCGGCGCCTCGAATCGGCCGGCGAGGTGCTCCCCGAGCTGGAGGAGGCGGAGGTCAAGCCCCGGCCGATGTGGAGGCATCCCGCCTTCCTCGTCTCCGGCATCACGACCGTGCTCGCGCTGGTCGCCCTGGTGCTGTTCGTGGTCCTCGGGCTGCTGAACCCCCGCCCCGAGGCCTCCGGCGTGAGCCTCGACGCGACCGATGACAACGTCCACGTCACCTGGAGCGGCCCCGACGTGGCCTACCAGGTGATCGTGGTGGGTGGCCCGGGCGGCGACGAACTCGACGTGTCGCAGCTGGTCAGCGGCACCGAGGCGTGGATCCCGGTCGGGATGGGTCTCATCGACGACCGCTCGTGCGTGCTGGTGCGTCCCGCAGCCGGCAACGAGACCGCCCCGGTCGAGCTGGACGCGGCCACCGTGGCCGGCCAGGGCGGCGCCTCGGCGTGCGTGTCGGATGACTGAGCGGCGCCTGCGGCGCGCGGCCGTCGTGCTGGCGGCGGCGGCGGCGCTGGCCGGATGCGCGGGAGCGCCCGCCGGCCCCGTCCCCACCCCGACCGGCGCCGACCTGTCGACCTACGACCCCGCCGACCACGGCAACGGCGTGGCCCTGCTCTCCCCCGGCGGCGCCCGGGACGCCGTCCTCGCCGCGATGCGCGCCGCCGACGGCAGCGAGGTGACCGGCGGCTACACCGAGGCGGCGACCGGACGCCGCATCGACGTGCAGCGCGTGGGCGATGACCAGACCTGGACGGCGGAGGTGCTCGTCGACGGTGCACCCACCTCGCTCGTCGTCGCCGACGGCGCCGCGTGGGTGAAGCCCTCCCCCGCGGTCGCCGGCCTCCTCGGGATCGCCCCCGGCGAGTGGGCGTGCGTCTCCCCCGACGACGCCGCCGTGCAGCGCTGGATGCCGCTCGTCCAGCCCGTCGACCTCGTCGCCGACCTCACCGCCAACGCCGCCGGGCTCGCCGCGCCCGCCGACGGGACGGTGGACCTGCTGCTGGGCGAGGAGGGCGCGGCCGGCGTGCTGACGATCGCGACGACGGGCGCACCGCTGCCGTCTCGCCTCGTGCGCGCCGACGAGGCGGGCACGGTCGACGTCGCCTTCGCGTGGGGCGCCGAGGCCGACGCCACCCCTCCCGCGTCCTGCTGACCCGGCCGGGTCAGCTCACCAGCGCGGCTGCCCCTGGCAGGCCGTGCCCACCCGGTGCAGACCCACCTGCGGGTCGGCGAACGCCGCCCACACGCCCTCGGAGTCGCGACGCTCGGCGGCCTGCTCCATCGCGGTGAGGACGGCCGGAGCGCCCGCCGCCCACGCGACGTAGTCCGGCTGGCTCACGCCGTCACTGCCCTGCTCGGCGACCGCGCGCACCTCGCCGGCGAGCGCGATCACCTTGGCGAAGGACGCGGGCGACTTGGTCTGGCACTCGATCGCGGCCGCCATGAGGTCGACCACGGGCTGGGCGAGAACGGCACACCGCTCTGCGAGGACATCCGACATCCGATTCCGCCTTTCACGGGGGGACAGGGGGCGAGGCGACTCAGTGGAAGAAGTGACGCTCGCCGGTGAAGAACATCGTGACACCGGCGGCACGGGCCGCGTCAATCACTTCCTGATCGCGCACGGATCCGCCAGGCTGGACGATTGCGCTCACGCCGGCGTCGACGAGCACCTGCGGTCCGTCGGCGAACGGGAAGAACGCGTCGGATGCCGCGACCGAGCCGCGCGCGCGGTCGCCGGCTCGCTCGACGGCGAGGCGGCAGGAGTCCACGCGGTTCACCTGGCCCATGCCGATGCCCACGGTGGCCGAGCCCTTCGCCAGGACGATCGCGTTGGACTTCACGGCGCGGCACGCCTTCCACGCGAAGATGAAGTTCGTCATCTCCTCGTCGGCGGGGCGCTCTCCCGACACCAGCTCCCAGTCCTTCGCGACCGACTCGATGTCGTCGGGGAAGCGATCGGCGTCCTGCAGCAGCAGGCCGCCGGAGACCAGGCGCACGTCCATCCGCTCCTGCTGCCAGTCGGCCGGGAGACGGAGCACGCGGAGGTTCTGCTTGAGCCGGAAGACCTCGAGGGCCTCGGGCTCGAAGTCGGGCGCCACGATCACCTCGGTGAAGATGTCGCGGAGGTTCTCGGCCATCTTCAGCGTGATCGTGCGGTTGGCGGCGATGACGCCGCCGAAGGCCGACACCGGGTCGCACTCGTGGGCGCGCAGGTGCGCACTGGCGATCTCGTCGAGCGCATTCGGCGCCGCGACCGCGATGCCGCACGGATTGGCGTGCTTGATGATCGCGACGGCGGGCTTGACCATGTCGAACGCGGCGCGGAGCGCGGCATCGGCGTCGACGTAGCTGTTGTACGACATCTCCTTGCCCTGCAGCTGCGTGGCCTGGGCGATGCCGTGCCCGCCGACGCGCGTGTAGATCGCGGCGCGCTGGTGGGAGTTCTCGCCGTACCGCAGGGTCGCGAGGCGCTCGGCCTTGATCGTGAGGTGGGCCGGCAGGCCGTCTTCGACGAGCGTGCCCTCGGCGAACCAGGTCGCCACGGCCATGTCGTACGCGGCGGTGTGCGAGAACGCACGGGCGGCGAGCTCCTTGCGCTGCTGCAGGGTGGTGCCGCCCTCGCCGATCGCATCGATGATCGCGGGGTACGACTCGGGCGAGACGACGATCGCGACGTTGGCGTAGTTCTTCGCCGATGCGCGCACCATCGCCGGGCCGCCGATGTCGATCTGCTCGACCACGTCGTCGCCCTCCGCCCCGGAGGCGACCGTCTCCACGAACGGGTAGAGGTTCACCACCACGAGTTCGAACGGCGAGATGCCGAGGTCCGCGAGCTGGCCCTCGTGGCTCTCCAGCCGCAGGTCGGCGAGGAGTCCCGCGTGCACGCCCGGGTGCAGCGTCTTCACCCGCCCGTCGAGCGACTCGGGGAAGCCGGTGACAGCGGAGACATCGGTGACGGGGTGCCCGGCCTCGCGGATGGTCGCGGCCGTCGACCCGGTCGAGACGATCTCGACGCCCGCGGCGACGAGGGCCTCGGCCAGGCGCAGCAGATCGGTCTTGTCGCTGACGGAGACCAGAGCACGGCGTACCGGGACGATGTCGCGCTCGCGGTACAGGGACGGGTCGTGGGAGGGGCCGGCCATGGATGCTCCTTGTCAGCGGGTCCCGGCGCCGGGGGCGCCGGTCGGGGTCGAGGCGGCGGTGAGGTCGAGCTCTCCCGACGCGATGCGCCGGACGACGTCGATCAGCAGGCGCCGCTCCACGGGCTTGATGCGGTCGTGCAGGGTGTGCTCGGTGTCGCCGGGCAGGACGGGCACGCGCTCCTGGGCGAGGATGGGCCCGGAGTCGACCCCGGCGTCGACGACGATGACGCTCGCCCCCGTCGCGGTGACCCCGGCCGCGAGCGCGTCGCGCACGCCGTGGGCGCCGGGGAACTCGGGCAGGTACGCCGGGTGGGTGTTGATCAGCCGCGGCGCCCACTTCGCCACGAGCGCGGCGGGAAGAAGGCGCATCAGGCCGCTGAGGACGACGAGATCGGGCTGCCACACGTCGAGCTGCTCGTCGAGGGCGGCGCCCCACTCCTCGCGCGAGGCGTACTGCGTCCACGGCACGAGGAAGGTCGGGATGCCGAAGGCCTCGGCGTGGGCGAATCCGTCGGCCTGCCGGTCGGCCCCGACGGCGACGACGCGCGCCGGATAGGCGGGGTCGGCCGCGGCCTCCAGCAGTGCGCGGAGGTTCGATCCCGTTCCCGAGATGAGGACGGCGACCGTGAACACCCGGTCAGTCTAGCGAGGGGCCGGGTCGGCCTCGCCGCCCGGACGCTCGTCCCCGGCATCCGCGCCCGCCGGGGCATCGGCCGGGGCCTCCGGGCGATCCGCTGCATCGGCCGCATCGGCCGGGAGGACGAGAGGGTCGATCGGGGCGGTGGGAAGCTCGAGCGGGCCGGTGGCCGTGTCGTCGGTCGCCCCATCCGCCTCGGACGCCTCACCCGCCTCGGGCTCCTCGTCGGCCGGCTCCGCCTCGGGGTCGATGCCCGTCCACGTCGCCGTCCGGGCGAGGACCTCGCGCTCGGCGAAGGCCGCCCCGAACATCGGGACGGGCGGCAGTGGTGACGAGGCGGGTTCGACGGCGGCGGCGGGCGGCGCCGTGAGGCGGTCGGCACGCCGCGGCGAGAGCAGCAGGATGCCGGCGCCCAGCGCCACCTCCAGCCCCACGGCCAGGGCGAGCGGTCCGGGCTCGGGTCCGGTCTCGGCGAGGCGCCCGGGGCCGATCGCGCCCCGCGCGCACACCGCGAACAGCGCCACGACGGCCGCGGAGAGCGCGGCGACGCCCGCGAGCACGGCCAGCCGCGGGCCGTAGGCCTCGTGGTCGGGGTGCGCCGCGGCGAACCGCGAGCGCAGCATCCAGCCGGCCAGCGCCCCCACGGCGATCGGCAGCAGCGCGAGGAGGAGCAGCCACGGCGTGGTCGACTCGGGGACGGCGCCGAGCACGGGGAGGCCCGGCAGCACGCCGAGCTGCGTGCCCGACGGGGACACCGCCGTCCCCGTGCCGAGGGCGAACCCGGGACCGGCGGCGAACGACAGCGCCCACACCACGAGCGTCGGCAGGTAGGCGAGCTGGCCGAGGGCGAGCACGATCGCGCCGACGGCGTCGACGTTTCCCGCCTGGAAGAGCGCGACGATCTGCCCGCCGCCGGCGAACACCGCCACGGTGAGCACGAGCGCGCCGACGCCGATGAGGCCGATCACGGCGATGGCGGCACCGCGCACGAGCAGGCCGGGCACCTCTCCCCAGCCGCGGCGCGCGCGCTCCACGCGGGCGCGGAGGCGACCGGCCGGGCCGAGGCCGGAGACCCACGCGCCGATCGCGGCCCCCAGCACGCACGGCCCGATGAAGACGAGGGCCGGGAAGAGCATCGCCTGCCACGGCTCGACGCGCACCAGCGAGGTCGCCCCCGTCAGCGCCACGCCGACGGTGAGTGCGGCGAAGACCACCGACCCCGACACCGCGCCGGTCAGCGCCTCCCCGGCGCGGGCGGCGCGCCCGCCCGAGCGGGCGGCGAACAGCGCCGTGAAGGTCGCGAACCCGAGCGGCGCGAGGGAGAGCACGAACGCGGCGGCGGCCGGGTCGATGCCCGCGACGGCGAGGTACTCCCCCGGCAGCTGCACGGTCACCGGCACGAGATGGCCGAACTGCCACAGGGTCGCCGCCGCCGGCCACAGCGTCGCCGCATCCGCCCCGCCGCCGAGCGCGAAGATCCACAGCAGCGTGAGCGGGGCGAGGGACGCCGCGAGGCCGCCCGCGGCCGCCAGGACGGCGTCGAAGGCGGCGAGGAGGGCGACGAGGAGGCGGTTCATGCCGGATCGACCCTACCTGCGCGACGCCGTCGCTCCGGGACGGCGCCCCGGGGCGGGCGCGGCCGGGTCAGGCGTCGGTGGGCTCGAGCACGAACAGCGCGATGCGCCGGTCGGTCTTGGTCTGGTACGCGTCGTAGTCCGGCCACACGGCGACCGCGCGCTCCCACCACTGCCGGTATTCGTCGCCCTCGGCCTCGTGGGCGATGTAGTCGCGGCGGCGGTCGCCGTCCTGCAGCTGCACGCGAGGGTTCTTCACGATGTTCCCGTACCACGCGGGCGCCTTCGGCGCGCCGCCCTTGGACGCCACGACCGCATAGCGGCCCTCGTGCTCCACGCGCATGAGCGCGGTCTTGCGCAGCCCCCCGGTCTTCGCCCCGACCGTCGTCAGGACGATGATGGGCACGCCGCGCAGCTCGTTCGCCTCGCTGCCGGCGCTGGCCTCGAAGGCCTCCGCCTGCACGCGTGCCCATTCGCTGGTTCCGGGAAGATACTCTCCTGAGAGCGGCATGTGCACAGCCTACGGGCGCGGCCGCCTCTCACCACCCGAACCACTCGAGGACTCATGAGCACCACCACGTCCCCATCCGCGAAGAACCGCATCGACCGGTTCTTCGAGATCTCCCGCCGCGGCTCCACGATCGGCGCCGAGATACGAGGCGGCCTCGTCACCTTCGTGACGATGGCCTACATCGTCATCCTGAACCCGCTGATCCTCAGCACTCCGGATGTCGACGGCAACACCCTGAGCGCGGGCGCCGTCGCGGCATCCACCGCCCTGACCGCCGGCGTCATGACGATCCTCTTCGGCCTCGTCACCCGCCTGCCGTTCGCGTTCGCCGCCGGCCTCGGCATCAACGCGTTCCTCGCCTTCTCCGTGGTCGGCGAGGTCACGTGGCCCGAGGCGATGGCCCTCGTCGTCATCAACGGTCTGATCATCGTGCTGCTGGCGGCCACC
>CAZBZR010000015.1:46120-47074 GCA_964496445.1 uncultured Microbacterium sp.
CCCGGTGCAGCTGAAGCTCGCGATCACCGCCGGCATCGGCCTGTTCATCGCCTTCATCGGCTTCGTCAACGCCGGATTCGTCACCGCCACCGGCAACCCGTCGCCGCCGGTCGACCTCGGCGAGGGCGGGTCGATCGCGACCGTGCAGACCCTGATGTTCGTCATCACGCTGTTCCTGTCGGGCATCCTCATCGCGCTGAAGGTGAAGGGCGGCCTCCTCCTCGGCCTCGTCGGCGGCACCGTGCTCTCGCACGTGGTGAACCTCATCTGGCCCTACGGCCTGGCCGTCGCCGGATCCGGCGGCATCGTGGCGGTCCCGGACCTCAGCCTCATCGGTCAGATCGACTTCGGCTTCGACCTCGGCAAGGTCGGCTTCATCGCGCTGGTGATGATCGTCTTCACGCTGGTGTTCTCGAACTTCTTCGATGCCATGGGCACGATGACGGGCCTGGCGAAGGAGGCCGACCTCGCCGACGCGAAGGGCGACTTCCCGCGCATCAAGTCGGCGCTGATCGTCGAGGGCGTGGGCGCCGTGGTCGGCGGCGGCACCTCGTCGTCGTCGGCGACCGTGTTCGTCGAGTCGGGCTCGGGGATCGGCGAGGGGGCCCGTACGGGCCTGGCCAACGTCGTGACCGGCCTCATGTTCCTGCTGGCGATGTTCTTCACGCCGCTGACCTCGATCGTTCCCGGCGAGGTGGCCGCAGCCGCCCTCGTGCTCGTGGGCGCGATGATGCTGGCGCAGATCAAGCACATCGACTTCGCCGACTTCCGGGTGCTGCTGCCGGTGTTCCTGACCGCCACGGTCATGCCGCTGACCTACTCGATCGCCAACGGCATCGGCGCGGGCTTCATCAGCTGGGTCGTCGTCAACGCCCTCTCGGGTCGCGCGAAGCAGGTGCATCCGCTGCTGTGGGTCGTCGCCGTCGGCTTCGTGATCTTCTTCGCCCGCGGTCC
>CAZBZR010000016.1:0-45728 GCA_964496445.1 uncultured Microbacterium sp.
ACCCAGGGGTTGTTTGCGCGATCCGCGGATCCGGTTCACAGGTAACCAAATTCTCACCAGTGGTAGGATCCTGAGAATAAACGCAAAGCTTTTTCTGCAAGAGGCTGATCGAGGCGACTGAGCTGCCCGCGAGGGATCGCGTGCAGTACGGCAACCTCAAGAGCGTCTACCTGTGCTCGCGCGCCGCGCTCCGCCACATGGTGCCTGCCGGCCGCGGCTCGATCATCAACACCGCCTCCTTCGTGGCGCTGCTCGGGTCGGCCACCTCGCAGATCAGCTACACCGCATCCAAGGGCGGCGTGCTGGCGATGACCCGCGAGCTCGGCGTGCAGTTCGCGCGCCAGGGCATCCGGGTCAACGCGCTGTGCCCGGGGCCGGTGAACACGCCCCTGCTGCAGGAGCTGTTCGCCAAGGACCCCGAGCGCGCCCAGCGCCGCCTCGTCCACGTGCCGATGGGGCGCTTCGCCGAGCCCGAGGAGCTCGCCGCGGCGGTCGCCTTCCTGGCATCCGATGATGCGTCGTTCATCACCGCCACGGCCTTCGTCGTCGACGGGGGCATCACCAACGCCTACGTGACGCCCCTCTGAGCGGTCCGATGACCGAGGCGCCCCTGACCGAGCTCCGCCGGGCCGTGTACCGGCCGGTGCGGCAGGGCAACGCGCTCGAGGACACCGTGGCGCGGCTCGTGCAGACGGTGCGGCTGGGCGTGCTCGCGCCGGGGGAGTCGTTGCCGCCTGAACGCGAGCTCGCCGCCCTGTACGGGGTGAGCCGTGACACCGTCCGCGAGGCGATCCGGGAGCTGGCCGATGCCGGTTACCTCCAGTCGCGTCGCGGACGCTACGGCGGCACCTTCATCGCCGATCCGCCGCCGCGTCCGGCCGAGCCGCCCGCCGTCTCCGCCGGCGAGCTCGATGACGTGCTGGGGATGCGCCGCGTGCTCGAAGCCGGTGCCGCGCGCGCCGCGGCATCCCGCACCCTGGGCGCCGACGATCGTGCGGCGCTGTGGGCACGCCTGGAGGAGGCGCGCGCCGCCGGTGCCGACGAGTACCGTCGCGCCGACACGCTGCTGCACCTCACGATCGTGGAACTGGCCGGCATCGCCTCGCTGGTGCCGCTGGTGGTGGAGAACCGCGCGCGCATCAACGCGTGGCTGGACACGTTCCCGCTGCTGCCCCGCAACATCGAGCATTCCGATCTCCAGCACGAGCGGATCGTCTCGGCCATCCTCGCGGGGCGGGCGGATGCGGCATCCGCCGCCGTGCTCGACCACCTGGCCGGCTCGGAGGCCCTGCTCCGCGGCTTCCTCGCCTGAGCCGCCACTCACCCGCCGCGATCCCTCGCCGAGACTCAGCCGCGCGGACGAAACACCGCGCGGCGCCATGATTCTCGTCCGCGCCGCTGAGTCTCGAGTGGGGAACGCGGGGCGGGAGGGCGGGGGGGCGGGGGGCGGGCGGGTTAGGGTCGGAGGGTGGCGAAGAAGAAGGGGCGTGCGGGGGCGGAGCTGGAGTTCCGCAACACCGCGCTGAGCGACGCGCTGCAGACGCAGGACATGGCCGCGGTGGCGTTCGCCCTCCGTCACGGCCCCACCGTCGTGCCGCTGATGCGTCCGGGCGATCGGGACAACCCCGTCGATGCGGGCGAGGTGTGGACCTACCGCGACCCCCAGACCGGCCAGCTCGCGCTGCTGCTGTTCAGCGATGCCGCCCACAAGCCGGAGTCGCTCCCGCCGCACGTCGCGCTGCAGTCGCCGGCCTGGCTGCGGATGTTCGTCACCGCGCATCGCGACGACATCACCACGGTGTTCTTCGACATCGCGGGACCGCATCCGATGCAGGCGTCCCCCGCCGATCTCCTGGCCGCGCTCGAGGCCTGACCCCTCCTGAAGGTGGCATCCCCTGCGGGTCGGATGTGCGAATCCTCGTGCCCGGTGGCAGAGTGGGCCGCATGGAGTACATGATCGTCGGTGCCGTTTGTGCCGCCGGCCTGGCCCTTCCGTTGGTCCTAGGCATCGCCCAGCAGCAGCAGCGTCGCCGTCGTTCGGGCGTCTGGCGCCGCTGAGGCCGATCAGAACTCCGGCACGTCGGCCTGGCGCCGCCCGTCCGTCCCCGCCCCGCGGATGTCGAGGTCGTCGAGGGCGCGGCGGAGCTTCGTGGCCCGCGCGTCCAGCACGGTGTGATACCCGAGCCGCGCGGCCTCCGAGAGCCGCTGCGCGGCCTGGGTCACCGGGCGGATCTCGCCGGTGAGGGTCAGCTCGCCGATCGCCGCGGTGCGGTGCGAGATGCGTCGGTCGCGCACGGCGTTGGTCACCGCGATCGCGATGGCGAGGTCGGCGGCCGGTTCGACCAGGCGTACGCCGCCCACGGTCGAGACGTAGACGTCCATCTCCGACACCGGCACTTTCGCGCGGCGTTCCAGGATGGCCAGCACCATGGCCACACGCGCGCCGTCGACGCCGTTGACGACACGACGCGGGTTCGGCGCCTTCGTCGAGATCGCGAGCGCCTGGATCTCCACCGGCAGAGCCCGCCGGCCTTCCATCGCGATCGTCACGCACGTCCCCGGCTCGGGGTCGCCGTGACCGAGGAAGAGCGCACTGGGGTCGGGCACCTCGGCGATGCCCGTACCGGTCATGTCGAAGCATCCGACCTCGTCCGTCGGTCCGAAGCGGTTCTTCAGCGCCCGCACGAAGCGCAGGGACGTCTGGCGGTCGCCCTCGAAGTGGCAGACGACGTCGACGAGGTGCTCGAGGATGCGGGGGCCGGCGATGGAGCCGTCTTTGGTCACGTGGCCGACGATGATCACCGGCAGTCCGCGGTCTTTCGCGATGCGGATGAGGGTCGAGGCGACCTCGCGCACCTGGCTGGGGTGGCCCGCTGCGCCGTCGCTCATTGCCGAGGAGACCGTCTGCACGGAGTCGACGATGAGGAGTTCGGGGGCGACCTCGTCGATGTGGCCGAGGATCGTGGCGAGATCGGTCTCGGCGGCGAGATAGAGCTCGTCGTGCAGCGCGCCGGTGCGCTCGGCCCGCAGGCGCACCTGCGCGGTGGACTCCTCGGCACTGGCGTACAGCACGCGGCGGCCGGCGCGTGCGCTCTGTGCGGCCACCTCCAGCAGCAGCGTGGACTTGCCGACGCCCGGCTCGCCGGAGAGCAGGATCGCCGCGCCCGGGACGATCCCGCCGCCGAGCACGCGGTCGAACTCCCCGACACCGCTCGTGCGCCGCGGCGCATCCGTGGTGTCGATCTGCGTGATCGGGCGTGCCGCGCGGGCGGCACCCGGGGCGACCGCCGCCACCGCACGGGTGACGCCGGCGGATGCGGCGGCCTCGACGACCGTGCCCCACTGCTGGCATTCGCCGCAGCGGCCCACCCACCTCAGCGTCGTCCAGCCGCACTCGGTGCACCGGTACGGAGCGCTGACGGCGGACTTCTTGGCGGGCATGACCTCAGGCTACGGGGCGCCACCGACATCCCCGGCCCCGCGCGGCGCGCGGCATGGGCACGGGCTCCCGACGCGGCGGCGGGTGGCCCGGCGTAGGGTGTCGGCATGCGAGTCGATCGCGCCACGCGGCACATCTCCGCCGACCCCGCGCGGGTGTTCCACGCCTTCACCGACCCCGAGCTGTTCGTCACGTGGATCCCGCCGGAGGGGATGCGGGGCGACCTCGAGCACTTCGACGCCGAGACGGGCTACCGGATGCGGCTGACCTACGCCCACCCACCGCTGACCGGCGGCAAGACGACGCACGACAGCGATGTGGCCGAGGTGCGCCGCATCCGTGTCGATCCGCCCCGCGAGATCGTCGAGGAGGTGGACTTCGACTCCGACGATCCCGCCTTCGCCGGAACGATGCGGATGACCTGGACCTTCGCCGCGGAGCCGGAGGGCACCCTCGTCACGGTGGCCGCGACCGACGTGCCGCCGGGGATCGACCAGGACGTGCACGTGGGGGCGTTCATCGCCTCGCTCGGCCAGCTGGCGCGATGCGTGGAGCGTCCGGGCGGCTGATCCCGTTTGCGCGCGGCGGCCGGATGCCGCCACGCTGTGATCGTGGATCCCGTTCTCCTCATCGTCCCGCTCCTCGCCCTGGCCGCGCCGCTGCTGAGCCGGGCGCTGTCGCGGTGGATCCGCATCCCGATCGTGGTGTTCGAGCTGGTCCTCGGGATCATCGCGGGGCCCAGCGTGCTCGGGTGGGCGGAGCCCTCGGCGTTCTTGGACGTGCTGTCGCAGCTGGGGCTGGCGATGCTCTTCTTCATCGCCGGCAGCGAGATCGAGGCGGCCGTCCTCCGCAGCCGCAGCGGTCGCAACGCGATCCTCGGCTGGCTCGTCTCGCTGGGTCTCGGGGTCGGGGTCGGCTGGCTGCTCATGCCGGGGGAGGGCGCGGTGATCATCGCGATCGCGCTGTGCTCGACGGCGCTCGGCACCCTCCTGCCGATCCTCCGCGATGGCGGGCTCCTGCGGACGCCGTTCGGCGGCGCCGTGATGGCGGTGGGCATGGTGGGGGAGTTCGGCCCTCTCATCGCGATCTCGGTGTTCCTCGGGGCGAGCGACCCCGGCATCGAGACGGTGGTGCTGGCGATCTTCGTCATCGTCGCCGCCGTCGCCATCTGGCTGTCCGTGCGCCTGCCGCGCGGAGCCATGCACCGCGTCGTGAACGCCACGCTGCACACCTCGGGTCAGTTCGCGGTGCGGGTGGTCTTCGCGATCCTCGTGACCCTCCTCGCGATCAGCCTGGTGCTCGAACTCGACATGCTCCTCGGCGCCTTCGCGGCCGGCATCGTGTGGCGGCTCCTCATGCGCGACGCCGCGCCCGAAGACCGCCGGGCGGTGGAGAGCAAGGTCGAGGCGGTGGCCTTCGGATTCCTCGTCCCGGCGTTCTTCGTCTACACCGGCGTGACCTTCGACCTGGGCGTGCTGCTCGCCCAGCCGGCGCTCCTGGCGCTGGTGCCGGCGACGGTCGTCGTGCTGGTTCTCGTGCGCGGGCTTCCCGCGCTGGCCGCCGCCCCGGTCGGGGCGGGGTGGCGCGAACGCGCCGCGGTGGGGCTCCTCGGCGCGACGGGCCTGCCGATCATCGTCGCGGTCACCGCGATCGGCGTGCGCGACGCTGTCCTCGAGCCTGCCGCCGCCTCGGTGCTCGTCGCCGGCGGCATGCTCTCCGTCCTCATCCTCCCGCTGATCGCGATGGCGCTCCGCGGCGGCGCGCCCCGGCCCGGCGGCGCGTCCGCCGCCGCCGCCGCTCCGGCCGTCGATCCCGCCGTCGCGGATTCGGATGACGCCACCGGATTCGGACGCGCGGCGCCGCAGCATCCGAATCCGGCGTGATCCGCCGAATCTGCGACCCGGCGCGGGGCCGGGATCAGCCGCGGAGCGAGGCGGCGACCGTGCCCAGCGCCTCGGCCGAGCGGCGCAGCAGGGTCATCTCGTCCTCCGAGAACGCCGTGCCGCGGATCGGGACGGCGCCGGCCGCGCTCACCAGCGACGGCACCGACAGGGCCACCCCGTCGATGCCGTGGAAGTCGTGCAGCACCGTCGACACCGGCATCACGGCGTGCTCGTCGCGCAGGATCGCCTCCACGATGCGCGCGCTGGACAGACCGATCGCGTAGTTCGTCGCGCCCTTGCCCTGGATCACCTTGTACGCCGCGTCGCGCACATCCACCGCGATGGCGTCGAGCTCGTCGGCGGTCATGCGGGGGTGGCCGGGCGCCTCCCACTCCAGGATCGGCACCGTACCGATCGTCGCGCGCGACCACAGCGGGAACTCGGTGTCGCCGTGCTCGCCGACGATGTGCGCGTGCACGCTCGACGTCGACACCCCGGCGCGCTCTGCGAGGCGCCAGCGCAGCCGCGAGGTGTCCAGCACGGTGCCGGAGGCGAAGATCCGCTCCACCGGCAGGTTGGTCGCCTCCTGCGCGAGCACCGTCAGCACGTCGCACGGGTTCGTCACGATGACGTAGACGGCGTCGGGGGCGACCTCGAGGAGGTCGGGCATCATCGAGCGGATGATGCCCGCATTGGTCTCCGCCAGCTCGATGCGGGTCTGGCCCGGGTTCTGCTTCGCCCCGGCGGTGATCACGACCACGTGCGATCCCGCGGCCACGGAGATGTCGCTGCCCCCGACGATGTCGCTCGTGCCGGTGAACTGGGTGCCGTGGGCGAGGTCGAGCACCTCGGCCTCCACCTTCGCGGTGGCGATGTCGTAGAGGGCGACGTGGCGGGCGGAGCCGCGGATGAGGGCGGCGTAGGCGGTGCTCGAGCCCACGCTCCCCGCCCCGACGACCGTCAGCTTCGAGTTCTCGATCACGCTCATGGCGACAGTCTTCCAGCGCCGCCCCGCCCGGGCCACAGCGGTGTCTCGACGGTGAGGCATCCCCGGTTCGCGGGTGCGCGCGGCGTGCCGTAAACTATCCCGCGGTGACGTGTCCGAGCGGCCGAAGGTGCAACTCTCGAAAAGTTGTGTAGGGTAACCCCCTACCGTGGGTTCAAATCCCACCGTCACCGCCATGAAAACCCCTGCTGAGCAGGGGTTTTCTCATTCGCTCCTTCCACCAGCGCGCGAAATCGTCGCTTGCGATGGTGAGGGCGCCAACGAGGGCCTGGGTCGCGGGATCGTCGGGGTCGCGTCCGGCGTCCAGTCGCAGGTTCTCCACGACCGCGCGGGCCTGCGCGTCCCAGTCGACGAGGCGCTCGCGGGCGTCGGGCGCGAGGAACATCCAGCGCGCGTAGTTCCGCTCCTTCGCCGGCAGCGCCTCGAAGTCGGTGATGAGGGCGCGGGCGAGCGGGTTGATCGCCAGCACGTCGGTGCGGCGACCGAGGATCATGGCGGGGATGCCGTCGAGGCTCTCCAGCAGCTGATGCAGGCCCGCCCGCACGCGCTGGGCGGCGGCGGGGCGGGCCGCGGTGCGGGTGGGCGCACCGATGAGGTGACGCAGGTGCGCGGCGCCGGCGTCGTCGAGGGCGAGCGCGCGGATGAGGGCGTCCACGACCGGGGCGGACGGCACGATGCGCCGCCCCTGTTCCAGCCGCGTGTAGTAGTCGGTGGAGACCCGCGCAAGCAGCGCGACCTCCTCGCGGCGCAGGCCCGGCACGCGTCGGACCCGTCCGACGGTCACGACACATCGGCCGCCGCGCACCAACAACCGGCCCCTTCTCGTCCGATCCGGACAGACCGCCGCCCTGCTCGCGTGGATAGCCTGGTCGCACCTCGCGAAGGAGCGGGCAGGTACGGGGGTTCGCATGGACATCATTCGCGTCGTGACGGGCATCCGCGCCGACGGCACATCGGAGATCGCCTCGGCCGAGCCGGTGGCGCCGGTCCGCTCGGAAGCGCTGGCCGGATTCACCTTCTTCCCGCTGTGGGCCACCGAGGACGGCGCGTCCCTTCGGGACGGACAGACCCGGCCGTACTTCCCTGGCCCGGGCGGCACGCGCTTCGTCGCGGTCACGTGGGAACCGGCGGGGTCGGTCGACCAGACCTCCGCGGCTGACCCCGCGGAGGCCGAGGCGCTGCTCCCGGGCCTGCTCGCGGCGTTCGAGCCGGGGAGTGCCTTCCACGCGACCGACTCGATCGACTACGGCATCTGCGTCGCGGGAGAGATGTGGCTCATCCTTGACGAAGGACGCGAGGTGCACCTGACGCCGGGCTCGGTCGTCGTGCAACGCGGCACCCGGCACGCGTGGGAGAACCGCAGTTCCGCGCCGGCGACGATGGTCTTCGCCCAGGTGGGAGCCGACCCTGCACGTCTGTGACTCCCGGCGCGGCCCGCTCGGGGGAGGCTGAGCCATCCGGGAGCCCGAACTCCTCAAATGTCGCCAGAATCGGGGACGGTGGGGACCAGTTGGGCGTGAGTGAGGTCGGGCTTGAGGAGTTCGGGCGCGGGGAGCGGGCGGAGGCGTCGCGGTTCAGTCGGTGACGTGACGGTCGAGGAAGGCCCCGAGGGCCTCGTGCGTGGCGCTGAGCTGGGCGATGCGCGCGGCGAGGTCGTCCCGGACGGGACGGAGTCGTCGCGCGACGTCGGCGTGCACCTGGGGTGGGACATCCCCCGCGCAGGTCAGCACGGTGCCCACGATGTCGCGGGAGAAGCCCATGCCGAACAGCGACTGGATGGCGGCGGCGCGCTCCACGGCGCTCTCGGGATAGTCCCGATAGCCGTTGCCGCCGCGCTCGGCAGTGAGCGGGCCCTGCGCCTCGTAGTACCGCAACGATCGTGCGCTCACTCCGCTGCGGGCGGCGAGCTCGCCGATCAGCATCCGCTTGACCTTGACGCGGTGTCAGAGTCTACCGTCGTGCTGCGCACCAGAGGAAGGACGCAGCATGGACTCGAGCATCGCCGTGGGCGAGCGTATCCGCACGTACACCGTCGTCGGGGAGGAGAGGGGGCCGGCCGGGCGAGCGCTCGTGCTCGTCTTCCACGGCTCCCGCCAGAACGGACACGTCCACCGGCGGTTCACCGGCGGCGCCCTGGATCGCCTGGCGGCCGACGGCGACGCCGTGGTGGCCTACCTCGACGGTCACCGAGGCAACTGGAATGACCTGCGCCGCGGGAGCTACTTCCCCGCGCGCCAGGATGGTGCCGACGACGTCGCCTTCGCCAGGGCCGCAGTGGCTCGGCTGGAGGTCACGCACGGGATCGAGCGCGCCCGCGTGGTGGCGATGGGCTACTCCAACGGCGGGCAGATGGTCATGCGTCTGCTGCATGAGGCGCCCGAGCTGGCCTCGGCCGCCGTGATCGTCGCGGCCGGCATGCCGGTGCCGGAGAACCTCCTGCTCGCCGACCCGCTGCCGGCGACCCGTCCGGTACCCGTGGCCGTCGTGCACGGCACGGCCGACCCGATCGTGCCGTACTCCGGCGGAGAGATGAAACCGTGGATGCAGCGAATGTTCCGTGCGTGCGGCGCGACGATGTCGGCCCCCGACACCGCGGCGTATTTCGCCGCCCGTAACGGGATCGCCGACGCGCCCGTCACGCACGATCTTCCGGTGGGCGCCGACGAGGGCAGGCGCGTGTCGGTCACCCGGAGCAGCCACCGCGCAGCGGGTCGACCCGACGTCGACCTGTACACCGTGCGCGGCGGCGGCCACACCGTGCCCCCCGCGCGGCCGGGCCCCCGCATCGTCGGACGCACGGCTCGCTCGATCGACATCGGCGATCTCGTGCGTCGGCGCCTCCCTCCCCGCCGCTAGCATCGGCGGGGTGACCGACATCTCCGCGCGCACCCGGTGGGCGATCCTCGGGCCCGGGGCCATCAGCCGAGACTTCCTCGCAGGGCTCCGCGCCTCCCGGCACGGCGCGCTGCACGCCGTGGCCAGTTCGGATGCCGCGCGCGCGGCGGCGTTCGCTGCCGACGCCGACGCACCGGTGTCGGGCACCTACGACGAGGTGCTCGCCCGCGACGACGTCGACGCCGTCTACATCGGCACGGTCCACATCACGCACGCGGAGCTGGCGATCCGGGCCCTGGAGGCGGGAAAGGCGGTGCTGTGCGAGAAGCCGGCGAGCCCGACCGCCGCCGAGGTCGATGACATCCTCGAGGTGGCCACGCGCACCGGGCGGCCCTTCGTGGAGGCGTTCAAGAACCGCTTCGGGCCGTGGGCGGACGCCCTGCGCGCGCTCCTCGCCGACGAGACATTGGGCGCGCCCCTGCGTGTCGAGGCGGCGTTCGGCTTCGACGCCGGCACGCGCAGCGGGCGCCTGTTCGACCCGGCGCTGGCGGGCGGGGCCATCTTGGACGTGGGCTGCTACACCGCATCCCTCGCCGTCGAGGCCGGCTTCGCGCGGGCACCGGTCCCGCTCGAGGAGATCGTGCTGGAGGATGCGCGCGGCGAGCGTGTCGGCGCCGTGGACGGCTCGGCGGAGGCGACGGTGCGCATAGGACAGGTGCGGGCGCGGCTGCGCACGTCCGTCATCGCGGATCTCCCCTCCCGCGCCACGATCACCTGCGAGCGCGGGACGATCGAGCTTCCCCACGCGTGGGGGGAGCGCGACGAGAGCTCATCGACGATCCTCGTGCGGATCGAGGGTGAGGAGCCGCGAACGATCGAGGTGCCGGTCATCCAGCCCATGGCCGCGGAGGCGGATGCGGTGAGCGTGGCGCTCGCGGCCGGACGACAGGAGACGCCCGAGATGCCGTGGGCGCACAGCCGCGCGATCGCGCGCATCGTCACCGACTGGCGTGCGGCGGTACTGGCCGGCTGAGCCTCACTCCAGCAGGCCGATACCACGTCCAGTTGATCCCGCTGCAAGGCGGTGAGGGACACGTCGTCCGCGCCCGCGACCCAGCGGTCGAAGGCCGCCGCGAACGTCGAGACGGTGAGGTCCCCGGCCGCTCGCGCGGCGCGATCCTCCAGCCCGCGTGCGGCGAACGCGGCCGCGACGACCTCGGCGAGTGTGGCGAGCTTGAGCTGCTCGCGCTCGCGCACGGCGGCGTTGGCGGCCACGACGGCGGCGCGGCTGCGGGCATGCGCCCGCCCGCGGCTGTCCTCCAGTGCGCCCCCGGCGGCATCGAGAGCGGCGCGGATGACGCTCAGCGTGGCGGCATCCGCGGGCGCGCTCGCGATGGCGTCGCCGAACCACGTGCGCAGCTCGTCCTGGCCGGAGAAGAGCACCTCGCGCTTGTCGGGATAGTGACGGAAGAAGGTGCGCTCGGTCACCCCCGCCCGCGCGGCGATGTCGGCGACCGTGGTCGCCTCGAAGCCGCGCTCGGCGAACAGTTCCACCGCGGCACTGCGCAGGCGCTCACGGGCGCCCGGTTCCCACCGGCCCATCGCCGAGACCGGCTTCCCCCTTCCGCTGGAGCTGGCCGCTGCCTTCACCGAGCAGTACCCCAACGTCACCTTCGACATCCGCGAGGACCAGTTCGCCGTCATCACCCAGAACGCGCCGCGCGTGCCGCGCGACTCCCCGCCCGACCTCATGCGCCTGCCGCAGATGTCGGAGCTGGCCGCCGGCGGGCTCCTCCTCGACCTCGACCCGTGTGCCGAGGTCTTCGGCGGACCGACTGGCCGGCATCCCAGCTCGAGCAGCTGCCGACTGCTGTCGCGGACATCCTGCTGACGCGCCGCCGTGCCGGGGGCTGACCCCGCCGGTCGCAGATTCGGACGAGAGCGCCGGATTCGGAGCATCCGGCGTGGTTCGTCCGAAGTGGCGCGCCGCATCCGAATCCGCGGCCGGCGGATGCGGACGGCGGATGCCGTACGGCGGATGCCGCGACCGCGGCCTGACCCCGGCCCGACCGCGGGGCCCGAGCCGCGGCTACGCTGAGGACTCCCTCACCCCCCGAAGGAGCCCGATGCCCGAGCTGTCCCACCGCCGCACCGAGGCGCGCGTCCGGGTGACCGACGCGGCCGGACGTCCGCTGGCGGGTGTCCCCGTCACGGTCGCGCAGACCGGCCATGCCTTCGGCTTCGGCAACATCGGGTTCGACCTCATCGGATGGGTCGGCGGCCCCGCGCCGCATCCCGCCATCCCGCACGGGGCGACGGCGCCGCGCCCCGGGGAGGCCGCCCCAGAAGTGCTCGCGGCGGCGTACGCGGAGGTGTTCAACGCGGTCACCCTGCCGTTCTACTGGCGCGGCTACGAGCCGGAGCCGGGCGTCACCGACGTCGACCGGCTCCGTGCGACAGCGGAGTGGTTCCGCGAGCGCGGGATCACGGTGAAGGGCCATCCGCTGGTCTGGCACACGCTCGCGCCGACGTGGCTGCTCGAGCGGACGGACGCCGAGGTGGAAGCGGCGATCCGTGCGCGCATCCGCGGCGTCGTCAGCGCCTTCGCGGGCACGGTCGATCTGTGGGACGCGATCAACGAGGCCGTCATCCTCCCCGTCTTCACCGCCGAGACCAACGCGATCACGCGCCTGGCACAGCGCACCGGCCGCGTGGGCATGGTGCGCATGGCCGTGGAGGAGGCCCGCGCGGCCAACCCCGACGCGCGCCTGGTGCTCAACGACTTCGACTGGTCGAGCGACTACGAGCGGCTCATCGCCGACTGCCTCGACGCCGGGATCGAGCTGGACGCCATCGGCGTGCAGTCGCACATGCACCAGGGGTATCGCGGCGAGGAGAAGCTCACCGAGGTGATGGACCGCTTCGCGCAGTTCGGCCTACCCCTCCAGCTCACCGAGACGACGCTGCTGTCGGGAGACCTGATGCCCGGCCACATCGACGACCTCAACGACTACGTCGTCGACGACTGGCCGTCCACGCCGGAGGGGGAGGCGCGTCAGGCGGAGGAGATCATCCGCCACTACCGCAACGTCGTGGCGCACCCAGCGGCGGAGTCGCTGACGTACTGGGGCCTCACCGACGCCGGCGCGTGGCTGGGGGCCCCGGCGGGGCTCCTCCGCCGCGACGGCTCCCGTAAGCCGTCGTTCGACGCGCTGCGCGCCCTCATCCGCGACGAGTGGTGGGTCGCTCCCCACACCGTCACGACGGATGCCGACGGCGTGGTGCCGATCGCCGGGTTCGCGGGGACGTACTCCGTCGCCGTCGGAGCGGACGAGGGGACCGTCGACCTTCCCGCGGGCGCGGTCGCAGCCGAGGTTCGGGTGGCCTCATGAGCGCGCGCAACTGGGCGGGCAACGTCGTGTACTCGGCCCGCGAGGTGATCGCCCCGGCCTCCGTCGCCGAGGTCGCCGCGGCCGTGCGCGGTGCCGACCGCGTGAAGGCGCGCGGGACGCGGCACTGCTTCAACACCATCGCCGACACCGACGGCATCGCGCTCTCGGTCGCGAACCTGCCGGCCGGCATCGCCGTCGACCCTGCTCGGCGCGTCGTGCGGGCGGCCGCGGGCCTGCGCTACGGCGACCTCGTCACGGCGCTCGATGCCGAGGGGTGGGCGCTGCCGAACCTCGCGTCGCTTCCGCACATCTCCCTCGCCGGCGCCGTCGCCACCGGGACACATGGCTCCGGTGACACGGTGGGATCCCTCGCGTCGGCCGTCGCGGGGATCGAGCTGGTCACCGCCGACGGCGCGGTGAGGATGCTCCGCCGCGGCGACGACGGATTCGACGGCGTCGTGGTGGGGCTCGGAGCCCTCGGCATCGTCACGGCACTCGAGCTGGACGTCGTGCCGCGCTTCGACATCGCGCAGACGGTGTACGAGCGGCTGCCGCTGGAGGCGGCGCTGACGCACGACGCCGAGATCCGCGCGCTCGGCTACAGCGTGTCGCTGTTCACCACGTGGCGCGAGCCGGACGTCATCGACCAGGTCTGGATCAAGCGCCGGAGCGATGCCGCCGGCGAGCTGCCCGCTGACCTTCACGGCGCCCGGCCGGCCACGGCCCTGCGTCATCCGCTGCCGGGAGTGGACCCGCAGCACTGCACCCCGCAACGGGGCGAACCCGGTCCCTGGTACGACCGGCTGCCCCACTTCCAGCTCGCGTTCACCCCCTCCAACGGTGACGAGCTGCAGTCGGAGTACCTCGTGCCGCGCCGCTTCGGCGCCGAGGCGCTGCGGGCCGTGCGTCGCCTCGCGGCGGAGCTCGCGCCTCTGCTGCAGGTGTGCGAACTGCGCACCGTCGCCGCCGACGGCCTGTGGCTGTCACCGGCGTACGGCACCGACGTGCTGGGCGTGCACTTCACGTGGGTTCCCGACCAGCCCGCGGTCGAGGCGCTCCTGCCGCGTCTGGAGGCCGCTCTGGCGCCGTTCGACGCCCGTCCGCACTGGGGCAAGCTCTTCGACGTCGCCGCCGCACGCGAGCGCCTCCCGCAGCTGTACCCGCGGTGGCACGAGTTCGCCGCCCTCCGGGAGGCCTTCGACCCCCGGCGCGTCTTCGCCAACCCCTTCCTCCAGGCCCTCGGCCTGTAGACCCGGACGGGAGCGCGGGCTCAGGCCAGCGCGTCCCGCAGCAGCCGCGCATCGCGGACGGCGTGGCCGTCGAGGTCGTTGTTGAAGTACGCGTAGACATCGCGCCCTTGCGCCAGCCATTCCCGGATGCGGTCGGCCCACCAGGCGATCGCCTCCGCGCCGTAGGCGCCGTGGTACAGGGCGTTCCCGGGGCCGTGCAGCCGCACGTACGCGATGGACGTCGTGGCCCGCAGCACGCACGGGAGCCCTGCGCCGCTCATGACGCAGTAGGCGGCGCCCCGGCTCTCCAGGAGCTCATAGACCTCCGGCGCATCCCACGACGGATGCCGCAGCTCCATCACCGGCCGCGCGCCCGGCGGGAGCTGCGCGAGCAGCGGCCCGCGGCGCGACCCCAGGGCGGCCAGGCCCGCCGCGATCCGCTCCCGCCACTCGGGCGTGAGGACGAGGTCGCGGGCATGGGTGACGCCGCGCGGCGCCTTCACCGTCATCTCGAAGCCGTCCGGCACCCGGTCGCGCCACGCGGCGAACCGCTCGGGCCGCGGCCAGCGGTAGAAGCTCGTGTTCAGCTCCACCGTGTCGAACTCGCGCACATACCGCGCGAGCTGATCGCGCGTGCCCCGCTCGTACAGCACGCCGCGCCAGTGCGCGTAGCTCCAGCCCGACGTGCCGATGTGCGCGCGGGGAGGGGTCATCGCCCTGAAGGCGGCACCGCGGCGGAGTCGAGCGCGTCGGCGTCGGAGAGATAGTGCTCCTCCGCCCGGTGGAGCTCCTCGAGGAAGTCGACGACCACGCGCCGGTCGGCGGCGGTGAGGCGGGCGGCGGCGAAGGCGACGGCGACGCGGCGCACAGCCAGCAGCCGACGCGCGGGCGAGCCGGGCGGCACGGTCGAGCGCACGATGATGCTCCGCCGGTCCTGCGGATGCGGCTCGCGCGCGACCCATCCCGCATCGGCGAGGCGGTCGATCAGCGCGGTGGTCGCCGCCGAGGAGATCCCGAGGAGGTCGGCGAGGCTCCGGGGCGTGGCGGGCTCTCCGGTCGCCTCGAGATCGATGAGGTGACGGAGCACCTTGGCGTCGTTCGGACCGATCCCGAGCGTGTGCAGGATGGCGCGATCGACCGTCGTCTCCGCTCTCGCCAGGTCGTCGAGCGCGGTGACGACGTCATCTGCCGTCGCGGTGTGCCGCACGTCGTTCCTCGATCCGATCAGCTCGCAGATCGAGATACTCTGTTCCCGATCTAATAGCCCGTCAACCCAAATATGGTACCCGGCGGACGCCCAGAGGGCACCCCCTTGTGCAGCGCTGCGTCGAGCGCCCGCCCCACGCCGCACGCCGCGCAGCGCTGCGCTGCGCGGCACGCCGTGCAGCGCTGCGGGGCCCCGCCATTTGCGCTCACCCGCACCGAATTGCGGCTTCGGCGTGTGCGAAGCGACGAGATGGTGCGGGTGAGCGAAGGTGCCGCGCGGCGCGCGGTGTTCCCCCGCACGGAATTGCGGCTTCCGCGTGCGCGAAGCGACCAGATGGTGCGGGTGAGCGAAGGCGCCGCGCGACGCGCGACCCCCCGGGCGCCAGCGGATGCGGCTGCGCGCGCTGCCCGGGCAGCGCTGCGCGCGACGTTTCCCCGCACCGATGTGCTGCTTGGGCGGCGCGGAGGCAACGAAATGGTGCGGGCGACGCACGCAAGAGGTGGACGCGCCACGCGGAGGCTGGCATAGGATGCGAAACGTGGAACAGACGCGGGCCGAATCGTCGCGCTATTGGTACGGCGCAGACGAGGAGGACCGGCGGCACCGTGCCGTGGAGGTTCTGCAGGCGTTTCGCCTGTACCGCGCGGCGGAGATCGCGATGCGACGGCGCACGCGCGAATCGATGTCGATGGGCGAGAACGAGCTCCTCGTGCTGCGCTACCTCCTCAAGGCGCAGGGGGAGGGACGATCGGTCTCGCCGAGCGAGCTGACCCGCTACCTCGGCGTGTCCACGGCCTCCACGACGGCGATCATCGACCGCCTGGAGAAATCCGGTCACGTCACGCGGGTGCCGCATCCGTCCGATCGCCGGAGCATCCATGTGGTGGCGACCGCGGAGTCCGACGCAGAGGTGCGGGCGACGCTCGGGAAGATGCACGAGCGGATGATGGCCGCCGTCATCGATCTCACGCCCGAGGAGAGCGCCATCGTCGTGGCCTGCCTCGCGCGCCTGCAGGAGGCCGTCGATGAGGTCGACCCGCACGCGCCCGGGGATGAGCCGGCCCGCGCGGTGGACGCCGCGCTCTGATCCCTCGTCCGCCGAGTGGCTAGGCGACCGTGATAGACGCGGGATGAGTATTCGCTTTCGCCGGAGGCGCGTGAAACCATGAGGCCATGGACGACAACGCCGTGGACGCGCCCCCCACGGCCGGTGGCGCCACGCCGATCGCCCTCAGCATCGACGGCGTGGAGGTGGCGGCCTTCTCGGCCGTCGTCGCCCGCGTGAGCGCGGACTACCCGCACGTGTCCGTGACCCGGATCGAGACGATCCTCGTCCGCGAGTGGGACGCGTTCACCGCGGGCCGACCGCTGGTCGTGCCGGTGGCGGTCGAAGAGGGCGTGCGCGAGATCCTCGACGCGCCCTGAGTCAGCCTGCGCGGCTGTCGGGCGGCTCGGCCACGAGCATCAGCCCTCCCGAGGAGTTCGCCGAGTTCGCGAGTTCCTCGATCCACGCGCGGCTCAGCATCGCCGGCTCCGGCTCGTCGAAGACGAAGCGCAACGGGATCGACGGATGCAGCCACACGGTGCTGCGGCCCGGCTCCTGTCCGTCCACATGCGTCCAGGACAGCGTGAAGCTCTCGCCGCGACGGAGCTTGGTGGCGATGACCACCTTCAGATGCGCCAGAGCGCGGTCTTCGATCTCGATCGGGGTCGCGGAGTCGCCGTAGAAGATGGTGCCCACGTTCTCACCGTACTGCGCGCGCATCTCCGCGGTGCAGGGCTTGCGTTCGGAGGCGGCGGCGCCTATCGGCCGATCCGCGACGCACTAGGCTCAGCGCATGGGCAGATTCATCTACGACACGATGGCGAATTCCGTCGACATCGACGACCGCACGCTCGCGCACCTGCGCATCGTGGTGATGAACAAGCTGCGCCGGTCGGAATCCTTCATGTTCGACATCGAGGTGGGCGACGGCAGCGGTCGCCGCAGCTTCTGGATGCATCCGTCCGTGCCGATCCAGTTCCACTTCTTCGGCAGCCGGAACCCCCGCATCAACCGCGCGTGGGTGGAGGAGCTGATGCTCGTCGCCAGCGGCCCGAACGGTCTCACGATCATCCCCGAACCCTCCGAGGACAGCCTCGTCGAAGAGGGCTGACGCCTACACCTGCTCCGGTCTTTCGGCCGGGGTGTCGAAGTGCTCGGCGACGAGCATGATGCCGCCGGACGAGTTCGCCGAGGTGGCCAGCTCCTCGATCCACTCCCGGCTGAGCATGGTCGGCTCGGGGTCGTCGAAGACGAAGCGCAGCGGGATCGAGGGATGCAGCCACAGCGTGCTGCGTCCGCGCGGCTGGTCGTCCGGATGCCGCCACGACACCGTGAAGCTCTCGCCGCGGCGGAGCTTGGTGGCGATGACTACCTTCAGGTGTGCGAGGGCGCGATCCTCGATGTGGACCGGGGTCCCGGATCCGCCGTAGTAGATGGTGCCCATGCCGACCACCCTAACCGGGGAAGGCTGCTCGGCCCACTGCGTGTACGTCGCGTTGCGCGAACGTGTCAAGGGGCTGCGCGCGCGGGCGGGGCTTTGACAGGGTGGCACGAGAGACGGAAGGAGTGCGCGGTGACTGCACGCCAACGGCCGGGATCGTCCGGCGAGGACGAGCCTGCGGACGACACCCCTGACGTGACCGACGCCTTCGCGGGTCTCACGGGCATCGACGTCGTCGACGGCGAGCTGATCCCTCGGGCCAAGCGCCGCCGCTGACCCCGCTCACCTCCGCTCCCAGGGGTCACAGCCGCGCCCAGGCCTCCGTCAGGACGCCGCGGAGGATCTGCTCGATCTCCGCGAACTCCGCCGGCCCGATCGTCAGGGGCGGCGCCAGCTGGATGACCGGGTCGCCCCGGTCATCGGCGCGGCAGTACAGGCCCGCCTCCAGCAGTGCGCCGGAGAGGAAGCCGCGCAGCAGCCGCTCGGATTCGTCGGCGTCGAACGTCTCGCGGGTGCTCTTGTCCTTGACCAGCTCGATGCCGAAGAAGTAGCCGTCGCCGCGGACGTCGCCGACGATCGGCAGGTCGGTGAGGCGCTCGAGAGTCGAGCGGAAGACGGGCGAGAGCTCCCGGACGCGCCCGTTGAGGTCTTCCTCCTCGAAGATGTCGAGGTTCTCCAGGGCGACGGCGGCCGAGACGGGATGCCCCGCGAAGGTGTATCCGTGCGGGAAGCTCATGGTCCCCGAGGCGAACGGCTCATGGATGCGGTCGCTGACGATGGTCGCCCCGAGCGGCGAGTAGCCGCTGGTCATCGCCTTCGCGCACGTGATCATGTCGGGGACGTACCCGTACGCATCGCACGCGAACCATTCGCCGATGCGGCCGAAGGCGCAGATGACCTCGTCGCTGACGAGGAGCACATCGTGCCGGTCGCAGATCTCGCGCACGCGGGCGAAGTACCCCGGCGGCGGCGGGAAGCATCCGCCGGAGTTCTGCACCGGCTCCAGGAACACCGCCGCCACCGTCTCGGGACCTTCGAACAGGATCATCTGCTCGATGCGGTCGGCGGCCCACACGCCGAACTCCTCCAGACTGCCGCTGAAGCCCATCTCGGCGGCGCGGTAGTAGTTCGTGTGCGGCACGCGGAAGCCGCCGGGGGCGACGGGCTCGAACATCTCCTTCATCGCCGGCAGTCCCGTGATCGCCAAGGCCCCGTGCGGCGTGCCGTGGTAGGCGATCGAGCGGGAGATGACCTTGTGCTTCGTGGACCGGCCCCGCAGCTTCCAGTACTGCTTGGCGAGCTTGAACGCCGTCTCCACCGCCTCCCCGCCGCCGGTGGAGAAGAAGACGCGGTTGAGGTCTCCGGGGGCATAGGAGGCCAGGCGCTCGGCGAGCTCGATCGCGGCGGGGTGGGCGTAGGACCAGATGGGGAAGAACGCCAGCTCCTCCGCCTGACGGGCAGCGGCCGCGGCCAGGCGCCGGCGGCCGTGGCCGGCGTTGACGACGAAGAGGCCGGAGAGGCCGTCGATGTAGCGCCGCCCCGCGGTGTCCCAGATGTGATGGCCCTCGCCCCGGCGGATGATGGGGATGCCGGGCCCCTCCGTCATGACCGACTGACGGGCGAAGTGCATCCACAGATGATCGCGGGCGGCGGCCTGGAGCCATTCCTCGGAGCGGGGCTCGGGAGCGGGCGACGTCGACATGGGGCTTCCCTTCGCGCGGATGCCCCCGACGTTACCGGCGCAGGTCAGGCGACGGAAACGGCCGGCTCTTCGGGGTCGGGAAAGCCCGGCTCGATCGGATTCGGCACGCCCGGCTCGGGCGGGTTCGGCGCGAAGGGCTCGGGCGGGTCGGGGAAACCCGGTCCGGCGGGGACGTCGGGCGGCAGCGGCGGAGTGCTCATCACGCCAGCGTGCGGCGCGCGGGCCCGGCGCGGAACCCGGTTGCCCGTCTCATCCGGCGGGTGTAGCGAGGGCGTGCGTCCGCGACAGCGGGGCGGCCGGGTCGGCCAGGAGCGGCTCGAAGGCGGCCTCGGCCGCGCCGATGAGCAGGCGGTCGGCGGCCAGGGAGGCGACGCGGATGTCGAGCGCTTCGGCGCTGGCGGGCATCGCCTGGGCGGCGACGGCGGTGGTGAGGGCGGGCAGGTCGAGCTCCGCGAGCGTCGCGAGGAACCCGCCCAGCACGATCACGGACGGGTTGAGGACGTTGACCGCGTTGGCCAGCGCGGTGGCGAGGATGCGTCGCTGACGGTCGACCTCGGCGCGCACGGCCGCACCGTCGGCGCGGGCGAGTGCGGCCGCGAGCGTGGCCTCGTCGGCGGCGGGCAGTCCGACCGCATCCAGGAGCCGCGCGCGGCTCACCTCGTCCTCCAGGACGCCGCCGGGCGCGTGCCGGTCGGCGTCGGCGACGATGCCGGGGCGATTCTGGCCGAACTCGCCGGCGTAGCCGCCCGCCCCGCCCACGGGGGCTCCGTTGACGATCAGACCCCCGCCGATGCCGCTCGCGCCGCCGTTGAGGTAGACGACGTCGGCGATCCCCTGCGCCGCCCCGAAACGGTGCTCGGCGAGGATGCCCAGCGTGGCGTCGTTGCCGACCACCGTGGGCACGCCGGCCGCCTCGGCCATGAGGCTCCGCAGCGGCACATCCGTCCAACCGAGGTGCGGTGCGGTGCGGACCACGCCGTCGGATCCGCGCACGAGCCCGGGCACGGCGACCCCGATGCCCGCGATCGCCGCGTCGGCCAGCGCGTCGCCCCGCCACTGCGCGAGCTGCGCCGTGACAAGCTCTGCCGTCTCGTCCGGGGTGAGCAGGTGATCCATCTCGCGGCGCACGCGCACCGGGATGGTGCGGTCCAGCCGCACCACCGCGATCTCGAGGGCGTCGACCTCGGGGTTGACGGCGATCGCGACGACGTCGGGCGAGGTCTCCACGGTGGGGGAGGGCCGTCCGACGCGCCGCTCGGGGCTCGGGGCGCCCTCCCGCACGAGCCCGAGAGCGACCAGCTCGCCCACGAGGTCGGCGATGGTGGAGCGGTTCAGACCGAGCTCGGAGGTCAGGGTCGCCCGGGAGGCGGGGCCGGCGACATGCACGCGCCGCAGCATCCGCCCGAGGTTGCGGGCGCGTACCTGTTCGATGCCCGTCCGCGTAGTCGTCATCGCACCAGGCTAGCGACCCGGGGGTGCCGGGCCGGGTATTTGTTGCCGACGGAGACGAAAAGGCCGCGGCCTCCCCCGAAGGAGAGGCCGCGGCCCGGAGGGATCACCCGCGACGGGCCCGTCGGCGGATGCTGAGCGCCGCGCCCGCGAGGAGCAGGCCGGCGCCGAGCACCAGCGCGCCGATCGGTGCGGTGCCGCCCGTGGCCGCGAGCGGATCCCCGGCTCCCACGATGCGCAGCTCGGTCCAGCCCAGCAGCGCGCCGGTGGCCGCGTCGTAGACCGCGATGCGATGCCGACCCGGGGTGGCGTCGGCGGGGATGCGCGCGGTCACCGTGCCGCCGGAGGTCACGACCGCGTCGGTGAGGAAGGTGGGGGTGGAGTACATCCACACCTCGACGTCCTTGCCGGCGTGGGCGGTGCCCACCTGGATCGTGATCGTCTCGCCCGGACGCGCGGTGGCCGGGGCGGTGATGCCACCGCGGGTCCCCTCGGTGAGGGAGGTGCCGGGCAGCGGCGTCACGCTCGGGGCGTTCGGCTGCGGCGTCGGGTCCGTCGGTTCCGTCGGGTCCGTGGGATCCGTCGGGTCGGTCGGGTCCGTGGGATCCGTCGGGTCGGTGCCGGCGGCCACCAGCTGCGCGACGCCCCAGCGGGCGGTGTTCTGGTAGCCGGTGCCGGTCGGCTCCGCCCACGTGTGCACCGCGGCACGCGCTCCGTTGCGGCCGTCGTTGACCTGGAAGTCGATCCCGTGGAACGTCCCCGCCCCGCCGAGCGGCACGTCGCTCTGTCCGCCGGACTGCCCCACCAGCGCGATCGCCACCTCCACCCGGTAGCCGGTGTCGGTCGGCGCGGTGGCGCTGGCGAGCACGCGCGCCTGCTGCGCGGCGGCGTTCCCGGTGCCGAAGGACAGCTGGTTGTCGGCCGTGATGCGGATCTGCGTGTCGTTGGGCCCATACGATCCGGCCTTGCTGTTGCCGAGGTCGAGGAAGAGCTCGACCGAGTCGCGGTTCCACGGGTCGCTGTTGGTGAGGTCGATCGCGGCGTCGGTGACGTCGAACAGCGCGTACAGCGTGTTCCCCTGCCAGAGCGTGCGGACCGCGGCGGTGGCGCCGGCGGCGTCGCCCTCCACGGTCGTGGCCGTGGTGACGGGGGTCGCCTGCGCCCACACCGCGTCGACCTCCGCGTCCACAGCGGGGGCCGCCAGCTCCGGCACCGCGAGCGTGGAGAGCGGCTCGAGGAACGTGAGACGGCCGGTGACCCCGGGGGAGTTCCACGCGCCCACCACCTCGCCGTCGACGCTCACCCGCACGTCGAACTCGGCGGTGTCGCCGATCGCGACGCCGCTGTGCGGCAGGTGCACCGCCACCAGGCGTGCACCCTCGACGGAGGCGGCGATGCCCTCGACCGACCCGGCGGCGCCCTCCTCGAAGAACAGCTCCTGTCCGTCGTAGGTGAACTCCACGCGGTCAGCACCGGGGACCGTCCGCACCAGGACGGTGAGGTGGTCCGCCGACCAGCGCGTCTGGAATCCGCCGGCGTCGCCGGTGAGGGCGTTCTCCGGCAGGTTCCGCCACTCCGGGGCCGTCGCGAAGCCGGCGCTGAGCGCCACGTCGCCGCCGAACACGTTGGTCGTGGTGACCAGCGGCGGCAGGTTCTCCGCGTCGTCGGCGGCGCCGAAGTAGGCGGGCTTGGCCTGCAGGGCACCGTCGAACAGCAGCGGCTGCTGCTCCGACCGCCAGGAGCGGGTGTCGGTCAGTCCCCACACGGTCGCCGCGAAGAGCTCCTCGTCGGCCGGCGCCGAGGCCTGGTAGCCCCGCAGCATCGCGAAGACGTCGCGGTAGAAGTGCCCCTGGCGGATGCGGTTGGCCTCGGTGGCGGGATTGATGGTCACATCCAGTTCCGTCACCTCCTGCAGCAGGCCCTTCCCGGCAAAGCGCGCCAGGGCGCCCTGCATCTCGGCGATCGGCGTGTTCACCGAAACGTGGAACTGGTGGCCCACCCCGTCGATCGGCACATCGGCGTCGATCAGGCGCTCGACCAGGGCCTGGTACTGCGCGCCCTTCTGATCCTGCTCGGTGTTGTAGTCGTTGATGAAGAGCTTCACCGGGCGGTCGGCGCCGTCGGCGGCATACGTGTCGTTGAACGCCTCGTCGGCGTACTGGAAGGCGAGGTGGATGTACTCCTCACCCAGCACGTCGTGCCACCGGCTGGTGCGCAGGCCGTCGGGGGTCGCCTGGTCGGAGATCACCTCGTTGACGACGTCCCACGCCACGACGGGGTTCGTCGCCGAGCCGTAGGGGCCGTAGTCGGCCGCGATCGAGGCGGCCACGTCGAACACGTGGGTGCGGAGCCGCTCGCGCAGGAACTGCTTGTCCGCATCCGATGCCGTCAGCTCCCGGCCCGAACCGTCCTGGAAGAACCAGGCCGGGGTCTGCGAGTGCCACACCAGCACGTGTCCGTACAGGCGCAGGTCGTTGGCCTGCGCGTAGTCGAGCAGCGTCGTCGCCTCGGCGTTGCGCGCGAAGTTCTGCGAGCCGTCGTACCAGGCCTCCACCTTCATGTGGTTCTCGGGCGTGATCTGACCGAAGTGGTGCAGCAGCAGCTCGGATGCTCCGCCCGAGGTCTCGCGCGAGTCGATCGCGACGCCCAGCGGGAAGTCGACGGTGTCCTGCAGCGGCTCCAGGCTCAGATCCACCGCAGAGGGCTCGGGGACCCACACTCGCAGCGAGTCGACGAGGAACGTGGCGGTGTTGCCGCTGTTGTACCGCGCCTCGACGTAGATCTCGGCGGCGGTGTCGTAGGTGGGCACGGTGAACTCGCCCTCGACGTTCACCCACGCGTCGGCCGAGGCGTTCTCCACCTGCAGCAGGTTGGCGTAGCTGATGGATTCGCCCGTGACGGTGCGCATGGAGACCGTGAGGCCCTGACCGGTCGCGGCCCCCGGCGCGAAGCGCACCGCCGCCGACATCCGGTAGGTCTGCCCCGGCAGGAGCACCCCCACGACGTCGCGCTGGACGCCGTCGCCCTCGTGGGAGCGGTCCGCCACCTCCGCGGCGTACGGGGTGCCGCCGGCGCCGCCCTCGACGACCGTCACGGACGGGTCGGACGTGCCGGAGCCTGCCCGGGCGAGCCAGCCGTCGAGTGCGCCGTCATCGAACGTGGTGTCGATGAGCACGTCGCCCGGCTGCTGCCTGCCGGGCTCCTCTCCGCCGCCGTCGGGGGTGCCGACGGGGAGCGTGAAGGTCCAGCCGGCCGCGAGCCGCTCGGCGACGACGGTGCGGGTGGCAGCCAGCGATCCGGAGCGGTCGCCGCCGCCGTCGTGCACGAGCACGACTTCGCCGGCCTTCATCGCGGTGCGCAGGTTCGTCGTGAGGGTGGCCTCGTCCTGGGTGGCCCAGTCGTTGATCGTGTTCACGACTGCGAGCGGCTGCATCCCGAGCGAGACGGCGGCGGCCGGCGTGTTGCCCCACGATCCGTTGGGCGCGCGGAAGAACGGCACCGGGTAGTCCTCGTCGCCGAGGGCGGTGCGGATGATCGTGAGGTTCTCGGCCATGCGCTGGGCCGCCTGATCCTGCGTGAGGGCGCCCATGTCGTCGTAGGTCGTCGAGTGGTTGCAGAGCACGTGGCCCTCCGCCACGATCCGGCGGAGCAGGTCGGCGCCGCCCGGCGCGGTGACGTTCTGCCCGATGACGCAGAACACCGCGCGGAGGTCGTTGTCGGCGAGGAAGTCCAGCAGCGCCGGCGTGGTGCCGGGGTTGGGGCCGTCGTCGAAGGTAAGCGCGGCGACGTTCCCGGTGCCCTGCGCGGCGCTCACCGGCGTCGCGGACGGGTTCACCGCTCCGCCGGGGGGCACGTCGGGCACCTGCCCGCCGCCGGGCGAGGCATCCGTGGTGACCTGGATGTCGTCGACGAAGTAGGTGTATGCGGCCCCGCCCGCCACATCGTTCGTGCCGAGGTAGACCTGCAGGCCCGACACGTCGCCGGCGGGCGCGGTGTAGGTGCCCTGCACGGTCGTCCACGCGGATGCGGTGACCGTGGTGTTGCCGATCCACGAGTAGGCGGGCTTCATGACGAAGCGCGCGGAGGTGTCGGGGGTGCCCTCGGCGAGCCGCATCCGCATCGAGAAGGTGTAGGTCGCGCCTGCCTCGTAGATGCCGGCGGGGCTCTGCACCCCCACGTAGTCGGCGTTGCGGTCGGCGACCTGCAGCACCTTGCCGCCGTCGAGGTCGACGACCGACAGGGTGCCGGCCCCGCCGCCGCTCTGCGTCCAGGTGCCGGTGGTGCCGTCTTCGAAGTCCACGGCGCTGACGACGGTGGGCGCTGCCGCAGCGGGCGGTGCGCCGGTGAGCACCAGCGCGGCCACGGCGGCCATGGACAGGAGGGGGATGAGGCGTCGGGACACGGGCGCTCCTTTGCGCGATCAAGTTGTGGGCGCCAACTTATCCACGCGCCGGAGGCCCACGGGCCGCCCGTTACGGAAATGTAACGAAAGTCCTCCGAAACTTCCGATGGTCACGCTCCCACGCGCCCTCACGCGCTCCCTGCCCCTCTTGCTGCCCCTCTTGCTGATCCCATCCCTTCCCCTCCAGACGTCCGCGGATTCGGCTCCGGGCGCCGGATTCGGATGCCGGCGCCCGGCAGATCCGAATCCGGTGACATGCGCCGAATCTGCGGGCGCGCGGCGCGGGCGGGGGCGCGCGGCGCGGGCAGGCGGGGGGTCAGCGGGGAGGGGCGGTGCTGCCGCGCACGACGAGGTGGGTCGCGAGGTCGAGCCGCGGCGCGTGGTCGGCGTCGCCGGATGCCTCGCGCAGCACGATGCGCGCGGCCTCGGCGCCCATCCGGCGCAGCGGCTGGTGCACGGTCGTCAGCGGCGGGCTCACCCACTGCGCGGGCGCGATGTCGTCGAAGCCCACGACCGACAGGTCGTCGGGCACGCGCAGACCCCGCTCGCGGGCCGCCTCGTACACGCCGAGCGCCTGCAGGTCGTTGCCGGCGAAGATGGCCGTCGGCGGATGCGGCAGCGCGAGCATCGCGAGGGCCGCCTCGCGGCCGCCCTCGACGTAGAACGAGCCGAACGTGGTCCACGCCGGATCCACGGACAGTCCGGCGCTCGCCATCGCCGAGCGATAGCCGTCGAGGCGCGCGAGCGAGCACATCATGTCGTCGGGGCCGGTGATGGCGCCGATGCGGGTGTGGCCGAGGTCGATGAGGTGGCGCGTGGCGGCGAGGCCCCCCGACCAGTTCGCCGAGCCCACCGACGCGACGTCGGCGGGAGGGTCTCCCGCCGAGTCGACGATCGCGAACGGGATGCCGCGGTCGGCCAGCTGCCGGCGCTGCGCGGGCGGGATGTCGGAGACGACGAGGACGATGCCGGCGGGGCGGCGGCGGAGCACGCCGTCGATCCAGTCGGCGGCCAGCGCGTGGCGGCTGCCGCTCTCGGTCACGACGACCGAGAGGCCGTGCTCCTTCGCGACCTCCTCGACGCCGGCGAGGATCTCCATCGACCAGCTCGCCTCGAACTCGTGGAAGACGAGCTCGAGGAGCTCGCTGCGAGGAGTCGCCGGGGCGGAGCGGCGGACGTACCCGCGGGCGGCCAGGAGCGCGCCCACGCGTTCGCGGGTCTCGGCCGAGATGTCGGTGCGCCCGTTGAGCACCTTCGAGATCGTCGAGAGGGACACGCCCGCCTCGGCGGCGATGTCGGAGAGCCTCGGGCGGGGCGGCGCGGGGGCGGACATGGCTCGAGCATAGCGACCGCGGCGAAACTTTCGTAGCTGCGGCGCGCCCGCCCGGATGCCTCGCCAGCTGCTTGACCCGGGGCGGGACCGGTTATAGGTTGTGTGAGGCAACATTTTCAACGAGGAAGCGCGGAACCATGGCCACTCCCACCCCTGCCGACAAGTTCTCCTTCGGGCTCTGGACGGTCGGATACAACGGCACCGACCCGTTCGGCGGCCCCACCCGCCCGGCCCTGGACGTCGTCCACGCCGTCGAGAAGCTCGCCGAGCTGGGCGCCTACGGTCTGACGTTCCACGACGACGACCTGTTCGCCTTCGGCTCCAGCGACGCGGAGCGCCAGACCCAGATCGACCGCCTCAAGGGTGCCCTGGACGCCACCGGCCTGATCATCCCGATGGTCACCACCAACCTCTTCAGCGCGCCGGTGTTCAAGGACGGCGGCTTCACCGCCAACGACCGCGACGTGCGCCGCTTCGCGCTGCGCAAGGTCTTCCGTCAGCTCGACCTCGGCGCCGAGCTCGGCGCGAAGACGTTCGTCATGTGGGGCGGCCGCGAGGGCGCCGAGTACGACTCCGCGAAGGACATCCGGGCCGCGCTCGAGCGCTACCGCGAGGCCGTGAACCTCCTCGGCGACTACGTGACCGACAAGGGCTACGACATCCGGTTCGCGATCGAGCCCAAGCCCAACGAGCCCCGCGGCGACATCCTGCTGCCGACGCTCGGCCACGCGATCGCCTTCATCGACTCGCTCGAGCGCCCCGAGCTCGTGGGGCTGAACCCCGAGGTCGGCCACGAGCAGATGGCGGGCCTGAACTTCGCCGCCGGCATCGCGCAGGCGCTGTACCACGGCAAGCTCTTCCACATCGACCTCAACGGTCAGCGCGGCATCAAGTACGACCAGGACCTCGTCTTCGGCCACGGCGACCTGCACAACGCCTTCGCGCTGGTCGACCTGCTCGAAAACGGCGGCCCCGGCGGTGTTCCGGCCTACGACGGCCCCCGTCACTTCGACTACAAGCCCTCACGCACCGAGGACGAGAAGGGCGTGTGGGAGTCGGCTGCGGCGAACATGCGCACCTACCTCCTCCTCAAGGAGCGCGCGCAGGCCTTCCGCGCCGACCCGGAGGTGCAGGAGGCCCTCGCCGCCGCAAAGGTCGACGAGCTGTCCGTGCCGACCCTCAACGAGGGGGAGACCTACGAGCAGTTCCTCGCCGACCGCTCCGCGTACGAGGACTTCGACCCGTCGGTGTACCTCGGCGGCAAGGGTGCCGGTTTCGTGCGGCTGCAGCAGCTGGCCACCGAGCACCTCCTGGGCGCCCGAGGCTGATGACCCTCGTCGCCGGCGTCGACTCGTCGACGCAGTCGTGCAAGGTCGTCGTCCTCGACGCCGCCACCGGTCTCCTCGTCCGGGAGGGGCGGGCCTCCCACCCCGACGGCACGGAGGTCGACCCCGAGGCCTGGTGGCGCGCGCTCCAGCAGGCGATCGCCGAGGCGGGCGGTCTGGATGACGTCGCCGCGATCTCCATCGCCGGCCAGCAGCACGGCATGGTCGCCCTCGATGAGGCAGGGCGCGTCATCCGCCCGGCGCTGCTGTGGAACGACACCCGCTCCGCGCAGGCCGCCGCCGAGCTCGTGCGCGAGGTCGGCGCGGAGGCCTATGCCGCGCGGACGGGCGTGGTGCCGGTGGCGTCCTTCACCGCGAGCAAGCTGCGGTGGCTCCGGGATGCCGAGCCCGAGTACGCCGTGCGGGTGGCGGCCGTCGCGCTGCCGCACGACTGGCTGACGTGGCGCCTGCGCGGCTTCGGGCCGGAGAACCCGCGGCTGGAGGAACTGACCACGGATCGCTCCGACGCCTCCGGCACCGCGTACTGGGGTCCGGACGGCTACGAACGCGAGCTCCTCGCCACCGCCCTCGGCCATGAGGCGATCGTGCCGCGCGTGCTCGGACCGGCGGAATCGGCCGGTACGGCCCCGGGCGGCGCCCTGGTCGGCCCCGGCGCAGGCGACAATGCCGGCGCCGCGCTGGGTCTGGACGCCGCGCCCGGCGATGTCGGAGTGTCGATCGGCACCTCCGGCACGGTCTTCGCGGTGACGGAGCATCCGGTCGCCGACCCCACCGGAACGGTCGCCGGCTTCGCGGATGCGGCGGGCGGGTACCTCCCGCTCGTGGCGACCCTCAACGCTGCGCGGGTGCTGGACGCCACCGCACGCCTGCTCGGGGTCGACCACGCCGGGCTCGCCTCCCTCGCCCTGGACGCGCAGCCGGGCGCCGGTGGCGTCGTCCTCGTGCCCTGGTTCGAGGGCGAGCGCACGCCGAACCTGCCCACCGCCCGTGCCTCGGTGTCGGGCCTCTCCCTCGCCAGCACGACGCGGGAGAACCTCGCGCGTGCCGCGGTCGAGGGGATGCTCGCGGGGCTGGCCACCGGCCTGGATGCGATCCGCGCCCTCGGCGTCACCGCCGAGCGCGTGCTGCTGGTGGGCGGCGCCGCCCGCAGCGCCGCCGTCGCCGGGATCGCCGCCCAGGTCTTCGACGTGCCCGTGGCCGTGCCTGCGCCGGGTGAGTACGTGGCGCTGGGCGCCGCGCGTCAGGCGGCCTGGGTGCTCACCGGCGCGCGCCCCGGCTGGCGCGTGGACATGGAGCACGAGGCGGCGACCGACCCGCGGCCCGAGGTGCGCGCCGCGTACGACCGCGTCGCCGCCCAGCGGGCCGCCGAGCTGCGCTGACGCGGCCGGGAGAGGAACACATGCGCCAGGCGCTGATCGTGCGCGGAGGATGGGACGGCCACCATCCGCGCGAGGCGACCGAACTGTTCATCCCCTTCCTCGAGGAGGAGGGGTTCGCCGTGCGGATCGAGGAGAGCCCCGAGATCTACACCGACGCCGAGGTCCTCGCCGGCGTCGACCTCATCGTGCAGTCCACGACGATGTCGGAGGCGTCGAAGGAGGCCGTACAGGGGCTGCGCGCCGCGGTGGAGGCCGGCACGGGGCTGGCGGGATGGCACGGCGGCATCGCGGACTCGTTCCGCAACAGCTCCGACTACCTCCACCTCGTCGGCGGGCAGTTCGCCACGCATCCGGGACGCCCGCCCGCCGAGCGCCCCGGCGACGAGCGCGACAACTACCTCACCTACGAGGTGAACATCACGCCGGCGGGCCGCGCGCACGAGATCACCGCGGGCATCGCCGACTTCACGCTCACCACCGAGCAGTACTGGGTGCTCCACGATGATCTGATCGACGTGCTGGCCACCACCACGCATCCGGTGCAGCCGTACCATCCGTGGCATCGGCCCATCGTGAGCCCGGCGGTGTGGACCCGCGAGTGGGGCGCGGGCCGCATCTTCGTCGCGACACCGGGACACAGCGTCGACGTCCTGCAGGACGACAACGTCCGCACCATCATCGAAAGAGGGATGCGGTGGGCAGCCCGCACGGCGTAGGAATCGTCGGGCTCGGCGTCATCTCCCGGCAGTACCTCGACACCCTCGTCGGCGGGGCGCACGCGCGCGTCGTCGCCGTGGCCGATCTGGATGCCGCCCGGGCCGCCGAGGTGGCGGCACGCGTGCCGGGCGCCGCCGCCCGCACGGTCGACGAGCTCCTCGCCGACGACGCCGTGGACACGGTGCTCAACCTCACCATCCCCGCCGCGCACGCCGACATCGCGCTGCGGGCGATCGCGGCCGGCAAGCACGTCTACGGCGAGAAGCCGCTGGCCCTGACCGTCGCGGAGGCCCGCGGCGTCCTGGCCGCCGCCGAGGAAGCCGGAGTGCGTGTCTCCGGTGCCCCGGACACCGTGCTCGGCACCGGCGTGCAGACCGCGCGCCGGCTCGTCGACGACGGCGCCATCGGGCGTCCGGTGGCCGCATCGGCGACCTGGATCTCGGCCGGCCACGAGCGCTGGCATCCGGCCCCCGACTTCTACTACGCCCCGGGCGGCGGCCCGCTGCTGGACATGGGGCCGTACTACCTCACCACGCTGGTGCAGCTGCTCGGATCGGTGACGTCGGTCTCCGGCGGGGCCAGTCGCACCCGCGACACGCGCACGATCGCCACCGGCCCGCGCGCCGGCGAGCAGGTGCGCGTCGAGGTGGACACCCACGTGACCGGCATCCTGGAGCACGCCGACGGTGCGCTGTCGACGGTCGTGATGAGCTTCGACGGTGTGGCCTCGACCGCGCCATCGATCGAGGTGCACGGCGAGGCAGGGTCGCTGCAGGTGCCCGACCCGAATCTGTTCGCCGGAGCGGTGCGGCTGCGCCCGCTCGGCGCGGACAGCTGGCAGGAGGTCGCCCCGTCGGCGGGCTACCTCGACGCCGGTCGCGGCGTGGGCCTGCTGGATGCGGCGGCCGGCCCCGACCGGGCGAGCGGGGCGATGGCGCTGCATGTCCTGGAGACCATGGAGGCGCTGCTGCGTTCGGCGCGCGAGCGTCAGCGCGTGGACGTCGTCTCCCGGGTGCCGCGCCCGGCGCCGGTGCCGCTGACGCCGCGCGACCTCTGGCGCGGCGAGACGGGCTGATTCCCCGACCGCACCCCACGACACACCCGAAAGAGAAGCATGACCACTGCACGCGTGACCATCGATCCGCATGTCGTCGTGGGAGGTGTCGACCGCCGTCTGTTCGGCTCGTTCGTCGAGCACCTGGGCCGGTGCGTCTACGACGGCATCTACGAGCCCTCCCACCCGCTCGCCGACGAGGACGGCTTCCGCCGCGACGTCCTCGACCTGGTGCGTGAGCTCGGGGTGAGCACGGTGCGCTACCCGGGCGGCAACTTCGTCTCCGGCTACCGGTGGGAGGACGGCGTGGGCCCGCGTGAGCGGCGTCCCCGCCGCCTCGACCTCGCGTGGCACTCGACCGAGACCAACGAGATCGGCCTCGACGAGTTCGTCCGGTGGGCGGACAAGGCCGGCAGCGAGGTGATGTACGCGGTGAACCTCGGCACGCGCGGCGTCCTGGAGGCCCTCGACGTCCTGGAGTACGCCAACGTGCCCGCCGGCACCCACTGGGCCGACGAGCGCGTGCGCAACGGCTCGCCCGAGCCCCACGACATCCGGATGTGGTGCCTCGGCAACGAGATGGACGGTCCGTGGCAGCTCGGCGCCGCCACGGCGGCGGAGTACGCCGAGATCGCCGCGAAGACCGCCGGCGCGATGCGCCAGATCGACCCCGATCTGCAGCTCGTGGTCTGCGGGAGCTCCGGCGCGCAGATGCCCACCTTCGGCGAGTGGGAGCGCGTGGTGCTCGAGCGCACCTACGACCAGGTCGATTTCATCTCGTGCCACGCGTACTACGAGCCGCACGACGACGACTACGCCAGCTTCCTCGCCTCCGCCACCGACATGGACCGCTTCATCGACACCGTGGTCGCCACCGCCGATCACGTCAAGGCGCTCCGCCACAGCGAGAAGGAGATCTACATCTCCTTCGACGAGTGGAACGTCTGGTACCAGAAGCGCTTCAACGACGTCGAGAAGATCACCGACATCCACGAGTGGCCGGTGGCCCCGCGCCTGCTCGAAGACAGCTACAGCGTCGCCGACGCCGTCGTGGTGGGGAACCTGCTCATCTCGCTGCTGCGTCACGCCGACCGCGTGAAGGCGGCGAGCCTCGCCCAGCTCGTCAACGTCATCGCTCCGATCATGACCGAGCCGGGCGGCCCGGCGTGGCGGCAGACGACGTTCTTCCCCTTCGCCCTCACCTCGCGTCTCGCGCAGGGCGATGCGCTGGAGGTGCGCCTGGAGTCCCCGGGCTACGACACCGCGCGCTTCGGCGCGGTCCCCGTCGTCGACGCCGTCGCCACGCACGACCGGGCGTCGGGGGAGACGTCGCTGTTCGCGGTGAACCGGAGCCTGACGGGTCCGGTCACCCTCGAGATCGACGCGGCTGCGCTCGGCGCGGTCGAGGTGGTCTCGGCCACCGCGATCTGGGACGAGGACATCCACGCCCGCAACACCCTCGCCGACCCCGAGCGGGTGGCCCCGCGCGAGATCGCGGTCGACCGCCGGGCGGACGGCACCCTGGCCCTCACCCTTCCCGCGGTCTCGTGGGCCGTCGTGACGCTGCGATGACCGCCGATCCGAAGGCCGTGTTCCCCGACACCGTGACGGTACAGCCGGGGCGCGGCTGATCGGATGCGCACGGGTGCACCGCACACCAGACGGCGCCCTCCCCCTCAGGGGGAGGGCGCCGTCGACGTGCGGGTGATCAGGCCAGGACGGCGGGCCCGCGGCGAGCGTCCACCGGCGCTCCAGCGGCATCCGTGACCGCGGCGGTCGCCACGCGCGGATCGGCCGCGGTGACGGCGTGCACGTCTCCGACGATCTCGATCGCGCCCTCCGTCTCCCGCGTCGCGCACGACGGGCCCACCCACAGCTCGACGCGGCCCGGCTCGACGATCCGGCGGCCGGTGCGGTCGGAGAAGGCGAGTCGGGAGGTGGGCACGGTGAAGGTCACGCGCACCTCCTCGCCGGCGGCGACATCCACGCGCTGGTAGGCCAGGAGCTGCGCGACCGGGCGCGTCATGCTGCCGTACACGTCCTGCGCGTACAGCTGCACGACGTCGGCGCCGTCGAGCTCGCCGGTGTTGCGCACCGTCACGGCCACCGTGACCGCATCCCCCGCCCGAACCGTCTCCGTCACCGTCAGGTCGGTGTGGGTGAACGTGGTGTAGCTCAGGCCGAAGCCGAAGGGCCGCACCGGCGTGGGATCGGCGCTGGTGATCTCGCTTCGTCCGCCCAGGCGCGGGTGCAGGTACGTGTAGGGCTGCGCGCCGGCCGAGCGGGGGAGGGACACGGGGAGGCGTCCGGACGGGTTGATGCGCCCGGACAGCACGCCCGCGATCGCGTCCGCGCCCTCTTCGCCGGGGAAGAAGGTCTGCACCACGGCGCCCACGGCGCCCTCCAGGGCCCAGTCGATCGCGTAGGGGCGGCCCGACAACACGACCAGGACGACCGGGGTCCCGGTGGCGGCCACTTCCGTCACGAGCCGGCGCTGCAGGCCGGGCAGCTCCAGGTCGTCGACGTCGTTGCCCTCGCCGACCGTGCCGCGGCCGAACAGGCCCGCTCGGTCGCCGACGACGACGAGGGCGAGGTCGGCGGCGCCGGCCGCGGCCACGGCCGCAGGAAGGGCGCTGTCGTCCTCGCCCTCGACGTCGCAGCCGCGCACGACCTCGACCTCAGCCGCGGGGAATTCGCCCCGCACGGCATCCGCCACCGTCGGGATTCCGATGCCCAGGGCCACCTCGGGGTGGTGGGCGAGCACGTGGTTCGCGAACGAATAGCAGCCCATGAGCGCCTCGGAGGAGTCGCCGTTGGGTCCGATGACGGCGATGCGCGAGACCGGGCGGGCCGGCAGCACGCCGTCGTTGGACAGCAGCACGACCGACTCCGCCGCGAGGCGGCGCGCGAGGTCGCGGTGGCGAGGGGAGTCGAGGTCGACCGAGGTGGGCGGGTCCTCGAACGTCTCGTCCAGGAGCCCCAGTTCCTCCTTCTGCACGAGCACGCGCAGGACGGCGGCATCCAGGATCGCCTCGTCGACGACGCCCTCACGGATGCGGCGCAGCAGCGGCTCCGCGTAGGCGTCGCCGGTGGGCAGCTCGACGTCGATGCCGGCGCGCAGGGCCAGCTCGGCGGCCTCGCCGAGGTCGGCGGCCACGCCCTGGGTGGAGTGCAGGAACGCCACCGAGAAGTAGTCCGAGACCACCGGGCCGTCGAAGCCCAGCTGCGCACGCAGCACCTCGTCGAGGTAGTGGGGGCTCGCCGCGACCGGCTCACCGTCGATCTCGGCGTAGGAGTTCATCACCGAGCGCGCCTCGCCGTCGCGCAGGGCCATCTCGAATGGCGGCAGCAGCACATCGGCCACCTCCCGGGGCCCGGCGTGGACGGGCGCGTGGTTGCGCGCGGCCTGCGATGCGGAGTATCCGACGAAGTGCTTGAGCGTGGCGTGCACGCCCGCCGACTGCAGCCCCTGCACGTAGGCGGTCCCGATGGTCCCCACGACGTACGGGTCCTCCGCGATGCATTCGTCCACCCGCCCCCAGCGCGGGTCGCGGATCACATCCAGCACGGGAGCCAGCCCCTGGTGGATGCCGAGCTCGCGCATCGACGCGCCGATCGCCTCGCCCATCTCGGCGACGAGCTCGGGGTCGAACGAGGCCCCCCACGCCAACGGAGTCGGGAAGGTCGCGGCCTGCCACGCGGCCAGGCCGGTGAGGCACTCCTCGTGCACGATCGCCGGGATGCCCAGGCGGGTCTCCGCGACGAGGCGGCGCTGCTCGCCCCACAGCCAGTGCGCACGCTCGATCGGGTCGACTGGTCGCGTGCCGTAGACGCGCGTGAGATGCCCGAGACCGTGGACGGTGGCGTCGGCGTAGCGCGTGCTCGTGGCCATCTCGTTCGCGAGGGGCGCCACGACCTCGCCGCCCTGGTCCACCCAGTAGCCGACGAGCTGCGCCGCCTTCTCTTCGAGCGTCATCCGCTCGAAGAGCTCGCGCACGCGCGCGGACGGTTCGTTGTGTGCCAGCATGTCAGCCCTTCACTGCGCCCGTGAGACCGCCGACGATGCGCCGCTCGAAGAGGCTGAAGAACAGCAGAGCGGGGAGCATCGACAGCGACGTGAACGCCAGGACGCGTGCGGTGTCCACGGAGTACTGCGACGAGAAGGCCTGCACGCCCAGCGGCAGTGTGAAGGCGGCTTCGTCGTTGAGGATGAACAGCGGCAGGAGGTACGCGTTCCAGCTGCCGATGAAGGCCAGGATGGCGACCGTGATCACGCCCGGCACCGCCAGCGGCAGCACCATGCGCCAGAAGAAGCCCAGCCGGCCGCATCCGTCGATGTAGGCGGCCTCCTGGATCTCGTCCGGGATGGCGCGCAGGAACGGCACGAGGATGATGATCGTCGTGGGCAGCGCGAAGGCGATCTGCGGGAGGATGATGCCCGGCAGGCTGTTCATGAGACCGAGGCTGCGGATCACGATGTACAGCGGCGTGATCGCGACGGTGATCGGGAACATCAGGCCGGAGGCGAACAGGGCGTACAGCGCGCCGCGGCCGCGGAAGCTGTACCGCGCGATGACGTAGCTCGCCATGAGGCCCAGGGCCACCGCGCCCGCCGTCGTGGCGAGGGCGACGATCGTGGAGTTGCCCACCTGGGTCCAGAACTGCCCGCTCGTGATGACGCTGGCGTAGTTGCCGAAGTTCCACGGGTCGGGGAAGGCGGCCGGATCGATCGTGATCTGCGAGTTCGTGCGGAACCCGCCGATGATGATGTAGATCACCGGTCCGAGCATCAGGGCGATGACGACGAGCGCCACGAAGTAGACCGCGGGCGATCCCCACGGCAGCTTCTGCCGGTTCCGCCGTGCACGCCCGGTGGCGGGCGCCGCGGTGGTGAGGGTCATGGTGCTCATTGCGCGCCCTTCTCGGTGATCGCGCCGGCGGTGTCACGACGCAGGACGGTGCGCTGGTAGATCAGCGCGACCACCAGGGAGATGACGAAGATCACGACGGCGACCGCGTTGCCGTAGCCGAAGTTGCCCGCGTTGCGGCCGGTCGCGACCATGTAGATCGCCATCGTGTTGGTGCCCGCCACGGAGGAGACGTACTGGCCCCAGATGATGTAGACGAGATCGAACAGCTGCAGCGCGCCGATGATCGACAGGAAGGCCCAGATGCGCAGCGTCGGGGCCAGCAGCGGCAGCGCGATGCGGCGCTGGATCTGCCAGTACGAGGCGCCGTCGATGGCCGCGGCCTCGTACAGCTCCTCGGGGATGCCCTGGAGCCCCGCGAGGAAGAGGATGACGGCGAAGCCGATGTACTTCCACGTGAGGATCGCCATGAGCGTCCAGATGGCGATGGCGGGGTCGGAGAGCCACGCGGACTGCAGGAAGCCGAGTCCGAGCTTCTCCAGTGCGCCGTTGGCGGCGCCCTCGGTGGCCAGCAGCAGGCTGAAGCCGGTACCGACGACCACTTCCGCGATGACGTAGGGGACGAAGATGAGGACGCGGATGACGGACTGCCCGCGCATCTTGCGGTTCAGCAGCAGCGCCAGGAGGATCGCCAGCGGTCCCTGCAGGACGAGGGACATCACGACGATGAAGCCGTTGTGCAGCAGTGCTGCCTGGAAGTTCGGGTCGCTGAAGATGACGACGTAGTTCTGGAAGCCCACGAAGTCCGTCGCGGGGCCGTAGCCCGACCACCGGAAGAACCCGTAGTACGCGGCCATGATCACCGGGAGGATGACGAAACCGAGGAAGAAGATGACGGCGGGGCCGACCAGGATGAGCACTTCGAAGCGCCCCGCCCAGCCGAGACCCCGACGGCGACGGCGGTCCCGCGGCACGGACGGGGGCGGCGTCACGCCGCCCCCGTCGTGCTGCGCGAGATCAGCGTCCGAAGAGGACAACTCGCGAACGGACATCGATCAGCCCTGCGCACCCGCCGTGTTGACGGTCTGGATGAACGTCTCGGGGTCGCTGTTGCCCGCGAGCATGTCGACCACGGCCACGTTGAGGGCGTTGCCCACGTTCTGGCCGAGGACGGTGTCCAGCCACTGCGAGATGAACGGCGCCTCGTTGTAGGCCTCGAGGATGCCGATCAGGTAGGGCTCGGTGACGGCCTCCTGGGCGACGGAGTTGACCGGCGGCGACTGGAAGGCCTGGTAGTACTTCGTCTGCTGGTCGGCGCTGGCGACGAAGTTGAGGAAGTCGACGCACTCATCGGGAGCCTGCGCGGCGCACGAGTAGCCGTCGAGTCCGCCCATCAGCGAGCCGGGCGCACCTTCACCGCCGGGAACCTCCGGGAAGGGGAACCAGGCGAGGTCGGGGAGCGGCTTCTCATCCGGCGTCAGCGACGCGATCACACCCGGGTCCCACGCGCCCATGAGCTCCATCGCGGCCTTGCGGTTCGCGATGAGGCCCGCGGAGCTGTTGGCGCCCTGCTGCGGCTCGGTGGTGAGGAAGCCCTCGTTGAACGGCTCGATGGCGGCGAAGTCGTTCAGGCCCTCGGCGGCGCGCAGCCAGCACTCGTCGCTGAAGTCCTTCGACTCGCTCGTCTCCGAGATGACGTCCTCGCTGCACTCGCGCAGCGCGAAGAAGTAGTACCAGTGCGCGGCCGGCCACGCGGCCTTGGCGCCGAGGGCGATCGGCGCGATGCCGGTGCCCTTGAGCTCCTCGACGGCGGCGGCGAGGTCGTCGATCGTGGTGGGGTTCTCGGTGATCCCGGCCGCGTCGAACGCGTCCTGGCTGTAGAAGAAGCCACCGGGCAGCACCGACAGCGGCATCGCCCAGATCTTGTCCTGGTAGGTCTCGGCGTCGAACGCGGCCTGCGAGATCTCCTCGGTGAGTTGGTCGTCGATGGCGCCGCTGAGGTCCTTCAGCTGACCGGCGTCGGCCATCGCGGCCATCTTGCCGCCACCGCGCTGGAGGAAGATGTCCGGCGGGTCGCCCGCGTTCAGCGCGGTCTGGAGCTTGCCGTCGAGGTCTTCGTTCTGCACCGACTGCATCTTGATGGTGACGCCGGGGTTCTCCTCCTCGAACGCGGCGATCGCGTCCTTCCAGAACTGCTGGCCGGGGCCGGTGGTGGAGTTCTGCCAGAGCGTCATCTCGACGTTGCCGTCCGAGGACTCTCCGCCGCCGCCGCCCGAACACGCGCTCAGCACGAGCGCTCCTGCGGCGAGGGCGACCGCCCCCGCGGCCATCCGCTTGTTTCTCATGTGATCTCTCCTCATTGAGTGCGCACGCTCGCTCGTCGAGGTGCTCTTTTCCCGCGCGTGTGCCTCGCTCGGGTCTCCTAAGCATGAGAATGAGAAACGATTTCGTCAAACGTTTTCGAAATTGTTTTCCAGAGGGCTACGCTGAGGCGCATGCGACGCCGGGCGACCATCCACGACGTGGCCACCGCGGCGGGCGTCTCGGTCGCCACGGTCTCCAAGGCGGTCAACGGGCGTTACGGCGTCGCGCCGCAGACCGTGCAGCGCGTCCTCGCCGCCGTCGCCGATCTGGGCTACGAGTCGAGCCTGGTCGCCAGCAGCATGCGGGCGCGCCGCACGGGGGTGATCGGCGTGCTCGTCGCGGGCTTCGAGCCCTTCTCCGCCGAGGTGCTCAAGGGCGTCGGCGCGGAGCTGCGGGACTCGCGGCTGGACCTCCTGGCCTACAGCGGATCGCGCGAGGGGTCGGGCGAGGGATGGGAGCGCCGCTCGCTCAGTCGCCTCAGCGGCACGCTCGTCGACGGCGTCATCATGGTGACCCCGTCCGTCGTGAACGTGTCGACGGACGTGCCGGTGGTGGCCATCGACCCCCACACCGGCCCGGCCGACCTCCCCACCGTCGAATCCGACAGCTTCACCGGCGCCCGGCACGCCGTCAGCTATCTCATCTCCCTCGGGCATCGCCGCATCGGCTTCGTCGCCGGTCGCCCCGATCTGCGCTCCTCGATGTTCCGCGAGAGCGGGTACCGCCGTGCCCTCGAGGACGCGCGCATCCCCTTCGATCGTTCCCTCGTGGGCGTCGGGCGGTATGAGGAGGACACCGCCCGGGCCGCTGCCGCGCAGCTGCTCTCGCGGTCTGACCGGCCCACCGCCATCTTCGCCGCCAACGACATCTCGGCGCTGACGATCCTGCGCCTGGCGTCGGAGTTCGGGCTCTCGGTGCCCGACGACCTGTCGATCATCGGCTTCGACGACATCCCCGACGCCTCCCAGGTGGCCCCCGCGCTGACGACCGTCCGCCAGCCCATGCAGCAGCTCGGCGCCGAGGCGCTCGGGATGCTGCTGGAGCTGATGGCCGGTTCGGCGCCCGCGCAGACCCACCTGCGCCTGCCCACGGTGCTGGTGCCGCGCGCCACGACGGCGCCGCCGCGCCCCGCCTGAGCTCAGCGCCCCAGCACCGCGATCACCAGATCGTCGATCGCCCGGTCGTCCAACGGCTCGCGGCCGAGGACCGCGATCACGAGCGCCCCCAGGATCATGTCGGCGAGGGTGGTCACCGGCACCCCGGGGCGGAGGTTCGGTGCCGTCCCGACCGCGGCGAGCAACCGCTCCGACAGCGAGGCGGTCGGCACGAGCGTGCCGGAGAGGTGCTGCGCGATCTCGGGGTTCTGCGTCGCGGCCGTGACGATCGAGCGGACGAGACCAGCGCTCTGCTCGTCGCCGATGACCTGTGCGAGGCTGCCCAGCCACGTCCGGAGGTCTGCGCGGATGTCCCCGGTATCGGGGACGGTGAGCCGCTGCGGCAGGAGGAGGCCTGCCACCATCGCCTCCGCGACGACCGCGCCCTTGGAGGGCCACCATCGGTAGATCGTCTGCTTGCCGACGCCCGCGCGCGTGGCGATCCCCTCGATCGTCAGGGCGTCATACCCCCGCTCGGCGAGGAGTTCGGCGGCCGCGGTCAGGATGGCCTGGTGGGCCGCCTCATTGCGGACGGGGCCGCTGCGCGGTCGTGGCATGGCGACGCTCCCAGATAAGACGAGACGGTGCGTGTTATCTTAGGCGTCGCTTTTCGACGCCGAGGGCCGCGTGCCCGCGAGCCCTCTCTCCGAGGGGAACGCATGGCCGAGCTGCTCCATCGTCTGGGATCGTTCGCCGCGCGCCGCGGCTGGGCCGTCGTGGTGGCGTGGATCGCGCTGCTGGGCGCTGCCGGCGGCGGATTCGCGCTCGGCTTCGCAGGGCTGAGCTCGAGCTTCGACATCCCCGGCACGGCGTCGGGCGAGGTCGTCGCCGAGCTGGAGGACTCCCTCCCCGACTTCGCCGGCGCCGCCGGCACCGTGGTGCTCACCACCGAGGACGGTGAGCCGTTCACCGACGCGCAGCGGACGGAGATCGCCGATCTGGTCGAGACCGCACGCGACCTCCCCGACGTCGCGGACGTCGTCGATCCGTTCGCCGCGGAGGCGGAGCTCGCCGACCGGCGAGCCCAGGTGGAGGACGGCCGCGCCCAGCTCGAGGCTGCGCGCGCCCAGGCGGAGGGCGGCCAGGCGCAGCTCGATGCCGGGCGCGCCCAGCTCGACGCCGCGCAGGCACAGCTGGACGCGGCACCGCTCCCCGCCGAGGCGCGCGCGCCGGCGCAGGCCGAGCTGGAAGCGCAGCGGGCCGCCCTGGCGGCCCAGCAGGCGCAGCTGGACGCCGGCCGTGACACGCTGGCCGCGGAGGAGGACCGGCTGGAGCAGGGCGCCGAGCTGCTGTCGTTCGCCGACGAGATCCGGCTCGTGGCGGAGGACGAGGCGACGGCGCTGGTGAACGTGTCGTTCACCGAGCCGCGGCTGGAGCTGCCGGAGGCGAGCAAGGAGGCCGTCATGGCCCACTTCTCCGAGGCGCCCATCGACGGCGTGGCGGTGTCCTTCTCCACCGAGATCTCGCAGGGGGTCCCCGAGATCCTCGGCGTCGGCGAGGCGGTGGGCGTCGCCATCGCCGCCGTGGTCCTCGTCGTCGTGCTCGGCTCGCTCCTTGCCGCGGCGTTCCCCATCGTCACGGCGATCACCGGCGTCGCGATCGGAGCACTCGGCACGCTCGCGTTCTCGGGCGTCGTGCAGATGGCCTCGGTCACCCCCGTCCTCGGCGTGATGCTGGGCCTCGCGGTCGGCATCGACTACTCGCTGTTCATCCTCTACCGGCACCGCAAGCAGCTCCTCCAGGGGATCGAGGTCCGCGAATCCATCGCGCTGGCCAACGGCACGGCGGGCAACGCCGTGGTGTTCGCGGGGAGCACCGTCATCGTGGCGCTGCTCGCGCTGAACATCACCGGCATCCCCTTCCTCGGGCTCATGGGCACCGCCGGCGCCGTCAGCGTCGCCATCGCGGTGCTCATCGCCGTCACCCTCACCCCCGCAGTGCTGGGCCTGGCCGGTACCCGCGTCCTCCGGCGCCGCGTGCGCGAGCGCGCCCAGTCGCGGGTGAGCAGCGACACCCCGCGCTCGCGCACGCGCGGGGTCCGCGAGATGTCGACGCTGCGCGCGGTCGTCACGACCGTGGTGTCGGTCGTCGCGCTGCTGGTCGTCGCGATCCCCGCGCTCTCGATGCGCCTGGGACTGCCCGATGGCGGCTCCGAGGCTGCCGACTCCGCCGCCTACCGCGCGTACGTCGCGACCGAGGAGGCCTTCGGCGAGGGGGTCAACGGGCCGCTCCTGGTCACCGCGCAGCTGCCGGACGGGCTCGACGAGGAAGCCGTGGCAGAGGCGCAGCTCGTCGTCGCGCGCGAGCTCGCCGCGCAGGAGGACGTCGTGGCGGTCGCGCCGGTCGCCGTCGCGACCGACGGCGCGCTCGCCGCCTTCCAGGTCGTCCCCGCCGAAGGCCCCAACAGCGTCAGCACCGACCGGCTCGTGCGCGACCTGCGGACCCTGCCGCCGATCGACGGCGACATCGTCCTGGGGGTCGCCGGGCAGGCGGCGATCAACATCGACATCTCGGAGGGGCTCGCCGACATCCTGCCCACCTACCTCGCGGTGGTCGTCGGGCTGTCCTTCCTCATCATGGTGATGGTGTTCCGCTCGCTCCTGGTGCCGCTGCTGGCCACCGGTGGATTCGTGCTGTCGCTGTTCGCCACCTACGGCGCGCTCACCGCGGTCTTCCAGTGGGGATGGCTCGGCTCGGTGTTCGGCATCCACAACCCCGGGCCGATCCTGAGCTTCCTGCCGGTGATCCTCGTCGGCATCCTCTTCGGCCGGGCGATGGACTACCAGCTGTTCCTGACCAGCGGCATGCGCGAGGCGTACGCGCACGGCGTCCCCGCGCGCCTCGCGGTGGCGCAGGGATTCCGTGCCGGGCGCACCGTCGTGATCGCCGCCGCGATCATCATGATCGCGGTGTTCGGCGGGTTCATCACGTCGGAGTCGGTGATCATCAAGGGCTTCGGGTTCGGGCTGGCGCTCGGGGTCCTCTTCGACGCCTTCGTGGTGCGGATGCTGCTCGTCCCCGCCCTCATGCACCTGCTCGGCCGCTCGGCGTGGTGGCTTCCGCGCTGGCTCGACCGCGTCCTCCCCAACGTCGACGGGGAGGGCGCGGCCCTCGAGCGGCGCCATCCCGTGACGCACTGAGCCGTCCTCGCCGCATCCGCCCTTCCCACCACCCCGCTCACGCCGCGGTGGCAGGATGACGGGCATGGCGGACGCGGCGGATGACCTCGACGCCGAGGCCGATGCCCTGTACGCGCTGGCCCCGGGCGAGTTCACGGCTGCCCGCAACGCCCGGGCCGGGCGCGCGCCGGGGCCGCTCGCCCGCCGCATCCGGGCGCTGCGCAAACCGTCCGTCGCCGCGTGGGCGGTGAACCTCCTCGTCCGCGACGGACAGCTGGCCGAGGCCGTCACCCTCTCGCGTGCCCTCCACGAAGCGCAGGACGACCGCGATGCGGCCGAGCTCGCTACCCTCGGCCGCCAGCGCCGCGCGCTCGTCGCCGGCCTCGCCCGCCGCGCCGGCGAACTGACCCGGGCCGCCGGCACGGCGCTCAGCGCCGCCGCGGCCGGTGAGGTGGAGCGCACCGTCAACGCGGCGATCGTCGACGAGCACGCCGCCGCGGCGGTGCTCACCGGGCGCCTGGTGCGCACGGTCGGCGCCGATCTCGAGCCCGGGGAGCTCGCCGACGCCGTCGCCGGCTCCCTCCCCGGTGTGGCGGCGCGTCCCGCCCCCGCGCGCGACGACCTCGCCGCCCGTCGCGCCCGCAAGGCCGCCGAGGCCGGCGCGCGCGAGGCCGACCGTGCCGCATCCGAGGCCGAACGCGCGCAGAAGAAGGCGGCGGAGCTGCTGGCGAAGGCACAGGAACGAGCGGACCTGCTGCACGAGCGGCTGACCGAGGTGCGCGCGCAGCTGGACCGCCTCGAACGCGACGCCGCCGCGGCGGACGAGGAGGCGGATCGCCGCGAGCGCGCGCACGCCGGTGCGCAGGCGGATGCCGAGGCGGCGCGACGGAAGGCCGCCGCCGCGCGGGCCGCCGCCGACCGAGCGGGGGGCACCCCCTAGCATCGGAGCGTGGACTTCTCCCTCGTGCTCTCCGCCGACCTCATCGCCGTCTTCCTCACGCTGTTCGTGCTGGAACTCGTCCTCGGCGTCGACAACGTCATCTTCATCTCGATCCTCGCCTCCAAGCTCCCCACCGCCCAGCAGGCGCGGGCGCGGAACCTCGGGCTGAGCCTGGCGATGGTGCTGCGGGTGGGACTGGTGTTCCTCGCGGGGTGGATCATCACCCTGACCACCGACATCCTGACGATCGGCGAGCTCGGCTTCTCGGTGAAGGACTTCATCCTGATCCTCGGCGGCCTCTTCCTCGTCTACAAGGCCGTGCACGAGATCCACCAGAAGCTCGAGGGCGCCGAGGAGCACGCCTCCGGCGGCGGCGGCACGGCCACCTTCGGCGCCGTGATCGCGCAGATCCTCGCGCTGGACCTCGTCTTCTCGCTGGATTCGGTCATCACCGCGGTCGGGATGACCACGAACATGATCGTCATCATCACGGCGGTCGTGGTCTCGTTCGGCATCATGCTGTTCGCGTCCCGCTTCATCTTCGCGTTCGTGAACCGCCACCCCACGGTGAAGATGCTCGCGCTGTCGTTCCTGCTCCTCATCGGCGTCTTCCTCATCGCCGAGGGCTTCGGGCTGCACATCGACAAGGCCCTCATCTACGGGCCCATGGCCTTCGCGGTGTTCGTCGAGGCGCTCAACCTCGTCGCGGCCGCGCGCCGCGCCCGGCGCCGCCCCGCGGTTCCGGTGACGCTGCGGCCCCGCTACCCCGACGTCGACGAGTCGGTGGCGGTGGCCGCCGCCACCCGCCGCGGTCCCGGCTCGGTGGGTCTGTCGCGCAAGCCCGTGAGCGGCGACGAGCCGCCCGTGGGCGGGCGCGCGGGCCTGGGGTGAGCGGATGCTGATCGACGAGCTGCTCGTCGATGCGCGGCGGCAGCTGGCCGGCGCGCCCGCCCGTGGGCGGGCGCGCGGGCCTGGGGTGAGCGGATGCTGATCGACGAGCTGCTCGTCGATGCGCGGCGGCAGCTGGCCGGCGCGCCGCGCGAGGCGCTCGGTGAGCGCCGCGATCCGCGCCGCATCCTCGGGATCGCCCGCGCGCCGCGCATCGTCCGGGCCGGCACCGCGTGGCACCTGGGCGTGCTCCTCCTCACCGAGGACGCGGTGCTGGCCACCGGCGAGATCGTGCGCGCCCGCACCGAGGCCGTCCGCGGCTTCACCGCCGAGTCGCAGCGCGCCCGCGCCGCCCTCGCCGGTGCGGCGGCGCGGGGCGGCTTCGCCGACGGCGAGACCGTGCACGTGGGATGGCGGGCGATCGACCCGGCCACGCTGTCGGCGCACACCACCCCGCTCGCCCTCCGCGACGGCGAGCCGGTGGTGCGCTGGAGCAGCGCCGCCGACCCCATGCCGCTGGCGGCCTATCTGCGCGAGCGCATCCAGCTGCTGGAGCATCCGCCGGAACGCGCATAACCGGCCAGCGCCTCCGGGTCAACCGGGCCGGGGGGAAATCTGCCGCGGCTACTGTTGCCACGTGCAGGCATGGCCAGGTTCCAGTTATCCCCTCGGGGCGACCTTCGACGGCAACGGGACGAACTTCGCCCTGTTCAGTGAGGGCGCCGAGCGCGTCGAGCTGTGCCTGTTCGGTGAGCGGGGGAAGGAGACGCGCATCGAGCTGCGCGACGTGGACGCGTTCGTGTGGCACGCGTACCTCCCGAACGTGCAGCCCGGGCAGCGCTACGGCTATCGCGTGTACGGACCGTACGACCCCGAGAACGGGCAGCGGTTCAACCCGAACAAGCTGCTCCTGGACCCGTACGCCAAGGCCGTCGACGGACAGGTGCAGTGGGGCCAGTCCGTCTTCAGCTACACCTTCGGCGACCCTGATTCGCGCAACGACGAGGACTCCGCCGGCGCGATGATGAAGGGCGTCGTCGTCAATCCGTTCTTCGACTGGACCGGCGATCGACAGCCGAAGACCCCGTACGCCGAGACGTTCATCTACGAAGCCCACGTCAAGGGGCTCACGCAGCTGAACCCGCTGATCCCGGAGGAGCTGCGCGGCACCTACTCCGGCATCGCGCATCCCGCCGTGATCGACCACCTCCAGCGGCTGGGGGTCACCGCGCTCGAGCTGATGCCAACCCCGGCTGCCATGGCCAGGGCAATGGCGCCGGCCAGACCGAGCGGCAGAACCGAACGAGTGATGCGATTGCTCTTCATGGGATTCCCTTCCCTCAAAACACTTACCATATTGTAGGAAATAATGATGCTTTGAATGATAAAATTCAAAAATTGGAAAAATCTCCACAGATTAATCTATTTTGGATTTTTGGTGGTTGTTGTTCATGTTTTATCCATCGAAAAAATCAATCTATTTCAATACAGTCTTATTTTAGGACCATTGTTTTTAGCTCAGGTGGTGAGATTTAT
>CAZBZR010000017.1:0-1040 GCA_964496445.1 uncultured Microbacterium sp.
CGCGCGGCGTGCCGCAGATCGAGGTCACCTTCGACATCGACGCCAACGGCATCGTGCACGTGTCCGCGAAGGACAAGGGCACCGGCAAGGAGCAGTCGATGACCATCACCGGCGGATCCTCGCTGGCGAAGGAGGACATCGAGCGGATGGTGCGCGAGGCCGAGGAGCACGCCGCCGAGGACAAGAAGCGCCGCGAGTCCGCCGAGACCCGCAACCAGGCCGAGACCCTGTCGTACTCGGTGGAGAAGCTCCTCAAGGAGAACGAGGACAAGCTCCCCGCCGAGGTCAAGGACTCCGTCCAGGCCGACGTCGACGCCCTCAAGTCGGCCCTGGCCGGCGAGGACGACGAGGCCGTGAAGAGCGCGTTCGACAAGCTCAGCCAGAGCCAGAGCGCGATCGGCGAGGCGATCTACCAGGCGGGTCAGGCCGCGGGTGAGAACCCCGACCCGGCCGCGAACGAGCCGGGCGAGGGCACCGTCCCCAACCCCGAGGAGGACGTGATCGACGCCGAGGTGGTCGACGACGAGGACGAGAAGAAGAGCTGACATGACGGACAAGAGCTTCGAAGAGCCCGAGGGCGACGACGAGGTTCGACCGGACGAGGAGGGGTCGGTTGCCGAGCCTGTCGAGGCAGCCGACCCCTCGTCGCAGGACGAGCTGACCGTCGACGACATCCTCGGCGCCGAGCAGACGGCGGATGCGGCCGCCGAGGATCAGAAGTTCGCCGATCTCGAGTCGGCGCTGCTGACGGACCTCAAGCGCCTGCAGGCCGAGTACGCCAACTACCGCCGGCGCACCGAGGAGCAGCGCGAGCGGGAGATCGAGCGCGCCAAGGGCGAGGCCGCCAAGGGCCTCCTGCCGGTGCTCGACGACCTGGACCGCGCCGAGAAGCACGGCGACCTGGAGGCCGGCTCCGCCTTCGCCGCCATCGGTGACAAGGTGCGCGCCGTGGCCGATTGGAAGTCCGCCGCCTTCGGCTTGCGCGACCGCAGGCCGCTGGGCGGCGGGGACCCGAAGCGGTTGTCGCCCGGCGTGCCGCG
>CAZBZR010000017.1:1050-44202 GCA_964496445.1 uncultured Microbacterium sp.
GCCGTGGCCGAGCGCCTCGGCGTGGTCTCCTACGGGAAGGCCGGCGACGTCTTCGACCCGCAGCAGCACGAGGCGATCTTCCCGGCGCCCACCCCCGGCACCACCGAGCCGACGATCCTCGAGGTGGTCGAGGTCGGCTACCGTCTGGGCGCGGTCGAGCTGCGACCGGCCAAGGTGGTCGTCGCCGTCCCGGCCGAGTAGGAGGACGCATGGCGAGTCAGGACTGGTTCGACAAGGACTTCTACAAGGTCCTGGGTGTCGACAAGGACGTGAGCGAAGCCGATCTGAAGAAGACCTACCGCAAGCTCGCGCGGAAGTATCACCCCGATTCCAATCCCGGTGACGCCAAGGCCGAGGCCACGTTCAAGGAGATCAGCGAGGCCTACGCCGTGCTGAGCGACGCCGAGCAGCGCGCGGAGTACGACCAGATCCGCGCGATGGGCTCGGGCGCCCGCTTCACGGCGGGCGGGGCCGGCGGCGGAGGCGGCTTCGAAGACGTCTTCAGCATGTTCGGCCAGGGCGCGCGCGGAGGACGCGCGCGCCCCGGCGCCGGCGGCTTCGACGACTTCTTCTCCGTCTTCGAGCAGCAGCAGGGCGGAGGATTCGGTTCCGGCCGGTTCGGCCAGCCCTCCGGCGGGTTCCGTGGATTCGGCGGGCCCCAGCGCGGGGCGGATGTCACCGCGCGCACGACCATCGACTTCGCCACGGCCACGCAGGGCGAGACGATCACGCTGCAGGGCGAGGACGGCAAGCCGTTCAAGGTCAAGATCCCCGCGGGCGTCTCCGACGGGCAGAAGATCCGCCTGCGCGGACGCGGCCGCCCCTCGCCCGACGGCGGCGAGGCCGGCGACATCGTCGTGCAGGTCACCGTGCGTCCGCATCCGGTGTTCACGCGCGACGGGCTGAACCTGCGCGTCAGCGTGCCGGTGACCTTCACCGAGGCTGCCCTCGGCGCGACGATCGAGGTGCCCACGCTCGGCGGCGACATCGTCAAGCTGCGCGTCGCACCGGGAACGCCGTCGGGCCGGGTCCTGCGGGTGAAGGGTCGGGGCGTGACCACCGCGAAGGGCACGGGCGACCTGCTCGCCGAGGTGCAGGTCGTGGTGCCGGCGCACCTGGACGAGGCGGCGCGCGAGGCGCTCGCACGCTTCGCCGAAGTGGCGCCACAGGAGAACCCGCGCGCCGACCTCCTCGCCAAGGCGCGCGGCTGAGAACCTGAGCACATCACCGGACCGGGAAGGAGGGACGATGGCCGAGGAGCACATCGACGAGGACGCACCGATCTTCGCGATCGCGGTGGCCGCGGAGCTGTCGCGGATGCATCCGCAGACCCTGCGCCAGTACGACCGGCTGGGCCTCGTCGTCCCGGCCCGGACGCAGGGCGGCTCGCGCCGGTATTCCGCCCGCCACGTCGCGCAGCTGCGAGAGGTCGCCCGCCTCTCGGCGGAAGGCATGAGCCTGCCCGCCATCGCGCGCCTGCTCGCGCTGGAGGAGCGCGTGCACGCGCTCTCGCGGCGAGTCAGCGAGCTCGAGCGCCAGCTGACCGCCGAGCGGGAGACCCGCCCCGGCGCGCGCGTGTTCGCCGCCGGCGCGACCGGATCGGTCATCACGCTGCGCCACGGCGCACGGGTGCGCCGTGCGACGGACGTGGTGCTGTGGCGCCCGCGTCACCTGCACGCGGCGCCGGAGGCCGACACCGAGGACTGACGCCGCGGCATCCGCGGGTCTGCCGGGGCGGGCCGCACCCCGGCTCTAGAGTGCGGGCATGGCGAGCGCCGCGCATCCGCCGGTAGACCCGGCTCACACGAAGGGCGAGACCTCCGCCACCCGACGCTGGGAGCGGGCGACCACGTGGCCGCTGACGGCCGTCTCCCTGGTCTACCTCGTGGTGTACACGTGGCATGCCATCGGCGATTTCACGACTGGCCGGTGGGGGCTGGTCACCTCCCTCGCGATCGTCGTGTGCTGGGCGGCGTTCGTGCTGGACTACGTCGTGCGCCTGGCGCTCAGCCGGCCGCGCGGCCGGTGGTTCCGCAGCCACCTGTTCGATCTCGCCGTCGTCGTGGTGCCGACGCTGCGTCCCGTCACGCTCCTGCGCGGCCTCACCCGTCCCGCCTACTTCACCCGCACCGTGGGGGACGCCCTCCGGGCGCGGCTGCTCATCTACGGCATCGGCGCGGCGCTGCTGCTCATCTGGCAGGCGGCGCTGCTCGTGCTGGAGGTCGAGCGGTCGGCCCCGGACGGCAACATCCGCACCTTCGGCGACGCGATCTGGTGGGCCTTCTGCACCGTGACCACGGTCGGATACGGCGACTACACGCCGGTGACGTTCCTCGGCCGCGCGGTGGCGGTGCTCCTCATGTGCGGGGGCGTGGTGCTCGTCGGCCTCATCACGGCGACCTTCGCGTCGTGGGTCGCCGAGCGGGTCACGCGCGGGCACGAGGAGGAGCGGCCGGCGACCCGCGCCGACGTGCACGAGGTGCTGGCCGCACTCGGCCGCGCACAGCCCCCCGCCGACGGCTGAGCGCTACGGCGCGGGGTCGATCCGCAGGACCGTCGGCGTCTCGCCGACCGCCACGTCGTCGACGATCCGCAGCGTCCGCGCGATCTCCTCGACCGGGCCGAGCACCGTGCCCACCCGCTCGCGGTCGGAGCACACCGCGGTCAGGGTGACGAAGGAGGCGCCGGTGTCCCACGTGTAGGTGGCGAACGCGGGGGTGCGCGGATCGGGCGGCAGGTCCATCACGAGCTTCTCGCCGGTTCCGAGATACGGCGAGCGGAAGTCTTCGGTGTCGTCGTACTCCATCGGCATCATGGCCCGCGCCGTCCGCGCCTGCGGCGTCGCCTCCTGCACCTGGGCCATCACGACCGCGAGCTCGGGGTCGTCCCGCCACACCCACACGAGCACGCGGCCGTCGGCGCGGCGCATGAGCAGCGGAGTGGCCTGGCTCACCGCCCACGCGAGGAATCCGCCCCCCGGCCGCGCCGGTGCGCCGGTCGCGCGTCCGGCCTGGTTCAGCAGCATCCGGATGGCCGCCTTGCGGTGGCGGCGCCCGCGCCATCCGAGCGAGCCCGTGACGGGCACCCAGCGGGCGGGATCGGCGTCGGCCTGCAGACGTGGCATGCTCACAGGGTACGTCTACGCCCTGAGCGGACGCCCTCCCCGGTGTCGGGGCTTCGTGCCAGGCTGTATCCGCCCATCGCGGCGCCCGCCCCCTCGTTCGTCGGAGACCCCGTGCTCGTCAAGCTCCTCACGCGATACCTGCGCCGGTACCGCTGGCTCCTCATGGGCCTGCTGCTGTTCCAGCTCGCTTCGGCAGTCGCGTCGCTGTACCTGCCGCGCCTGAACGCCGACATCATCGACCAGGGCGTCGCGCGCGGCGACACCGCGTACATCTGGTCGCACGGTGCGCTCATGCTCGTGATCTCGCTCGGCCAGATCACCGCGTCGATCATCGCGACCTACTTCGCCGCCCGTGCCGCGATGGGGGCCGGCCGCGACATCCGCCGCGACGTGTTCGAGAAGGTGAGCGGATTCTCCGAGCGCGAGGTCTCGCAGTTCGGGCCGGGTTCGCTCATCACCCGCAACACCAACGACGTCCAGCAGGTGCAGATGCTCGCGATGATGGGCGCCACGATGCTCGTCACCGCCCCCCTGCTCGCGATCGGCGGGGTGGTCTTCGCGCTGCAGCAGGACGTGGGGCTGAGCTGGCTGATCGCCGTGTCGGTGCCGACCCTCCTCGCCGTGGCCGGGCTCGTGATCGCCTGGATGGTGCCGCTGTTCCGCAGCTATCAGGGCAAGCTCGACGCCGTGAACCGCGTCATGCGCGAGCAGCTCACCGGCGTCCGGGTGGTCCGGGCGTTCGTGCGCGAGACGATCGAGGAGGCCCGCTTCCGCCTGGCCAACACCGACATCATGATCGTCGGGCGCAAGGTCGGGTCGCTGTTCGTGCTGCTGTTCCCGCTGGCGATGCTCGTGCTCAACGTCACCGTGGTGGGCGTCATCTGGTTCGGTGGCGTGCAGGTCGACGCCGGCGCGGTGGAGATCGGCACGCTCTTCGCGTTCATGCAGTACGTCGGCCTCATCCTCGGCGGCGTGATGATGGCCAGCTTCATGACGATCATGATCCCGCGCGCGGCGGTGTCGGCCGAGCGGATCGGCGAGGTGCTCGCGAGCGAGTCGACCCTCGTCCGCCCGGCGGCCCCCGTGGCGGCCTTCCCGGAGCCGGGAGCCGTGGCGTTCACCGACGTCGCCTTCTCCTACCCGGGCGCCGAGACCCCGGTGCTCCAGGGCGTGAGCTTCCACGCGCGCCGCGGCGAGACCGTCGCCGTCGTCGGCTCGACCGGGTCGGGCAAGACCACGCTCGTCTCGCTCATCCCGCGCCTGTTCGACGCCACCGCCGGCACCGTGCGGGTGGGCGGGGTCGACGTGCGCGAGGCCGACCTCGACGCCCTGTGGGAACGCATCGGGCTCGTGCCGCAGCGACCGTTCCTGTTCAGCGGCACGGTGGCGTCGAACCTGCGCTTCGGCCGCGAGGAGGCCACCGACGACGAGCTGTGGCACGCGCTGGAGATCGCGCAGGGGCGCGACTTCGTCGAGCGGATGGAGGGCGGGCTCCAGGCGCGCATCGCCCAGGGCGGCACGAACGTCTCCGGCGGTCAGCGCCAGCGGCTCGCGATCGCCCGCGCCATCGTCCACCGGCCGGAGGTGCTGGTCTTCGACGACTCCTTCAGCGCTCTCGATCTCACCACCGACGCACGACTACGGCAGGCGCTGTGGCGCGAGCTGCCCGAGGTGACGAAGATCGTCGTCGCGCAGCGTGTGTCGACGATCACCGACGCCGACCGCATCCTGGTCCTCGAGGAGGGCCGCATGGCGGGCCTGGGCACGCACGAGGAGCTCCTCGCGGAGAGCCAGACCTATCGCGAGATCGTCGAGTCGCAGCTGGGGGTGGAGGCATGAGCGCGCCCGACGTCCTCAGCGAGGAAGACCGCGCCGAGCTGGAGCTGGCCGAACAGGCCCGCCAGAGCTCCGGCGACTGGGACAGTGTCGCCCCCGGCAAGGCCGCGAACTTCGGGGCCAGCTTCCGGCGCATGATCGGGCTGCTGCGCCCGTACGCCGCGGCGTTCACGTTCGTCTCGGTGCTCGGCGCCATCGGCGTGGTCCTCGCGGTGCTCGCACCGCGCGTCCTCGGCGACGCGACCAACATCATCTTCGAGGGCGCCGTCTCCCGCGCCCTGGGTGAGCAGTTCCCCGCCGGCACCTCGCAGGACCAGGTGGTCGAGGCGCTGCGCACCGCCGGGCAGAGCGACATCGCCAACATCGTCGCGGCCATGCACGACTTCCAGGTGGGCGCCGGCGTCGACTTCGATGCGCTGCGGATGGTGATCGTCGCGGTGCTCGCGATCTACGTCGCCTCGTCGTTCCTGTCGTGGGTCCAGGGCTACGTCATCAACATCATCATGGTGCGCACCATGTGGCGCCTGCGCGAAGACGTCGAGGCGAAGATCAACCGCCTGCCGCTGTCGTACTTCGACAAGGTGCAGCGCGGCGAGCTGATCTCCCGCGTCACGAACGACATCGACAACATCACGCAGACGATGCAGCAGTCGCTCTCGTCGGCGCTGACCTCTGTGCTGACGGTGGTCGGCGTGCTCGTGATGATGTTCACGATCTCGTGGCAGCTCGCGATCGTCGCGCTCATCTCGCTGCCCCTCATGGCGGTGATCTTCGGGGTCATCGGGCCGCAGTCGCAGAAGGCCTTCGGTGTGCAGTGGCGCAAGGTCGGCCGCCTCAACGCCCGCGTGGAGGAGTCCTTCTCCGGGCACGCGCTGGTGAAGGTCTACGGTCGCGAGAGGGACGCCCGCGCGAAGTTCGACGCCGAGAACGAAGAGCTCTACGAGGCGAGCTTCAAGGCCCAGTTCCTCTCCGGCATGATCATGCCCGGCATGATGTTCGTCGGGAACCTCACCTACGTCGGCATCGCGGTGCTCGGCAGCCTCATGGTCGCCGGCGGCCAGCTGCGCCTGGGCGACGTGCAGGCCTTCATCCAGTACGCGCAGCAGTTCACCCAGCCGCTGTCGCAGCTGGGCGGCATGGCCGCCGTCGTGCAGTCGGGCACCGCATCCGCCGAACGCGTCTTCGAGCTGCTCGACGCCGACGAGCAGGAGCCGGATGCGGCGGACGCCCCCCGACCCGCCGACGGGCGCGGTGTGATCGAGTTCGACCACGTGCGGTTCTCCTACACGCCCGAGCGCCCGCTCATCACCGACCTCTCCTTCCGCGTCGAGCCGGGTCAGACGGTGGCGATCGTGGGACCGACCGGCGCGGGCAAGACCACGCTGGTGAACCTCATCATGCGCTTCTACGAGCTGGACGGCGGGCGCATCCTCCTCGACGGGCAGGACATCGCCGAGCTGCGCCGCGACGACGTGCGCGCGCGCACCGGCATGGTCCTGCAGGATCCGTGGCTGTTCGCCGGCAGCATCCGCGACAACATCCGCTACGGGCGCGAGTCGGCCACCGACGAGGAGATCGTCGAAGCCGCCGTGGCCACGCGCGTGGACCAGTTCGTCCGGTCGCTGCCCGAGGGCTACGACACGGTGCTCGACGAAGACGCCGCGAACGTCTCTGCCGGGGAGAAGCAGCTCATCACGATCGCGCGCGCGTTCGTCGCGCAGCCCTCGGTGCTCATCCTCGACGAGGCGACGTCCTCGGTCGACACGCGCACCGAGCTGCTGCTGCAGCACGCGATGGCGGCCCTGCGCGAGGGACGCACGTCCTTCGTCATCGCGCACCGTCTCTCCACGATCCGCGACGCCGACCTCATCCTCGTCATGGAGCACGGCGACATCGTGGAGAAGGGGTCGCACGACGAGCTCATCGCCGCTCACGGTGCGTACTGGCGGCTCTACCAGTCCCAGTTCGAGCAGGCCGCGTCGGATGCCGCCGTCACGGCCGACTCCGAGGCGGGCTGAGCCCGGGAGCCCGGAGGGGCCTCGGGTACAGTGGAGCGTGCGTGCACCGCACCGTGCGACCCGCTCCGCCGCACAGATAGGCAGCCACATCCGTGACCACCCCTGCGACGCCTGATCCCCGCCCGCTCACCGTCCTGGTGGGCTGCGACACCTTCGCCCCCGACATCAACGGCGCCGCGCGCTTCGCCGAGCGCCTGTCCGCCGGCCTCGTCGAGCGCGGCCACGACGTGCACGTCATGGCCCCGAACACCCGCTACCGCCGGGCCGACCCCGCGATCGAGACGATCGAGGGGCAGCCGATGATGATGCACCGCCTGCCCTCGGTGCGCTGGCCCCCGCACGACTGGCTGCGATTCGTGTGGCCGTGGCGCTCGAAGCACTACGCCCGCCGGGTGCTCGACGAGGTCAAACCCGACGTGGTCCACATCCAGTCGCACATCGTCATCGGCCGCGGCCTCGCGCGCGAGGCGAGGAAGCGCGGGATTCCCGTCGTGGCGACCAACCACGTGATGGCCGAGAACATCCTCGACTTCACGACCCTCCCCGACGCGCTGAACCGCATCGTGGTCAAGCTCGCGTGGGCCGACGCCAAGCGCACGTTCGACCTCACGCGCGCGGTGACGACCCCCACGCGCAAGGCCGCCGACTTCCTGGAGTCGACGATCGCCATCTCCGACGTCATCCCGGTCAGCTGCGGGATCGACCGCCGCAACTACACGCCCGATCTCACCCCTCGCGACGCGAACCGGATCCTCTTCGTGGGCCGGCTCACGACGGAGAAGGGCATCGACGTGCTGCTGCGCGCGCTCGCGCAGCTGGAACCGCAGCTCGACGCGTCGCTGGACATCGTCGGCGGCGGCGACCAGCGGAAGAACCTCGAGCAGCTCGCCGACCAGCTCGGCGTCGCCGGACGCGTGACCTTCCACGGCCACGCCTCGGAGGATGACCTGCGCGCGCTCTACACGCGCGCGAGCGTCTTCGCGATCGCCTCGATCGCCGAGCTGCAGTCGATCGCGACCATGGAGGCGATGGCGTCGGGGCTCCCCGTCGTCGCGGCGGATGCGGTGGCCCTTCCCCACCTCGTGCACGACGGCGAGAACGGCTTCCTCTTCGAGCCGGGGAACGTCGACGAACTCGCGGCGCGCCTGACCGATGTGCTCACCGCCTCGCCGGAGGAGCGGCTGCGGATGCAGCAGGCGTCGCTGGACGGCGTGATCGTGCACGACATCGAGCGCACGCTCGACACCTTCGAGGCGCTGTACCGCGGCGAACCTCTGCCGGAGTAGCCGCGTGCACGTGGTGATGTTCGGCGATCAGCACGTCGAGTCATCCGGCGGCGCGCAGGTGTCCATGCGCCTGCAGCGCCGCTTCCTCGAGCGGGCCGGGCACACCGTCACGATCGTCGGTCCGCGCCTGCATGCCCGGCCGGTCTCGGATGCGGCCTACGTCGACCTCCCCAGCATCCCCGTCACCCTCGACCGCGAATATGCGCTGACGGTGCCGGGGCGCCGCGCCGACCGGCGGCTCGATGCCGCGATGGCGGCGCGGCCACCGGTGGACGTCGTGCACGTGCAGGCCGACTTCTGGGGCGCTGTGCTCGGCCACCGCTTCGCCGCGCGGCACGGCCTGCCGGTCGTCCACACGATGCACAATCGCGTGGATGTCGGCATCGCCGCCACCACGCCCTTCCCGCGCCTGGTGCTCCGCGGCCTGAACGCGGGGGCGCGCCGCCTCCTGCCGCCGCCGCGGCCGCGGGTCCGGCCGCAGATTCGGCCCACGTCGCCGGATTCGGATGCCTCGGCCCGCGACATCCGAATCCACGGGCGGGAGCCGAATCCGCGAGGCGGCACCGACGGGTGGGCCTACCTCCGCCGCTTCGCCCGGCTGTCGGCGGCGGTGACCGCGCCGTCGGGGCACTTCGCGCGGCGCCTGGAGCAGCACGGCGTGTTCTCTCCGGTCGACGTGATCTGGAACGGCATCGACGACGACGTGCTCGATGCCGCCGCCGCTCCCGGGCGGCGCCGGCCCGGGCGGCCGCGGCTGGTGTGGGTCGGGCGCATGAGCCCCGAGAAGCGGCTGCTGCCCTTCCTTGAGGCGGTGGCCGCGTCGGGCGTCGACGCCGACGTCGAGGTGATCGGCGGCGGCGGGCAGGCGCGGGCCGCCGCCCGGATGGTGCGTCGGCTGCGGCCCGCCGCATCCGTCTCCTTCGCCGGTCGCCTGCCGTATGCCGAGACGTTGCGGCGCCTGGCGGCGGCGGATGCGGTCGTGCAGACCTCCGTCGGCTTCGAGACGCAGGGAATGACGGTGTTCGAGGCCGCGTCGCTCGGCACGCCGGCCGTCGTCGCCGACCCCGACATCGCCGCCGAGCTGGGCGGCGGGGTGTGGGCTCCCGCCGACGGGTCGGTGGCGGAGCTGGCCGTCGCCCTGCGGACGGCGGTGGCCGAGATCGCCGCCGGGACCGCCCCGGCCCCCGACCCCCGCGTCGCCGAGCTGTTCCGCCAGTCCTCCCGCACCGCGGCGATGTTGGCCGTCTACGAGCGGGTGCGCGCCCGCGGCTAGCGGCACCGCTGCCCGAACTCCTCACGTCTGCTCGGAAACGCCCGGATTCGCCGCGCCGAGGCGGCTGCGGCCCGGGTCTTGCGGAGTTCGGCCCGGGCTGTGCGGAGTTCGGCGCGGGCCGTGCGGCGGGCCGGCCGGGCCGTGCGGAGGGATGGCCGACCCCAGGCTGCGCCCCGCCTCTGCCGAACTCCTCACGTCCGGTACCCGAACTCCTCACGCCTGGCCGAGGGCGCCTGATTTCACGGACGCAGGCGGGTTCGGAACCCGGGATTGCGGAGTTCGGACAGTGGCTTGAGGAGTTCGGGCACGGGCCGGACCGGACACGGCCGGGTCGGGCATGCGCCTGCCGCGGGTCAGCGGGCGGAGGAGGGCCGGAGGGCCGCGCGCCGAGCCGCGGATGCGGAGACCGGCCCGGATGCGGAGACCGGCCCGGATGCGGAGACCGGCGCAGGCACCGCGACCGGCGCGGGCGCGGAAACGGGCCCGGATGCGGGGGCGGCGGCCGAGCGGGCGCGCTCAGGGATCTGCGCCCGGACGGTGGGGACGGCGCGGTGGCCGTCGCGGAACAGGGCGAGGACCGTCGCGGCGATCGCGACGACGGAGAGGGCGGCGAAGGCGAGCAGCAGGATCATGGCAGTAACGCTACGATTGTGTTCATCCAGCCACGAGTGGCAGGATGGACACCGTACGCACGAATCCTGCCAATGCCGAGGAGCGCCATGCACACCGTCGCCGTGATCGTCTCCGACGGCTTCGCCCCCTTCGAGTTCGGCGTCGCGTGCGAGGCCTTCGGACTCGACCGCACCGACGACGGCGTCCCGAACTTCGACTTCCGCATCGTCACGCCCGACCCCTCGCGACCCGTGGCCTCGAAGATGGGCTTCTCGATCAACGTCGACGCCGATCTGTCCTTCGCGTACGAGGCCGACCTCGTCGTGGTGTCCCCGACGCCCCGGGAGTACTGGGAGCAGACGGATGAGCGGATCCTCGAGGTCGTCCGCCACGCAGTGGATCGCGGCGCGTGGGTGCTGAGCGTCTGCAGCGGATCGTTCGTGCTCGCCGCCGCCGGCGTACTGGACGGCAAGCGCGCGACGACGCACTGGATGTACGCGCCGACCATGATGCGGATGTACCCGCAGATCGAGGTCGACCCCGACGTGCTCTACGTGCAGGACGGTCGCATCATCACCAGCGCCGGAACCGCGGCCGGCCTCGACGCGTGCCTGCATCTGCTCCGGCAGGAGCTGGGCGCGGAGCTGACCAACAAGATCGCGCGGCGGATGGTGGTGCCCCCGCAGCGCGACGGTGGCCAGGCGCAGTTCATCGACACGCCCCTTCCGGTGGCTGCGTCGTTGTCGCTGGCACCGGTGAGCGACTGGATGCTGGCGAACCTGCGCGCCGATCTGTCCGTCGAGCAGCTCGCGGCGAAGGCCCACATGTCGCCGCGCACGTTCGCCCGCCGGTTCAAGGCCGACTTCGGCGCGACGCCTGCCGCGTGGCTCGCCCGTCAGCGCATCCTCCACGCCCAGCGGCTCCTGGAGAAGACCGACCTGGCGCTGGACCGCGTCGCCGAGGAGAGCGGATTCGGCTCGGCCGCGGTGCTGCGGCAGAACTTCGCGCGGACGCTCGGCGTCACGCCCACCGCCTATCGCGCGCGCTTCGCCTGCACCGACGAACCGGTCGCGGCCGCCGCATCCGCCGCCTGAAGGTCGGGCTTGTCGCGGGCGGCCGCGCGGAGTAAACTTGAGTCAGCAACGCTCAACTTTGAGCGACGAAGACTTCAGGAGAACACATGAACGCCGCACCTCAGCCCGGTCAGGAGGAGTCGCAGAGCGCCCTCGAGCAGTTCGGCATCAACCTCACCGACCGCGCCCGGCAGGGCAAGCTCGACCCCGTCATCGGGCGCGACAGCGAGATCCGGCGCGTGAGCCAGGTGCTCACGCGCCGCACGAAGAACAACCCCGTCCTCATCGGCGAGCCCGGCGTCGGCAAGACGGCGGTCGTGGAGGGCCTCGCGCAGCGCATCGTCGCCGGCGATGTCGCCGAGAGCCTCAAGGACAAGGAGCTCATCTCCCTCGACATCTCCGCGCTCGTCGCCGGTGCGATGTACCGCGGCCAGTTCGAGGAGCGCCTCAAGAGCGTCCTGAAGGAGATCACCGAGTCGGACGGGCGCGTCATCACGTTCATCGACGAGCTGCACGTGCTCATGGGCGCGGGCGGCGGCGAGGGCTCGGTGGCCGCCTCCAACATGCTCAAGCCCATGCTCGCGCGCGGCGAGCTGCGCCTGATCGGTGCGACCACGCTCGACGAGTACCGCGAGTTCATCGAGAAGGATGCTGCGCTTGAGCGCCGCTTCCAGCAGGTCTACGTCGGCGAGCCCAGCGTGGAGGACACGGTCGCGATCCTGCGCGGACTCAAGGAGCGCTACGAGGCCCACCACAAGGTGGCCATCGCCGACGCGGCGCTCGTGGCCGCGGCATCCCTGTCCCACCGTTACATCCCGGCGCGCCAGCTGCCCGACAAGGCGATCGACCTCATCGACGAGGCCGCGTCGCGCCTGCGGATGGAGATCGATTCGGCCCCGTTGGAGATCGACGAGCTGCGCCGTCACGTCGACCGTCTGAAGCTCGAGGAGCTGGCGCTGAAGAAGGAGAAGGACGACGCCTCCAAGGAGCGCCTCGCGAGCCTGCGCGAGAACCTCGCGAAGCAGCAGGCCCACCTCGATGAGCTGCAGGCCCGCTGGGAGCGCGAGCGCGCGTCGCTCAACCGCGTCGGCGAGCTGAAGACCCACCTTGATGCGGCGCGCGTGGAGGCCGAGCGCGCGCAGCGCGAGGGCAACCTCGAGAAGGCGTCGCGCCTGCTGTATGCGGAGATCCCGGCTCTGGAGCGCGAGCTGATGAAGGCCGAGCGCGAGGAGCCCGCGGAGGACCGCATGGTCAACGACCAGGTCACCGAGGAGGACATCGCCGCCGTGATCGCGGCCTGGACCGGCATCCCGGTCGGTCGGCTCCTGCAGGGCGAGACCGAGAAGCTCCTGCATCTGGAGGCCGAGCTGGGCAAGCGCCTCATCGGGCAGAAGGAGGCCGTCAAGGCCGTCTCCGACGCGATCCGGCGCTCCCGCGCGGGCATCAGCGACCCGAACCGCCCGGTGGGCTCGTTCCTCTTCCTCGGTCCGACCGGAGTGGGCAAGACGGAGCTCGCCAAGTCGCTGGCCGACTTCCTCTTCGACGACGAGCAGTCTATGGTGCGCATCGACATGTCGGAGTACGGCGAGAAGCACTCCGTCTCGCGCCTGGTCGGCGCCCCTCCCGGATACGTCGGCTACGAGCAGGGCGGTCAGCTCACCGAGGCCGTGCGCCGGCGCCCCTACAGCGTCGTGCTGCTGGACGAGGTGGAGAAGGCGCATCCGGAGGTCTTCGACGTGCTGCTGCAGGTCATGGACGACGGCCGCCTCACCGACGGCCAGGGCCGGACGGTCGACTTCACGAACGTGATCCTCATCCTCACCTCGAACCTCGGCTCGCCGATCCTCATCGACCCCACGCTCTCGCTGGAGACCAAGCGCGAGCAGGTGCAGGCGCTCGTGCGCCAGGCCTTCAAGCCGGAGTTCGTGAACCGGCTGGATGACATCGTCATCTTCCAGGCCCTCACCGAGGACGACCTCGCCCAGATCGTCGAACTCTCCGTCGACGCCCTGCAGCGGCGCCTGCGCGAGCGCCGGCTCACCCTCGCGGTGACCCCGGATGCGCGCGCGTGGCTCGCCGAGCGCGGCTATGACCCGGTGTACGGCGCGCGGCCGCTGCGCCGGCTCATCCAGTCGGAGATCCAGGACCGTCTGGCGATGGCGCTCCTGGCCGGACGGGTGCGCGACGGCGACGTTGTGCGCGTCGACATGGCCGCCGACGGGTCGACCCTCGCCCTCGCCTCCGAGGGTCCGGTCGTGGTGGATGACGTCGCCGACGACGACGTCATCGAGGCCGAGATCGTCGAGTGAGCCGGCCCGCCGGCGCCCGGGCGTCGGCAGGGTAGCGTCGAGGGATGCGGATGATCCGGGCGTTGTGGGGCTCCACGCACCCGGGGCCCACGCTCGTGGTCACGACGCTCTCCCTCGCGCTGGGGGTCGCGGGCGGCCTGGAGCCGTGGCGCCTGATCCTGCTGGTCGTCTCGGTCTTCGCGGGCCAGGTGTCCATCGGCCTCTCCAACGACGCGATCGACGCCGAGCGCGACATCGCGGTCGGGCGCACCGACAAGCCCGTGGCCGCGGGGGTCATCACGGCATCCGGCGCGCTCGCCGCCGCCGTCGGGTCGCTCGTCGTGGCGCTGGCGCTCGCCGTCCCCCTCGGGCCGGGGATGCTCGCCGCGCATGCCGTGCTCCTGGCGTCGGGATGGGCGTACAACGCGGGGCTGAAGTCCACCGCGTTCTCGCTCGTCCCGTTCCTGCTCAGCTTCGGGCTGTTCCCCTCGCTCGCGACGCTGTCCGCGCCCGGCGGTGCGCTCGCGCCGCTGTGGCAGAGCGTCGCGGGGGCCGTGCTGGGTGCGGCCGTGCACCTCACGAACGTGCTCCCCGACCTCGATGACGACCGGGAGACCGGCGTCCGTGGCCTTCCGCACCGGCTCGGTCCCCGCGCCAGCGCCGTCCTCGCGGCCGCCGGCGTGGTCGCCGGTGCCGTCGCCGTCCTCGTCGGCTCCTCCGGCGGCGAGCTCGCGCGCGTGCCCGTGGTCGCGTGGGTCCTCTTCGCCGCGGCGATCGCCGTCGCCCTCGCCACGGCGGTGCGGGTGATCGTCCGTCCCCCCGACCGCACCGTGTTCCGCCTCGTCATGCTCGCCGCCCTGCTCCTGGCGGCTCAGTTGGTCGCGACGGCCGCCTGAGCGCTCGGGCGTCGTGGTCGAAGCCCATCGCGTAGGCGTGGGCGAGGAGGGTGGCGGCGGGGGTCGCGAGCGCGGTCCGCATCGCACGCGCCCGCAGCGCCGCCGTCCGAGCCGATGCCGGGCGTCCGAGGAAGGTGTTGGCCGTCGCGATCGCCGCCGAGATGCGCGCCGAGGCCACGCGGCGCCGTTCCCAGCGACGCAGCGCCTCCTCGGGTGTCGTGCCGGTGCGCACCCACGCCGCGAGCACGGGGGCGAGGGTCGCGGCATCCAGCAGCCCGAGGTTCATGCCCTGCCCGCCCATCGGGCTCACCTCGTGGGCGAGGTCGCCGATCGCCAGGACGCTGCCTCGCCGCAGGCGCGGGGCGACGGCGCGCCGGATCGCGAAGCCGTCGGCGGCGTCGACGGCGGATGCGGCCGCGTCGAGCCCTCGCACCGACAGCGCGTCGCGGAGGGCGCCGGCGCGGGCTGCCGCGGAATCCTCCGCCGCAGCCGGGGCGACGAACCGGCGCCGGCCGCCGGGGAGGGGGAACGACTCCAGGACCCCCGTGCGATCCAGGTGCACGACGGCGTGCGCGGGACCGGCGACGGCGAGGTCGGCCATCACGTAGCGGTCGGGGTAGCGCTGCTCCCGCACGGCCCCGGCGCGGTACAGGAGCCCGCGGGAGCGGGGTCCTGCCGCGAGCACGACGATCCGCGCCGTCACGTCGGCCGGCCCCGCGTCGGTGTCATACTCCACGCGCGGGTGCGGGCCGCCGTGGACCGCGCGCACGGTGCCGTGCACCGGTGCCGGGGCGCCGACGGCCAGGGCGGCTCGGGTCTCGGGCTGCGGGAGCGTGGCGACGAACGGGAACCGGCGCGACAGACGGTCGAAGCGCACAACGCCGAGCACCTCTCCGTCGGCGCGGGCCTCGCCGGCCGACACGCGGCACGCTCCGGCGAGCAGGCGCTCCGTGACGCCGGATGCCTCCAGCGCGGCCAGCACGGGGGCGTGGATGCCGATCGCCCGCGTGCCGGCGGCGGGGTCGGCGCGCCGCTCGAGGAGCATGACGTCGATCCCCGCCCGGGCGAGCTCCGCCGACAGGAGCGTGCCCACGGGGCCGGCGCCGACCACGACGACCTCAGGCATCGCCGGGCGCCTCGGCGAGCACGCGGAACGGTGCCGGGGTGCTCACGCGCCAGGGCTCTCCCAGCGCCGCCGCCAGCTCGGGGGCGCGGTAGCTGCGGCGGATGGAGCGCAGTCCGTCGGTGCGCAGGAACGTGCCGGGCGCGAGCGGCGTGATCCCCACCGCGTACAGGCCGTAGGCGAGGGCGCCGCGGGCGATGTCGCCGTGGAGGACGGGCCCGCGGGAGAGGGCACGCGACTCGGCGGCGAAGCGGGCCATCCCGTCGGCATCGAGATGGTGCAGCACGTGGTTGGACACGACGGCGTCGAAGCGCTCCCCGGCGGCGAGGAGGGCGGCCGAGTCGGCCTGGACGAAGCGGATGCCGGGGCGCTCGAGCGCCGCCGCCACGGCGTGCGCCCGCGGATCGGGGTCGGCGCCCACCCACTCCGCCCGCAGCCCGTCGCGCCGGGCGAGCGCGGCGAGCCGCACGACGAGGTCGCCGCCGCCGGAGCCGAGGTCGAGCACGCGCACCGGCCCCCCGACGCGTCGCAGCGCCGGGGACAGCCGCTGCCGCCAGACCGCGCCCCACCCCGACACCAGCCGGTTGACCAGGCCGAACCGGCGATAGGTGGCGGCCAGGCGCTGCGGATCGCACGCCGGGTCGTCCATGAGCTCGGTCAGCGCGGCGTCGCGCTCCCGCAGGCTCATGTGGCCGCGAGCACCGGGGTGCGCGCCGCGCGGCCGGCGGCATCCGCGGCCGGGGCCGCGTCCCGCACCGTGAGCGCGGCCGTCTCCACGGTCAGGCCCGGCCCGAACGCGAGCGCGCCGATCCGCCGGCCGTCGGCGAGATCGGCGTCGGCCAGCAGGTCGCGGAGGATGAACAGCAGCGTCGCGCTGGACATGTTGCCGTAGTCCCGCAGCACGCGGCGCGAGGCGAGGAGGGCATCGGCGTCGAGCCCGAGCCCGCTCTCGACGCGGTCGAGGATGCTGCGTCCCCCGGGGTGCACCGCCCACGTGTCGACGGCATCCGCGCCCCCGAAGACGTCCGCGACGATCGCGGCGACCTCGCGACCCACGATGCGGGGCACCTCCGCGGTGAGGGTCATGTCGAACCCGGCATCGCCGACCGTCCAGGTCATGTCCTCGGCGCCGCTGTCGCTCAGGCGCGTCGCGAAGCGTCCGAGCTCGAGACGGCGGGGGCGGCCGCGGGCGGGGTCGGCGGAGACGACGGCCGCCCCCGCCCCGTCGGCGAAGACGGACGCGGCGACGATCTGCTCGGGGTCGGCGGAGCTGCGGATGTGCAGCGAGCACAGCTCGGCGGCGGCGACGAGGACGACGGCCTCGGGGTCGTCACGGGCGATGCGCGCGGCCTGCCGGAGCGCGGGGACCGCGGCCGCGCAGCCGACGAAGCCGAGATGATCGCGCTGGACGGCGGGGTCCAGGCCGAGGTCCCGGACGAGCCGGTAGTCGGGGCCGGGGGCGAACAGCCCGGTGCACGAGACCGTCACCACGTGGGTGACCTCGGCCGCGTCGACGTCGGCGGCGGCGAGAGCGTCGCGCGCGGCGGCGGCGAACAGCGGCGGGGCCGCCCGGCGGAACTCGTCGTTGCGCGCCGCGGTGGAGGGCGATAGCAGCAGCGCGCCCTCGCGCACGGGCAGGCCGCCGCCGAGCGGGCCGAGCTCGGCCAGCACGGTGTGGCGCGTGTCGATGGCGGCGGCGTCGAATGCGGCCGACAGCAGGCGGCGCGCGCGGCGATCCAGCGCCGGCTGGGCGGCGAGGAACTCCCGGACGTCGTGCTGTGACAGGCGGGTCGCGGGCACCGCCGTGCCCATGCCCAGGATGCTGGCGGCCATGGTCCACCTTAGGCACGGCGCGGCCGTCGGTGGGCGGGGCTGGTGCCCTCGCCGTCCATGCTCTAGCGTGCCGCGCGCCCGTCGGATCCGCCTCGCGCTGTACCCGGATACATCCGCCGTCCGATGACGGGTGCACGGCGTCCGGCAAGGCTGGAGGCATGAACAAGATCACCGCCTCCCTCGCCGGCGCCGGGGCGCTCGTGCTCACCGCCGGCGCCCTGTCCGGATGCTCCTCGCTCATCGACGAGCTCGCCCATCACCAGCGCTCGGGGTCGTACGCCGCCCTCGCCGACGTCCCCGCCGGCGAGCTGGACGCGCCGTGGCTCCCCGCCGATGCCACCGAGATCGAGCTGACCCGCACGACCGACGCCGATGCGAGCGACGCCGCCGTGCTCGTGCAGAGCGAAACCGACCTCGACGCCGCGCTGTGCGCGCCGGTGGAGCGCCAGTCGGCGCCGGCGTATGCGCTGGAGGGCGCCCCCGACGTCTACAAGATCAGCGACGCGTTCGCGTGCGGCACCTGGACCGTGGTCGCCACCGAGGATGGCTGGCTCGGCTGGACGCCCGGCGACCCCGATGAGACGGCGCTGTCGCCCGCTGCCGCCCGCTGAGCTCACGCCGGCGGGGCATCCGGCAGCGCGCGGAGCCGCCAGAACGGTCCGAACACCACCGGCGCGGCAGACAGCAGGCCGCCGACCGCGCCGATCCACAGCGTCGGGACGGTGCCGAGCCACGTCCCGAGCCCTCCGGCCGCGAGCGCCGCGAGGGGCATGACGCCCCACACGCAGAACCTCACCGATGCGTTCATGCGCCCGAGGAGGCGCGGCGGCGTGACGCGCTGGCGGAAGGTCACCTGGGTGATGTTGTACACCAGCACCGTGAAGCTGGAGACGAACCCCTGGACGACCAGCAGCGGGAACGCGACGGCCGGAACCAGCGCCGCGACGGGGAGGAACACCGCCGCGAGGCTGAAGCCGAGGGCGCTCACCGGGATCGCGGGTCCTTCGCCCAGGCGCGCGACGATCCGGGGCGTGACGACGGCGCCGAGGAGGCCGCCCACCGCGCTCAGGGAGAACACCACGCCCATCGCCGCGGGAGTGAAGTCCAGCTCGCGCAGGAGGAAGATCGGCAGCAGGGTGAACGACAGCGTCGCGAACAGGTTCGACACCCCGGTCGTCGCGACGATCCGTCGCAGCAGCGCGTTGCCGAACACCCAGCGCAGTCCCTCCCCGATCTCCCGCGGCAGCGCGCGGCGCTCGGCCGCCGGATGCGGCACCTCGCGGTCGCGCGTAAAAGCGAGGGCGAGGAAGGAGGCGAGGTAGGTCAGCACGGTCGTGAGGATCGCCAGCGGCGCGGAGAGGATCCCGAGGAGCCAGCCGCCGACGGCGGGGCCGCCGAGGTTCGCGAGCTGATGCGTCGATTCGAGCTTGCCGTTGGCCTCGGCGATCTGCGCGGGGCGCACCAGGGCGGGGAGGATGCTCTGGTACGACACGTCGAAGAACACCATCGCCACGCCGACGATGAGCGCGACGACGATCAGCTGCCACACCGCCAGGACGTCCAGAGCCCACAGCACCGGGATGCTGGCCAGCGCGGCCGCGCGGACGAGGTCGGCCGCCATCATCACGCGGCGCTTGCGCACCCGGTCGATCCACGCCCCCGCCGGCAGGCCCACGACGAGGAAGGCCGCGACCTGTGCGGCGGAGAGCAGCCCCACCTCCCACTCCGTCGCGCCGAGCAGGAGCACGGCGAGCACGGGAATCGCCAGCTCGGTGATCTGCGCGCCGAACTGGCTGAGCGCCTGACCCGCCCACAGCGTCAGGAAGTTGCGATCGCGCCACAGCGAGCGGGCGGGCGCGGGTGCCGCATCCGCCGACGGTGCGTCGGAGGAGGGTACCGATTGGGACATGTCGATCAGTCTGGGCACTCCGATTGGGAAATGTCAACGACTAGGGTGGGGGCGTGGCCGACGACGACCTGGCGCATGCGGAGGCGGTGGCGCGTGCGCTCAGCTCGCCGGTGCGGCTGCGCGTCCTCCGGCTGTGCGCGTTCGACGCCCGTACCAACAAGGAGCTCGCGCAGCTGCTGGAGGTGAACCCCGGCACGATGCTGCACCACGTCCGCACCCTCGTCGCGGCGGGGATGCTCGCCCCGCAGCCGGAGCGGAGGGGGCCCCGCGGCGCGCGGGAGGTGCCGTACCTCGCCACGGGGCTGTCGTGGCGCACCCACGTCCCCGGCCAGTCCGTCGTCCTCATCGAGACGATGCGCCAGCAGCTGGCGGGCGTGGATCCGGAGGAGGTCAGCGTCATCTGGATGGGGCTGCGGCTGAACGCCGCCCACCGGGCCGAGCTCGACCGCCGGCTGCTCGACCTCGTCTCGGAGTTCAAGGACCGCGGCCCCGACCCCGACGGCGACGCGGCGTCGCTCGTGATCGTCACGCACCCGGATCTGAATCCGCCGCCCTCGCTACCCTGAGGGCATGACCGCCACCGCCGACCTCTACGACGAGCGCGGCGACGCGCTCGACTCCCTCGCACTGCAATTCCACGACCTCGGCGGCCTCGTCGCCTTCGACGGCCCGATCCGCACCGTCCGCTGCCACCGCGACAACGCGCTCGTGAAGGCCGTGCTCGCCAACCCCGGGGGGGGCGCCGTGCTCGTCGTGGACGGCGGCGGGTCGCTGGAGTCGGCCCTCGTCGGCGACCTCATCGCCGGCTCGGCCGTCGCGCAGGGCTGGGCCGGCATCATCGTCCACGGCGCCGTCCGCGACCGCGCCGCGCTCGCCGCGCTCCCGATCGGCATCAAGGCGCTCGGGACGAACCCCCGCAAGAGCGCGAAGGACGGCATCGGCGAGGTCGACCAGCCCGTCGTCATCGCGGGGGTGTCGTTCGTCCCCGGCCGCCACGTATGGGCGGACGGCGACGGGATCCTCGTCGAACGCTGAGGCCTGGACATCCGTCCGCCGCGGGCGGAGCATCGGAGGACGCGGCCGCCCGCGCCGTGAGGAGGCGTCATGTTCACATCCGACCGCGCATTCAGCGGCTTCGCCGTCGACGACCTCGACGCGGCCCGCACGTTCTACGGCGACGTGCTCGGGCTGGAGGTGGTGCAGGAGAATCCGATGGGCTTTCCCGAGCTCGTGCTGGGCTCGAGCGCGCACGTCCTGATCTATCCGCGCGAGCACCACGTGCCCGCCGTCTACACGATCCTCAACTTCCCCGTCGACGACGTCGAGGCCGCCGTCGACGACCTGAACGCCCGTGGCGTCGTGACGAAGATCTACGACGATGCGGACTTCCCCACCGACTCACGGGGCATCGCGCGCGGAGCCGGCGGCCCCGACATCGCGTGGTTCCGCGATCCGGCGGGGAACGTGCTGTCGGACTTCACCGAACGCTGAGCACGCCGTCGGGATGCTGCGGCCACGCCGCCGGACCGTTCGTCCCCGCGGCGTACTCGTCCAGCGGCACCTCGCCGCGGCGCCATGCGTCGATCACCGGCTGGACGATCCGCCAGCACTGCTCGGCCGCGTCGCCGCGCACCGCCAGGGTGGCATCGCCGTCCAGGATCCCGGAGAGCACCTCGGCGTAGGCCTTCAGGGCGCCCTCCCCGAGGTCGGCCTGCAGCGACGCGCGCTCGAGCTCGAACGGGTCGTCGCCGCCGTTGAGATTCAGCTCCAGCGCGACGCGGTCGGGTCCGAGGGAGAAGCGCAGCACGGCGGGCGCCATGCTCCCGGTGAGACCCTCCGGCAGGTGGTTCACGGGCCGGAAGCGGATGATGACCTCGCGGTCGGCGTCGTCGAGCGCCTTGCCCGAGCGCAGCGTGATGGGGACGCCCCGCCAGCGCTGCGTGCGCACCTCGCAGGTCATCTCGGCGAGCGTCTCGGTCTGGTTCGCCGCGTCCACGCCCTCCTCGTCGACGTAGGCCGGCAACCGGCGGCCGTCGACCGTTCCGGCGGTGTACCGCGCACGGCGCGAGGAGGCGACCGGATCGTCCTCCCACACGTGGGTGGCGCGCAGCACGGCGGCCGTCGCATCCCGGAAGTCGACTTCGCCCAGCGATGAGGGCGGTTCCATCGCGAGGATCGCGAGCACCTGGAGGAGGTGGCTCTGGATCATGTCGATGAGCGCGCCGGCGTGGTCGTAGTACCCCGCCCGTCCCTCCAGGCCCAGGATCTCGTCGTAGCGGATGAGCACCGACTCGATGTGCTCGGCCGACCACACCGGCTCCAGCAGCCGGTTGGCCACGCGGACGCCGACGAGGTTCAGGGTCGTCGAGCGGCCGAGGAAATGATCGATGCGGAAGATCTGCGCTTCGGGCACGATCCGCACGAGCGTCTCGTTGAGCGCGCGGGCGCTCTCCTCGTCGCTGCCGAACGGCTTCTCCAGCGCCAGGACGAGCCCCTCCGGCACCTCCACGCGCGTGAGGGCCTCGCACGCGGCGACCGCGACGGCCGGCGGCACCGCGAAGTAGAGGGCGACGCGCCCCTCGTTGCCGGTGAGGAGCGCGCGCAGGGCGTTCTCGTCGGTGACGTCGGCGCAGGTGTACGTCGTCTCGGAGAGCGTGTCGAACGCGGCCTCGGTGCCGGTGGTGGCGAAGGATGCCCGCACGACGTCGCGCCACTCGTCGTCGGACCAGTCCTCCATGCCGGCGCCGCGCAGGTGGATGCGGCGCTGGGGTTCGCGCGTGATGAGCTGCCCGAGGGCCGGCAGCAGCAGCCGGGAGGTGAGGTCTCCGGATGCTCCGAGGATCAGCAGGGTCGTCGACTCCGTCGCCATGGGGCCACTGTGGCACACCGGACGGGACGCCACCGGTACCGGTGACGTCCCGTCCTCGATGCGCTAGGGCTCAGCCGCGCAGGGCGTCGGCGAGCTTCACGCGGGCACCCATCCGCAGCAGCGCGTTCTGGTAGATGCGCGATCCGACCCAGATGGCCGCGACGCACGTGACGATGAGGATCGCGAGCGAGACCAGCGGCTCCCACCACTGCGCCTCGCCGAGGTAGAGCCGCAGCGGCATCCCCACCGGTGCCGAGAACGGCACGTACGACATCACGGTGAGCACCAGCGGGTTGTCGTTGAAGAAGATGACGAGGAAGTACGGCGCCATGATGAGCATCGTCAGCGGCGTCGTGGTGGCGCCGATGTCCTCCTGGCGGGAGACCATCGCGCCGGCGGCGGCGAACAGGGCCGCCAGCAGCACGAAGCCGAAGAAGAAGAACACCGCGAACCACACCAGCGGTGCGCCCAGCCCCGCGAGCACCGCGGACTGGCCGGTCACCGAGAGCCCTACGACCGCGATCGCGGCCAGCGCGATGATCTGGGCCATGGCGAGGATCGTGTTGCCGATGACCTTGCCGGCCAGCAGCGCCCGCACCGGGATCGCCGAGATGAGGATCTCCACGACCCGCGTCTGCTTCTCCTCCACGACGCTCGTGGCGATGGTGGAGCCGAAGATCGACGCGGCCATGAGGAAGACGATGCCGAAGCCCAGCGCGACGAAGTAGCGCAGGATGCCGTCCATCGCGCCCTCGGGGTTCAGCAGCTCCACCGGCGGCGAGGAGCTCAGGGCGGCCAGCAGGCCGGACGGCAGGCCGTCTTCGGCGACCACCGTGTAGCCGAACGAGGTGGCGTCGTCGGGCACGAGCGCGGCGTCGACGGTGCCGTCGGCGACCAGCGCGGTCGCCGCCTCCGCATCCTCGGCGACGGTGGCCTCGAAGCCGTCGAGGCCCGCGAGCGCGTCCTCGGTCTGGCTCGTCACCGCGATCGGCGTGCCCTCGTCGCCGCCGGAGTTGGCGGCGAACCCGCCCCACAGGACTGCGGCGAGAGCCACGAGCAGCAGGATCGCGGTCGAGATGACGAAGGCCTTGCTGCGCAGCTTCGAGCCGATCTCACGCTCGGTGACGAGCCACACGCTCTGCAGCTCGGAGGGCGCGCCGCGGCGCGCGGGGGACGGTGAGGTGCTCACTGGATGACCTCCTTGAAGATCTCGGCAAGGGTCGGACGCTGCGGCGAGAAGCCGGCGACGTCGCCGCGGCGCACCGCCTCGCGCAGCACGTTCTGGGCGGACTGGTCGTCGTCGGCGTCGAACACGGCATAGCCGCCGTCGAAGGCCACCACGGTGACGCCGGGCTGCTCGCGCACCCATCCCGCGTCACCCCCGGAGACGAGCTCGAAGCGGCGTCCGGAGTGCTGCGCGCGCAGGCCGTCGCGGGTGCCGGCGGCACGGACGGTGCCGCCGGCGATGATCACGAGGTCGTCGCACAGGCGCTCGACGACATCGAGCTGGTGGGAGGAGAAGAGCACCGCGGCCCCCGCGGCGGCGCGCTCCTGGAGCACCCCGGCTACGACGTCCACGGCGAGCGGGTCCAGGCCGGAGAAGGGCTCGTCGAGGATGAGCACCTCCGGCTCGTGCACGAGGGCGGCGGCGATCTGCGCGCGCTGCTGGTTGCCGAGCGAGAGCGTCTCGACGAGATCGCCCAGGCGCTCCGACAGCCCGAGGCGGTCCAGGAGCGCCTCGGCCTGCGCGGTGGCCTCGGCCTTGCCGTACCCGTGCAGCCGCGCGAGGTAGGCGATGTGCTCGCCGACCTTCATCTTCGGGTACAGCCCCCGCTCCTCGGGCATGTAGCCGAAGCGGCGGCGGTCGGCGGCGGTGACGTCGGCGCCGCTCAGCCGCACCGATCCGGCGTCCTTGGCCAGCACGCCCAGCGCGATGCGCATGGTCGTGGTCTTGCCGGCGCCGTTGCCGCCGACGAACCCGGTCAGGCGTCCGGGCGCGACCGTGAAGCCGACGTCGTCGAGCACACGGCGTCCGCCGTAGCTCTTGGTGATCCCGTGCAGTTCGAGCACGTCTCCTCCTTGGATTGCGTATCTCCGACGCTACGGACCCCGCCGCGCCGTGGCATCCGTCCGCCGGCGGGTTTGCGCTCTCCCCCCTGCGGTGGAGGCGGTCCTCGCCGGCGCGCGGGCTTTCGGCCGGCGCGCGGGCTTTTCGGCTGCGGAATGCCCGCGTGCGGCCCGAAAGCCCGCGCCTCGCCCGGGCGCGGAGGCGGGTCAGACCAGGCCGTGGCGGTGGGCGAAGACCACGGCGGCGACGCGGTCGCGGGCGCCGAGCTTCTGCAGCACGTTGGACACGTGGGTCTTCACCGTCGCCTCGCCGATGTACAGCCGCCCCGCGATCTCGGCGTTGCTCAGCGCCTCCGCCATGAGGCGGAGCACCTCCGCCTCGCGGTCGGTGAGCGGGTCGGCCAGGGCCGGCGGGGCGCTGCGGGGCGCGGCATCCGGAGTCGACGCGAACCGCGAGATCACGCGCCGCGTCACCTCCGGAGCCAGCAGCGCGTCGCCGTCGGCGACCACGCGGACGGCGGAGACGAGCTCTTCGGGCCCGGCGTTCTTCAGCAGAAATCCGCTGGCCCCCGCCGCCAGTGCCTCGAAGAGGTAGTCGTCGCGGTCGAAGGTGGTGACGATCAGCACCGCCGCGTCAACGGCCGGATCGGCTACGAGTGCGCGCGTGGCGGCGAGTCCGTCCATGTCGGGCATCTGCACGTCCATGCACACCACGTGCGGATGCAGCGCCGCCACCGCCTGCAGCGCCTCAGCCCCCGTGGCGGCTTCGCCGACGACCGTGATGTCGTCTTCGAGGGACAGGATGGTGCGGAATCCGGCACGCATCATCGCGTGATCGTCGACCAGCAGGACCCGGATCTCACGCATCCGCGGTCACCCGTTCGCCCACCGGCAGCACGGCGCGCACGAGGTATCCGCCCCGCGGGCGCGGCCCCGCCTCGAGCGTCCCGCCGGATGCGGCGGCGCGCTCGCGCATGCCGAGCTGTCCGAGGCCTGCGCGCGCAGGGCCCACGCGCCCGGTGTTGGCGACCTCCAGCTCCACGGCCGCGGCGGAGTAGCGCACCCGGACGTCGGCGGTCGCGCCGGGGCCAGCGTGACGCCGCGCGTTGGTGAGGGCCTCCTGCGCGATGCGGTAGAGGTTCAGCTGCACCAGGTCGGACACCGCCACCGGCTCCCCGACGAGCGAGAACGTCGTGGGCAACCCGGCCGCGGAGACCTCCTCGACGAGCGCCGCGCGACTGTCGATGCCGTGCGCCACGGGCGCGGGGTCGACATCGCTGGTCCCGGGGGTGCGCAGCGTCTCCAGGAGCTGGCGCAACTCGCCCAGCGACGCGCGGGCGGAGTTCTCCACCGCCTCCAGGAGCGCGCGCGCCTGCTCCGGATGCTTCGTCATCACCGAGCGCGCCGCTCCGGCCTGCACGCCCATGAGCGAGACGTGGTGGGCGACGACATCGTGCAGCTCCCGCGCGATGCGCACGCGATCCAGCGCGACCGCCTGGGCCGCCGTCACCTCCCGCTCCCGCTCCAGCTCGTCGGTGCGCTCCTGCAGCACGCGGCGCTCGCGCATCTGCACGTGGGCGCGCTCGCCGAAGTAGTAGGCGCCGGCGAAGTAGAGGGCGTTGATGAGCAGGGTCAGGAGCGAATAGGCGACATAGGGGGAGAACGCCCCGGCCCGCGACAACGCCTCCTCGCCGAGCTCCTCGGCGGGGAGGGTGGCGTCCTGGTACATCACGATGGTGAGCCACACGAACATCGCGGCGATGATCGCGACGCGCACGATCGTCGCGCGGCGGCGGTTCGTCGACCACGCCCCGACCGTGTACAGCGCGATGAACATCGCGATGTTGCCCGCGTACACCTCGGGTACGCGCAGGGTCACGGCGACGAAGTAGGCCGTCGAGACCACGACGGCGACGGTGGCCGGCCAGCGCCGGCGCACCGCGAGCGGCGCGGCGAGGACGAAGGCGTACCCCACCGCGAGCGAGAGGTCAGCCTGGTCGGGGCCGTACATGCCGGCGACCGCGGAGAGCACCGCGCTCAGCAGGGCGCCGACGCACAGCACCGCGGCCAGCGCGATATCGGCGCGCTGCTGGGCGGGGGTGAGGCGGGACATCCCTCCACCGTACGGGCGGCGCCGGCGTCGCCGCATCCGCCGCCGGGGGGAGATCGATCTATGCAGGGGAATAGAATTGACGGATGCCCCGTTGTCTTCGGGGACCACGCGGAGACCCCGCGACACACAGGAAAGGATCGCCGTGACCCACACCATCGGCTACATCGTCGGCAGCATCTCGAGCACGTCCATCAACCGGCGACTCGCGACGGCGCTGACCTCCCTCGCCCCCGAGGGCATGACGCTCGTGGAGATCCCGATCAAGGACCTGCCGTTCTACTCGACCGACCACGACGCCGACTTCCCCCAGGTCGCCCGTGATTTCAAGCAGGCCATCGCCGATGTCGACGGCGTCATCATCATCACCCCCGAATACAGCCGGTCCATTCCCGGCGTGCTGAAGAACGCCCTCGACTGGTCGGCCCGTCCGTGGGGTCAGGCGTCGTTCGACCACAAGCCCGCCGCCGTCATCGGCACCTCGGCGGGCCCGATCGCCACGGCCGCCGCGCAGCAGCACCTGAAGGCGATCCTCAGCCACTTCAACGCTCCCGTCCTCGGTCAGCCGGAGGGCTTCGTGCAGTCCACCCCCGGGCTGTTCACCGACGCGGGCGAGGTGACCGACGAGTCCACCGCGGCGTTCCTGCGCTCGTACCTCGACGCCTTCGGCCGTCTGGTCGCGCGCTACGTCGACGAGGAGCAGCTCGCCGCGCGCGCGGCCTGATCCCGCGACCCGGAGCCCGGCAGACCCGTCTCGGTCTGCCGGGCTTCGTCGTCCCCGCCCGCGCCCGCGTCGCGGGCCCGCGTCGTGCGGCCCGTGGCACCCTCCCGTTCGGCCGCCCGCACCCGCGCCGCGGGCCCGCGCCGCGCCGCCCGTGGCACCCTCCCGTTCGGCCGCACCGAATTGCGGCTTGGGGCCCCGGGTGGGCGCGAAATGGTGCGGGTGAGCAGAAGAGGGTTGCGGCTCCCGCCCGCCCGCCCGCGCCGCCGCGCCGGTGCGCCCCGCTCCGCCCGGAGCGTGCCGCCGCTCCGCGCCGGTGCGCGCCGCGTGCGCCGCGTGGCACCCTCCCGTTCGGCCGCACCGAAGTGCGGCTTGGGGCCCCGGGTGGGCGCGAAATGGTGCGGGTGAGCGAAATGGGGCGGGGAGCGAAGGAGCGGGGAGCGGAGAGGAGGAGCGGGGAGCGGAGCGGCGGAGGGGAGACGGGGGTCAGGGGAGGGCGGCGCGCTTGCGCTCGAGCACGGCGCGCTCGCGGTCGTTCGCGCTGAGGGTGATCGCGGTCGCCAGCTCGGCCCGCGCCTCCGCCGTGCGACCGAGGCGGGTCAGCAGCTCGCCGCGGACGGACGGAAGCAGGGGCGACCCGCGCAGCGCCCCGGATGCGGCGAGCTCGTCGACGATCCGCAGCGCGGTGGCCGGGCCCGTCGCCATCGACACCGCCACGGCGCGGTTCAGGTCGACCACGGGGCTCGGCGCGATGCGCCCCAGCGCCTCGTACAGCACGACGATCCGGTCCCAGTCGGTGTCCTCGACGCTCGAGGCGACGGCGTGACACTCCGCGATGGCCGCCTGCAGCCGGTACGGTCCGCGCCCGGATCCGGTCGCGTCGGCGCGGGCCAGCAGCATCCGCCCGCGCGCGATCGCGGAGCGGTCCCAGCGGCGGCGGTCCTGGGCGGCGAGGAGGATCGGCGTGCCGTCGGGCGCCACGCGCGCGGCGAAGCGCGAGGACTGCAGCTCCATGAGCGCGACGAGCCCGAGCACCTCGGGCTCGCGGGGACGCAGGCGCGCGAGGATGCGGCCGAGCCGGAGCGCTTCGGCGGCCAGCTCCCGCCGCATCCACTCGCCGCCGCTGCTGGCGGCGTAGCCCTCCGTGAAGACGAGATACACGACGCTGAGGACGGTGCCCAGTCGCGCCGGCCACTCGGCGGGCTCGGGAACCTCGAACGGCACGTGCGCCGCGGCGAGGGTCTTCTTCGCCCGCACGATGCGCTGCTGGATCGTGGGGACGGGCACGAGGAAAAGCCGGGCGATCGCGTCGGTACCGAGCCCCCCGACGACCTTGAGCGTCAGCGCGATCTGCGCTTCGCGCGCGAGCACCGGATGGCACGCCGTGAAGACGAGCCGCAGCATGTCGTCCTCGAGCGGCTCCCACTCCACGCCGGCGGGCTCGGTCATGCCGGCCGCGAGCATCCGGTATCGCTCGTCGCGTCGCTCCTGACGCCGCCAGCCGTCGATCGCGCGGCGCTTGGCCACCGCGGTCAGCCACGCGCCGGGATGGTCGGGCACGCCCTCGCGCGGCCACGCGTCAAGGGCGGCCACCAGGGCGTCCTGCGCGAGGTCTTCGGCCAACCCCAGGTCGCCGACCACGCGCGCGAGGGCCGCGACGATGCGGGCGCCCTCGATGCGCCAGATCGCCGCGACCCGCGCAGCCGCGTCGGTCATGACCGTCAGTTCGTGCCGAGCTGCTCGCGCCAGCCCTCTTCCTTCTGCACGTACTCGTTGTCGGCGAAGTCGGCGAAGTCGCTCTCATCCGTCACTCGCCGCACCTCGAGCCGGTTGCCGGGGATCAGCGGAGCGCGACGCGCCCACTCGATCGCCTCGTCGCGCGTGGCCACCTGGATGATCCAGAAGCCGTTGAACAGCTCGTGCGTTTCGCCGTAGGGGCCGTCGGTGACGGCGGGGGCCTCCCCGTCCCAGTCGACGACGAACGCGTCGCGGAGATCTTCGGCCAGTCCCTCGCCCGATACGAGCACGCCGGCGTCCATCATCGACTCGTTGTAGGCGCCCATGCGGTTGAGCACCTCCTCGAAGGGGATCTCCTTGTACGCCGCGTAGGCCGCGTCGGTGCCGCGCATGATCAGCATGTACTTCATCGGATGCTCCTCAGGATGTGCTCGTTCGAGCGGTCGTCGGGCGCCGGATGCCTGTCCCTACTATCGCGTCGAACGGGGCGCCGCGATATCGACATCGCCGCCCTCCGATCCACTCGCCCGCGGCGTGCGAGACTCAGCGGCACGGATGAGACACCGCGCCACGCGCTGATTCCCGTCCGCGCTGGCGAGTCTCGCGGATGTGTCAGCCGAAGATCATCGGGCGGTCGTCGTCGTCCTCCGGGCCGGTGAGGTCGAGGTCGACCACGACCGGCACGTGGTCGCTCGGCACCTCACCCTTGCGCTCATTGCGGTGGATCTCGGCGCCGGCGACCGCATCCGCGACCGCGTGCGAGCCGAGGATGAAGTCGATCCGCAGCCCTTCGTTGCGCGGGAAGCGCAGCTGCTTGTAGTCCCAGTAGGTGTATCCGGTCGGCACGAGCGGACGCACCACGTCGCTGACGCCGGCACTCTGCAGCGCCGCGAAGGCCTCCCGCTCGGGCGGCGACACGTGGGTGGTGACCCCCTCGATGACCGTGGGGTCGCCGTTGTCGGCGTCGGTGGGCGCGATGTTGAAGTCGCCGGTGAGGGCGAGGGCGAGGTCGGGCGTGCGGCCGAGGATGTCGGCGGCGTACTCCTGCAGCGCGCTGAGCCAGTCGAGCTTGTAGAAGTAGTGCGGGTCGCCCAGGGAGCGACCGTTGGGCACGTACAGGCTCCACACCTTCACCCCGCCGACCGTCGCCCCCAGCGCGCGGGCCTCCTGCGGAGCATCCGGGCCCTCGTGGCCCTTGGCGAAGCCGGGCATCCCCGGGAAGCCGATCTCGACTTCCTCCAGCGGCAGGCGGCTGGCGATCGCGACGCCGTTCCACTGATTGAGCCCGTGCGCGGCGACGGTGTACCCTGCGTCTTCGAACGCCTGGTAGGGGAACTGCTCGGTCTTGCACTTGATCTCCTGCATCGCCAGGACGTCGACGTGCTCGCGCACCGCGAAGTCGAGGATGCGGGGGAGGCGGGCGCGGATCGAGTTGACGTTCCAGGTGGCCAGGCGCATGCGCCCAGCCTACGGGCGCCCGCCGACGCGCCGAGCGTGCATCACCTCGCCGAAGGTGCACCGAATCCCACGCACTCTCGGCGAGACGGTGCACTCTCGCGGCATCAATAGACTCGGAGGCGTGACCGCCGCCTCCACGCCCGAGCTCGAAGCCGACCGCCAGGCCCTCATCGCCCTCATCCAGGACGAGGCGGTGTTCCACGGCGACTTCACGCTCTCCAGCGGCAAGAAGGCGACGTACTACGTCGACATGCGCAAGCTCACCCTCGACCACCGCGCCGCGCCCGCGATCGGGCGCATCATGCTCGACCTCATCGGCGGCATCGATGGTGTGGTCGCCGTCGGCGGGCTCACCCTCGGCGCCGATCCGATCGCCAACGCCGTGCTGCACGAGTCGGTGCGCGCCGGCGCACCGCTGGACGCCTTCGTGGTGCGCAAGGAGCCGAAGGACCACGGCCGCGGGCGCCAGATCGAGGGCGCGGATGTCGCGGGCCGACGCGTCGTCGTCGTCGAGGACACCTCCACCACCGGGCAGTCGGCGCTCACGGCCGTCGAGGCGCTGCGCCGGGAGGGCGCCGAGGTCGTCGCCGTCGCCGTCATCGTCGACCGCAAGACCGGAGCACAAGCCGCCGTCGAGGCGGCGGGACTGACCTGGCTCGCCGCGATCGCCCTCGACGATCTCGGTCTCCAGCCGCAGTGACGCTCCCGCGGCCGTCGCGGACACCTCTGTAGTGGATCGCGCCGCCGCAGGTCAAGACGCGGCGAACGAGTCCGGCCTTCGGGCAGAGTGGGCTGCACGCCGCAGTGGCGCCGACGATCCCCGAAGGAGCTCGCATGACCATCGCACGACGCCTCACGACGAGCGCGATCGCCCTCACCCTCGCGCTGGGTGGCGCCGTCGCCGTCCCGGCGGCCGCCTCCGCCGCCACGACGTACCGGTTCGTCTCCACCGGCATCCAGACGAAGGCCCTGTGCGACCGCGCGGAGGGCCTGAACCAGGCGCACATCGTCCGCAACGGCGGCCGCATCATCGGCGGCTCCAGCTGCACCTGGCAGGGGTCGGCCAAGAAGTGGGGCTACAACTTCCTCTACAGCTACTGAGCGGCGCTCACTCGCCGCGGTTGTTGCGGAAGAAGCGCACCGCCTGGACGATGACCACCACGAGCGTGACGGTGCCGGTGAGGAGCGCCGCGATCAGCAGCGGCGTGGTGTCGGTCACGGCCGCCGTCCCACGGCGGCGTCGGCCACGAGCTTCGTGATGCGCCCGGCGCGGGTCTCGGCGCGCCGGGCGGTGTCGACCTGGGTGATCCCGAGCTTGCGCGTGGACGGCGGGAAGGCGTCCCACGCGGCTCGCGCCGCCGGCACGGCGTCCAGGGCCTCGGCGAGGTCGTCGGGTTCGCGCAGGGCCTCGGCGTTGTCGAGCACGCTCCACGCCCCGTTTGCCTGCGCGACCTCGATCGCGCGGATGCCGGCGGGGGTGAGGAGCCCGGCCTCCCGCAGCTGCGCCACCCGTGCCTTGTTCGTCGCCGCCCAGCCGCTCGAGGGGCGGCGCGGCGCGAACCACAGCCCACCGCGGAGGGCGTCGAAGGTGCGCGTCGGGCCGTCGACCCAGCCGAAGCACAGCGCGTGGCGGATGGCGTCCTCGTAGCCGACGAGCGTGAGACCGGAGCCTGGGCGCGCGCGCACCAGCCACGCCCCCGTCGACGTGGCGTGATGGCGCTCCAGCCACGCGCGCCAGGACGCCGCATCCGGCACCTCGACGCGCTCGCCGTCGTCGAGGGCGGAACGGGTAGCGCTCGATCTCGGCCTGATTGCTGATGCCGGTCATCACCAGGACGGTGTGCAGCCCCGCCTCGATGCCGGCCACCACATCGGTGTCCATGCGGTCGCCGATCATCCCGGTGTTCTCCGAGTGCGCCCCGATGCGGTTCAGCGCGGAGCGGAACATCATCGGATTCGGCTTGCCCACGACGTAGGGCTCCATGCCGGTGGCCTTCGTGATGAGCGCCGAGATGGCCCCTGTCGCCGGCAGCAGACCCTCGGTCGAGGGCCCGGTCGCATCCGGGTTGGTGGCGATGAAGCGGGACCCGGCGCCGATGAAGCGGATCGCCTTGGTGATCGCCTCGAACGAGTAATTGCGGGTCTCGCCCACGACCACGGAGTCGGGATCGGTCTCGGTCATGATGAACCCCGCCTCGTGGAGGGCGGTGGTCAGTCCCGCCTCGCCGATGACGAAGGCGGTGCCTCCGGGCATCTGCGACGCGAGGAAGTCGGCGGTCGCCAGGGCCGAGGTCCAGATCGACGCCTCGGGCACCTCGAGTCCCGAGGCGCGCAGCCGGGCGCTCAGGTCGCGGGGCGTGAAGATCGAGTTGTTCGTGAGCACGAGGAACGGCGTGCCGTCGGCGCGCCACTGCTCGAGGAGTTCGGCGGCACCGGGGATGGGGGTGCTCTCGTGGACGAGGACGCCGTCCATGTCGGTCAGCCAGCACTCGATGTCGGCCCGTGTGCGCATGGCCCCACCCTAGCCCGGTCCCCCGACGCCCTTGCGGGGCCGTTCGGCCCTCCCGCGGTGCGTGCGGCCCTGGCGCGGGGCCGGCCGTCGTCAGGACGACGGCGTCCAGTGGGAGATGTTGGTGTTGAACAGCCCGCGCAGCTCGAAGTCGTACGTGCCGCCGACCTCCATCCCGGCGCCGTCGTCGGTGAAGTAGTCACCGCACGAGGTGGAGTACCGCGTGCCGTCGGCGCCCCGGCCGCTCTCGACCTCCTCGATCGCGGTCACCGTGCAGTCGGAGACACCCGGCAACGGGATGAAGGACTGCCCGATGAACAGCGCGACGGCGGCGAGGACGAGCACCGGCACGAGGATGGTGAGGATCCGGGCGGTGCGCGATCGCTTCGCCGGGGCGGGGGGAGGAGTGCTCACCCTCCTTTCCTAGCAGTCTTATGCCGTCTGCGGCATACCCCTGCGCGACATCATGGGATCCCGCCTACTGTGGGATCGTGATGCGCGCTGAGTGGGACCCCCGCCGCCTCCCCGACCTCACGGGGCGGGCCTATCTCATCACCGGCGCGACCGCCGGGCTCGGCTTCTTCGCCGGCGAGCAGCTGGCCCGCGCCGGCGCCGACGTACTGGTGACCGGGCGCAATCCGAACAAGCTCGCCCTGGTGCGCTCGACGCTCGCGCAGCGGGTGCCGGCGGCGTCGGTGCAGACGCTCCTGCTCGACACCGCCAACCTCGGGTCGGTGCGCGCGGCGGCGGCGACCGTGCGCGCGCGGGGGCGCCTGGACGGCCTCCTCCTCAACGCCGGCATCGTGCATCCGCCGAAGACGCGCGAGACGGTCGACGGCAACGAGCGCGTGCTCGCCACGAATGTGCTCGGGCACTTCGCCCTCGCCGGGGAGCTGCTGCAGCCCCTCGCGGCGGCCCGCGGACGGATGGTGTGGCTGGGCAGCATGTCGACCGGTCTGTGGCGCTACGACCCGGTCGACCCGCAGCTCGTCGAGGGCTACACGCCCTGGCGGGCCTACGTGCAGTCGAAGCTCGCCACCGCCGCTGTGGGGCTCGAGGCCGATCGGCGGCTGCGCGCGGCCGGCGTGCCGGTGGCCAGCGTGGTCGCCCACCCGGGGTACGCCACGAGCGGGCGTACCCGCGGCATCCGGGGTATCAACGAGCCCACCCGCCTCACGCGCTTCGTCGACAACCTCCAGGCGCCGATCGCGCAGTCCAAGGAGGTCGCCGCGGCGTCGCTGGTGCGCGCCCTCGTCGACCCCGGCGTCGTCGGGGGCGAGGTGTGGGGTCCGCGGTTCGGTGCGCGCGGCGTGCCTGCCCGCGTCTCGCTCGGCCGCGGCACGCGCGATGCGGAGATCGCCGCGCGACTGTGGCGCGCGTGCGAGGAGGCGACCGGCGTCCGCTGGCCCTTCGCGAAGGCCGCTCGCGCCGCATCCGCCTGACCCCCGCCCTCAACCCGCCACACCCCGCCCCCAACCCCCGCCGAGAATCAGCGCGGCGGACGAAGATCAGTGCGCGGCGGGGTGTTTCGTCCGTAGGGGCGAGTCTCGCCGACAGAGGGCTCGCCGACGCGGGGCTCGCCGACGGATGCGGGCGGCGCCGGCTCAGGCGGAGAGCCAGACGGCCTCGAGGGCGCCGGTGGGAAGAACCACCGGGCGGCCGTCAACGCGGGTGGTGCCGTCGGCCCCGATCTCGACGGTGTGCCCGACGTCGACACCGGCCGCCACGAGCGCCCGGAGCAGGCCGGGGTCGCGGTCGCTCACGCGGAGCACCTGGCCGCGGTGCCCGGCCGCGGCGTCACGCAGCAGCACGAAGGCTCCGCGGTGCACCTCGCCCGCGGCATCCGGGATCGCGTCGCCGTGGGGATCGAAGCGGGGCCGCCCGAGGCGTGCGTCGATGCCTTCGAGAAGCCGGTCGCTGAGCGCGTGCTCGAGCACCTCGGCCTCGTCGTGCACCTCGTCCCACCCGTAGCCGAACTCCTCGACGAGCCACGTCTCGATGAGGCGGTGCCGGCGCACCACGGCGGCGGCCCGGCGGCGGCCGGCTGCGGTGAGGGCGACCGGGCCGTACGGCCGGTGGGTGACCAGACCCTGTGCGGCGAGCTTCTGCACCATCTCCGTCACGCTCGAGGGGGCGAGCCCCAGCACCGCCGCCAGCTGCGACGGCGTGATGGGCTCGTCCTGCCACTCGGTGTGGTGGTAGATGGTCTTCAGGTAGTCGTCGACGGCAGGGGAGGCCACGCCTCAGGCTATCCGCCCGTGAACACCAGCCACAGCAGGATGCCGTTCAGGGCCACGAGGAACACCGAGGCCGCTGCGCCGGCGATCGTCGTCAGGGCGCGGTTGCGGAACGAGCCCAGCACGTCGCGGCGCGCGGTCACCGCGACGAGGGGGATGAGGGCGAACGGGATGCCGAAGGACAGCACGACCTGGCTCAGCACCAGGGCGAGGGTGGGGTCGAAGCCGAGGGCGAGGATGGCGAGGGCGGGCAGCAGCGTGACGAGCCGGCGGGCCAGGAGCGGTACCCGCACCCGCAGCAGTCCCGACATGATCTCCGCGCCCGCGTAGGCGCCGACCGAGGTCGAGGCCAGGCCGCTTGCGAGGAGACCGACGGCGAAGAGGGTGGCCACGACGGGGCCGAGCCCGGCCTGCAGCGCCGCGTGCGCGCCCTCGAGCGAATCGGTGCCGGGCACGCCCGAGAGGTTCGCCGCCGCGAGCAGCAGGATGCAGAGGTTCACCGTGCCGGCGATGGCGAGCGCGATCGTCACGTCCCACCGCGTCGCGCGCAGGAGCCTCGCGGTGGACAGCCCGCGGGCTGCGGCCAGCGCCGTGGCGCAGGCCTCCGGGGCGCCCGCAGTGGGCACGGCGCTTCCCGCCGCGGGCCGGAAGCGGTCGCGCGCGAGCGCCGAGTGCGCGTAGATCGCGTGCGGCATGATGGTCGCGCCGAGGATGGACGCGGCCAGCAGCACCGACTCGGTGCCCTCGAAGCGCGGCACGAGCCCGCCGACGACGCCCGCCGGATCGGGCGGAGCGACGAACACCCCGAAGGCGAAGCCCACCGCGATCACGACCATCAGGCCGATGACGACGAACTCGAACGGTTTCGCGCCGCGGCGGGACTGCACGACCAGGAGCGCCATCGACACGACGCCGGTGATGACGCCGCCCCACAGCAGTGGCACCCCGAAGAGGAGATTCAGCGCCACGGCCCCGCCGATCACCTCGGCGATGTCGGTGGCCATCGCCACGAGCTCGGCCTGCAGCCAGTACGCGCGACGGCCCCAGGGGTTGCGGATGCGGCGGCCGAGGGTCTCGGGCAGGCTCGCGCCGGTGACGATGCCGAGCTTGGCGGAGAGGTACTGGATGAGCCAGGCCATGACGTTCCCGAGCACCACGACCCACACCAGCAGGTAGCCGAAGACGGCCCCCGCCGTCATGTTGCTCGCGACGTTCCCGGGGTCGAGGTAGGCGACGCCGGCGACCATGGCGGGACCGATCAGCCAGGCGGCGCGGGCGGAGGAGGGGCGCGTCGGCGCGTCCAGGGTCTTCGACATGCCGACAACGTAGCGGATATTTCGGCGTACCGAAATATCCGCCCTCGGTCCGCGTCGATAGCGTGAGGGGGTGGATGCAGTGGAGGAGCCGGACGCCGCGGCCGAGCCCGAACTCGCCGTCGGGGTGGGGCCCTGGCCCGGAGGGCCGGCCGCATGGCCCGACGACCCGCGCCTGGACCCCGACCTCCTCCGCGACGGCGACCGCCGCAACGTCGTCGACGGCTACCGCTACTGGCGGATGGACGCGATCGTCGCCGACCTCGACGCCCGCCGCCATCCGTTCCACGTGGCGATCGAGAACTGGCAGCACGACCTCAACATCGGCTCCATCGTGCGCAGCGCCAACGCCTTCCTCGCAGCGGAGGTGCACATCATCGGGCGCCGGCGGTGGAACCGCCGCGGCGCGATGGTCACCGACCGCTACCAGCACGTCCGTCACCACTCGGACGTCGCGGCCTTCGCGGCGTGGGCGGCGGCGGCCGGGCTTCCGGTCCTGGCGATCGACAACGTCGAGGGGTCGGTGCCGGTGGATCGTGCGGAGATCCCGCAGCGCTGCGTCCTGCTGTTCGGGCAGGAGGGCCCGGGCCTGTCCGCGGAGGCGCTGGCGGCAGCATCCGGAGTCGTGGAGATCACGCAGTACGGTTCCACCCGCTCGATCAACGCCGCCGCGGCGGCGGCCGTGGTGATGTACGAATGGTGCCGACGCTGGGCGTGAGCCCTTGGCGCGGCGGCCCGCGTCGGGAAGGCTGAGCGCATGCCGGCTCTGCGTGCGCTGCGGCGCTATCCCGTCATCGTGCTCGCGGTGCTCGCCCTCGCGGCGGTGCTCCTGGCGCTCGGCGCCGGCGCCGAGCGCACCGGCCGCGCCATCGCGGTGGTGTTCGTCTCGGGCTTCATCGTGTGGACCCTCATCGGGATGATCCGCGACGTCCTGCGCGGGCACGTCGGCCTCGACGTGCTCGCCGTGGTGGCGATGGTCGCCACGCTCGCCGTCGGCGAGTACGTGGCCTCGCTCATCATCGTGCTCATGCTCTCCGGCGGCGAGGCGCCGGAGGAGATCGCCGCGCGCCGGGCGCAACGCGACCTCACCGCACTGCTGGATCGCTCGCCCCGGATCGCCCACGTCCTGACGCAGGGGGGTTCGGTCGTGACGGATGTCGCAGTCGACGACGTCGCCGTGGGCGACCTCCTCCTCGTGCGCCCCTCGGAGATCGTTCCGGTGGACGGAATGCTGCTGAGCACCGAGGGCTCGTTCGACGAGTCCTCGCTCACCGGGGAGAGCCTGCCGGTGACCCACCGGGCCGGGGACGAGGTGCTCTCGAGGGTGCTCAACGGCACGGATGCGGTGCAGCTGCGGGCTCTCCGCCGCGCGGCCGACAGCCAGTATCAGCAGATCGTCGGGCTCGTCCGCGGGGCTCAGGAATCCCGGGCCCCCGTCGTGCGGCTGGCCGATCGGTTCGCGGTGCCCTTCACGGCCGTCTCCCTCGCGCTGGCGGGCGCGGCGTGGGCGATCTCCGGCGACCCCGTCCGCTTCGCCGAGGTGCTCGTGCTGGCGACGCCCTGCCCGCTGCTGATCGCGGCGCCCGTGGCGTTCCTCGGCGGCCTCTCGCGGGCCGCGAAGGCGGGGCTCATCATGAAGAGCGGCGCCGTGATCGAGCAGCTGGCCCGCGTGCGGTCGGCGTGCTTCGACAAGACCGGCACGCTCACCGCCGGCCGTCCCGAGGTGATCGAGGTGCGTCCGGCCGGCGGCTTCGATGCCGCCGAGGTGCTGCAGCTGGCCGCATCCGCCGAGCAGTATTCCTCGCACGTCCTCGCCGACGGCATCCGCCGCGCCGCCGCCGATCGCGCCCTCGTGCTCGTTCCGGCCACCCACGCCGCCGAGGTCGCGACCCACGGCGTGGTCGCCGACATCGAGGGGCGCCGCGTGGTGGTCGGCAAGCCGGCGTACGTCGCCTCCCTCGCGCCCGACACCGAGCGCACCCCGCTCGTGGCGGGCCAGGCCGCGGCGTATGTGGCCGTGGATGGCCGGTTCGCCGGTGCGGTGGTGCTCGCCGACGCCGTCCGGCCGGAGTCGGCGGGCGTGATCCGCTGGCTCCGCGCGCACGGCGTCGAGCGCGTCGCGATGCTCACCGGCGATGCCCGCCCCACGGCCGAGGCGATCGCGGGCCAGGTGGGCATCGAGGAGGTGCACGCCGAACTCCTGCCGGCCGAGAAGGTGCATCTCGCGGCGGCCATGCAGCCGCGCCCCACCCTGATGGTCGGCGACGGCGTGAACGACGCCCCCGTGCTGGCTGCGGCGGATGTCGGGATGGCCATGGGCGCGCGTGGGGCGACCGCGGCCGGGGAGGCGGCGGCGGTCGTCATCGTGGTCGACTCGCTGGAGAAGGTCGTGACCGCCGTGGACATCGGTCGGCACACCGTGCGCGTGGCGCTCACGGCCATCTGGATCGGCATCGCGCTCAGTCTCGGTCTCATGCTCGTTGCCGCGACCGGGGCGATTCCGGCCGTGGCCGGAGCGCTGATCCAGGAGGGGGTGGATCTCGCCACGATCCTCTACGCCCTGCGGGCGCTGGGCGGCCCGGCCGCGACCCTCGGAGCCGCTGTCGCCGAGCCGGGCCGCGATGCCCGCGTGGGCGCGGTCGATTAAGCGACAGGTTGTCGGTAAGCTGTCGGCGTGGAGATCCTCAAGAACATCGTCCTGGCCCTGCACATCCTCGGCGTCGTCGCGCTGCTGGGTGGTGTGCTCTACCAGATCCCGGCCATCAAGGCCGGCACGGCCCGCGTCCTTCCCGGCATGATGCACGGCGCGTGGACGATGCTCGTCACGGGCGTGCTGCTCGTCGGCCTGCAGTATCCGCTCGGTCGCGAGGTGAACAACGTCAAGATCTCGGTGAAGCTGGCAGTCCTCATCGCGATCATCGTCATCGCGCTGATCAGCCGCAAGAAGCAGCCGGTCGGCACGTGGGTGCTCGCCAGCATCGGCGCCCTCACCGTGCTCAACGTCGTCCTGGCGACCGTCTGGCGCTGATCCGCGGCCCCCGTCCGGCGGGGATAATTGACTCATGCCCCGTATCACCGCGCCCACCGTCGCCGAGCATCGCGCCGCCCAGCGCGAAGCGCTCGTCCGCGCCGGCGAGGCGGTGCTGCGCGGCGAGGGGCTCGGCGCCGTCACGCCGCGCGCGGTCTGCGAGCGCGCCGGGCTGTCGCGTTCGAGCTTCTACGACTACTTCCCCTCGCGGGACGATCTGCTCGTGGCGATCGCCATCGACGCGATCGAGAGCTGGGATGCCGAGATCGACGTCGCGCTGCGCGACATCGCGCCCGGCCCGGAGCGGCTCCGCGCCCTGGTGTCCACCACCATGGCGATGTTGGCGGACGGGCGGCACGACATCGCCACGTCCCTGCGGGAGGCGGAGCTCTCGCCCTCCCGCTACGAGGAGCTGATGGTGCTGCACGACGCGCTGATGCGCCCCGTCTCGGCGGTGCTCACCGAGCTGGGCGCCCCGGATCCGGCCGCGACGGCGGTGCTCGTCCAGGCGCTTCTGGGCGCCGGGATGCAGTTGGTCGCGCACGGTCGCGCCCCCGAGGTCGTCACGCGCGACGTCATCCGCGTGCTCGAGCGCGGCGTCCTGTCCTGACCCGGCCTCCCGTCCCGTCCCGTCCCGGCCCGGCCGCCCGGTCTCTCGCTCCCCCGCACCAATTCGTCCCCGTCCCGCCGCGAAGGCAGCGAAACGGTGCGGGTGAGCGAAGTCGGGCGCGGCGAAACGGTGCGGGTGAGCGAAGCCGGGTGCACGAAACGGTGCGGGTGAGCGAAGAGGAGCGGGGAGGGGGAGTGGGGAGTGGGGAGGGGAGGGGAAGCGGGGGGCGGGGGGTCAGGCGGGAACGGTCATCCACGCGCGGCCGCGGACGCGCCACCCGAGGGTCAGCAACCGCGCCAGCATGTACGCGCCGAAGAAGGCGGCGGCCAGCCACGCGAGCCCGGCGGCGCCGGGCACGGCGAAGACGACGACCAGCGCCAGCGCCGGGGCGTAGACGAGCAGGTTCAGCCCGCCCGCGATCGCGAGGTAGCGCGCATCGCCCGCGCCGATGAGCACGCCGTCCAGCACGAACACGACCGCCGACAGCGGCTGGGCCAGCGCGAGCACGAGCAGCGCCGGCTGGATGAGCGCGGCCAGCGCGGCATCCCCCGTGAAGACCAGCCCGAGCACCCCCGAGAGGGCGGCGATCGCCGCGCCCACGAGCACGCCGAACCACACCCCCCACGCCGTGGTGCGCCGCAGCACCCGGCGCACCGCGTCGGTGTCCCCCGCCCCGAGCCCCTTCCCCACCAGCGCCTGGGCGGCGATCGCCAGGGCGTCCAGTGCGAACGCCGCGGCGGAGAACATCGTGAAGACGACCTGCCATCCGGCGAGCTCGTCGGGCCCGAGGCGCGTCGCCACGGCCACGGTCGCCAGGAGCGCCGCCCGCAGGCTCACCGTGCGCAGGAACATCCACCCGCCCGAGCGCGCCGACGTGCGTACGCCCGCGCGTTGCGGACGGACGGATGCCGCGTGCCGCCGCGCCAGGCGCCCCACGACGGCGACATAGGCCGCGACCATCCCCCACTGCGCCACGACGGTGCCGGCGGCGGAGCCGGCGACGCCCCAGCCGAATCCGTAGATGAACACCACGTTGAGCCCGGCGTTCGCGGCGAAGCCGACCCCGGCGATCCACAGCGGCGTCACCGTGTCCTGCATGCCGCGCAGGAGCCCGGTCGCGGCGAAGACGATGAGCATCGCCGGAAGCCCCCACATCGAGATGAGGAGATACGCCTCCGCATTCTCGGCGACGGCGGGCTCCGCGCCGAACAGGCCGACGAGCGCCCCCGTCGCGAGCGACCCGACGAGGGCGAGCACGGCTCCGATGCCCAGGGCCAGCCACATGCCGTCGATGCCGACCGACACCGCGCGGCTCGGGTCGCCGGCTCCGAAGCGCCGCGCGACGGCCGGCGTGGTCGAGTAGGCCAGGAACACCATGAGCCCGACGATCGTCTGCAGCACGGCTCCGGCGATCCCGAGGCCCGCCAGCGGCGCCACCCCGAGATGACCGATCAGCGCCGAATCGACGAGGAGGAACAGCGGCTCGGCGACCAGTGCGCCGAAGGCCGGCACGGCGAGGCGCAGGATGTCGCGATTGAGCGAGGATCGGCCGGATGCCACCGTCCGAGCCTAGGGCGGCGCCGGCCCCTCCGGCCCTGTCGCGGCCGCGATCATCCGGCCGGCGTCCAGGGGACCGGCTTATCCTGGACCGATGACCGCATCCCCCCGCTCGGGCCTCGCGCTCGAGGAGCTCGACGCCGAGATCCGCCCGCAGGACGACCTCTTCCGCCACGTCAACGGCCGCTGGCTGGAGCGCACCGAGATCCCCGAGGACAAGGCGCGCTGGGGGTCGTTCCACCTCATCGCGGAGCAGGCCGAGCGCGACGTCCACGCGATCATCGTGGAGGCGCAGGACGCCGAGCCGGGGACGGAGACGCGCAAGATCGGCGACCTCTTCTCGAGCTTCATGGACACCGCCCGCATCGAGGAGCTGGGCGCCGCGCCCCTCGCCGATCAGCTCGCGCGCGTGGACGGGATCGACGGCATCCCCGACCTGCTGCGCGCGATCGGCGAGCTCGACCGGGACGGCGTCGGCGGGCTCGTGGCGCTGTTCGTCGAGCCAGACCCCGGCAACCCCGAGCGCTACGTGCCGATGCTCTACCAGGGCGGACTCTCCCTCCCGGATGAGAGCTACTACCGCCTGGAGAACTTCGCCGAGACCCGCACGGCCTACCGCCGGCACATCGAGCGCATCCTGCATCTCGCCGGGGTGGCGGATGCTGCGGCCCAGGCCGACCGCGTCTTCGCGCTGGAGACCGACATCGCGACGCACCACTGGACGCGTGAGGACAGCCGCGACGCCGTGAAGACGTACAACCTGCGCACGTGGGAGGAGGCGGTGGCCGCGGCCGGCGTCGACCTCGCGCCGTGGCGCGAGGCGGTCGCCCCGCATCACCCCGAGGCCCTGGCCGAGGTCGTCGTCTATCAGCCGAGCTTCCTGGAGTCGTTCGCGAGGCTCCTCGTGCCCGAGCGCCTCGACGAGTGGAAGGCGTGGCTGCGCTTCAAGGTCGTCCACGCCGCCGCCGCGTTCCTGCCCGAGGCGTTCGTCGCGGAGAACTTCGCGTTCTACGGCACGCAGCTCACCGGCGTCCCCGTCAACCGCGAGCGCTGGAAGCGCGGCGTAGGGCTCGTCGAGGCGGCGATGGGCGAGGCCGTGGGTCGCGTCTACGTCGAGCGGCACTTCCCGCCGGCGGCGAAGGAGGCCATGGACGAGCTGGTCGCGAACCTCGTCGAGGCGTATCGCCGCAGCATCCGGGAGCTGGAATGGATGAGCCCGGGCACCCGCGAGCGCGCGCTCGCCAAGCTCGACGCCTTCACGCCCAAGATCGGCTACCCGGTGAAGTGGAAGGACTACTCCGACCTCGAGATCGCCGCCGACGACCTGGTGGGAAACGTCCGTCGCGCCCACGTGTGGGAGCACGACCGCCAGCTCGCCAAGGTGGGGCAGCCCATCGACCGCGACGAGTGGTACATGACGCCGCAGACGGTCAACGCGTACTACAACCCGCTGATGAACGAGATCGTCTTCCCCGCGGCCATCCTGCAGTACCCGTTCTTCGACGCCGACCGTGATGCCGCTGCGAACTACGGCGGCATCGGCGCGGTCATCGGGCATGAGATCGGCCACGGCTTCGACGACCAGGGCGCCCAGTACGACGGCGCCGGCAACCTGCACGACTGGTGGACGCCGGCCGACAAGGAGGCCTTCCCGGTCAAGTCCCG
>CAZBZR010000018.1:0-42806 GCA_964496445.1 uncultured Microbacterium sp.
GCCGTGCTCCTCCCCGGCAACGGTCCGAGCCCGACGGCCGGCGGCCGGGCGTTCTGCTCCGGCGGCGACCAGCGCACCCGCGGCCGCGACGGCTACACCTACGCCGCCGATGACGCGACGGCCCCGGATGCGGCGCGCGCCGGGCGGCTGCACATCCTGGAGGTGCAGCGCCTCATCCGCTTCATGCCCAAGGTCGTCATCGCCGTGGTGCCGGGGTGGGCGGCCGGCGGGGGTCACTCGCTCAACGTCGTGTGCGATCTGTCGATCGCCTCCGCCGAGCACGCCCGCTTCAAGCAGACCGACGCCGACGTGGGCTCGTTCGACGCCGGCTACGGCTCGGCGTACTTCGCCCGTCAGATCGGGCAGAAGCTCGCGCGGGAGGTGTTCTTCCTCGCCGAGGAATACTCCGCTCAGCGCGCGTACGAGATGGGCGCGATCAACCGGGTCGTGCCGCACGCCGACCTCGAGCGCGAGGCGATCGCGATGGCCCGCACCATCCTCGGCAAGTCACCTACGGCGATCCGGATGCTGAAGTTCGCCTTCAACGCGGTGGACGACGGCCTGGTCGGCCAGCAGGTGTTCGCCGGCGAGGCCACCCGCCTCGCATACGGCACGGATGAGGCCGTCGAGGGACGGGATGCGTTCCTCCAGAAGCGCGACCCCGACTGGTCAGACTTCCCCTACCACTACTGACGCGGCGGATGCGGTGAGACTCGAGGCGGTCGACGCGGGCGATGCCCGCGCGGTCCTGCGGGCGCTGCGCGCCGCGGTGATGGGCGCCGGACCCGCCGTGAGCCTCGGCAGCACCGGCGCCCTGCCGGAGTCCGTGCCCGCCGGGACCGCGGTCGTGCTCACCACCTCCGGGTCGACCGGGGTGCCCAAGGCCGTCGCCCTGAGCCGCAACGCCCTGACCACGAGCGCCCTGGCCACCGCCGACCGCCTCGGCGCGGGCGCGTGGCTGCTCGCCCTCCCCGCCGGCTACGTCGCCGGCGTCCAGGTGCTCGTCCGCTCGCTCGTCTCCGGGCGCGAGCCGGCGATCCTCGCCGGCTCGTTCTCGCCGCAGGCCTTCGCCGCCGCGGCACGCGGGATGGCCTCGAGCGAGAACGGGTCGCGCGTGCCGACCTTCACCTCGCTCGTGCCGGTGCAGCTGCAGCGGGTGCTGGACGCGGCATCCGCCGACGGCGAGGTCGCCGCGGCGCTGCGCTCCTTCGACGCGATCCTGGTCGGCGGCCAGGCGCTGCCCGATGCGCTGCGGGAGCGTGCCGCCGCCGCGGGCGCACGGATCGTCCGCACCTACGGCTCGACCGAGACGAGCGGCGGCTGCGTGTACGACGGTGTGCCGCTGGAGGGGGTGCGGCTGCGGATCGTGGCCGGTGAGGTGCAGATCTCGGGCCCCGTCCTCGCCGACGGCTACCTCGGCGACCCCGAGCGCACCGCGGCGGCGTTCCTGCGCGACGCCGACGGTGTGCGCTGGTATCGCACCGGGGACGCGGGCCTCCTGGAGGACGGGGTGCTGCGCATCCACGGCCGCATGGACAACGTCATCGTCTCGGGCGGCGTGAACGTGTCGCTCGATCGCGTCGAGCGCACGGTGCGGAGCATCCCGGGCCTGGAGTCGGCGGTGGTCGTCGGGGTCGCCGATGCGGTGTGGGGCGAGGCATCCGTCATCGTGGCCGCCCGCGGGGAGGGCCTGCGGCGCAGCGAATCCGATCAGCTGGCCCACGCCCGCGCCGCGGTCGCCGCGGAGATCGGTGCTCCGGCCCGCCCGTCGCGGCTCGTGCTCGTCGACGAGGTCGCGCGGCTGCCCTCGGGCAAGCCCGACCGCGAGGCGATCCGGCGCCTCGTGGCCTCCCTGCACTGATCGGTCGGGCCGGGTTCAGGCGGCGGGGCGGTCGCCGGTGTCGATGACGCAGAAGCGGTTGCCCTCGGTGTCTTCGAGCACGACCCAGTCGGCGTCGTCGGGGTAGCCGTTCCAGTCGACCTCTCTCGCGCCGAGGTCCAGGAGCCGGCGCACCTCGCCGGCCGGATCGTCGGCGTAGAGGTCGAGGTGGATGCGCGGCGGGTAGTGCTGCGGATATCCGGTGACCGACAGTGCGATGCTCGCGCCCGGAGCATCCCACGTCTCCTTCTCCGGCGGGTCGAGGATCACCCAGTCCGCGCTCGGCTCGGCCCGCTTGACGTAGCCGAGCGCGGCCCGCCAGAAGTCGCCGGCGCGCGTGAGGTCCTCCACGGTCAGTACGACGGTTCCCATGGTCAGCATGCCTCCACTGTCGCGGAGACGGGCCGGATGCGGGAGGTGCTTGCCTTGCGCGCCTAGGATGGCACTCCGTGGCAGCACAGTCCCGATCCCGCCGTTCCGCATCCTCTTCCCGCCGGCCCGCGCCCCGCGGGAACCCGCAGAAGCGGCCCGCGGCCGCACCGCCGGCGAAGGCGACCGCCCGCGACTGGGTCGGCGCCGCGCGACTGCGCACCCTCCCGCTCGCCGTCAGCCCGGTGCTCGTCGGCACGGGCGCGGCAACCCTCGGCGGCGAGCCGCTGCACTGGGTGATCGCGCTGGCGTGCCTGGCGGTGTCGGTGTGCCTGCAGATCGGCGTGAACTTCGCCAACGACTACAGCGACGGCATCCGCGGCACCGACGACGTGCGCGTGGGGCCTGCCCGCCTGACGGGCGGGCGCAAGGCCGCGCCCCGGACGGTGCTGGTGGTCGCACTCGTCTTCTTCGCGCTCGCGATGCTGGCCGGCGTCGCGATCGTGGTGCGCACGCAGCAGTGGTGGCTGCTCGCGGTGGGCGCGGCGGCGGTCGTCACCGCGTGGTTCTACACCGGCGGAAAGCGCCCGTACGGCTACGCCGGTCTCGGCGAGGTGTTCGTCTTCGTCTTCTTCGGTCTCGTCGCCACCCTCGGCACGACGTGGGTGCAGGCGTTCGCCCTGCCGCAGGAGGCCTGGTTCGGCGCCGTCGCCGTGGGCTTCCTCGCGTGCGCGGTGCTGCTGGCCAACAACCTCCGCGACATCGCCCAGGACCGCGTCGCCGGCAAGCGCACCCTCTCGGTGCGGATCGGCGCCCGCGCGACGCAGGTGCTCTACACCGTGCTCGTCCTCGCGCCGTTCGCGATCGGCGTGTTCCTGGCGCTGGTGTACCCGATCGCGTGGCTCACCCTCATGGCGCTGCTGGCCGCCCTCCCGGCGATCCTCATTGTGTGGACCTACCGCGAAGCGCGCGAGCTCGTCATCGCCCTGGCGCTGACGTCGCTCACGTCGCTCGCGTACGCGGCGCTGCTGTTCTGGGCGTTCGTGGGCTGAGCGGCCTCACGGCCGGCGATCGCCGCCGTCGACGGCCGCATCCTCGGTGTCGGCGTCGTCCTGTTCGGTGGTGCGGCGGGCGCGCCGCTCGGCGAGCTCCGAGGTGACGTCGGCCAGCGGCCGGCGCAGGAACAGCAGCGACAGGCTGAGGCCGATCAGGGCGGCGAAGACCGCCGCCAGCCACGGCAGCTCCTGGAACACCGGCAGCAGCATCAGCAGCCCGAACGGGACGAGGAAGGCCAGCAGCCGCAGCACGGTGTAGCGGAGAGCCGAGCGTGCGATCATCCCTCGATTCTACGTCGTGCCCGCGGCCGCCTCCCGTCCCCGGCCCACGTCCAGCCAGCGCGCCTAGGATGAGAGCGTGGCGAGGCTGTTGCTCATTCTGGCGCTCGTAGGCACCGCGTTCTGGGTCTACGCGATCGTCGATTGCGCCGTCCAGCCGGCCACGCGTGCGCGGGGGGTCAGCAAGGCCGCCTGGATCGCCATCGTCGTGCTGCTCCCCGTCCTCGGCGGGCTGCTGTGGTTCGCCGTCGGCCGCACCCGGCGCTCGGCGGCGCCCGCGCGGCGCGCCCCCGACGACGACCCGGAGTTCCTCGGACGCATCGGCTCGATCTCCGACCAGGACGAGCGCATCCGCCGCCTCGCGGAGGAGCTCGCCCAGCTCGACGCCGAGGCCGACGACGACACCTTCCGTGCGCAGCGCCCCTCCGACGACGGCGCGGGCGAAGGCCCCGCCGCGCCGGGCACCGATGGCGACGACGACGCCCGCGGACAGCGTGGCGCGGTCGGCTGACATGACGGCGGACGACGCGCGCACCGACGCGTCGCCGGCCACGGATGCGGCGGCGGCCCTGCTGCGCGCCCTCGTGGACGGGGGTCTTTCCCACGTCGTGCTGAGCCCGGGCTCCCGCTCGCAGGCGCTCGCCCTCGTCGCCGCCGACCTCGAGCGGGCCGGCCGCATCCGCCTGCACGTGCGTGTCGACGAGCGCGTCGCCGGCTTCACCGCCCTCGGCATCGGCCGTGAGACCGGCAGCCCCGCCGCGGTGATCTGCACCTCCGGCACCGCCGTGGCGAACCTCCTGCCCGCCGTGCTGGAGGCCCATCACTCCGGCGTACCGCTGCTGCTCCTCACCGCCGACCGGCCGCCGGAGCTGCGGGGCGTGGGTGCGAACCAGACCACGCGGCAGCCGGGGCTGTTCTCGCCGCACGTGCGCCTCGACGCCGATCTCGCCACCCCCGACGAGACCGACGCCGGCGGCACCTCGGCGCAGACCGCGGCGCTGCGCGCGGTCGCGGTGGAGGCGCTCGCCGCCGCCCGCGGCGACGCGCTGCGCGCGGCGGGGCCGGTGCACCTGAACCTGCCGTACCGCGAGCCGCTCGCCGGCGCCGCCCCGGCCTGGCTCGCCGAACCGGCGCCGCTCGCCGACGCGGAGGCCGGCGAGACCGAGACCTCCGGAGCGCTCTACCAGGGCGGAGGCGGCATCGGCGGGGCCGACGACGCGCTCCCGGACGCGGCGGCACCGCTCCCGCTGCCGCCCGGCCCCCGCACGGTGGTGGTGGCCGGCGCCGACGCCGGCCCGGCGGCCGAGGAGGTCGCGCACCGCGGCGGGTGGCCGCTGATCGCCGAGATCGTCAGCGCAGCCCGCTTCGGTCGTCACCTCGTGCACGGCTATCGGGCCCTGCTGCGCGACCCCGATCTCGGCGGCGCCGTCGAGCGCGCGGTGGTCTTCGGCCACCCCACGCTCAGCCGCGAGGTCGCGGCGCTGCTGTCGCGGCCCGACGTCGAGGTGGTCGCCGTGCGCGGACCGGGCGAGCCGCTGAACCTCAACGGCGCCACCCGCACGGTGGCCGCGGTCGACCCCGCGGCAGCCGGCGACCGCGGCTGGCTCGGCGCCTGGATGCGCGCCTCCGCCGCCGCGGCCGTCGACCTCTCGCCGCCGGCTCCGGATGCGGCCGGGCTCGCCTCCGCCGAACCCCAGGCGCGCCTCGGCGCGATCGCTGCGGAGATGGCCGTCCTGCGCGCCCCCATCGACCGGGCGGCGCTCGTGGACGCGGTGTGGCGGGCCACCTGGCCGCACGACCGGCTGGTCTTCGGCTCGTCGCGCCTCGTCCGCGTGGCCGATGCGCTCCTCGGTGGGAAGCGGGTGCCGGTGCACGCGAACCGGGGCCTCGCCGGCATCGACGGCACCGTCGCGACGGCACTCGGCATCGCACTGGCCAGTCAGGACGTCGGCCGCGCCGGGGTCACCCGCGTGCTCCTCGGCGACCTGGCGTTCCTGCACGACGTCGGCGCCCTCCTCCTCCCCGGTGCCGAGCCCGAGCCCCGCATCCAGGTCGTCGTCGGCAACGACGGCGGCGGCACGATCTTCGACGGTCTCGAGGTCGCCGCTCTCGCCGGGGCCGATGCGATGGACCGCGTGCTCTACACACCGCAGTCGGTGCGGATCGAGCCGCTCGCCCTGGCCTACGGGTGGGAGTACGTCCGGGTCACGACGCGGAGCGCTCTCGACCAGGCGCTGACCGCCCCCGTCGGCGGCCGGCAGATCATCGAGGTGCCGCTGCCGCGCTGAGCGGGGCAGGATGGGGCGATGAGCTCCCTGTGGACCACCTCTCCCGCCGCGGCGCTGCGCGTCGGCCCGGGCTTCCGGCTCGCCGACGTCGACCCGCGCGCCACGCCCGGCTACGCGGGCGACAAGGCCCAGGGGCGCGCCGACCTCGACGCCACCGCCCCGCGGCTGGGGGACCTGCAGGAGCGGCTCTTCGCGGAGAGCGTGATGGGCGCCGAGCCCGGCGCTGTGCTGCTCGTGCTCCAGGCGATGGACACCGCGGGCAAGGGCGGCATCGTCCGCCACGTCGTGGGCGCGGTCGATCCGCAGGGCGTCGCGCTCGCCTCGTTCAAGAAACCGACCGATGAGGAGCGCGCGCACGACTTCCTGTGGCGGGTGCGCCCGCGGCTGCCCGCCCCCGGGCGCATCGGCGTCTTCGACCGCTCGCACTACGAGGACGTCCTCATCGCGCGGGTGCGGTCGCTCGCGCCGCCCGAAGAGATCGAGCGCCGGTACGGCGCGATCGTCGATTTCGAAGCGGAGGCGTCGGCCCGCGGCATCCGCCTGGTGAAGGTCATGCTCCACATCTCACGCGAGGAGCAGAAAGAGCGCCTGGCCGAGCGCCTGGATCGCCCGGAGAAGCACTGGAAGTACAACCCGGCCGACATCGACGAGCGGGAGCGGTGGGATTCCTACATGGACGCGTACCAGCGGGTCTTCGAGGAGACCTCCACGCCGGATGCGCCGTGGTTCGTCGTGCCCGCCGATCGCAAGTGGTACGCGCGGCTCGCGGTGCAGCAGCTCCTCGTGGACGCCGTCGCCGACCTGGATCCGCAGTGGCCGGCGGCTGACTTCGACGTCGCCCGTGAGAAGGCGCGTCTGGCCGCCAGCTGACGGGCCCGGATCAGGCGAGGGCCTCGATGATGGGCCGGAACTTCACGCGGGTCTCCAGGAGCTCCGCCTCGGGGTCGCTTCCGGCCACGATGCCTGCGCCGGCGTACGCGGTCAACGGGCGGGTCAGCTCGCCGCGGTCGAACTGGGCGCAGCGCAGTGCGATCGCCCACTCGCCGTCGCCCGAGGCGCCGATCCAGCCGACCGCGCCGGCGTAGCGCCCGCGGTCGAACGGCTCCAGCCGGCGGATGGCCGCGACGGCCGCCGGGGTGGGGGTCCCGGCCACCGCGGCGGTCGGATGCAGCGCGGCGACGAGGTCGAGCGAGCTGGCGGCGTCGGCGAGCGTGCCCTCCACGTCGGTGGCCAGGTGCCACACGTTGGGAAGGCGGAGCGTGAACGGCTGCTCGGCGGCGGCGAGGGCGCTCGTGTGGGGGCGGAGCGCGGCGAGCACGCTCTGCACCGCGAAGCGGTGCTCGTCCTGGTCCTTGGCGCTGTCGGCCAGGGCGAGGGAAGCCGCCGCATCCGCGTCGGCGTCGGCGCCGCGGGCGGTCGTGCCGGCGAGGACCCGCGCGGTGACGGTGCCCCCGGCGACGGTCACCAGCGTCTCCGGGCTCGCCCCGATCAACCCGTCGACGGCGAACACCCAGCAGTCGGGGTAGCCGGTCAGCAGCGCCCGCACCAGCCGGCGGAGGTCCGCGGCGGCCGGCACCGTTCCGGTGAGGTCGCGCGCGAGCACCACCTTGTCGTACTCGCGGCGCTCGATGGCCGCCAGCGCGGCACGCACCGCCTCCTGGTAGGCCTCCGCGCTCATCCGCCCGGGGCCCAGGGCCGCCGACCACTGCGGTCCGAACGGCGAGCGGGGCGGCAGCTCGACGCCCGCCTCGACGGCGTCGGCGAGGGCGACCCGCGTCACCCAGGCCCGTCCGCCGCGGCGCCCGACGACGAGGTCGGGCACGATCAGCGTGCTGCCGCGGGGCGAGGAGTCGTCGAACGCGAGGGCGCCGAAGCCGACGAAACCGGTGCCGGCGATCCCGACCGGGTCGTCGATCTCGGCCTGTGCCGCCAGCGTCCGCCAGCGCTCGGCGAGGTCGGTGGCGGGGGAGTCGCCGGCGGTCAGCGCGATCACGGTGCCGAAGGCGGCGAGGGTGTCGCCGCGGCGGCTCCAGAACAGCGGATCATGCGAGGTCGTGAACGGCAGCAGGTCTTCGGGCGCCTCGATCTCGCGGGTGACGACGCGCAGCCGCGGGAGCGCGGCCGGATCGGGAAGGGGCACGCCTCCAGCCTAGATCCGCGGCGGGCTGCCTAGACTGCGAGCGTGAGACCCGCACCCGGTACCCGGCTCGTCTTCCACTGGCGGAAGTGGGACGGCTCGCCGCACTGGGAGCACGAGTGCGTCTTCCTCGGCAGCGATGCGCACGGCGACTGGGTGGGCCAGCTCCCCGGGTGGCGCAGCGCCCGCCCCGGGCGGGAGGTGACGGTCGTCCAGCCGAACGTCACCCTCGTCCCGCCGGGCGGCCTCTGGGCCTTCACCGCCAATGCGGCGCCGCATCCGACGCGCGTCTACATCGACCTGGCCTGGGACGTCCGCTTCGACGACGCCGGCCGGCCCACCGGCATCGACATGGATCTCGACGTCGTCGACGACGCTCGCTTCGGCATCTGGATCGACGACCGCGACGAGTGGGAGGAGCACCGCGTCGGCTACGGCTATCCGCTGGACATCGTCGGCCGGCTGGAGCAGACGGCGGTCGACCTCGAGGCCCGGGTGACCCGGCATGAGGCGCCCTTCGACGACATCACCATCGCGCACTGGCTGGGCCGGTTGGACGCCACGGCGCGGTGAACGCTCGCCGGCGCGGCCGGGCCGGGGCGGGCGGCGAGCGTGGCCGCCTAGACTCGGAGGGTGAGCACCCCCGAGCCCAACCGCGCCGACCTCGGCAAGGATCCGGCGCGGGTCAGCGGCATGTTCGACCAGGTCGCCGCCGCCTACGACCGCACCAACACCGTCCTGAGCCTCGGCAACGACCGGCTCTGGCGCGTGGCCACCACGCGCGCCGTCGCACCGCGGCCGGGCCAGAAGATCCTCGATCTCGCCGCGGGCACCGGGGCGAGCTCGGTGTCGCTGGCCCGCAGCGGCGCCGAGGTCGTGGCCGCCGACTTCTCCCCGGGGATGATCGCGGAGGGACGGCGCCGTCACAGCGGCATCCGCAACCTCCGGTTCGTCCAGGCCGACGCGACGGCCCTGCCCTTCGGCGACGCCGAGTTCGACGCCGTGACGATCTCGTTCGGGCTGCGCAACGTGTTCGAGCCGCACACCGCGCTGCGCGAGCTGCGGCGCGTGACCAAGCCCGGGGGCCGCATCGTGGTGTGCGAGTTCTCCCACCCGCCCTCCCGGGCGTTCGCCGGGCTCTACCGCTTCTACAACGACCGCGTGCTGCCGCTGGTCGCCCGCTCGGTCAGCTCCAACGCGGAGGCCTACGACTACCTCAACGAATCCATCCGCGACTGGCCGGATCAGCGCACGCTCGCCGCGTGGATGCGTGAGGCCGGATGGGTCGAGGTGGAGCACCGGAACCTGTCGCTCGGCATCGTAGCCCTCCACCGGGGCTTCGCCCCAGCCTCCGGCGCCCTGCGTACGGCGCGGTAGGCTGGCAGGGTGACCCCGAGACCTTCCGCTGCGGGCTCGCAGATGGCGGGCAAGCTGGGCCTCAACGACCGCGTCTTCGCCGGCGTCCGCTCGCGCAGACTCCTCGCCACGGTCGAGGCAGGACTCGACCGCGTCGAGGAGAGCCTGGCCCGCGAGCTCCGCGTCAGCGACGCCCTGGCCGACGCCACCAGCCGCTACCTCTACGAGGCCGGCGGCAAGCGCGTGCGGCCGATGCTGGCCCTGCTCACCGCGCAGCTCGGCAACGGCGCCACGGATGCGGTCATCGACGGTGCGACGGCGCTGGAGATGACGCACCTCGGCTCGCTGTACCACGACGACGTCATGGACGGCGCCGACGTGCGCCGCGGCGTCCCCAGCGCCCAGACGGTGTGGGGCAACAACGTCGCCATCCTCACCGGAGACCTGCTGTTCTCCCGTGCCAGCCAGATCATGGCGCGCCACGGCGAGCGTGCCATCCGCCTGCAGTCCGACACCTTCGAGCGGCTCGTGCTGGGTCAGATGCACGAGACCGTGGGTCCGCAGCCGGGCGATGACCCGGTGGCGTTCTACCTTCAGGTGCTCGCCGACAAGACCGGCTCCCTCATCGCCGCCGCCGCCGAGGCGGGCGTCGTCTTCTCCGGCGGCCCCGAGGAGTTCGCCGAGGCCATGCGCACCTTCGGCGAGAAGTCGGGGGTCGCCTTCCAGCTCCTCGACGACGTCATCGACCTCTCCGCCGACGCCGATGAGACGGGCAAGGTCCCCGGCACCGATCTGCGCGCGGGCGTGCCGACCATGCCCTACCTCCTCCTCGGCTCCCGCACGGATGCGGCGTCGCAGAGCCTGCACGCACGCATCGACGAGGGCGTCTCGCTCATCGCCGACGGCGCGGACGCCGAGCTCCTGGACGAACCCCTCGCTCAGCTGCGCAGCCACGAGGCGACCCAGGCCACCCTGGACCTCGCCCACGCGTGGTCGGCCGAGGCGATCGCCGCTCTCGCGCCCCTCCCCGACGGCGCGGTCCGCGAGGCCCTCACGCGCTTCGCGCAGGCCGTCGCCGACCGATCCAGCTGAACCGCCCGCTCCGGGCCCGCCCTTCCACCGGCTCAGGGAGCACGCCTCCCACCCCCGAAAGGACCCTCATGACCAAGCTCAGGCTGGCCATCGTCGGCGCAGGCCCCGCCGGCATCTACGCGGCAGACATCCTGCTGAAGGCCGAGCGCAAGTTCGACGTGTCCATCGACCTCTTCGAGCAGCTGCCGGCCCCCTACGGGCTGGTGCGCTACGGCGTGGCCCCGGACCATCCGCGCATCAAGGGCGTCATCGGCGCGCTGCGCGAGGTGCTCGACCGCGGCGACATCCGCATCTTCGGCAACGTCCGCTTCGGCGAGGACATCACCCTCGACGACCTCAAGCGCCACTACAACGCCGTCATCTTCGCCACCGGCGCCATCCGCGACGCCGACCTCGCCATCCCCGGCATCGACGCCGAGGGATCCTACGGCGCGGCCGACTTCGTCAGCTGGTTCGACGGGCACCCCGACGTGCCGCGCGAGTGGCCGCTGGAGGCGCAGTCGGTGGCCGTCATCGGCAACGGCAACGTGGCGCTGGACGTCAGCCGTATCCTCGCCAAGCACGCCGACGACCTCCTCCCCACCGAGATCCCCGACAACGTGTACCGAGGGCTGAAGGAGTCGCCGGTCACGGACGTGCACGTGTTCGGCCGCCGGGGGCCCGCACAGGTGAAGTTCACCCCGCTGGAGCTGCGCGAGCTCGGCGAGCTGCGCGACGTCGACATGGTCGTCTACGACGAGGACTTCGACTACGACGAGGCCTCGCGCGCCGCCGTCGAGACCAACAAGCAGGTCAAGGTCATCGACCGGGTGCTGCAGTCATGGCGTCAGCGCCCCGGTGCCAACGGGGTCGGCAGCACGGCCTCCCGCCGCCTCCACCTGCACTTCTGGGCCAAGCCGCTCGAGGTCAAGACGGATGAGAGCGGGCGCGTCGCGGCGCTGGTCTACGAGCGCACCCGCCCCGACGGCGAAGGCGGCGTCGTCGGCACCGGCGAGCGCCGCGAGGTGCCGATCCAGGCGCTGTACCGGGCGGTCGGATACTTCGGCTCGCCGCTGCCGGGCGTGCCGTTCGACAAGCGGCACGGCGTGATCCCCAACCACGAGGGCCAGGTGCTGCGGAAGGACTCCAACGAGCGCGTGCCCGGCGTCTACGCCACCGGGTGGATCAAGCGCGGTCCGGTCGGCCTCATCGGCCACACCAAGTCCGACGCGATGGAGACCGTGCGGCACATCATCAACGACCAGGGGTCGTGGTGGCAGCCGGAAGACCCGTCGGAGGAGGCCGTGCCCGCCCTCCTCGCCGCGCGCGGGGTGCGATGGACCGACCTCGACGGCTGGCACCGCCTCGACGAGCACGAGGTCGACCTCGGCCGGCCGCACGAGCGTGCGCGCATCAAGGTCGTGCCGCGGGAGGAGATGATCGCGATCTCGCGCGGTGAGGAGCATCCGGCCGCCCCGTAGGCTGACGCCATGGGTGTCCCTTGGGGCCCGGATGTCCTCGGGCCGGGCTTCGCGCAACGGACGCTGCCGCTCGGGCAGGAGGACGGCGAGGAACTCGTCGCGACGCTCGTCCGCGCCCTCCCCGGCGCGGCCGCGCGGCTGTTCGGGCCGCTCCGCGACATCGATGTGCTCTACGTCCACGGCTGGTCGGACTACTTCTTCCAGACCGAGCTCGCGCAGTTCTGGACCACCCGCGGCGCCCGCTTCTTCGCCCTCGACCTGCGCCGCTACGGACGGAGCCTGCGCGCCGGACAGCGTCCGGGAGACGTCGTGTCGCTCGAGGACTACGACACCGACATCGCCGCCGCGCTGGATGTGATGGCCGAGGGGGCCCGGCGCGGGCGGCGTCTCGTGCTCCTCGGGCACTCCACCGGCGGCCTGACGCTGACGCTGTGGGCCGCGCGGCATCCCGGCCGGGCCGCCGCCGTCGTGCTCAACAGTCCGTGGCTCGAGCTGCAGCTGGGCCCGCTCGGCCGCCAGGCTCTCACCCCGCTCATCAACGCGCGGGCGCGCATCGACCCGCTGGGGCCGCATCCGGCCGTCGATCTGGGCTTCTACACCCGCGCGCAGCGCGAGGTCGGCACGCTGCCCCAGGCGCCGGAGGGCTGGCGCCCCGAACGCGGCTTCCCCACGCATCCCCGGTGGCTGGCCGCCGTGGTCGCCGGGCACCGGCGGATCGCCGAGCACGTCGACATCGGATGCCCTGTCCTCGTGCTGCTGTCGCAGCGCTCGACCTTCCCCTCCCGGTGGATCCCCGAGATGACCGAGACGGACACCGTGCTCGTGGTCGATGACATCGCGCGGGCGGCCACCGGCATCGGGCGCCTGGTCACCCTCGCGCGCATCGACGGCGCGCTGCACGATGTCTTCCTCTCGCGCGCGCCTGCTCGCGCGGCGGCGTTCGCGGTGCTGGACGGGTGGATCCGCGCCTTACGCTGAGGAGAGCGCACCGTCGCGCCGAAAGGACCCCCATGGCTTCCCATGATCCCGAACTCGTCGTCAAGCGCGTCCTTCTCGCGCTTTTCGCCCTCGCCGCCCTCGTCGCCGGCGGCATCGCCGTGACCGCGTGCGTACGCGCCTTCGTCGTCCACGGTGATTCCCCGCTCATGCTCATCGGGGTCCTCGGCGGCCTGCTGGCAATTGCCGCGGGCCTGTACTTCGCGTGGCTCGTGCTGAACCCGCGCCGCGCCTTTCCGCGGCGCTGACGCCGGCGACGCCGCACCGTCAACCCCTCGCGACGGCGGCGCGGCGACCGTAGCGTCGTGGCATGACGCATTCCGACACGCACGCCCCCGACGACCGGCACGACGACGTCGTGCAGGAGCAGCAGATCGTCGAGCCGCCCGATTCGCCCGACGGCGACGACCTGGCCGCCGCCGTCGACGACGAGGACTGAGGGCCCGCTGTGGCCGGCGGGAACGACGAGATCATCGCGGAGTTCCGCGCGAACGACGGCACCGTCACCTCCCGGCCGATCGGCCGCAGCCTCGTCCGTGCCCGGGGAGGGCGAGGTGCCCGTGCGCGCCGAGCGCCTCGTCGGTGAGGATCGCGACCGCGCCTGGGCGCGATTCCTGCAGCGGAGCCCCGGATTCGGCCAGTACGAGCGCGCGACGTCGCGGATCATCCCCGTCGTGGCCCTGCGCCGTCGCTGACGTGGTCGGAGCCCCCGCGCCGGGGGCCTAGCCTCGAAGGAGGTGGACCGCCGCAGGGGTGCGGGGGTCACCGGGGAGCGGAGGAACATGCGCGTCACGGTCATCGGGGGCAGCGGACACATCGGCACCTATCTCGTGCCGCGCCTGGTGCGGGCAGGGCACGACGTGGTGAACATCACCCGCGGCTCGAGCACGGTCTACCGTGCGGCCCCGGAGTGGCAGGACGTCCGCCAGGTCGTGGCCGATCGGCAGCGCCAGGATACCGACGGCGTCTTCGGCGACACCGTCCTCGCGCAGCGTCCCGACGTCGTGATCGACCTTCTCTGCTTCACCCTGGAGTCAGCGGACGCGCTCGTGACGGCCCTCCGCGGGAACGTCGGGCACCTCATCCACTGCGGCACGCTGTGGCGCTACGGACCGGCCCGGAAGGTCCCGATCCACGAGTCGGCCGGCACGCCGCCCTTCGACGAGTACGGCATCCAGAAGGAGGCCATCGCCCGGATGCTGCGGGCCGAGACCGCCAGCGGGGGCCTGGTCACGACCTCCCTCCACCCCGGACACATCGTCGGGCCCGGCTGGGGCGCGGTCGGACCGCTCGGCAACAGCGACCCGCGCGTGTGGTGGGCGCTCTCGGCCGGGGAGACGCTGCGCATCCCCGGCGACGGGACGCAGTTCCTCCACCACGTGCACGCCGACGACGTCGCGCAGCTGTTCGCGCTCGCCGTCGACCAGCGCGACGCGGCCGCGGGGGAGGACTTCCACGCCGTGGCCCCCTCGGCCCTCAGCGTGCGCGGCTACGCCGAGATCGTCGCGGGCTGGTTCGGGCAGGAGGCGGCGCTGGAGGAGATCACCTGGGCGCAGTTCCGCGCCGAGACCGACCCCGAGCAGGCCGTGCGCAGCTGGGGCCACCTCTACCGCAACCACTACCTGAGCATCGAGAAGTCCCGGTCGCTGCTCGGCTACGCGCCGCGCTACGAGCCGGAGGACGCCATCCTGGAGGCCGTGCGGGCGGCGATCGAGGCGGGCCGACTCGACGTCGCCGCGCCGCTGCGGGTCTGAGCCGCCGCGGCTGAGGCCCTGTCAACCCCATCGGGGGCCGCTCGGGCGTTGTGATGCGCTGGAGCCATGGACACCGACCGAGAGAACGCTCCGATCGATCCGGGCCCCGAGCCCGACACCTCCGACGCCGCCGAGCCCGACCCCGGCTCCGACATCGACGCCGAAGACGCGCCGCAGCTCATCGACGACGGCCACTCTGGCGTCGATCGCCTGGAGCCCTGACCCGCGCCACCCCGCCGCCACGTCTCGTGCCATGATCGGGGCGGGGGTCTGACATGCGATCACGGGCATGGCGCGCGCCGACGGCGGTCGCGCTGGGCGGAATGCTGCTGGCGCTGGCCGCATGTGCCGCCGATCCGGTGGCGGCGCCCACCACACCGCCTCCGCCGGCGCCCACGGCCGCGCCGACCGCCGTCCCCGTGGTCGAACCCACCGCGGAGCCCGACCCCCCGGAGCCCGGTCTGTGCGACGCAGGGAGCCTCGTGGCGATCTGGGCGCACTACGACGACGACCTGATCTTCGGCCACACCCGCGTGAGCGAAGCCCTCGCGCAGGGACAGTGCGTGACCGTGGCGTACCTCTCCGCCGGGGATGCCGGAAAGGGCCTGGACTACTCGCGGGGCCGGGAAGACGGCATCCGCGCCGCCTACGACACGCTTCGCGGCTACGACGGCCAGTGGAACGAGACGATCGACACGCTCGAGACCGGGGTCACCGTCGCCGAGTGGACGCCGGTGAACGACCCCCGCCTCACGCTGCTGTCGTTCCGCCTCGTCGACGGCAACATCGACGGCAGCGGCTTCGCCAGCATGGGATACGAGAGCCTCGCCAAGCTCGCCGCCGGCACGATCCCCACCATCCGCGACGTCGACGGCCCGGAGCAGCTGACGACCGACGACATCACCCAGTCGCTCGTGGAGATCATCATCGACGCCGAGCCGGGGGCGCTCTTGACCGGGATGCCGCGGGAAGCGGTCGATCTCTCCCGGGGAGATCACTCCGACCACTCCTCGACGGCGTCCTTCGCCCGCGCCGCCTGGCGCAGCATGGCGTACGACCCCGCAGGGGTGACCTACGCGATCGGGTATCAGACCTCCGACTACGACGTGAATGTGACCGGGGACGAGCTCGCCGCCAAGGTCGCCGCCTTCGCCACCTACTCGCAGCACGACCCGGTGGTCGCGAACTGTCACGACCTGGACTCCTGCCTGACCATGCGGCTCTTCGGTGCGTGGCTGCAGCGCGAGTACTCTCGCAACGCCGCCGAGCTCGATCTCCCCTGACCCGGCCACCGGCGCGGCGGTCGGGAGTAGTGTCGCGACGAAAGGGTCGGAGGGGGCGACGTGACCGCAGCGACCGCGCATACGACGTGCGTCATCGTGGGGGGTGGGCCGGCCGGCGTCATCCTGGGGCTGCTGCTCGCGCGCCGCGGCATCGCCGTGACGCTGCTGGAGAAGCACGCCGACTTCCTTCGCGACTTCCGCGGCGACACCGTGCATCCCTCGACCCTCCGCCTGCTGGACGAACTCGGACTGTTCGAGCGGTTCGACACGCTGCCGCAGTCGCACATCACGCAGTTCCGCGTGCCCTCGCGTGACGGCGCCGAGGTGATCGTCGCCGATCTCGGGCGGCTGAAGGTGCCGCATCCGTACATCGCGATGGTGCCGCAGTGGGACCTCCTCGACCTGCTCGCCGAGGCTGCGCGGGCCGAGCCCTCCTTCACCCTCCTCACCCGTCACGAGGTGACCGACGTGCTCCGTGCCGCCGGCCGCGTCACCGGCGTCGCCTACACGTCACCGGAGGGTGACGGCGAGATCCGCGCCGACCTCGTCGTCGGATGCGACGGCCGGTGGTCGGTGATCCGTCGCGCGGTGGGGCTTCCGCTGCAGGAGTTCCCGGTGCCGTTCGACGTGTGGTGGTACCGCATCCCGACCGCGCGTCACCTCGAGGAGGCGCTGCTGCCGCGCATCCGGCACGGCCGCATCGGCATCGCCATTCCGCGCGAGGGCTACGTCCAGGTGGCGGGGATCGGCCTCAAGGGCACGGATGCGGAGGTGCGGGCGGCGGGCATCGACGCGTTCCGCGCCCAGGTCGCCGAGCTGCTTCCGGATCTCGCGGACGATGTCGGCGCCCTCGCCTCGATGGACGACGTCAAGCACCTCGACGTGCGGCTCAACCGCCTGCGCCGCTGGTACGCCACCGGGGCGCTGTGCATCGGCGACGCCGCGCACGCGATGTCGCCGGTGGGCGGGGTGGGGATCAACCTCGCCGTGCAGGACGCCGTCGCCGCCGCACGGATCCTCGCCGAACCGCTGGCGCGCGGGGAACTGAAGGCCCCCGGCTCCGCCCGCACCCTGGCGCGCGTGCAGCGACGCCGGCGCTTTCCGACCGTGGTCATCCAGGGACTCCAGCGCATCGCCCACCGGCGCGTGATCGCCCCCGTGCTGCGGGAGGGACGGCAGGTGGCGGTGCCGCGGAATGTGGCGACGCTGCTGCGGCGAGTGCCGTGGCTGCGCGTCGTCCCGGCCTACCTCATCGGGATGGGGCCGCGCCCCGAGCATGCGCCCGCGTGGGCGCGGCGGGTCACCGGTAGTTGACGAACTGCAGATCGACGTCCAGGTCGGCGGCCTTGAGCAGGCGCTGCACCTCCTGGAGGTCGTCGCGCGACTTCGACTGCACGCGCAGCTCGTCGCCCTGGATCTGCGACTTCACCGACTTGGGGCCTTCGTCGCGGATGATCTTGCCGATCTTCTTGGCGTTCTCCTGCGAGATGCCCTCCTTCAGCGTGGAGACGATGCGGTACTCCTTGCCGCTGGCGGTCGGCTCGCCCGACTCGAGGCTCTTCAGCGAGATGCCGCGCTTGATGAGCTTGGTCTGGAAGACGTCGAGCACGGCCTTGGCGCGCTCCTCGCTGGCGGCCTTGATGAGGATCGACTCGCCGCTCCACTCGATCGAGGCGTCGGTGCCCTTGAAGTCGTAGCGCTGCTCGATCTCCTTGCGCGCCTGGTTGAGGGCGTTGTCGGCTTCCTGCCGGTCGATCTTGGAGACGATGTCAAAACTGGAATCGGCCATGCCGCCAGCGTACCCGGCGTGCCCGCAGGAGCGGCAGGCGACCGCAGGCTGCAAGCGCTTCCCTCCGGGGTGCCCCTCCCCTCGTGGGACCGGTACCAGGTCACGGCTTGGTATCGGCCGACATCTCTTCTTGCAGGACGGCAGATGTCAGGTCACAATGTAAGCGCTTGCAGTTCTTGCAGGAGGCGATGGGGCCGCCCGGTCCGTCCCTCCACATTCCCGAAGAGAGGCGAACACCGATGAAGGTGACCAAGAAGCGTGCGATCACCGCCGCGGCCGTGCTGGCCGTCGGCGCTGTGGCACTGGCCGGCTGCGCAGGCGGCGGCGGAAACAGCGGAGACTCCGAGGGCGGCTCGTCCTCCGAGGGTGCACTGACGGTGTGGGTGGACGCCGACCGCGCCACCGTGCTGAAGGACGCGGCGGCCGCGTTCACCGACGAGACCGGCGTGAAGGTCAACCTCGTCCAGAAGGACTTCGGCGAGATCCGCGACCAGTTCATCTCGCAGGTGCCCACCGGCAAGGGCCCCGACATCGCGGTGGGCGCGCACGACTGGCTGGGCACGCTCGTGACCAACGGCGTCGTCGCCCCCGTCGAGCTCGGCGACACCGCCGCCGACTACCAGAAGGTCGCCGTCGACGCGTGGACCTACGAGGGCAAGGTGTACGGCGTGCCGTACTCCATCGAGAACATCGCGCTGATGCGCAACGTCGACCTCGCCCCCGAGGCGCCCGCCACGTACGACGACATGATCGCCGCGGGCACCGCCGCCGGCACGGAGTACAAGTTTCTCGTGGGCCTGGACCCCGAGGCCGGCGACCCGTACCACATGTACCCGTTCCAGACCTCGTTCGGCGCCCCCGTCTTCGGCACCAACGCCGACGGCACCTACAACCCCGCTGACCTGCAGATCGGCAACGCCGGCGGCGACGCGTTCGCGCAGTGGCTGGCCGCGCAGGGCGCTGCGGGCGTGCTCAACACGAACATCTCCGGCGACCTCGCCCGCGAGAACTTCGTCGGCGGCAAGTCGCCCTTCTTCCTCACCGGCCCGTGGAACGTGCCGGCCGCGGAAGAGGCGGGCCTGAACATCGCGATCGACCCGATCCCCTCGGCCGGCGGCCAGCCTGCGCAGCCGTTCGTGGGCGTGCAGGGCTTCTTCCTCTCCGCCAAGAGCGAGAACGTCGTGGCGGCGACCAACTTCCTGACGAACTACATCGGCTCCGAAGAGGTGCAGACCGCGCTCTACGAGGTCGGCGGACGCGCTCCGGCCCTGACGGCCGCGTTCGACGCCGCCGTCGCCGGTGACGAGATCGTCGCGGGCTTCGGCGAGGTCGGCGCCAGCGCCGTGCCGATGCCGAACATCCCCCAGATGGGCTCCGTGTGGGAGTTCTGGGGTGTCACCGAGAACGCCATCACCAAGGGTGAGGGCGACCCGGTCACCCTGTGGCAGCAGATGGCCGCCGACATCCAGGCCGCCATCGGCTGAGAACCGAGCACGGCCGGGGGCGTCCACGTGGCGCCCCCGGCCTGCCCGTCCGCACGTCCCCGGAGGATCCCCGCATGACCACCACGCCCACCCGCACGCCCGCCGAGGTGCGCCGTGACCGCCGACGGGTGTCGGCCGGCCGCATGGCCGACGCCGCAGCCATCGGCTGGAAGCTCGTGCTGTTCAAGATCGTGGCGCTCGGCCTGATCGACGCCATGGCGGTCTACGCCGTGCTGGTGCTGTTCACCGCCGGCAACCCCGTCGTCGGGGCGATCGTCGCGGTGGGCACGGTGGTGGTCAACTGGATCTACCTGCGCCGCGGCGGGCTGCCCGCCAAATACCTCGCGCCCGGGCTGATCTTCCTCCTCATCTTCCAGATCTTCGTGGTGCTGTACTCCGGCTACGTCGCCTTCACCAACTACGGCACCGGCCACAACAGCACGAAGGACGACGCCGTCGAGGCCCTGATGCTCCAGAACCAGGAGCGCATCCCCGACTCGCCGTCCTACCCGCTCACCGTCGTCGAGGCCGGCGGTGAGCTGTCGTTCCTCGTCACCGATCCCGACGGCGAAGCGCTCATCGGCGGCATGGAGCGCCCCCTCGAGCCGGTGCCGGAGGCGCAGTTCGAAGGCGGCCGCGCCGTCGAGGCGCCGGGATACACGGCGCTCGACTTCGCCGCGGTGCTCGGCGACCAGGCCCGCATCGCCGAGCTGGTCGTGCCGATCAGCGACGACCCGGCGGACGGTTTCCTCCGCACGCAGGACGCCACGACCGCGTACGAATACACGTCGCGCTACGTCTACGACCCCGACGCCGACACGATGACCGACACCCAGACGGGCACGGTCTACGCCGACGAAGGCACCGGGGCCTTCGTCGACTCCGACGGCAGCGAGCTCCTGCCCGGCTGGCAGATCGTCGTCGGCTTCGACAACTTCATCACCGCGTTCACGGAGCCCAGCATCCGCGGCCCGCTCATCTCGGTGACGGTGTGGACCTTCGTCTTCTCGATCCTGTCGGTGGCCACGACCTTCGTGCTCGGCCTGTTCCTCGCGATCGTCTTCAACGACCCGCGGATGAAGAGCAAGAAGTACTACCGCGTCGTGATGATCCTCCCCTATGCCTTCCCCGGGTTCCTCTCGGCGCTGGTGTGGGCGGGGATGCTGAACCAGGAGTTCGGCTTCGTCAACGTCGCGCTCCTCGGCGGCGCGGAGATCCCATGGCTCACCAACGAGTGGCTTGCGAAGTTCAGCATCCTGCTGGTGAACCTGTGGCTCGGCTTCCCCTACATGTTCCTCGTGACGACGGGGGCGCTGCAGTCGATCCCGGATGAGCTGACCGAGGCGGCGCAGATGGACGGCGCGAGACCGTTCCAGGCCTTCCGCCTCATCAAGCTGCCGCTGCTGCTGGTCTCGGTGGCCCCGCTGCTGATCTCGTCGTTCGCGTTCAACTTCAACAACTTCACCCTGATCTACATGCTCACCGCCGGCGGGCCGCGCGACGTCTCGGCCGGGGTGAACGTCGGCGCCACCGACATCCTCATCTCGATGGTCTACAAGGTGGCCTTCATCGGCGCCAACCGCGACTACGGCCTGGCGAGCGCGTTCTCGATCATCATCTTCATCATCGTCGCGACGATCTCGATCATCGCGTTCCGTCGCACCAAGGCGCTCGAGGAGCTGAACTGACATGACGCAGCCAGGACTCCAGGCATCCGGCGGCGCTGCCGCCACCCCCGAGGGCTTCGAGGCGGGGGTGCCCGAATCCCGCGTCGGCCTCGACGTGACGGCGGGTCTGCGCCGGGACGAGAAGATCTCCCTGCCGCGCCGCCCCTTCCCGGTGTGGTTCCGCCAGACCGGATGGCGCCACCTCATCGGCATCGCGATGCTCGTCTTCGCCGCCTTCCCGCTGCTGTACGTGCTGTCGGCGTCGCTGAACCCCGGCGGCACGCTCATGACGGCCAACTCGCTCTTCTCGCGCGTGGACCTCGGCAGCTACATCGAGCTGTTCAACCGCCCGCAGCAGCCCTATGCCGCGTGGTTCGGCAACACGCTGTTCATCGGCCTCGCCTCGGCGGCCGGCACCGTGCTCCTCGGCGCCCTCGCGGCCTACTCGTTCTCCCGCATGCGCTTCACGGGGCGCCGGTTCGGCCTGATGACGCTGCTGCTGGTGCAGATGTTCCCGCAGCTGCTCGCCCTCGTGGCGATCTTCCTGCTCATGAGCGGCATCGCCGAGATCTTCCCCGCCATCGGCCTGAACAGCCAGATCGGCCTCATCATGGTCTATCTCGGCGGCGCGCTCGGGGTGAACACCTACCTGATGTACGGATTCTTCAACACCGTGCCGGCCTCGATCGACGAGGCCGCGAAGCTCGACGGCGCCGGGCACGCGCGCATCTTCTTCACCATCATCCTGCGCCTGGTCGCGCCGATCCTCGCGGTCGTCGGCCTGCTGTCGTTCCTCGGCACGATGAGCGAGTACGTGCTCGCGAGCGTCATCCTCATCGACCCCGAGAAGCAGACCCTCGCGGTGGGCCTGTACCAGTTCATCTCGCAGGAGACCTCGCGCAACTGGAGCGTCTTCGCCGCCGGTGCGGTGCTGGCCGCCATCATCCCGATGGGTCTGTTCCTGGCGCTCCAGCGCTTCATCGTCGGCGGACTGACCGCGGGGAGCGTGAAGTAGGCGGATGCGGCGTGCCGTCGTCGCCGTCGCCGCCGCGGCAGCACTTGCGCTCAGCGGGTGCAGCGCCGCGCCCGATGCCGCCGAGGCGGAGCCCGACGTCGGCGTGCAGCTGTTCCAGTGGCCGTGGCCGGCGATCGCCGAGGAGTGCGAGAACACCCTCGGCCCGGCGGGCTTCGACTGGGTGCTCACCTCACCCGCGCAGGAGCACGTCGTCGGAGAGCAGTGGTGGGTGTCGTACCAGCCGGTGAGCTACCGGCTGGAGAGCCGCCTGGGCACGCGCGAGGAGTTCGCCGACATGGTGGCACGCTGCCGCGAGGCCGGCGTCGGGATCGTCGCCGACGCGGTCGTCAACCACATGACCGGCCAGGACGAGCCCGGCACGGGCTGGGCGGGCTCGACGTATGCGCACACCGAGTACCCGGGCATCTGGTCCTCCGCCGACTTCCATGCGTGCGGGCTGACCCCCGACGACGACATCCGCGACTACGACGTGCGCGCGCAGGTGCAGACGTGCGAACTGGTGAACCTCGCCGACCTCGACACCGCCTCGCCGCGCGTGCGCGAGCGGCTCGGCGCCTTCCTCGCCGACCTCGTCTCGCTCGGCGTGTCGGGCGTCCGCATCGACGCGGCCAAGCACATGGCCGCCGAAGACGTCGCGGCGATCGTGGCGCCGCTCCCGGACGACGTGCGGGTGATCAGCGAGGTCATCCGCGGTCCCCTCGAACCGATCCAGCCCGAGGAGTACCTCGGGTTCGGCGACGTCTTCGAGTTCTCCTACGCACGCGACCTCGCCCCGCAGCTGCGGTCGGGAATCTTCGCCGATCCCGCTCCGGCTGCTGAAGGGCGGGCGATGCACGTGCCCGCCGACCAGGCGGTCGTCTTCGTCGACAACCACGACACCGAGCGCGGGGAAGCCGGCGTCACCGGGCGCGACGGCGACCTCTACGTCCTCGCGAACGTGCTCCTGCTCGCCGACGACTTCGGCACGCCCGTCGTCTACTCCGGCTACGCGTTCGACGACCGCGACGCCGGGGCCCCCACCGGCGCCGACGGGCGCGTGGTCGCCGACCCCTGCACGCCGGGCGAGCACCCGGATGCGGCCGCCGGCGAGCGCACGTGCACGCACGCGTGGGCGGAGGTCGCGGGCATGCTCGACTTCCGCCGCGCGGTCGGCGACGCCCCGCGCCTCCCGGGCGTCGCGGATGCCGCGGCCTACGGCTTCGAGCGCGAGGGACGCGGCGTCGTGGGCGTCAACGCCGGGGACGAATCCGTCGAGCTGGAGGTACCCACCTCGATGCCGGCGGGCGAGTACTGTGATGTCGTCCTCTCCGGGGGACGAGGCGCCGACTGCCCCGACGGCGGCGCCGTGATCGTCGCCGACGGTGTCGCGCGGCTCTCGCTCGCGCCCGGCGGCGCGGTGGCGATCCACGTCGGCGCGCGGCTGCCCTGACGCGCCTGCGGTCCACAACTGAACAACAACATAAGAGCTCTGTCATGGCGCTGCCGTGCAACTCCGTCGATCTCCGGCGTCCGCGCCGCTCCTCGAAAGGAAACGCCATGACCACCCTTCTTCCCCACCACGACGGCTCGCCGCTGTACGTGTCCGACCTCGCGCCCGCCCTCGGCGACGTCGTCATCGTGCGCCTGCGCGTGCCGGCCGGCTACGGTCCGCTCGCCGCGGTCCGCACGCGCTCCAACCCCGACCACGAGCCCGAGTGGACCACGGCCACGCCCCTCGGCTCCGCAGACGGCTGGGACTGGTGGGAGGCGCCGGTCACCGTCCGCAACCCCCGCCACGGATACCGCTGGGTGCTCGTGCACGAGAGCGGCGCCGTGGAGTGGCTCAATCAGACCGGGCTCCACACCGGCGAGACCCTCGATGCCGACGACTTCGCCCTCGTGGCGTACCCCGCCCCGCCGGCGTGGATGTACGAGTCGGTGATGTACCAGATCTTCCCCGACCGCTTCGCGCGCTCCGCGCAGGCCGACCAGCATCCGACGCCGGAGTGGGCGATCGCCGCCGAGTGGGACGACCCCGTCGACGGGGCGATGCCCGGCCGCTCGCAGCAGTTCTACGGCGGCGACCTCGACGGCATCATCGAGCACCTCGACCACCTCGTCGAACTCGGGGTGAACCTGCTCTACCTCACGCCGATCTTCCCCGCGGCCTCCAACCACCGCTACGACGCGGCGAGCTTCGACCGTGTCGACCCGCTGCTCGGCGGCGACGAGGCCTACATCCGGCTCGTCGAGGCGGCGCACGCGCGCGGCATGCGCGTGATCGGCGACCTCACGAGCAACCACTCCGGCGACCGGCACGAGTGGTTCCAGGCCGCCTACGGCACCCCCGGCGCCCCCACCGAGGACTTCTATTACTTCGAGGACGAGGACAACCTCGAATACATCTCGTGGCTCGGCACGCCCACGCTGCCGAAGTTCAACTGGGCATCCGAGGCGCTGCGCGCGCGCTTCATCGATGGGCCCGACTCGGTCGTGGCGAAGTGGCTGAAGGCGCCGTACCTGGCCGACGGATGGCGCGTGGACGTGGCCAACATGACGGGACGCCTGGGCGAGATCGACCTCAACGCCGAGGTGCGTCAGCTCCTGCGGCGCACCATGATCGCCATCAACCCCGACACGATCCTCCTCGGCGAGTCGACCAACGACGCCGCGAGCGACCTGCAGGGCGACGGCTGGCACGGGGCGATGACGTATCCGCAGTTCACCCGGCCGCTGTGGGGGTGGCTCAGCGAGCCCACTGGCGAGCCCTACGTCACGGCGGAGGGCGAGGAGCGCACCGAGCCGTGGTTCTTCGGTCAGCCCATCGGCGGCATCCCGCGCTACACCGCGCGCGACTTCGCCGACGCCGTGGTGCGCTTCACCGCCGGCATCCCGTGGCGCGTGCGCCTGGGCAACATGCAGCCGCTGGACACCCACGACACCGGGCGCTTCGCCACGAACGCCGCACCCGGCACCGTCCCCGTCGCGGCCGGGCTGTCGATGACGCTCCCGGGCCTGCCGGTGGTCTTCGCCGGTGACGAGTTCGGCCTGCGCGGCGCCGACGGCGAGCTCAGCCGCACGCCGATGCCGTGGGGGAGCGAGAGCGAACCGGCCACCGCCGAGCGCATCGCGCTGTACCGCGACCTCATCGCGCTGCGCCGCACGCACCACGTGCTCGCCACCGGCGGGTTCCGCTGGCTGCACGTCGAGGACGCCGGCGTGGTGTTCGTGCGCGAGTCCGCGCAGGAGACGTTGCTGGTCCTCGCCGCCCGCGGCGACCTCGCCGTCGACCTGCTCCCCGGCGCGCTCCCCGACGGGGAGGCGCGGGCCGTCTTCGGCACCGCGGAGCTGGGCGCACGCGTCGGCGGCGGGCACCGGATCGCCGCATCCGGGCCGGCGTTCGCCGTGTGGTCGCTCCCCGGGGTCGTCGTGCCCGAGGTGCACGCGTGAGCGCCGACCGGTTCGCCGAGCGCTCCGCCGCGCTCGCCGGCGCGGTGCGCGCGCACGACGCCTTCGCGGGGCTCGTGCTCCTCGGCTCGGCCTCCGAGGAGGCCGCCGCCCGCCGCGACGAGTGGTCGGACCACGACTTCTTCGCCGTCACCGCGCCGGGGGAGGGGCCGCGCCTGCGCCCCGACCTGTCGTGGCTTCCCGATCGGGAGCAGCTCGCCCTCACGGCCCGCGAGGGCGAGATCGGCTTCGTCGCGCTCTACGACGACGGACACGTCTTCGAGTTCGCGTACGCGGATGCCGCCGAGCTCGTCGGCGCGCTCGCGACCGACGCGAGCGTGGTCGCGGACGACGAGGCGGGGACGGTGGCGGGTCTGGTCGCCGCCTCCCGCGAGCGCGCGAGCGCGGCCGACCGGTTCGACGCGGCCAACGACGCGCGCCTCGTGCTGGTGAAGCTCCTCCTCGGGGTGGGCCGCGCCCGCCGCGGCGAGACGCTGAACGCCGGCACGTTCGTCCGCACGTGGGCCGTGCAGCATCTCGTGCGCGCGATCCGCGGGCGGGCCGCATCCGCCGGGGAGCACCGCGACCTCATCGACCCGCTCCGCCGCTTCGAGCACGACTTCCCCGAAGACGCGGCGCGCATCGCCGACGCCGTCGCCCGTCCGGTCGAGGCCGCCGCGGTCGAGCTGTTCGCCTTCACGCGGGCACGCTTGGAACCGGGCTGGGCCGCGTTCCCCACCCGGGCCGCCGACGTCGTCGCGCGCCGGTTGGGCTGGTAGCAATCGCGCAGATGCCATGGCACTCGGTTGCGGTCTCGGCCACACTGAGTGCCATGGGATCAGCGTTGACCACCATCGGATTGCCCGTCGCCCTCGGGATCATCATGTTCGGCCTCGGGCTGAGCCTCACCCTCGGCGACTTCGCCCGGGTCGTGAAGCAGCCCAAGGCCGTGCTCGTCGCCCTCGCCTGCCAGCTCGTCCTGCTGCCGGCGATCTGCTTCGGACTCGTGCTCCTCTTCCACCTGCCGCCGGTGCTCGCGGTCGGCATGATGATGCTCGCCGCCTCACCCGGCGGCACCACCGCCAACCTCTACAGCCACCTCTTCCGCGGCGACATCGCCTTGAACATCTCGCTGACCGCGGTGAACTCCGTGATCGCCGTGATCACCCTGCCGATCATCACCAACCTCGCCATCGCCTACTTCGCCCCGTTCGACGACCAGCTGGGGCTGCAGTGGTCCAAGGCGCTCGAGGTGTTCGCGATCGTCCTGCTGCCGGTGGCCCTCGGGATGCTGGTGCGGCGGCTCTGGCCTGGTGCGGCCGATCGTTCCGACCGGGCCGTGCGAATCGTGTCGGTGATCGTGCTCGTCGTGGTGATCGCGGGGGCCGTGGCCTCGAACTGGGCGCTGCTGGTGGCCAACGCCGCGCGCCTGTCGCTCATCACCGTCGTCTTCTGCCTGATCAGCCTCGCTGTGGGCTACCTCGTACCCCGCCTGCTGCGGGTGGGTAAGCGGCAGGCGATCGCCTCGTCGTTCGAGATCGGCATCCACAACGCCACCCTCGCCATCGTCATCGCCCAGAGCGTCCTCGGGTCGGTCGAGCTGAGCCTTCCGGCGGCGGTGTACGGCGTGCTGATGTTCTTCCTGGCGTTCGGGTTCGGCTTCCTCATCCGGGAGCGCCGCGCCGCCGCCGCGGCCGGAGCGCCTGATGAGGCGACATCGGCGCCGGTGCGCTGACCCGGCGCGGCGAGCCGTTCGTAGACTGGTCGTCATGCGTGCCCTGACCGAGGACCAACTGCGTGAGTCGTTCGTCAACGCGGCTCCGGAGGAGCGCCGGCTGGCGGCGATGCCCGTCGACTTCCTCCTCACCGATTGGGATCATCTCGACTTCTTCGCGTGGCGCGACCCGCGCACGCGCGGGCGGGGGTATCTCGTCACGGAGCGCGACGGGGAGCCCACCGGCGTCGTGCTCCGCGCCGCGGAGGGGACCTCCCGCGCCCGCTCGGCGATGTGCAACATCTGCCACACGATGCAGCCGGGCGACCAGGTGGCGCTGTTCACGGCCCGCAAGGCCGGCACCGCCGGTGAGGTCGGCGGAAGCGTCGGCACCTACATGTGCGCGGATCTGTCGTGCCACGAGAACGTCCGGCTGGCGCTCCCGCTCGCGCCCAGCGAGGTGCGCGCGAGCGTCGACCTGAAGATCGACGGCACGCGCCGACGATCGGAGGCGTTCGTGGAGCGCGTGCTGGAGGACGCATGAGCGGCCGGGTGGTCGTCATCGGCGACGCCCTCATCGACGAGCTCCGCGACGACGGCGGGGTGCGCGAGTTCGTCGGCGGCGCCGCGCTGAACGTCGCGGTCGGTCTGTCGCGCCTGGGCGTGCCCGCGACCCTCATCGCGATGGTGGGCGAGGATGAGGCGGGCGACCGCATCCGTGCGTACCTCGGCGACTTCGGCGTGGAGCTGCTCGCCTCTCCGGCCCCGCACGGCTCGTCGCGGGCGGTCAGCACCCGCTCGGCGGGCGGCGAGCCCGAGTACGCCTTCAACGAAGCCGCCTGGAACCGCCGCATCCGCTTCGGCGAGGCCGAGCGCGCCGCGATCGCGGACGCCGCGATGGTCGTGGTCAGCTGCTTCCCGTTCGACGACGCCGCCCAGACCGCCGAGCTCGCCGACGCGGTGGCCGCCGCATCCGTCGCCCTCGTGGTCGACCCCAACCCTCGCGAGGGGATGCTGCACGACCGTGCGGCGTTCGTGGCGGGGTTCGAGTCGGTGGTGCCCGGCGCGCTGCTGGTGAAGGTCGGCGAGGATGACGCGGCGCTGCTGTACCGCGCGTCGCTCGACACCCTGCGGCCGCGGCTGACCGATCTCGGGGTGGCCGCGGTGCTGGCCACCTACGGCGCCGGGGGTGCAGCGGTGGACGCGGGCGAGGTCACCGTGACGCGGCCGGTGTCACAGCTGCCGGGCACGATCATCGACACGATGGGCGCCGGCGACGCGGTGCTCTCGGCGACGGTGGCGCTGCTGCGCGACGGGATGCCCGTCGATCCCGACGCGTGGGGAGCGGTGCTGCAGCGGGCGATGGACGTCGCCGCTGCCACGTGCCGTTTCGAGGGCGCGCTCCTCCGTCTGCCCAGCGCGCTGGACGGCCGCGACATGGACCGTATCGGCACCTGACGGCCCGCCGCATCCGCCGGTTCGAGCACAGCCCCGCGGGCCTGTAATATGGGGGATCGCGCCTCCGGTCGACTGCACAAGCCGGGCGGGTGCGCACCCGGCGAGTTACCCAAGCGGCCAAAGGGATCTGACTGTAAATCAGACTGCATTGCATTCGGGGGTTCGAATCCCTCACTCGCCACCGAACGACGAAAGCCCCCTTCTCGGGGGCTTTCGTCGTTCTCGCCCCGCCCCGGCCGCCCCTGCCCGCCGACCCGCCCCCGCCCCGCCCCGCCCCGCCCCGCCGCCCGCCCCGCCCGAGACGCGGGGGATCGGCCCAGACGCGGGCGTACGGCGCTGAGATGCCCGCATCCGACGCGAAAGCCCGCGTCTCGAGAGGCGCGAGGGACGCGGGCGGCGCGGATGCGGGGGCCCACCTCGGTCGGGGAGCCTGTGGATGACGGCGTCGTCCCCAGCCTCGCAACCCTCCCGGGCCGGGGCGGACGTGCGTGCCAGGATGGAGGCAGCCGGACGAGAGGATCCCCCATGACTGCTCCCACGCCGCCGAACGCCCAACCGGAGGCTCCCGAACGGGGCCGCGCCCTGCTGCGGGTGGCCGTGTGGGTCGCGATCGGCGCCCTCATCGCCGCCGCGATCGTGTGCGTCGTGTGGGTGCTGCTCGGCCCCGACAACGGCCTCATCGGGCGGGCATTCCTGACGATCCTGCTCCTGGCGGGCTTCGCCGGGGTCGCGATCCTCGACGCCCACCTCGCGCCTCGCCGGCCGGCGTGGTTCGCGCTGCTGAGCATGGTCGTGTGGGTCGTCATCCTTCTCGACGGCGCGTTCCTCATCTGGATGGACGACGGGTACGCGGACTACTACTTCACGGGCCTGCCGCGCTTCCTCTCGTTCCTGTTCATCGTCCTCATCCTGCAGCTCGCGCTCCTGCATGTGCGGCTGTACACCAAGGCGCACGCGCGGTACGTGACGCCGTTCACGCGGACGATCGTGATCGTCACGCTGGTGCTCGTGGGCGTCCTCGCCGTCCTGCTCGTGGTGCCGCTGACCTTCCACCCGTGGGTGGATTTCCTCGACTTCTACTGGCGCGTCGTCGTCGCCCTGACGATCCTGGCCGCCGTCGGCACGGCGCTCATCCCCTTGATGAACGCGCTGTTCGCCCCGAAGCCGCCGCGGCCGGCCGCCGCGCTGCCGCCGTGGCCGACCTACGGTGACGGCGTCACCCCGCTGCCCGTGCTCCCCGACGGCTCGCCCGACTGGAACGCGTACTACACCGGGTACCCCAGTTATCCGCAGCAGCCCGGGTCGTTCGCCGGGGCGCCGACGCCGCAGCATCCGGGTTCTCCGCAGCCCGCCGCCGCGCCCACTCCGCCCGCCGCCGCGCCCACGCCCACGCCGCCCGCCGCCGCGCCCACGCCCACTCCGCCCGTCGCCGCCCCCGCGCCGCCCGCCCCCGCGCCGCCCGCCCCCGCGCCCGCGCCCGCGCCGCCCGCGGCCGCGCCCGGGTACGAGGGCTACCCGCCCCCGCCCGCGCCGCCGCAGTAACGTCCCAACGCCGAGAGTGCATCGTCTCGCCGAACCGGCACCGAATTCGGTGCACGCTCGGCGAGACGATGCACTTTCGGCGTCAGAGGGCGAGGAGTTCCCGCGCGGCCATCGCCGCGTTGTGGCCGCCGATCCCCGACACCGCGCCCCCGCGGCGGGCGCTGGAGCCGCAGAGGAGGATGCGCGGATGCTCCGTCGCCACGCCCCAGCGCGCGGCGGGTCCCTCCGCCTCGGCATCGAGCCACGGCCACGACAGCGGACCGTGGAAGATGTCGCCCGCCGACATGCCGAGTGAGGACTCCAGATCGGCGGTGGTCCGCGCCTCGCTGCACGGCGTGCCGTCGGGGGCCTCGTAGACGCAGTCGGCGATGGGCTCGGCGAGCACGGCGTCCAGGCTCCGCTGAGCTGCGGCCAGAAGGGCGGCCCGCGCGGCGGCCGGGTCGGCGTCGGCGACGAGGCGGTGCGGCACCTGGAGTCCGAAGAGGGTGAGCGTCTGCGCGCCGGAGGCCTGCAGCTCGGGCCCGAGGATCGTCGGATCGGTGAGCGAGTGGCAGTAGATCTCCGCCGGCAGCGGATCGGGCACGGTGCCGGCCACGGCCGTGGTGTAGGCCTTCTCGAGCTGGCTCATCGTCTCGTTGACGTGGAACGTGCCTGCGAAGGCGGCCTCCGGGCGCACCGATTCGTCGCGCAGCCGGGGCAGCCGGCGCAGCAGCATGTTCACCTTCACCTGCGCACCCTCGGCGGCCGGTGCGAGCTCGACGTCGGCGCCGCCGTCGCGCAGGAGCCGGTCCAGGATGTCGCGCCCGACGCCGCTGAGGACGACGCGGCCGCGCAAGACCTCGCCCTTGCGGTCGTCGACGTGCACCTCGCCGTCGGGGGTGATGGCGCTCACCCGCGCACCCGTGCGGATCTCCGCGCCCGCCTCACGGGCGGCGCGCTCCAGCTCGCCGCTCACGCGTCCCATTCCGCCGACCGGCACATCCCAGTCGCCGGTGCCGCCGCCGATGACGTGGTAGAGGAAGCACCGGTTCTGCCGGAGTGACGGCTCGTCGGCCGAGGCGAAGGTGCCGATGAGGCCGTCGGTGAGGGCGATGCCGCGCACGACGTCGGACTCCAGCGACGAGCGCAGCATCGCGCCGAGCGGCCGCTCCACGACATCCGCCCACAGCGCGTCGTCTCCCAGGCGCTCCCGCACCTCTGCGGCGGTGGGCAGCGGCTCGGTCATCGTCGGGAAGATCGCGCCCGCCAGGGGAGCGGTCCGCGCGACGAACGCGGCGTACCGCTCCGCCTCGGCCGCGTCGCCGAGCGTGCGCACGAAGGACGCGGTGGTCGCGTCGCGGTCGGCGTTGTCCACGAGGATGCCGCGGGCGGGGTCGGCCGGATCGGGCGTGTAGGAGGAGTAGCGCCGCCGCCGCAGGTCGATGTGGAGCCCGAGGTCGCGGATGATCGTGCGGGGGAGGAGGCTCACGAGGTAGGAGTAGCGGGACAGTCGCGCGTCGACCCCGCGCCACGGGCGCTCCGACACCGCCGCGCCGCCGACGTGGTCGAGTTGCTCGAGCACCACCACGCGCGCCCCGGCCCGGCCGAGGTACGCAGCGGCGACGAGGGCGTTGTGCCCCCCTCCCACGATGACGACGTCGTGCGTGTGGCCAGGTGTGCGGGCGGTCATGCCCCCACGGTAGCGGGCGTGCGCTCGCCGGTACCGTGGGAGCATGACCTCCGCCGCCGATCTGCTCGCACTCGCCACCGACATCGCCCGGGAGGCCGGCGATCTCGCCCGTCGCCGTCGCGCCGAGGGCGTGACCGTGGCGGCGACGAAGTCGGCGCTGGCCGACATCGTCACCGAGGCCGATCGCGAGGTCGAGGCGCTCATCCGCGCGCGCCTGGACGCGGAGCGCCCGGGCGACGCCTTCCTCGGCGAGGAATCGGGCGCGGATGCCACCGGAGCCGAGGTGACGTGGGTCGTCGACCCGATCGACGGGACGGTCAACTACGCGTACGGGATGCCCGCGTGGGCGGTGTCGATCGCCGCGGTCACCGGCGGCGCCGACCCGCAGGCGTGGACCGCGCAGGCCGGTGTCGTGTTCTCGCCGGCGACCGGCGAGCTGTTCACGGCCACGCGCGGGGGCGGCGCGCGGCTCGGCGAGACGGATCTGCGCGTGCTCGACGACGCCGGGGCGGCCGGTGCGCTCATCGGGACGGGTTTCGGGTACGACCCCGCCACCCACGCCCCCACCCTCGCGCAGCTGGCCCGCGTCATGCCGATCGCCCGCGACATCCGCCGCGGCGGCGCAGCCTCGCTCGACCTCGCCTACGTCGCGGCCGGGCGGCTGGACGCGTACTACGAGCGCGGCCTCCAGCCCTGGGACCACGCGGCCGGTGCGCTGCTGGTGGCGGAGGCCGGTGGTGTGGTCTCCGGCGCACCCGGCGGACGCCCCGGGCGGGGGATGACGATCGCGGCGTCGCCCGGCGTCTACGACCGCCTGGTACCGCTGCTGGAGTTCTGACGGCGGGCCGCACATGGCATTCCCAGACGACCTCGGTTAGTGTGTTTATCGATTCGTTACCTTCGCCACCCGAACCGGCGGAGGTTTCAGCACGTTCTACCGAAGCCACGTCGCGCCGCGACACGACCCGGAAGCCTCCTGCGTTTTGACCGACTCCCGCCAGGCTGAGCCTGCCCGTCTCGGGCAGACCGGCCAGACTCCCGCCGCGCCTGCGTCCGGAGCATCCGCCCTCACGCGTGCGGAGCTGCGTCGCCGGGCAGCGGGCGCGGCGACCGCGGAGTCGCCCGCGCTCACGCGTCGCCAGGCGCGGCTGCGCACCACCCCGGTCGAGGAGACCCCCGTCGCCGTGCTGGACGTGCCCGAGATCGACGTGGCCGCGCTGCCCGATCTCGCCCCCGAGCCGCTCGAGCTGCCGGCCGCCGACGAGGTCCCCGTGGCCGTCGCCGCCGCCGCCGTCGCGTCCGACTCCGAGCAGGAGCCGGCTCCGGATGCCGGTGGCACCGGGTTCGACGAGTTCGCCGCCGCGGCGCGGCTGTTCTCCTTCACCGGCGAGACCCCTGTGCAGGTCGCCGCCGCCGCGCTGCAGGAGGAGCCGGCCGCCGAGCCCGCTCCGGCGACCCCGGCACGCGGATTCTCGTTCCGGCGTCTGGCGACCACCTCCTTCTCCGTCGGCGTCATCGGCGTCGTGGGCCTGCTGACCGTGGGCATGACGACGCCTCGCGAGGCCGTCGCCGCCGCGCAGGGCGACACCGCGCCGGTGAGCATCGTCGCGCCCGGCGATGTCGACGTGGACGACGCCGGCATCCAGGCCTACGTCGCCCCGGCCCAGGTGCAGAACGAAGAGGTCGTCCGCGCCGACGGCTACGAGGCGACCACGATCGCCCAGATCGCCGCCGAGTCGGGCATCAAGAACTTCTCGAACCTCTTCGTCAACAACCCCAACTCCCCGATCCAGTGGCCCTTCGCCGTGGGCGTGGAGATGACCTACGGCTTCGGCATGCGCTCCGGCCGGATGCATGAGGGCATCGACTTCACGCCCGGCGCCGGCTCCCCGATCCAGGCCGTGGCCGACGGCACCGTGCGCATCGCGACGGAATCCGGCGGCGCCTACGGGGTCACCGTCGTCATCGACCACGTCATCGACGGCGAGCTCGTCTCCAGCCGCTACGCGCACATGCAGTACGGCTCGCTGCAGGTCTCCCCGGGACAGCAGGTGACGGTCGGGACGTTCATCGGGCGCACCGGCAACACCGGCCGCTCGTACGGCGCGCACACCCACTTCGAGATCCTCGCCAACGGCACCACCGCGATCGATCCGCTGCCCTGGCTGCGGGAGCACGCAGGCGGCTGACGTGTGAAGCGAGGTCCAGGGCTCTGGTATCCTCGTCTAGTTGCCCGGAGGGATCCGGGTACGCCCCGATAGCTCAGTGGCAGAGCACTTCCATGGTAAGGAAGGGGTCGTCAGTTCAATCCTGACTCGGGGCTCGAAGCATCTGCGGATGCTGCGCGGCGGGGTAGCTCAGTTGGTGAGAGCGCACGACTCATAATCGTGAGGTCGCGGGTTCAAGCCCCGCTCCCGCTACAGGATGAACCCCCGGATGCCCCGGGGGTTCCGTCGTTTCTGCGCTCGGACGCTCCGCCCGCGAAAATCGTGGTGTTAAACCTCTCTGGACAATAGTCTGCTCTCACTGCACGCATGTGCATCGATGCTGATCGAAAGTGGAGGGCTCATGACCAACGACGATGTTGCTCCGGGCGACGAGAAGATCCCTGCGGCGGCGGAGGCCCTGCGCGCGTCCCGGAGCGTGCGTGCTGCCGAGACGCTGGTGCTGGAGCCGTCCTGGACCCTCGTGGAGCGCGACGGCGACCTGGAGCTCGTGGCCGACCACAGCGTCGTCGTGCAGGACGGCCGCGTCGTCGACGTGGTCGCCGGGCACGTGCGCGGCGACGATGCCCGGATCGACATGACCGGGCAGCTGCTGATCCCCGGGATGATCTCCGCGCACACCCACGTCGCGCTGGGGTCCCCGACGCGCGGCATCATCGAGGGCGGTCGCTCCTACGGCGGCCCGGCCGTGATGCTGGAGAGCCTGTCGGACGAGGATGTCGACGCGCTGACCGCGTACAACCTCGCGGAGATCCTGCGGGGCGGGTGCACGACGCAGCTGGAGCAGTCGCTGTCCCTCGCCCACGCGGCCTCCTACGTGCGCGTCGCTCGGGACTGGGGCGTACGCGGGTACCCCTCGGGCATGCTCCCGACCTTCTCGAAGATGCTGCCGATCTGGTTCGCGCCCGATGACGCGACCATCGTCGACTCGTCGGCGGCGACCATCGCCGAGATCGACGAGTTCATGACGTGGGCGCGCACGGTGCACGGCGCGGAGGGCGGTCGCATCCGCCCGATGATCGCCCCGCACGGGCCGGAGACGGCCACCCCGGCGACCCTCGACGCGGTGGCGGCGGCGGCACGCGAGCTGGGCACGGGCATCCATACGCACCTCGCGACGCTGGCCCCCGACTCCGCCCGCGTGGCGCGGATGTGGGGCAAGGGCCCGATCGAGTGGGTCGCGGACCACGGCTGGTACGACGTGCCGTTCTTCGGCGCGCACATGGGCGGATGGGATGCGGCGACCGACGCCGCCTTCCTCGCCCGGCAGAGCTCCTTCACCTACGTGCACTGTCCGTCGGGGGCGGGTGCCGGCTCCGGCGAGGGCCGCCAGCCGTTCATCGAGGCCCTGGGCGCCGGTCTCAACGTCGCGGTGGGCCTGGACTCCCACTCCAACGATCTGCTCGAAAACGCCAAGCTCGCCGTCCTGTACGGCCGGCTGCGCTACGACATGCTCCACGAGACGAGCCCCGTCCCGATGAAGCGGCCGAGCGTCTGGGACATGATCCGCTCGGTCACCGTGAACCCCGCCGACGGTCTCGGCCGCACCGACCTCGGCCGCATCGCGCCGGGCGCACTGGCCGACCTCACCTCGATCGACGTGAGCGGATTCCTCGTGGGGGCCGGCGCCGCCGGCCCGGAGCCGTTGAACAACCTGCTCTACGCCGGCGGCTCGATGGTGCGTCACGTTCTGACGGAGGGCCGCGTGCAGGTGTACGACGGCCACCTCGTCGTCGACGACGAGGCCCGCGTCATCCGGCGGGGCGCGGAGGTCGTGCAGCGGCTGTGGGCGGCACTGGAGGTCGAGGGCTGGTTCACTCCGACGCCGCGGTGACGCCCGCGCCGTCGGCGCGGCTGGATCAGGTCCGGGGCAGGGTGAGGCGGAAGCAAGCGCCCTCGTCGACGGGCTCGGCGACGAGCGTTCCGCCGTGGGCGGTGACGATCTCCCGGCTGACCGACAGGCCGATGCCCGTTCCGGCGACCGCCTCCTGCTGCGCGAGCTGGCCGCGGTAGAAGCGGTCGAAGATGCGCTCCAGATCCTCGGTGGCGATGGCGGGGCCGGTGTCGTGGACGGTCACCCACGTCTCGGCGTCGTCCTCGCCGGCCGTGATCCGGATGGCGTCCCCCGGCGCGGAGAACTTCACCGCATTGGTGAGCAGATTGCTCAGCACCGTGGCGATCGCCGCGCGATCGATCGACACCTCGAGGTCGGGGGAGACGTCGACGGAGACCGCGCGCTCGGTGAACCCGGGCACCGTCCGCATGACGTCCATGGCCGCGTCGACGATCGCGCGGAGCCGGGTGGGCTCACGCTCGAGCTCGGGCGGCCCGTGCAGCCCGTCGAGGAAGACGGTGGTGAGTTTCAGCAGGTGCTCGACGTTGCGGGTGATCACGTCCACCCTTTCGAGGGAGACCGCCGGGATCGGGTCCATCGAGAGCAGGTCGGCGTATCCCACGATCGAGGTCAAGGGCGTCCGGAGCTCGTGCGCGAGCGTGGCCAGGGCGTCGCCGCGGTCGCGCTCGGCGCGGAGCAGATCGGTCACGTCCTGCACGACGATCACCGCGCCGGTGCGGACGCCGTCCGACCCGACCACGGGCTGGCTGTTGCACAGCAGCGCCCGCTGGCGGCCGCGCCGGCCCACCCAGTAGAGAACGTCCACGATCGATTCGCCCCGCATCATGCGGCCCAGCGGCTGGTCGTGCGCAGGGACGGGGGTGACCTGGTCTTCGGCGAACACGTCGTCGCCGAATCCGATGGTGCCCTCGATGCCGGCCAGCCGCGCCATCTCCTCCAACGGGGCGTTGACGAACGGCTCGCCGCCGCCGTCGGGCACGTAGCCCATTCCGAGCTCGATCTGGTCGGCGAACTGCCGCATGATCGTCGCGATGCGCTGCGACTCGGCGCTCGCCGACGACACCTCGGCCAGGGCGGCGCGCAGGCCGTCGTTGGTCCGCTGGACGAGGCCGGTGAGGGCGGCGGCCACGGCCACGATCGCCGAGATGACCACCGGGACGGCGAGCACGGATGCCCACACCACCGGGCGTCCTGCATCCCCGGCGGCCACGACCGGGAGGGCCGCGGCGAGCACCGTGCCGAGGATGCCGACGACCGCCCCGCGCGCGCCCCCGACGACCGCCAGCCACACCGCCGGATAGGCCGCGACGAGGCTGAAGTGGTCGAGGGGGCCGTACACCGCGACGGCGATGAGGATGATCCCGGCCAGATCGCATACGGCGAGGACCGACTGCCGGGGAATGGGGATGCGCTGCCACGGGAGGGCGAGCGTCGCCGCGGCGGTGAGCACCAGGACGCCGATCCCCGCCCACAGCAGCCCGACCTGCGGGAAGAGGGCGCCGACGGCGGCGGGGATGCCCAGGAGCAGCGCGACGGTCGCGAAGAGCGGGATCTGGGAGCTCGCGAAGACCGTCCAGCGCGTCGTGCGACCGAACGCCTCCGTCACATCCGTCATCGCGTGTGCCTCCCGGGTCGTGTGCCCTGGTGTCCATCGTTGAGGACGGACCCCGGTCGGCGTCAAGCCCGTGGCGGCTGCGATCCTATTCGGTCAGCGGGGGCCGGTGCGAGATGGGGCGAGGCCGCGGCAAGGTGCCGGGCGCGGAGGCGGCGGCGGGGGGCGGCCCGACGCGGAAGCGTCGCCCGGTCACGACGGCGGGGTCGATCCGCACCACGAAGGGCTTCGCCACGGGCGCGTCGGTCCGCAGGCCCGCGGCGCCGCTGCGTCGCAGCTCGTCGTCCACGGCCACCTCTTCGGCGCGCCCGCGCACGAGCACGCTCCATCGTTCCTCACCGTCGGCGCCGTCGATCTCGAAGGCGACGACCGGGTGGCGCCGCAGCGTGCGGAGCTTCCCGCCGTGCGCGGAGCGCAGATAGATACGTCGCTCGTGGGTGAGGTAGTTCACCGGCAGGATCTCCGGGTCGCCGTCGGCATCGATCATCCCCAGGCGCCCGAGCGATCCCGCCTCCAGCAGGCTCCAGCAGGCGTCGTCGGAGAGCTCGGCGATCGCGGCCGGTTCCTCCGACTCCGCGTCGTGCGTGGCGGACATCTCCCGTCCTCTCAGAAGTCGACCCGCGACTCCCGCTCGATGTCGAGCTCGGTCTCATCGGCCGCCCAGGCGCCGAGCGCGCGGTTCAATTGGCGTCGGAGCCACTCCGCCCCCAGCGGCGTCCCCGCCGCCTGCAGGGATGCCAGCTGCACCAAGCGGTCATCCGCCGTGCCGGTGAGGTCGTCGGGTTCGGTGCTCGATTCCGTCATGGTTCCTCCTGGGCTCGTCAGGCGCGATCGTACTCCCGGAGCGCAGCGGGGTCGAGGCACTGCGAGGATGGCCGGATGACCGGTATCCGCGTCTACCGCGCCCCCCTGCGTTCGCGCCGCGACGACGTCAGCGTCGCGGATGCGGTGGAGCGGGCGCTGTCGACGGGGGTCTGCGGCGTGGGCGGCATCGTCGATCCTCCGCCCCGCACGCTGGCGGAGGCCGTCTCCCGCGTGGCCGGTGTCCACGACGAGCGGACGGCGCGGCGGCTGGAGCGCTTCGCCGCCGCACGCGACGGGTCGTGGGTGTGGACGCGCGACCCGGAGGGACTGTGGTGGCTCGGGCGCCTCATCGGCCCCTGGCGCTATGACGCCGCGGCACCGGCCGTCGCCGTCGACCTCGTGCACGTGCGGGACTGCCGCTGGAGCGATGATCCGGTCCCGGATGCGGCGGTGCCCGCGGGGGTGCGGCACTCCTTCGCGCGCGGCGGACGCTTCGTCGCCTCGCTCGCCACTGCCCTGTTCGCGATCGCCTGCGGCCTCGCAGTCACCCAGCTCATGCAAACCCGCCGGGAACGGCGGGCCGACGCCACCTCAGCTCGAAATGGCGGCCCGCGGTTCCTGGCGACGCTGCCCACCGCAGACGCGCTCGAGTCCCTCGCGTACCGATTCGTGATCGTTGGGTTTGTGTTTTGGACCTTCACGCTGATCGCCGGCGCCATCTGGGCCAACGACTCCTGGGGACGCTATTGGGGGTTCGACACCAAGGAAGTGTGGACTTTTGTGATCTGGGTGCTGTACGCGGGGTACATTCACGCCCGCGCAACGAGAGGCTGGCGCGGCACCCGCTCCGCCTGGCTGTGCATCACCGGGTTCGCCACTGTGCTGTTCAATTTCACCGTCGTCAACATGTTCTTCAAAGGACTTCACGCATACTCCGGCCTTAGCTGACCATACCCAGCCATTCAGCCGACCGGCTCCAGTAAGGCGGATCCGATGCTGCTTCAACAGCCGACGATCGCCTGCCCGATTGTCCAGCTTGATTAGTTCATTGTGCAGTGTATTATTCATCGAATGCTGACTCATGCTGATCGACTCGACGTGATGAACCGGCTGGGGCGCGCCATGGCTGACCCGACCCGCTCTCGCATCCTTCTGACTCTCCTAGACGGACCGAACTACCCGGCGGTGTTGTCTCGCGAGCTGGGACTGACCCGCTCAAACGTGTCGAACCATCTGACGTGTCTGCGGGGGTGCGGGATCGTGGTTGCCGAGCCAGAGGGCCGGCAGACCCGCTACGAGGTCGCAGACCCGCACCTTGCCCGCGCCCTGACGGCGCTGGTGGATGTGACGCTAGCGGTCGACGAGAGCGTGCCGTGCATGGACCCGGACTGCGGGGTCGAGGGTTGCGTGGCGGGGAAGGTTCGGGCATGAGCGCGGTCACGGGTTCGCAAGTCGAGCACATCGACCTCGACGACGACGATGATGACGATGACCGGCCGTGGTACCGGAGCCCGAGCGTTCTGATTCCGATCGCCTCCGGCGTCGCGTTCGCCGCCGGCCTGGTCTGCGAGTGGACCGGCGCGGAGACCGCGGGCCTGGTGTCGTTCTGGATCGGTCTGCTGCTGGGCGCGTACACGTTTGTGCCGGGCGCGCTGCGCAAGCTGTTCACCAAGGGCAAGCTAGGCATCGGCCTGCTGATGACAATCAGCGCCACTGGCGCCGTGATCCTCGGCTATGTCGAGGAGGCCGCCGCGCTGGCGTTCTTGTACTCCATCGCGGAGGCGTTGGAAGACAAGGCGATGGACCGCGCCCGCGCAGGATTGCGGGCACTGTTGAAGCTGGTGCCCGACACCGCACGGGTCCAGCGCGGCGACGCCACGGTCGAGGTGGAGGCGAAGGAACTGCGCGTCGGTGACGTGCTCGTGGTCCGGCCGGGCGAGCGGATTGCCACGGACGGCATCGTGCGCGCCGGGCGGAGCAGCCTGGACACGTCGGCGATCACAGGCGAGTCGATCCCGGTCGAGGTCGAGCCCGGCACCGACGTGTCGGCCGGGTCGATCAACACCACCGGCGTCCTCGAAGTCGAGGCCACCGCCGCCGGCACCGACAACTCGCTCACCACGATCGTGGAGCTGGTCGAGCAGGCCCAGGCCGAGAAGGGCGACCGCGCCCGCCTGGCCGACCGGATCGCCCGACCCCTCGTGCCCGGGGTGATGATCCTCGCCGTGCTGGTCGGCGCGCTCGGGTCGCTGCTGAGCGGCGACCCCGAGCTGTGGATCACCCGCGCCCTGGTCGTGCTGGTCGCAGCCTCGCCATGTGCTCTGGCGATCGCCGTCCCGGTCACCGTCGTCTCTGCGATCGGCGCAGCCTCCAAGTTCGGCGTGGTCGTAAAGTCCGGGGCCGCTTTCGAGCGATTCGGTGGCATCCGCCACCTCGCCGTCGACAAGACCGGCACCCTGACTCGCAATGAGCCCACCGTGACCCGTGTCGTCACCACCGGCGCGACCAAGGATGACGTGCTGGCATGGGCAGCGAGCCTGGAAGGTCACAGCACACATCCCCTCGCCGCAGCGATCACCAACAACGCGGTTCCCGGCGCTCCGGCTGCTACCGACGTCCGCGAGACCGCGGGCCACGGCATCGTCGGCACCCTCGACGGTGCTCGTCTCGCGGTAGGGAGTCCACGCTGGCTGGACGCTGGCACGCTGGCCGACGAGGTGCAGGCGATGGAGTCCGAGGGCATGACCGTTGTGATCGTCCACCGCAACGACCAGCCCGCCGGAGCGATCGGAGTGCGGGACGAGCTGCGCCCCGAGGTTCCCGAAGTCATTGACACACTGAACCGGCGGGGGATCGGCGTGACGATGCTCACCGGCGACAACGCCCGCACCGCCGCCGCCCTCGCCGCACAGGCCGGCATCAGCGACGTACGTGCCGAACTACGCCCCGAGGATAAGGCCACCGCTGTCGCGGAACTGTCGAAGTCGCAGCCCACCGCCATGATCGGGGACGGTATCAACGACGCCCCCGCTCTCGCAGCCGCCGACCTAGGGATCGCGATGGGAGCCAAGGGCGCCGATGCCGCCATCGAGTCCGCCGACGTCGCATTCACCGGCCACGACCTGCGCCTCATTCCGCAGGCCCTCGCCCATGCCCGCCGCGGCCGCAATATCATCAACCAGAACGTCATACTGTCCATCGCGATCATCGCTGTCCTCCTACCGCTGGCGATCACCGGAATCCTCGGACTTGCGGCCGTGGTGCTCGTCCACGAAATCGCGGAAGTCATCGTCATCCTCAACGGCCTCCGCGCGGCGCGGCGCACGCACCATGACCGGGCCCGCTGACAGCCGTGCGCCCGGGAGGGCGGGTGCCGTATTGAGTGCCGCCGGCCCAATTGGTGCGCGCGTGCGACCCCGACTGTTTCTGCTCGCGTTCGCCGTTGCCGCCAGTGCCGTGCTGATCGACCAAGGCACCAAAGCACTCGCCCTCGCACGGCTCAGCGAACAAGCCCGCATCCCGCTCCTCGGAGACTTGCTCGGCCTACAACTCGCGTTCAACCCCGGCACCGTCATGTCCCTCGGATCCGGCTCAACCTGGCTGATCACCCTCATCGCGGCCGCAGCATCCGTGGGTCTGCTCCTTGCCGCCACACGCGCCCGCACCGCGGGGTGGGCCGTCGTGATCGGGCTAATCTGGGGCGGCGCGGTCGGTAACCTCCTAGATCGGCTGTTTGCTCCACCCGGATTCGGAGTGGGTCATGTCACAGACTTTCTCGCCTACGGCAACCTGTTCATCGGTAACCTCGCCGACGTCATCATCGGCATCGGCGTCGGATTCGGCCTCCTGCTATACCTCCGTCAGGGAAAGACCCGAGCATGATCTTCTCCTCCGTTCTGCAGGCGATCGGGCTGTTCCTCGCGACGAACATCGACGACATCATCGTGCTCTCTCTGTTCTTCGCCCGCGGCGCCGGGCAACGGGGAACTACAGTTCGGATCCTCGTTGGTCAGTATGTGGGATTCGCAGGTATTCTCGGCGCCGCCGTGCTCGTATCCCTCGGCGCTGGGGCGTTTCTGCCTCCAGAGGTGATTCCCTACTTCGGGCTCATTCCGCTAGGTCTAGGGCTGTGGGCGGCTTGGCAAGCCTGGCACCGCCGACACGACGACGATGACGATGACGATGAGAGCAAGATCGAAGGCAAGAAGGTCGCTGTCTGGGCCGTGGCTGGAGTCACCTTCGCTAACGGTGGGGACAACATCGGCGTCTACGTTCCCGTCTTCCTCAGCGTGGGGCCCGCTGCCGTCGTCGCATACTGCGTTGTGTTCCTCGTGTTCGTTGCAGTGCTGGTGGTCGTGGCCAAGTTCATTGCCACGCGACGTCCGATCGCGGAGATCCTGGAACGTTGGGAGCACATCTTGTTCCCTCTCGTTCTTATCGGGCTTGGCATCTTCATCTTGATCAGCGGGGGAGCATTCGGGCTCTGACACAACCGTCATGCAGGGCAATTTAGGCAGCTGCGCGTCTAGGGCGTGTCTGACAAAGGTTGAGGGGATCGGTTGAGACGCTGGAGCGGT
>CAZBZR010000019.1:0-42680 GCA_964496445.1 uncultured Microbacterium sp.
GTTCTCGCGGTGGTTCAGGTGACGCGGCATCCACTCGATGGAGTCGGCGTACACATTGGGGGTGGCCATCTCGACGGTGGCGGGCAGGCTGATGCTCACCTTGCGCTCGGGGGTGGGCTCGAGCACCTCCAGCACCTGGTTGCAGATGTCGGCGGCGAACTCCAGCTCGGTGCCGGTGTAGCTCTCGGGCGAGTACTCGTAGAACACCTCCACCTCAGGCACGGTCTTCTCGTATTCGCGGCACAGCCGCGCGCCCTCCAGCGCGATGTCGATGATGCCCTGCTTGTCGGTGCGGAACACCACCTCGCGCTGCAGGATGCTCGTGGAGTTGTACAGGTGCACGATCGCGCGCCGCGCGCCGGCGATCGCCTCGTAGGTGCGGGCGATGAGGTGCTCGCGCGCCTGGGTCAGCACCTGGATCGTGACGTCCTCGGGGATGAGCCCCTCGTCGATGAGCTGCCGGACGAAGTCGAAGTCGGCCTGGCTGGCGCTCGGGAAGCCGACCTCGATCTCCTTGTAGCCCATGTGCACCAGCAGCTCGAACATCACGCGCTTGCGCTCGGGGCTCATCGGGTCGATGAGGGCCTGGTTGCCGTCCCGGAGGTCGACCGCGCACCAACGCGGCGCCTGCGTGATGCGGGCGTCGGGCCACGTGCGATCGGGCAGATCGACGCGGATCTGCTCGTGGAACGGGCGGTACTTGTGCGTCGGCATCCCCGACGGCTTCTGCGTGTTCTCCATGATGTGTCGCTTCCGTGCTCGAAGTTACGGGCCGACGACAAGCTCCGCGACGAGGAAGGCCCTAGATCGAGGCCCCGCCGCGGCGGCTAAGGAGGAGAAGCCCACGCACGGTCCCAGAGTACACCTCCGGGCGGATGAGACGAATCGAGGCGAGCGGACACTCGGAGGTATGAACCGGATCGCGCGGATGCTGACCTTAGGAGTCGTCGGACTCGTCCTGGCCGCCTGTGCGGGCGCACCCGCCGGCGTGCCCTGGACGCCTGAGCCCCCGGAGGACGAGGTGGTGGGCACCGGGCTGGTCCTCGACGACGGCGGCGGGGCGCAGCTGTGCCTCGGCCCCGCGCGGGAGTCGTTCCCGCCCCAGTGCGACGGCATCGCGCTCACCGACTGGGAGTGGGACGGGGTCGAGGGATCGGAGTCCTCCGGCGACCTCCGGTGGGGCACCTACGCGGTGCAGGGCGTCTACGACGGCCGAAGCATCCGCGTCACCGCGCCCCCGGTCATGCTCGCCCTCTACGACCCCGCGCCCCTTCCCGCCCCGCCGGCCGCGCCCGGCGCCGGCGAGGATGCCACACTCGAGGCGATCGCAGACGACCTGCCGGACTGGCTCGGTGCCGCGTACCTCTCCGCCGCAGAGGAGGACCGCCGCCTCCTCGTCGACGTGGTGTGGGACGACGGCACCTGGCAGCGGCAGGCCGACGAGGAGTACGGCCCCGACGTCGTCGTCATCCGCTCCGCGCTGCAGGTCGTGGGCGAGGAACGGCCCGTGTCCTCATCGTGATCATCGGCGTCTGTCGCTCGGACGTCGAGCGCGGAATAATCCTCTCTACGATGTGGCGCCGGTAGGGCATCGGTCTCAACAACGAGACGGATGCGGCGCCGCGAGGGGGGAACTCGGATGTCGGGGATTCGAACGACCACGCGCGCCGTCTGGGGCGTCGCGCTGGCAGCAGTGACGACCATGGCGCTCGCGTCGTGCGTCGCGACGGCGGCGCCGGTGGAGAGCACGGTGAAGCCCGCGGGCTTCGATGATCTGCAGTCGGCGACGGTGTACTTCAAGGGACAGGGGACCTTCATCGACCCCGGGACGCTCGATCCGGCTGAGGGACGGTGGATCGGTTCCGGGTTCCTCGTCAGCCCCGACGGGCTGGTCGTCACGAACAACCACGTCGTGACGGGCGCGGGTACCCTCGACGTCTTCGTCGGCGGCGAGGAGTCCGCCCAGCTCGGGGCGAAGGTGCTCGGCGCCTCGGAGTGCCTCGACCTCGCCGTGGTGCAGCTGGAAGGCGAAGACCTCCCCTTCCTCGGATGGTACGAGGGCGAGATCAAGACCGGGCTGGACGTGTACTCGGCCGGGTTCCCCCTGGGCGCCGCGGAGGAGTTCACCCTCACGCGTGGCATCGTGTCGAAGGACGACTTCCCCTTCGACACCGCGTGGGCCTCGCTCGAGCACGTCATCGAGCACGACGCGCGCATCCGCGGCGGCAACTCCGGCGGTCCGCTCGTGGACGCCGAGGGGCGCCTCGTGGGAGTGAATTACGCCGGTGACGACTCGCTCGACTACAACTTCGCCATCCACCGCGACATCGCGCAGGAAGCGCTGGAGGCACTCGCGGCCGGTGAGCGCGTGGACTCCCTCGGCATCAACGCGGAGGCGTGGTCGAGCGAAGACGGATCGATCGGCGGCGTGTGGGTCTCCTCGGTCGACCCCGGCGGCCCCGCCGATGAGGCCGGCATCGAACCGGGCGACCTCGTCTACACCCTGGCCGGGGTCAGCGTCGGCACCGACGGCACGCTCGGCGAGTACTGCCGAGTGCTGCGCACGCAGGGGTCGGGCGGCACCATCGACGTCCAGGTGTACCGTCCCGCCACCGACGAGCTCCTGGAGGGGCAGATCAACGGCGATGTGCTGGAGGTCACCGCGACTGCCGTGCTGGGCGGGCAGGAGGCGACCGCGGGCGGCTCGATGACCGTGCAGGATGACGCCGGGGTGGTGAGCATGACCGTCCCGGCGGACTGGGCCCAGGTCGACGGCGCGGGCTTCGCCGACGGGGACGGGAGCACGTGGTACTCGGTGGCCGCGGCCCCCGACCTGCAGGCGTATCTCGACAGCTTCGAGGCCCCCGGCGCGCAGGTCATGGCGAGCCAGGACGCCGGCGGCGACCCGGCCGCCACGCTCACCCGGTTCTCGCTGTTCGAGGGGGTGTGCGACACCCAGGTGAGTGCGGAGCCGTACGACGACGGGTGGTACCAGGGCGTCTACTCCGAATGGACGTGCGGCGGATCGGTCGCCTACGTCATCTCCACGGTGGACGATTCCGGCAACAACGTCGTGCTGCTGGTGCAGCTGGCCACCGAGTACGACGTGACGGAGGCCCTGCCGCAGATGCTCGACAGCTTCCAGGCGGCCTTCTGAGGCCCGCTCGGGCGCCTCAGAATCCGAGGCGCCCGAGCTGCTTCGGGTCGCGCTGCCACTCCTTGGCCACGCGCACGTGCAGTTTGAGGAACACACGTGTGCCGAGGAGCGGTTCCAGCTGCGCGCGGGCGCGGGCGCCGACATCGGCGAGGCGGGTGCCGCGGTGACCGATGATGATCGCCTTCTGGCTGTCGCGCTCGACGACGATGTTCGCGTAGACGTCCGTCATCGATCCGGTCTCTCGCTCGGAGACGTCGTCGACGGTGACGGCGATGGAGTGCGGCAGCTCGTCGCGCACGCCCTCCAGCGCCGCCTCGCGGATGATCTCGGCGATGCGGTCCTCGAGCGACTCATCGGTGACGATGCCCTCGCCGTACAGCGGCGGCCCCTCGGGCATGAGGGCGAGGAGCTCGTCGGAGAGCACGTCGAGCTGATCGCGCGTGAGCGCGGACAGCGGGATCACGGCGTGCCAGTCCTCGCGCAGTGCATCCACCTCGAGCAGTCGCTCGGTGATCTGCTCCCGCGACGCGGCGTCGGTCTTGGTGATGATCGCCACCTTCTTCGCGCGCCCGTAGCCGGAGAGCGACTCGGCGATGCGCCGGTCGCCCGGCCCCACCTTCTCGATCGCCGGCACGCAGAACCCGATCACGTCCACGTCGCCGAGCACCTGCTCGACGAGGTCGTTCAGACGCTGCCCGAGGAGCGTCCGCGGCCGGTGGATGCCGGGAGTGTCGACGATCACGAGCTGACCGCCCGGCCGGTTGACGATGCCGCGGATCGCACGGCGCGTCGTCTGCGGCTTCTCGCTGGTGATGGCCACCTTCTCCCCCACCAGCGCATTGGTCAGGGTCGACTTCCCCACGTTGGGGCGCCCGACGAACGTCACGAACCCGGATCGCTCACCGGTCATGGTCATCCTCCTTGCGGGTCACGCGGACCTCTCCGGTGCGCGGACGCGCCTCGTCGTCCTCCGGCTCTTCGCCACGCTCGACGAAGACCGTGGAGATCCCCCGGCCTCGCCCCTTGGACGCACCGCCGGTCATCACCAGGCCGCCGTACTCGGCCGTCGCGCCCGGCAGCGGGATCCGGCCGAGCGCCTTGCCGAGGAGACCGCCGATCGAATCGACGTCCTCGTCCTCGAGTTCGAGCCCGAACAGGTCCCCCACCTCGTCCAGGCTCAGCCGCGCGCTCACGCGGTACCGACCCGGCTCGAGCTCGACCACCTCGGTCGAGCGGGGGTCGTACTCGTCGGCGATCTCGCCGACGAGCTCCTCGATGAGGTCTTCGAGCGTGATGAGGCCGGAGACCCCGCCGTACTCGTCCACGACGAGGCAGACGTGCACGGCGTCCCGCTTCATCTGCTGCAGCAGGGTCTCGGCGCGCATCGACTCGGGCACGAACACCGCCGGGCGGGCGATGCGGATGATGGGGGCGTCACGCCAGCCGTTCTCGTCGCGGAACCCGAACTGCACGAGGTCTTTCAGGTACAGCATCCCGACGACGTCATCGGCCTCGTCGTCCAGGAGCGGGATGCGCGAGATGCCCTTCTCCAGAAACAGGCCGAGGGCCTCCCGCGTCGTGGCACCCGCGTCGATGGAGACCATGTCGGTGCGCGGCACCATGACCTCGCGCACATAGCGGTCGGTGAAGTCGAAGACCGAGTGGATGAGCTCGCGGTCGTCCTCCTCGATGAGCTCGTTCTCGGCGGCCTCGTCGATGATGCTCAGGAGCTGCTCCTCCGAGGCGAAGGAGGATCCGGCCGCCACGCCGGGCGTGACGCGATTGCCGAGCGCGGCCAGCGCGTAGGCCAGCGGGCCGAGGATCAGGCGCACCGCCCGGATGATCGGCGCGGTGAAGCGCAGCAGCGCGCGGGCGTGCTGACGGCCCACCGAGCGGGGGCTGACGCCCACGGCGACGAACGAGATGCCGGTCATCAGCAGCGCGGCAGCCAGCGCCGCCCACCAGATGTTGTCGAAGAAGCGCACGAACGCGATGGTGACGAGCACCGCCGCCGTCGTCTCGGCGAGGACGCGGATGAACATCACGCCGTTGACGTGGGCCTCGGGGTCGGCGGCGATGCGGCGCAGCGCGGTGGCATGGCGACCGCTCTCGCCGAGCTCGGCCAGGTCGGCACGGGAGGTGACGCCCAGCGCGGCGTCGACGGCGACCATCAGGCCGCCGAAGACGACGAGGAGGAACGCCGCGATGAGCAGGAGGGTCTCGGTCATGCGCGGCGGCGGCGCTCGGCCGCCTGGAAGCCCGAGATGAGCTCCTTCTGCAGGCCGAACATCTCACGCTCCTCGTCGGGCTCGGCGTGGTCGAAGCCGAGGAGATGGAGCAGGCCGTGGGTGGTGAGGAGGATCAGCTCGTCCTGGGTGGAGTGCTTCGCCGCGACCGCCTGGGTCTCGGCGACCTGCGGGCACAGCACGATGTCGCCGAGGAGACCCGCGGGGGTGGGAGCATCGTCGGTGCCGGGGCGCAGCTCGTCCATGGGGAAGCTCAGGACGTCGGTCGGGCCGGGCTCGTCCATCCACTGCACGTGGAGGGCCTCCATGGCGCCCTCGTCGACGAGCACGATCGCCACGTCGGCATCCGGGCTGACATGCAGTTCGGCGAGGTTGTGCTCCGTCAGGCGCAGCAGCACCTGCTCGTCGACGGCCACGCCGGATTCGTTGTTGATCTCGATGGTCATGAGCGTCCTCGCCTGGGCTGGTGATCGCGGGGTCCCGCGGCGCGGCGCCGCTCGGCCCGGTTGGCGAACTCACCGGCCTCGTCTCGTTCGCGGCGGTGCGCGAGCCGCTTCTCGTCGTACTCGCTGTACGCGTCGACGATCCGCCCCACGAGCGTGTGGCGGACGACGTCATCGCTGGTCAGGTAGGAGAAGTGGATGTCCTCGATGCCGCCGAGGATGCGGGTCACCGTGCGCAGGCCCGAACTGCCCTGCGGCAGGTCGATCTGGGTGATGTCGCCGGTGACCACCATGCGCGTGCCGAAGCCGAGCCGCGTGAGGAACATCTTCATCTGCTCGGGCGTGGTGTTCTGGGCCTCGTCGAGGACGACGAACGAGTCGTTCAGCGTGCGCCCGCGCATGTAGGCCAGCGGCGCCACCTCGATCGTCCCCGTGGCCATGAGCTTGGGCACGATCTCCGGGTCCATCATCTCGTTGAGCGCGTCGTACAGCGGGCGCAGATACGGGTCGATCTTGTCGTTGAGCGTCCCGGGGAGGAAGCCCAGCCGCTCCCCCGCTTCGATGGCCGGACGACTGAGGATGATGCGGCTGACCTCCTTGCGCTGGAGAGCCTGCACCGCCTTGGCCATCGCGAGGTAGGTCTTGCCGGTGCCGGCCGGGCCGATGCCGAACACGATGGTGTGCTCGTCGATGGCGTCGACGTAGGCCTTCTGCCCGAGCGTCTTCGGACGGATCACGCGGCCGCGCGAGGAGAGGATCGCCTCGCCCAGCACCTCGGAGGGCCGGACGCCCGCATCGGTACGCAGGATGCGGCTGGAGCTGGTGACATCGGCGGGGTCGAGCCCCTGCCCGGTGCGGGTCATCGCGAGGAGCTCGTCGACGAGGGCGCGCGCCGCGGCGACGTCGGCGGCCGAGCCCGTGAGGGTGATCTCGTTGCCGCGGACGAGCACGTCCACGTCGGGGTGCTCCTTCTCCACGACGCGCAGCAGCCGGTCCTGCGGGCCGAGCAGCTGCACCATCGCCACACCGTCGGCGTAGGCGCGGTCGACGGTGGTCTCGGATTCGTCAGCCACCGAGCGTCCCCTCCGCCAGGCCCCCGGCGAGCACGTGCGCGTGCACGTGGAAGACCGTCTGCCCGGCGCCGGGCCCGGTGTTGAAGACGAGGCGGAAGTCGCCGTCGGCATGCTCTGCCGCCACGGAGTTGGCGAGCCCCACGAGTTCGGACAGCAGCGCGGGGTCGCCGGCGGCCAGTTCGACCACGTTGCGGTACTGCGCCGACTTCGGGATCACCAGCAGGTGCACCGGGGCCTGAGGCGCGATGTCGCGGATGGCGAAGGCATTCTCGGTCTCGGCGATGATCTCGGCGGGGAGGTCGCCGTCCAGGATGCGCGTGAAGACCGACGGTTCGCTCATGGCACCAGTCTATCGGCGGCCTCGGAGCCCGGACGGGGGCTGCTACCAGCGGCCGAGGCCCGCCTGGGCCACCGCGAGGGCCGCCGCACCGGCGGTGGAGGTGCGCAGCACGGTGGGGCCGAGGCGCACCGCCGTCGCCCCCGCCGCCGTCAGCGCGTCGAGCTCGGCGCCGCTGATCCCGCCCTCGGGGCCGACCACGAACACGACCGGGGCGTCGCCGGAGGCCAGGTCGAGGCCCGCAAGCGGCGTGGGAGCTTTGGGGTCGAGGACCAGCATCCGGGTGCCCGCAGCCAGCGCCACCAGCTCGATCCGCCCCACCGGTGCGGTCACCTCCGGCACCCACGCCCGGTGGGCCTGCTTCGCCGCCTCCCGCACGATGGTGCGCCAGCGGGCGAGGCCCTTGTCGATCTTCCCGTCCCACCGCGAGACGCTCCGCTCGGCCTGCCATGGCACGATGCGGTCCACGCCGAGCTCGGTGGCCGCCTGGACGGCGAGCTCATCGCGGTCGCCCTTCGCGAGGGCCTGGACGAGCCACAGCGGCGGCGTGGCGGGTGCCTCCTCGGTGCGCCGCTCCACCCGGACGACGACCTCCTTCGGGGAGGCTGCCGTCACGGCGCCCTCCAGCCACACGCCGCGCCCGTCGCCGACGGTCACCGCCTCCCCCGGGCGGACCCGGCGGACGGCGGCGGCGTGGTGCGCCTCGGCGCCGGTGAGCGTCAGCTCGGCGCCCGGGTGCGCACCGGCGGCCTCATCGGCGAGGAAGTGCAGCGCCACGACTCAGCCGTTCCGGAAGCGGTCGCGCAGCTTCGCGAACAGTCCCTGATGGAACTGCGCGAGCTGGGGACCGGGCGCCTTGGTGCGGCGCGCGAACTCCTCGATCAGCTGGCGCTCCTTCGCATCCAGCCGCGTGGGCGTCACCACGTGCACGCCGACGCGGAGGTCACCGCGCTGGGATCCGCGCAGCGGCGTCACACCCCGGCCCTTGATCGTCAGCACGTCACCGGACTGCACGCCCGGGCGCACCTCGAGCTCGACCTCGCCGTCGAGCGACTGGATGCGCGTGGTCGTGCCGAGGACGGCGTCGGGCATCGAGACCTCGAGGGTCGCGAGGAGGTCGTCGCCCTCGCGGCTGAACACGTCGTGGGGTGCGACGGTGATCTCGAGGTACAGGTCGCCGTGGGGGCCGCCGGCCTGCCCGACCTCGCCGGAACCGGGCAGCTGCAGGCGCAGGCCCGTCTCCACGCCCGCGGGGATGTCGACCGACACCGTGCGGCGCGCGCGCACGCGACCCTGGCCCTGGCACGTCGCGCAGGGGTAGGGGATGGTCGTGCCGTAGCCCTGGCACGTGGCGCAGGGCTGCGTGGTCAGGACGTTTCCCAGCAGGCTCCGCACGGTGCGCTGGATGTTGCCTGAGCCGTGGCAGATGTCGCACGTCACCTCGGAGGTTCCCGGCTGACAGCACGAGCCCTGACAGGTCTCGCACAGCACGGCGGTGTCGACCTCGAGGTCGCGATGCGCGCCGAAGACCACGTCGCCGAGGTCGAGCGTCACGCGCACCAGCGCATCCTGCCCGCGTTCCCGGCGCGATCGCGGTCGACCGGCCCGCCCGCCACCGCCGCCGGCGCCGCCGAAGAAGGTCTCGAAGATGTCGCTGAATCCGCCGAATCCGCCCGCTCCGCCCGCGCCGGCGAACGGGTTGCCGTCGCCGCCCAGGTCGTAGCGGCGGCGCTGCTCGGCGTCACTCAGGACGTCGTACGCGTGCGTGACGAGCTTGAAGCGCTCCGCGGCGTCCTCCCCCGGGTTCACGTCGGGGTGCAGCTCGCGAGCGAGCCGCCGGTACGCACGCTTGATCTCATCGGCGGACGCGTCGCGCGCGACGCCGAGGACCTCGTAGTGGTCAGCCACAAATCGCCTTCCTGCCCGCCGATGCGGCGGGATCTTCCATGAACCGGATGCCGCTCAGCGGGCGTTCTCGTCCGCTTCCAGCAGCCGAGTGAGATAGTGCGCGACGGCGCGGACCGCCGCGAGGTTGGTGGGGTAGTCCATCCGCGTCGGACCGAGCAGCCCCACGCGGGCGCCGCTGGCCGGCGCGTCGTAGTCGCTGGCGAGCACCGAGGCTTCGGGGAGACCGAAGGGCTCGTTCTCGCGGCCGATGCTCACGGAGAGGCCGTGGACATCGGCGACCATCTCGCTCATCAGCTTCAGCAGCGTCACCTGCTCCTCGATCGCCTCGAGGAGCGGGTAGATGCTGCCCCGGAAGTCGGCCTCGCGTCGGGCCAGAGTGGCGGTTCCGGCCATCACCAGGCGGTCCTGCCGGAACTCCTCGAGTTCCTCGGCGAGGACGCGCACGATGGGGTGGGCCATCGCATCCAGACCCTGGGTGGGGGGCGCCGCGGCACCCAGCAGCGCGGCGAGGCGCTCCGCTCCGTCGCGCACCGACGAGCCCACCACGAGCGCGCCGATCCGGGTGCGCAGCGCCGCCAGATCCGCCTCCGTGGGCTCCTCGCGGGCGAACGCGACGCGCTGCGTGACCCGCCCGGTGTCGGTGACGACGACGACGAGCATGCGCCCGCCCCCGAGGCTCACCAGTTCCACGTGCGTGACGTTGGCTGCGGCGAAGGAGGGATACTGCACCATGGCGACCTGACCGGTCAGGCGGGTGAGCGCCCGCACCGTCCGGGCGAGGAGGTCGTCGAGGTCGCCGGAGTCGTCGAGGAAGGACGCGATCGCCGAGCGCTGCGCGCCCGAGAGCGGTCGCAGCTCGGCGAGGGAGTCGACGAAGACGCGATAGCCCTTGTCCGTCGGCACGCGCCCCGACGAGGTGTGAGGGGCGGCGATCAGCTCCTCGTCCTCGAGCAGGGCCATGTCGTTGCGGATCGTCGCCGCCGACACGCCGAAGGCGTGACGCTCCACGATCGCCTTGCTGCCCACCGGCTCCCGTGTGTCGACGTAGTCCTGCACGATCGCCCGCAGCACCTGGAGTCCGCGTTCCGTGACCATGGCACTCCTCCCGCGTACGTTGGCACTCGCCGTCTCTGAGTGCCAATTCTAGCGGAGAAGCGGCCCGATCAGCCGCTCATCCGGTGAGCGCGCGCACCACCGCATCCGCCAGGAGACGTCCGCGCCGCGTGAGGACCACCGTCCCCCGCACCGCCGCCGCACCGTCCACCAGGCCGTCGGCCACAAGGCCGGCCACCGCGTGGCGTCCCTCGCCGAGGAGCTCCGCGATCGGGATCCCCTCCCGGATCCGCGAGCGCAGCAGCACGGCCTCCAGGCGTCGTGCCGCGGCATCCGGCTGCTCCCGGCCCGCAGCCGGCGACGCGCCCTCGGCCAGCCGCGCCGCATAGGCGGCCGGGTGGCGGACATTCCACCACCGCACTCCCGCGACGTGACTGTGTGCCCCCGGCCCGTAACCCCACCAGTCCGTGCCGCGCCAGTAGGCGAGGTTGTGGCGGGAGCGCTGCGCAGAGCCGCGCGACCAGTTCGACACCTCGTACCACTCCAGCCCGGCGCGGGTGAGCAGATCGTCCACGAGTTCGTACATGTCGGCTTCGAGGTCGTCGTCCGGCTCGGCAAGCTCACCGCGGCGGATCTGGCGCGCGAGCTTGGTGCCGTCCTCCACGATGAGCGCGTACGCCGAGAGGTGATCCGGCGCCAGCGCGACGGCCTCCTCCACCGAGGCACGCCAGTCCTCGAGCGACTCCCCCGGCGTGCCGTAGATCAGGTCGAGGCTCACATCGAGCCCCGCTCCCCGCGCCGCGGCGACGGCGGTGCGGACGTTGGCGGGGTCGTGGGTGCGATCCAGCGCCGCCAGGACGTGCGGGCGCGCGGACTGCATCCCGATCGACATGCGGGTCACCCCCGCCGCGGCGAGCTCGTTGGCCACCGCGGGGGTGACGGTGTCGGGGTTGGCTTCGACCGTGATCTCAGCGCCGGGCACCAGGCCGAACGCATCCGCCACGCCCCGCAGCATGCGGGCCAGGTCCCCCGGCGGCAGGAGGGTCGGGGTGCCGCCGCCGAAGAACACGGTGGTCGCCGGCCGGAGGCCGCCGGCGGCTTCCAGCACGCCCACGGACTGCGCGACCTCGTGCAGCAGGGTGTCGGCGTACTGGTCCTGGCGGGCTCCGCGCAGCTCGGAGGCGGTGTACGTGTTGAAGTCGCAGTATCCGCAGCGCACGCGGCAGAACGGCACGTGGAGATAGACCCCGAAGTCGGTGGCCGGATCGATACGGACCTCGGCCGGGAGACGGCCATCGGCGGGCACGGGCTCGCCGAGGGGAAGCGCAGCGCCCATCAGGCGGAGGTCGCGTACAGCGGCGAGAGGGCTCGCAGGTAGCGCTGGAACAGCTCGCGCCGGCGGTGCCGGACCAGGCGCGGGTAGAGCCGGTACACCAGGGCGACGGGCGCATCGAACGCCCGCACGGTGAACCACACCTCGTCGTTCTCGCGCCACTCGACGAGGAAGAACTCTTCGCCGCTGACGACCGAATCCCCGACGGTGCCGAGGGTGAAGCCGGCGCGCCGGGGCTCCTCGGTGACCGAGATCACGCGCAGCTCGGCGTCCGCGCGCATCCGGCGCACGCGCCCGCGCAGACGCACGGTGGTGCCCGGCGCGACGAACGGCGTGCCGTCGGCGGAGAATCGCTGGTCGGATTCGAGGCGGCTGGGGGCGACGGCGTTGCCCTCCGCGTCGAAGCCGACGCCGGTGTACATCGGCCCCGGGGCCGGGCGGATGTCGGTGAGGGCGAGGCCCCCCTCGCGCTGCGCGGCCCACGACAGCAGCGCCTCGGAGGCGGCGGCGAAGCGCTCCTCGCCGGAGCCGATGCGCCAGCTCTCCTGGGCAGGCAGCGATCGCTCGGGCGGGTACTGCATCAGATCGGCGGCGTGCGTGGCCCCGACGGCGGCGTAGTCCACCGTGTCGTCTCGAAAGGTTCCGCGGCGCATGGATCCAGCGTACGCGCCTCCCCGCCCGCCTCGCCGCGCAGCCCACCCTCGCCGCCCGCCTCGCCCGCCTTGCCCGCCCGCCGCGTCGCAGTCTCTCGCTCACCCGCACCATTTCGCGGCATCCGATCCCGCCACACCGCACATCGGTGCGGGTGAGCCGGAGGCGTGAGCGAGGGAGTGCTCCTGCACAGCGCGGCGGAGCGGACGGAGTGTGCACGGATAGCGGCGGCGCGGCGCGGTGCGGGACGTCGGCGGCGAGAGTGCGGGGATGAAATCTCCCACCCCTCTCCCGGCCGATCTCGGCCGGAGCTTCAGCGTCGCGACCGCCCGAGCGCACGGCGTCTCGCCCGCACGCCTGCGCGCCGGCGACCTCGACACGCCCTTCCACGGCGTGCGGATGACGGGCGACCCGGCTGCGGACCTCACAGCGGAGCATCGCCGGCTCGCCCTCGCGTTCGCCGCCAAGAGCACGCCCGACGCCTTCTTCTCGCACGTCACCGCGGCGGTGCTGTGGGGCCTTCCTCTTCCGTCGTCGGTGCTACGGAAGCCGGGCATCGACGTCGCCGTGCTGACGCCCCGGCGCAATCCCCGAGGCCGTGGCGTGCGCGGTCACGAGGTCGACGCGGCCCTCGTGGCGGTGATCCGTCACCCGGTGCACGGTGTGCTGCTGGCCTCGCCCGCGAGCACCTGGGCGATGCTCGGCGGCGTGCTGCGCGACCCTTACGACCTCGTGGCAGCGGGCGATGCCGTCGTCCGCACGCCGCAGCATCCGGCCGATCCCGTCGCTCTGGCGGCCCTGGCGGACCTCGCCGCCGCGACGCGCGCCGGCAGGCGCGTCGGTGTGCCGGCACTGCGCGAGGCTCTGCCGCGCATCCGCACGGGCTCCTCATCCCGACCGGAGACGTGGACGCGACTGACGCTCGTCGACCACGGCCTGCCCGAGCCCGAACTCGCCTGGGAGGTGTGCGACGCAAACGGACAGTTCCTCGCCCGGGTCGACCTGGCGTATCCGCAGGCCCGCGTCGCGATCGAGTACGAGGGTGAGCATCATCTCCGGGACGTAGGCCAGTGGACGCGCGACATCCTCCGCTACGACCTGCTGGCAGCCGAGGGGTGGCGCGTCATCCGGGTGACCAAGGAGGAGCTCACGGTCCGCCCCGCCGCTCTGGTCGCGCGTGTTCGCGCCGTCCTGCGTGCCGCCGACGTCCGCCCCTGACCCGCTCGCCCGCACCATAGTGCGCTCTCCCCGCCGCCGAACCCGCACTTCGGTGCGGGTGAGCGGAGAAGTGGGAGACGGTAGGCGCGGGGACGGAAGGCGCCGAGACGGAAGGCGCGGAGACGGAGGGCGCGGGGGCGAAGGGGGTTACTTCTTGGTCTCGACGTCACCGGAGAGGGCGGCGATGAACGCCTCCTGGGGGACTTCGACGCGCCCGACCATCTTCATGCGCTTCTTGCCCTCCTTCTGCTTCTCCAGGAGCTTGCGCTTACGCGTGATGTCGCCGCCGTAGCACTTGGCCAGCACGTCCTTACGGATGGCGCGGATGTTCTCACGCGCGATGATGCGCGCGCCGATGGCGGCCTGGATCGGCACCTCGAACTGCTGGCGCGGGATGAGCTTGCGCAGCCGCTCGGTCATCATCGTGCCGTAGGCGTACGCCTTCTCCCGGTGCACGATCGAGCTGAAGGCGTCGACCTTCTCCCCCTGGAGCAGGATGTCGACCTTCACGAGGTCGGCCTCCTGCGACCCGGCCGGCTCGTAGTCGAGGCTGGCGTAGCCCTGGGTGCGGCTCTTGAGGTGATCGAAGAAGTCGAAGACGATCTCGCCGAGCGGCATGTTGTAGCGCAGCTCGACGCGGTCCTCGCTGAGGTAGTCCATCCCCAGCAGCGTGCCGCGGCGCGCCTGGCACAGCTCCATCACCGTGCCGACGTAGTCCTTGGGCAGCAGGATGCCGACCTTCACGACGGGCTCGGACACCGACGCCACGCGCCCGTCCGGATACTCGCTCGGGTTCGTGACGGTCACCGTCTCACCGGTGTCGGTGAGCACCTCGTAGGTCACGGACGGGGCGGTCGTGATGAGGTCGAGCCCGAACTCCCGCGAGAGGCGCTCGGTGATGATCTCCAGGTGGAGGAGCCCGAGGAATCCGCAGCGGAAGCCGAAGCCGAGGGCGACGGAGGTCTCCGGCTCGTACTGCAGCGACGCGTCCGACAGCTTCAGCTTGTCGAGGGCCTCACGCAGGTCGGCGTAGTCGCTCCCGTCGATCGGATAGATGCCGGAGAAGACCATCGGCTTCGGATCGGTGTAGCCGGGAAGCGCCTGCGCGGCCGGCTTGCGCGCGTTCGTGATGGTGTCGCCGACCTTCGATTGACGGACGTCCTTCACGCCGGTGATGAGGTAGCCCACCTCGCCCACGCCGAGCCCCTTCGTGGGGATCGGCTCGGGGCTGGACACGCCGATCTCGAGCAGCTCGTGGGTGGCCCGCGTGGACATCATCTGGATGCGCTCGCGCGGTTCGAGGCTGCCGTCGACCATACGCACGTACGTCACCACGCCCCGGTAGGCGTCGTAGACCGAGTCGAAGATCATCGCGCGTGCCGGCGCATCCGCATCGCCGGTGGGTGCCGGGATGCGCTCGACGATGCGGTCGAGGAGCTCCTCCACGCCCATGCCGGTCTTGCCGCTGACCCGCAGGACGTCCGCAGGGTCACCGCCGATGAGGTTGGCCAGTTCGGCGGCGTACTTCTCGGGGTCGGCGGCGGGCAGGTCGATCTTGTTGAGCACCGGGATGATCGTGAGGTCGTTCTCCAGCGCCAGGTACAGGTTGGCGAGGGTCTGCGCCTCGATCCCCTGCGCGGCGTCGACGAGGAGGATAGCCCCCTCGCACGCGGCCAGCGACCGGCTGACCTCGTAGGTGAAGTCGACGTGACCGGGCGTGTCGATCATGTTGAGCGCATAGGTGCCGTCCGCGACCGCCCACGGCATGCGGACGGCCTGGCTCTTGATCGTGATCCCGCGCTCACGCTCGATGTCCATGCGGTCGAGGTACTGCGCGCGCATGTCCCGGTCGGCGACGACGCCGGTGATCTGCAGCATCCGGTCGGCCAGTGTCGACTTGCCGTGGTCGATGTGGGCGATGATGCAGAAGTTGCGGATCAGCTCGGGAGGGGTCGCAGACGGCTCGAGAGGCTTCAGGGCGCGGGGTGACATGTCCCGTCGAGTCTACCGGCGCACCGACGCTGTGCCCGGCGGTGTCCGCGCGACGGCGTGCGCGCGCGGCGACCCCCACCCGTCGCGATGTCGGCACCGGTTGTTCACACCCCGGAAACCCGCTGTCGGCGGCCGTCCCTAAGATCGGATCCAGGTCCCCCCGACCTCACCCACGGTGCCCATCCCCCCGGGCGCACCGCGCTGTCCGCGTGCGCCCAGAACCCCGGAGAAGAGTCTGTGACGACGCATCCCCTCGTCCCGAGATCACCCCGCGATCGAGCCTCGAGGATGCGTGTCGCCCTGTCGGCGATCGCGTCGACGGCGCTCGCGCTGAGCGCCGTCGGTGTCGCGCTTCCCGCGCAGGCCGCGGTCGACGCCGAGCCCCGCGTGCTGATCAACGAGGTGTACGGCGGCGGCGGGAACTCGGGAGCGACGCTCACGCACGACTTCGTCGAGCTGTTCAACCCGACGCTGACCGAGGTCGACCTCACCGGGTGGACGCTGCAGTATGCCGCCGCCGGCTCCGACCGCGTCTTCGATCCGGCGAACGCCGTCGCGCTCGAGGGCGTCATCGCGCCGGGCGGGCACTTCCTCGTCCAGCTGGCCGCCCAGGGCGGCGGCACCGAGGCCCTGCCGGCGCCGGATGACGACGGCGCCATCGCGGTGAGCGGCAGCACGGGGAAGTTCGCCCTCGTCTCCGACGCGACCGTCGCCGTCGGACCGGCGGACGACAAGGTCGTCGACTTCGTCGCGTGGGGCCCTGCGGCGGCTCCCTTCGCCGGCACCGGCCCGGCGCCGGCCACCGCCAACCCCACGAGCGTCTCCCGCTCGGCGACGCACGCGCACACGGGTGACAACGCCGCCGACTTCACCGTCGGCGCCCCGACACCTACGAACGCCGCAGGGGCGACGTGGCCGGTCGAGGACGTACCGGAGGAGCCCGAAGACCCCGCTGATCCGGCGGACCCGCCGGCAGCCGTCTCGATCGCCGAGATCCAGGGCACCGGCGCTTCCTCCCCGCTCGTGGGCGCGACTGTCAGCACCGAGGGCGTCGTGACCGCCCGATACGACACGCTCGGGGATCAGAACGGCTACGTGCTCCAGACCGCCGGCACCGGTGGCGCCCTGGACGCGACGCACACCGCTTCGGATGCTGTGTTCGTGGTGTCCGCAGCGACCGTCGGCGCGGTCGCCGTGGGTAACAGCATCCGCGTCACCGGCGTCGTCTCCGAGATGCACGACGTCACGCGCCTCGTCGTGGCCGCCGACGGCGTGGAGCAGCTTCCCGCGCCCCTGGCCGCGCCTGTCCCCGCCCTGGTGGCATGGCCGGCCGACGACGAGTCCCGCGAGCGCCTCGAGTCCATGCTCGTCCAGCCGCAGGGCGCGTTCACGGTGACCGATACGTTCGCCACCAACCAGTACGGCGAGGTCGGGCTCGCAGCGGGGACCGCACCGCTTCGGCAGCCGACCGACGTCGCGGCTCCAGGATCGCCCGAGGCGGCGGCGGTGGCGGCGGACAACGCCGCGCGCGGAGTCATCCTCGATGACGGCGCCTCGATCGACTTCCTGGCCGCGGGCAACAGCACGCTGACCCCGCCCTACGTGTCCCTGGCTGAGCCGGTCGTCGGCGGCGGGGGCGTGACCTTCGACGCTCCCGTCATCGTGCACCGTGACTTCGGAGCATGGCGATTCCTCCCCACCACGCGCGTGATCGGGGACGGCACGGGGACGGCGGACGGCGTCACGTTCGCCGACCCGCGCTCGGCCACCCCGGCGGGCGTGGGCGGCGATCTGAGCGTCGCCTCCTTCAACGTGCTGAACTACTTCACGACCCTCGGCACCGACAGTGCATCGTGCCGGTCGTACACCCCGGCACCGAACGGCCAGGAGAACAGCGTGCGCACCGGCTGCGACCAGCGGGGTGCATGGGATGAGGCGGACCTCCGACGCCAGCAGGAGAAGATCGTCGCCGCGATCAACGGGCTGGACGCCGCCGTGGTCGGTCTCATGGAGATCGAGAACTCGGCCAAGGTCGACGGCCCGGATGCCGCGGACGAAGCGACCGCGACGCTCGTGGCGGCTCTGAACGCGGCCGCGGGCGACGAGAGGTGGGCGTTCGTACCGTCCTCGGACGAGCTGCCCGATGTCGCCCTGCAGGACGTCATCACCAACGCGATCATCTACCAGCCCGCGCTCGTGGACACGATGGGCGACGCGCGAGCACTCGGCACGGCCTCGGCCGCCGGAGAGGCCTTCGACCAGGCCCGCGAACCGATCGGCCAGGTGTTCCGTCCCGTCGGCGGCGGGGACGAGTTCCTCTTCGTCGTGAATCACTTCAAGTCCAAGGGTTCGGCTGCCACGGCCCGTCCCGGCGACCAGGAGTCCGCCAGCGATGGGCAGGGCGCGTCGAACCTGACGCGCGTCGAGCAGGCCACCGCGCTGCGGGATTGGGTGACCGAGATCCAGGGCGATGTCGAGTCGGTGATCCTCGCCGGCGACTTCAACTCCTACGGCCAGGAGGACCCGCTGCGGGTTCTCGCCGATGCCGGATACGTCGACGCAGAGCAGCACTTCGCCCTGGAGGGGTCCAGCTACTCCTTCGACGGGCTCGCCGGCTCCCTCGATCACGTGCTGCTCAACGAGGCGGCCGCCGCGCGGGCCACGGGCGCGGACATCTGGAACATCAACTCCGGTGAGTCCATCGCCCTGGAGTACAGCCGCTTCGGATACCACGGCACGCTGTTCCACTCCGGCGACGTGTACCGATCCAGCGACCACGACCCGATCGCCGTCGGCCTGGTGGCCACGGGCGTGGCACCGGTCGACCTGACGCTCCTGGGCATCAACGACTTCCACGGCCGCATCGACGCGAACACGGTGAAGTTCGCCGGCACGGTCGAGCAGCTGCGGGCGGCTGCCGACGGGGCATCCCTGTTCCTGTCGGTCGGCGACAACATCGGGGCGTCGCTGTTCGCGTCGTCGTACTTCGACGACGAGCCCACCCTCGATGTCCTCAACGCACTCGAGTTGTCGGCCAGCGCCGTCGGCAACCACGAGTTCGACCAGGGCTTCGCCGACCTCGACGGGCGCGTGGACGCCTCCGCCGACTTCCCCTACCTCGGGGCGAACGTGTACCGGAAGGGCACGACCATCCCGGCGCTGGCGGAGTACGAGATCGTCGATGCCGACGGCATCCGGGTCGGCATTATCGGCGCGGTCACCTCCGAGACCGGTGCTCTCGTCTCCCCCGGCGGCATCACGACGCTGGAGTTCGGCGATCCCGTCGAGGCGGTCAACCGCGTCGCCGAGGAGCTGAGCGACGGCGATCCGGCCAACGGCGAGGCGGACGTGCTCGTGGCGCTCTACCACGAGGGCGCCAGCGCCGGCGATTCGGAGACGACGACGCTGGAGGCGGAGCTCGCCAAGGGCGGCGTCTTCGCGGACATCGTTCAGGACACCGCACCCGAAGTCGGCGCGATCCTCACCGGGCACACGCACAAGAAGTATGCCTGGTCCGCCCCGGTTCCCGGCACCGACCGCACCCGCCCGATCCTGCAGACCGGGTCGTACGGGGAGAACATCGGCAAGATCGTCCTCACGGTCGATCCCGAGTCGGGCGACGTGCTCGCGCACACGCAGGAGAACGTCGCTCGCACCACGACGGATGACGCGTCCCTCGCCGCGACGTACGACCGGGTCGCGGCGGTGAAGGAGATCGTGGACCGCACCCTCGTCGACGCACAGGCGGTGGGCGGCGTGAAGGTCGCCGAGGTCTCGGCCGACATCACCACCGCGTTCACCGGCGGCTCCTTCGTCGAAGGCGTCTGGTCCGGCGGCAGCCGCGATGACCGCGGATCGGAGTCGACGCTGGGGAACCTCGTCGCCGAGGCGCTGCGCTCCTCGATGGCCGATCTCCCGGACGGCGCCCAGATCGGCGTGACCAACCCGGGCGGGTTGCGCGCCGAGCTGTTCGACACCCAGGCGGAGTTCGGCGGGTCGGCGGTGCCGGGACTGGCCGACGGCGAGATCGCCTTCGCGCAGGCGAACGCCGTCCTCCCCTTCAACAACACCACCACCCTGGTGACGCTGACGGGAGAGCAGTTCGTGGCGCTGCTGAACCAGCAGTGGCAGCCGGCGCTCGGCGAGGACGGCAAGCCGCCGTCGCGCTCGTACCTGCAGCTCGGGCTGTCGGAGAACGTGACGTACACGTACGACGAGACCCGTCCGGTCGGTTCGCGCATCACCTCGGTGCGCATCGACGGGGAGGCGATGGACCCGGCCGCACGCTACCGGATCGGCACGCTGTCCTTCCTCGCCGACGGCGGCGACAACTTCACGGTGTTCCGCAGCGCATCCGACCGGCTGGACACCGGAAACGTCGACTACGAGGCCTGGATCGACTACCTCGCCGGCGCCAGCCCGGTGGCGCCCGACTACGCCAAGCACGCGGTCCGCGTGACGGGCTCGACCGCCGGCACGCCCGGCAGCGACGTCGCCTTCACGGTGTCCAACCTGAATCTGACCAGCCGCGGCACTCCGGAGACGACCTCGCTGCAGATGCAGGTGGGCGGCCAGGACGCCGGCACGGTCCCGGTCACCGGAGGTTCCGCCGCGGTCACCGTGTCGGTCCCGGCCACCGCGCAGGTCGGCGACACCCTCGAGGTGAGCCTCGTCGCGGACGCGACCGGCACCGAAGTCGTCGTCCCGGTGACGGTCGGCGAGCCAGCCACCTCTCCGGCGCCGGGCACCCCGCCCGTGCCGGAGAATCCCGGCGGCACTCCCCCCGCCGTCGGCACGCAGACCGGTGGCACGTGGGCGACGGTCGTCCTCAGCAGCGGCGGGCGTGTGGAGCAGGGCGGCACGCTGACGGTGACGCTGCGGGGGCTCGAGCCCGGCCAGCGCGTGGCGGCGACCCTGTTCAGCGACCCGATCGCGGTGGCGGGCATCCCCGCGGCCAGTGCCGCCGGCGTCACCACCTTCTCGGTGGCGATCCCGGCCGGCCTCGACCTCGGGCAGCACCGCCTCGTGATCACCACGGCGGGGCAGGACCCGATCCAGGTCGGCGTCACCGTGGTGCGACCCGGCGCCCTCGCCGTGACCGGGGCGGAGCCGCCGCTCGGCGCCGCGTTCGCCGGGGCGCTGCTGCTCGTGATGGGCGGCATCGCCTTCGCGCTGCGGCGCCGTCCGCTCGCGCGCTGACCCGCCCGCCGAGAGTGCACCGGGTCGCCGAGAGTGCATCGAATCCGGTGCACTCTCGGCGAGACGGTGCACTCTCGGCGATCTAGGCTCGCCGCATGGCGGTCTCGGTCGTGCTCGTGCACGGCATCCGCACGTCCGCGACCATGGGGCGCTCGCAGGTGGCGTACCTCACGGCGCGGGGCACGCCGGTGACCGCGGTGGACCTCCCCGCCCACGGCACGCGGCGCGCCGAGCCGTTCTCTCTCTCCGAGGCGTTCGACACCATCGATCATGCGGTGCGGGCCGCTGCCGCGGAGGGTCCGGTGGTGCTCGTCGGGCACTCGATGGGCGGCCTCCTGTGCATCGAGTACGCCGGAGCACCCGAACCGCCACCGGTCGCCGCGTTCGTCGCGGCGTCGTGCACGGCGATCCCCCGCGGCCTGGGGCTGGCGGCCTATCGGATGCTGGCCCGCGGGTTCGACGCCCTCCCCGACCGCGGCATGGCCCTCACCCGCTACGTGCTCTCGCGCACCCTTCCCGAGGAGACCCGTGCCGACTTCGGCGCCGGGGGCTACGCGTTCGACGCGCAGGATGCGGCGCTGCGGAGCCTGTCCGTCCTGGACCTGCTCACGGCGCTCGGCCGGATCGAGGTGCCGCTGTGGTTCGTCAACGGCCAGTTCGACCAGCTGCGGGTGAACGAGCGGCTCTTCCAGCGGATCGCCCCGCACGCGGAGCTCATCGTGGTTCCGCGCACGAGTCACCTCGTCAGCGCCATGCGGCCCCGGGTCTTCGACGCGGTGCTGGAGCTGGCGATCACGACGGTCGAGCAGGCCTGATAGACTCTGTTGTTGGCTTGCGTGTGGGTTCCCGCCCTCACGACCGCCGGACGGCATCCCTCTCCTGCTTTCCGGCACGATCCATTTACCTCCGAACGAAAGACCGTCGAACGTGGCGAACATCAAGTCGCAGATCAAGCGCAACAAGACCAATGAGAAGGCGCGCGAGCGCAACAAGGCCGTCAAGAGCGCGCTGAAGACCGAGGTGCGTCGCACCCGTGAGGCCATCGCCGCCGGCGACAAGGCTGCTGCCGAGAAGGCTCTCGCGACGGCGACCAAGAAGCTCGACAAGGCCGTGAGCAAGGGCGTCATCCACGAGAACCAGGCGGCGAACCGCAAGTCGGCCATCGCCAAGCAGGTCGCCGCTCTCTGAGCCGATCCGTATGAAGGCCCGTCCCGTTCGCGGGGCGGGCCTTCGTCGTCTCAGGACGCGAAGGGCGCGCGTGTCGCGATCACGGTGATCATGCGCTCGAGCGCGAACACCGCATCGCGCGACGCGCCCTTGACCTCGGCATCGGCGCGGGCGGTCGCGTGGATCGCCATGCCGAGGGAGGTCTGCGACCACCCGACCAGATCGCGCCGCGCACGGTCGACCTGCCAATCCTTCATCCCCAGGCGGGACGCCAATGCGGCCGAGGACTCGCGCGTGCCGGCGACCCGTGCCATCGTGCGGAGCTTCATCGCCACGGCCGCGACCAGCGGAACCGGGTCGGAGCCGCTGTCGAGGGCATGGCGCAACGCCAGCAGCGCGTCGCCGTATCGACCGGCGATCGCCTGATCGGCCACCGTGAACGCCGAGGTCTCGACGCGCCCCCCGTAGTATCGCTCCACCACGCGGTCGTCGATGTCGCCCGGAACGTCGGCGATGAGCTGCTGGCACGCCGCGGCCAGTTCCGTCAGGTCGTCCGCGAAGGCGGAGACGAGCGCACGCAGCGCGGTCGGAGCGATGCGCTTGCGTGCCGCGGAGAACTCCCCCGCAGCGAAGTCGAACCGGTCGCTGTCGCGCTTGACGGCGGGACACGCGATCTCGATGCCGCCTCCGGTGCCGGCACGGATGGCGTCCAAGAGCTTCTTCCCGCGCACGCTCGCGCCGGTGTGACGCAGCACGACGGTCGCGCCATCCTGCGGCGCGGACAGGTAGCTCACCGCCTCCGCGAGGAACACATCCGAGCACCGCTCGACCCCCGACACCCGCACCAGACGCGGTTCGCCGAACAGGGACGGCGACGTGACGGCGAGGAGCGTGCCGGCGGCGTAGTCGTCGGCCCGCACATCGCTGACCTCGACGCTGGGGTCTTCGGCCTTCAGGTAGGCGCGCACCCCGGCGATCGCGCGCTCGGCGCAGACCTCCTCCGGGCCCGAGACCAGCACGATCGGCGCCGGACGCGGATCGCGCCACGACACCTGCGGGATCGCGGACTTCGCCTTGGCCGGGGAGGAGCGTCGCGGAGCCGGGGCCATACCGTCAGCCTAATCGGCGGGTCCGACCTCGTGCGCGCGCCAGAGGCGGAGTCCGTCCTCCTCCCGCCAGACGGCGAGCGTGCCGTCGCGATCGGTGCGCGCCACGACGGCACCCGTCGCTCGGAGGAGCTCCAGGAGCCGCGCACGGGGGTGGCCGTAGTCGTTCCCGGCGCCGACGGGGATGAGGGCCAGACGTGCACCGATCGCGTCGTAGAGGCGATCATCCTGGTCGGCGCTGCCGTGATGGGCGACCTTGACCACGTCGATGCCGAGCCCGGTCACGGACGAGCGCAGGCGCGCCTGCGGTTCGGCGGAGAGGTCGCCGAGGAGCAGGGTGTCCGGGATCTCCGCTCCGCTCACGTGCAGGACGACGCTGGCGTCGTTCCCCGGCGCGGCCGTGGGCGACGGCGGCCAGAGCACCTGCCAGCGCGCGCTTCCCAGCTCTCCCCCGTCACCGCGCACCACAGGCCGCACGGTCGCGCCGCCGGCCTCGAGACGGCCGAGCAGCACGGCCCCGTCGACATCCGGGGGTCCGTGGACGACGACGTCCACCGCGCCGCGCACCGCCTCGGCGCCCCCGGCGTGATCGGCGTCGAAGTGGGTGAGGACCAGGAGATCGAGGTGGTCCACCCCGTAGCTGCGCAGACAGGTGCGCAGCAGCGCCGGGTCGGGACCGGTGTCCACCAGGGCGACCGCCCCCGCCGAGCGGAGGAGGAGTGCATCGCCTTGCCCGACGTCGCAGACGGCGACCTGCCACGCGGCGGGCGTCGTCCAGGGCGCGGCGACCGACACGAGCGCGGCCTGCGCGCCGACGAGCCCGGTGGCCACGGCGAGGATCAGCGCGCCGATGACACGCGGCGCGCGAAGCCGCCGTACCGGCACCACGACGACCACGAGGGCCGCACCGACGACGACCAGGAGGAGAGCGCCCCGCGGTCCGGCGAGCCACGGCACGCGCTGACCGGGGATCGCCGCGACCGCCTCGGCCACCGCCCCGATCCATGCCGCGGGCAACCACGCGAGCCCGACGAGAAGGTGCTGCAGGGCGGGGAGGAAGCCCAGCAGGCATGCGAAGAACCCTCCCACCGTCGCGAGTGGCGCCGCGGGGGCCGCCAGCATGTTCGCGACCACGCCGAGCAGCGGAACCGACGGATCGCGCAGCGCCACGAGCGGTGCGCACGCCACCTGGGCGGCCAGGGGCACCGCGATCGCGAGCGCCAGCGGCATGGGAAGCCACCGCGCCAGGCCACGGGCCAGGGGGCGGGCGAGCACGAGCAGGGATGCTGTCGCGACGACGGAGAGCGCGAACCCCAGGCTGAGGGCCAGCCACGGATCCAGGATCAGCAGGACGGTGACGGTGATCGACAGCAGTGACAGCCCCGCGACGGGACGCCCGAGCCCCACCGCGAGCATCGCGACCGCCGCCATGCAGGCGGCTCGGACCACGCTCGGCTCCGGCGTGACGAGGAGCACGAACAGCGTGAGGGTTCCGAGCCCTGCCGCCACCCGCACGGCGCGCGGCGCCCGGCACAGCGCCGCGACGCCGAATGCGAGCCCCACCACGATCGCGCAGTTGGCCCCGGAGACGGCCGTGAGGTGGGTGAGGGAGGCCGCCGTCATGGCCGCGCCGAGCTCCTCTCCCACCGCGTCGGTGTCGCCGACGGCGAGCCCCGGGATGAGGGCGGATCCCGGTGGGGGGAAGGTGCGTGCCGTCTCGGCGAGGCGTTCGCGCAGGCCGGCAAGCACGGCCCACAGCCCATCCGCCGGCGCCACGACCTCCGCCGGACCGGACGCGCGGAGGACGAGCGCGGCGCGCTCGCCCGGATCCGGCGCCCACGCCGCGCCGCGGACGACGATCTGCGCCCCGATACGGATGCCCGCTGCCGCCTTGGTGCCGAGGCGGACGGGGACCGCCGCGGACATCGCGCCGCGACCGGCCGTGAGCACCCGGGAGGTCGCATCGAACCAGACCTCACCGGAGGGCGTCTGTTCGGCTCTCCCCGTCACCGTCACGTGGGCGCTCACCGACGCCTCCCCCGCCACGAGGGCGCGAGCCTCGGCGCGACCGGGCTCGGCGGCGCCGACGACGCCCGCGGTGCCGGCTGCCGCCGCCAGCGCGAGCGCGAGCACGACGAGCGCCCGGGCGGGTCGGCGCAGACACCAGACCGCCGTCCCGGCGACGGCGAGGCAGAGGAGCGCTGCCGCGCCGAGAGCGAAGCCCGGCGCGAGCACCGCAGTGATGGCGATCGCCCACGTCATCGCCGCGACGAGCGGGAGCGCGCCGGCACGTCGCGTCACACCCGCACCGCCTCCCGCAGCCCGGCGAGCAGCTTCTCGCCGATGCCCGGGACGTCCAGGAGATCGTCGACCGCGGCGAACCTGCCGTTCTCCTCACGCCACGCGAGGATCCGGGCAGCCAGCGCCGGCCCGATCCCCGGCAGCATCTCCAGCGCCGCCGCATCCGCGCTGTTGAGGTCGACGAGGGCGTCGGCGCCCGGTGCCGGACCGGCCGGCGGCGGGGCGCCCATGACGGGAACAGCCACCTGCTCGCCGTCCTGCACGAGGCGCGCGAGGTTCACCGCACCCCGGTCGGCGTCCGGGGTGAAGCCGCCCGCCGCGGCGATCGCGTCGGCCACGCGGGCACGCGCGGGCAGGCTGTACAGGCCCGGCGCCCCCACGGCGCCGGCGACGTGGACGTACACACTCGCCGGCACCGGAGCGGCAGAGGTCGTCCGCGCCGCGGGGACGACCTCGGCGTCGCCGCCTGTCGAGCGGAGGACCGAGACCCCGACGGCGACGGCGAACGCCGCGAGGACGAGCACCACGATCGCGCCGGCCGCGCGGCGGCCGGTGAACGCCCCGGATGCGCCACCCATCCGCTCACCGTACGGATGCGGCGCCCTCCCGGCGCGTGCGCGCCGCCGCGTGTGGACGGCGGAGCGCGCGAGCCGGGGTGGGGAGGAACGGCCTACTTGGTGGCGAAGCTGACGACCTTGGGTGCCCGCACCACGGCCCGGACGATCTCACGCTCGCCGAGCGCCCGCTGCACCTTGGCGTCGGCGCGGGCCAGCGCCTCCAGCTCGGCGGCATCGATGCGCGCGGACACCTCCAGGGTCCCGCGCACCTTGCCGTCGACCTGGACGACGGCGGTCACGGTGTCCTCCACCAGCAGCGTCGGATCGGCCGAGCGCCACGGCACGAGGCCGACGAAGGGCTCGTACCCCAGCACGTGCCACATCTCCTCCGCCGTGTGCGGCGCGAACAGATCGAGGGTCATCGCGATCACCTCGGCCGCCTCGCGCACCGCGGGGTCTGCCGCCCCGGCGCCGCTGTCGATGGCCTTGCGGGTCGCGTTGACGAGCTCCATGAGGCGGGCGACGACGACGTTGAACTTGGTCTGCTCGACCAGGCCCGGCGCATCCGCCAGCAGGCGATGCGTGACGCGCCGCAGCGCGATGTCGCCCTCCGCCCACACCACGTCGGTTTGGCTGGAGACGTCCTGCGCGACGCGCATCGCCCGCGCGAGGAACTTCGCCGCGCCCGTCGTGGACACGTCGTCCCAGTCCTTGTCGTCCTCGACGGGGCCCGCGAAGGCCAGCGCGACACGCAGCGCGTCGGCGCCGTGCGTGTCGAGCTCCTCCTGGAAGAGCACGAGGTTGCCCTTGCTCTTGGACATCTTCGCCCCGCCGAGGATGACCATGCCCTGGTTGATGAGGTTCGAGAACGGCTCGGTGAACTCCACCATGCCCATGTCAAACATGGCCTTGGTGATGAACCGGGCGTAGAGCAGGTGAAGGATCGCATGCTCGACGCCGCCGATGTAGAAGTCGACCGGCCCCCACTTGTCGGCTTCGCGGCTCGAGAACGGCTGGCTCTCATCGCCCGGCGAGAGGAAGCGCATGTAGTACCACGAGCTGTCGACGAACGTGTCCATCGTGTCGGGGTCACGGCGGGCGGCGGCACCCGTCTCGGGGTCGACCGTCTGCACCCAGGAGGTGGCGGCACCCAGCGGGGAGCTGCCCTTCGGAGCCAGGTCCAGGCCCTCCACGGCCGGCAGACGCACCCGCAGCGGCTCCTCGGGCACCGGGACGATGCGGCCGTCCTCGGTGTGGAGCATCGGGATCGGGGTGCCCCAGAAGCGCTGGCGGGAGATCAGCCAGTCGCGCAGGCGGTAGGTCTTGGCGGCACGGCCGCGTCCTCGCGACTCCAGGATGTCGATGGCCCGGGCGATCGCATTGCGCTTGGACAGCCCGTCCAGGGGACCGGAGTTGATCATCCGGCCCTCGCCGGTGAGGGCGACGCCGGTGCGTGCGGGGTCCAGGTCGTCGAGGAGGTCGCCCACCGGCACGCCGTCGTCGTCGACCTCGATCACCGGAATGGCCCCGGTGATCGGGGCGGTGGTGTCCACCACGACGCGGACGGGCAGATCGAAGGCTCGGGCGAAGTCGAGATCGCGCTGATCGTGCGCGGGCACGGCCATCACGGCGCCGTGCCCGTAGTCGGCCAGCACGTAGTCGGCGGCCCAGATCGGCAGGCGCTCCCCGTTGACGGGGTTGATCGCGTAGCGCTCCAGGAAGACGCCCGTCTTCGGACGGTCGCTGGACTGCCGGTCGATGTCGGTGGTCTTGCGCACCCCGTCGAGGTAGTCCTGGAAGCGCATGCGCGCCTCCGGCGAGGCCTCCGCGACGAGCTCGGCGGCGAGGTCGGAGTCGGGAGCGACGACGAAGAAGGTGGCGCCGAACAGGGTGTCCGGGCGCGTGGAGAACACGGTGACCGTGCCCTCTCGCCCCTCGATCTCGAAGTCGATGTCGGCGCCGACGGAGCGGCCGATCCAGTTGCGCTGCATCTGGATGACCTTCTGCGGCCAGAAGCCCTCCAGCTGATTCAGGTCATCCAGCAGCCGGTCGGCGTAGTCGGTGATCTTCAGATACCACTGGGTGAGCTTCTTCTTGACGACCTCGTTGCCGCACCGCTCGCAGCGCCCGTCGACGACCTGCTCGTTGGCCAGGACGGTCTGGTCGAACGGGCACCAGTTGACGGGGCTCTCCTTGCGGTACGCCAGGCCCCGCTCGTACAGCTTCAGGAACAGCCACTGGTTCCAGCGGTAGTACTCCGGGTCGCTGGTGTGGAGCACGCGGCTCCAGTCGAAGGAGACGCCGTAGTCCTTGAGGCTCTGCTTCTGCTGCGCGATGTTCCCGTAGGTCCACGCGACCGGGTCGGCGCCGCGCTGGATGGCGGCGTTCTCCGCCGGCAGGCCGAAGGAGTCCCACCCGATGGGATTGAGCACGTTGTAGCCGCGGTGCCGCCAGAAGCGGGCGACGATGTCGGAGTACAGATAGTTCTCGGCGTGGCCCATGTGCAGGTCGCCCGAGGGGTACGGGAACATCGCGAGGACGTACTTGCGGGGGCGCGCGTCGCCGTCGCCGCCGGCGCGGAACGGGTCACGGTCTGCCCAGAGCGCCTGCCACTTCCGCTGGATCTCGTGCGGATCGAAGCCACCGTGGTCGGCAACGGTGGACGGCGTGCTGGTCTGGGACACGGAAGAGCCAATCTGGATGTCGGGAATCGCGCCGGAGCGCCCCTCCAGGTTACCGGACCCTCACTGCCCCCATCCGGGCGGCACGGCGGCGCCGAGCGCGGCCAGCGGGGCCCGGGCCTTCAGGCCGACCTCGGCGACCTCCGCGGCGGCGACCGACCGCCACGTGATCCCGCCGCCGGCTCCCACCACGGCCCGCCCCGGGGTGAGGACGATCGAGCGGATCACCATTGCGAGGTCGGCCGAGCCGTCCTCACCGACCCACCCGTAGCAACCGGCGAAGAGACCGCGCGCCGCGCCCTCGAGCCCCGCGAGGATCGTCATCGCGGAGAGCTTGGGCGCGCCGGTCATGCTGCCGGCCGGAAAGGCGGCACCCAGCACCTCGCCGAGCGTCGTGCCCGGGGCCAGGCGTCCGGCGACCGTGCTCACGAGCTGGTGCACCGTGGGGTAGCTCTCCACCTCCAGGAGCCGCTCGACGGCGACGGTGCCCGGAGCGCACACGCGGGAGAGGTCGTTGCGCATGAGGTCGACGATCATGACGTTCTCGGCTTGCTCCTTGGGGTCGGCCCGGAGCTCGGCGAGAAGAGCCTCATCGGTCTCGGCATCCGCGGAACGCCGACGCGTGCCCTTGATCGGATGCGTCCGCACGACGCCGTCCGCGATCTCCAGGAAGCGCTCCGGAGAGGCACTGAGCAGCGCCGTCCCGCCGCTGCGGACGATCCCGCCGTGATGGGAGGGGGCACCGTGGCGCAGCCGCGCGTAGGTCGTTTCGGGGTCCGCGACGCCGGACACCTCGAAGCGCGTCGTGAGACACAGCTGGTAGGCGTCGCCGTCGCGGATGCGGTCGCGGCAGCGTTCGATGAGGGCCGCGTACTCCTCCGGCGTGTGGCGGACGGTCGCCGCGCGCGCCGGCGGGTCCGGCGGCGCGGCCGGCACGCTCGCCCCGCGCACGCGGGCGGCCAGCTCCTCGGCGCGTCCGGAAGGGCCGAGCGCCCACGCTCGCCCGGTCGCGTGGTCGAACGCGATCCACTCCGCCACCCGCAGCCAGACCTCGACGGGCACCGGCGGATCGAGCGGATGCACCGGCGCCCCCGCCTCGGCGGCGCCCGCCTCGTATCCGATCCACCCCACCCAGCCGCCGCGGAAGGGGCCCGTCTCCGCCGCCGGGTGGGTCCGGGCCACCTCGACCTCGCGGACGCGCTCCGGACGGGTCTCCGACACCCCGGTGCCCACCCAGCTCCAGCCGCTCGTGGCGGCGGGGCCGGCGTCGAGCCAGAAGGTGTGCGGCGCATCCGTCGACAGCACCGCGTAGACGGCGGCGGGGTCGGTCCCGCGGGGAAGGGGGACGGCGACGGGAAGCGGCACGCTCTCAGGCTAGAGGGGGTGCGCGCCTCTAGGCTTCGTCCCGTGAACGAGATCCTGTCGTGGCTGCTGGATGCGGTGCAGAGCGTGGATCCCGTCGTGCGCACCCTTCTCGCCGGCTTCGCGATCCTGCTGGAGACGAGCGTCCTCGTCGGCCTCGTGGTGCCGGGCGACACCGTCGTGATCGTCGCGGCGACCGGCGTCTCCTCCGTCTGGGAGGCGATCGCGCTCGGGGCCGCGGTGGTCGTGGGCGCTCTCATCGGCGAGAGCATCGGGTTCGGTCTGGGGCGCTTCCTCGGCCCCCGCATCCGGGCCTCGGCGCTCGGCCGGCGCATCGGCGAGAAGAACTGGCAGCGGTCGGAGCGGTATCTCCAGCGCCGCGGCGGCGTCGCGATCTTCCTGTCGCGCTTCCTGCCGGTGCTGCACTCCCTCGTGCCGCTGACGGTGGGGATGAGCGGCTACGGCTATCGGCGGTTCCTCGCGTGGACCGCGCCGGCGTGCGTCACGTGGGCGGCGCTCTACATCTCCGTCGCCGCAGCAGCCGCCGGCACGTACCGCGAGCTGAGCGACACCATCCACTTCGCCGGCTACCTCTTCGTCGGGGTGATCGTGGTGTTCCTCGTGCTGGTGTTCGTCGGCAAGAAGGTCCTCGAGCGGCTCGAGCGCCGCCATCTGGACGACACCGAGTCCGAGGACGTGGAAAACTAGAGCGGATGCCCCCCGCCGACACCGCACGCACCAAGGTCCTCTGGCTCGCCCGCCTGGAGCGCCGCGGTCACGCCTGGCGCGAGCGCCGCGCCCGCGCCCGTGGCCCCCGCCCCCAGCGGGCCGGGCGCCCCGGCTGCGGCGGCGCGGGCCGGGTGCGCGTCGTCGGCCGTGTGCTCATCGCCCCGCCGGTGCGCAAGGCCGCATCGGGTGAGTATGCCAGCGTCCGCGGGTGGCGCAGCTTCGTCGCGGTGCCCGTCGGGTACGCCCAGGTGCGCATCGTCGTGGAGGGGGTCGCGCACGACGTTGTCGCCGATCGCGGCGGGGTCATCGACACGGTCGTCCCGGCGACGCTCGAGCCCGGCTGGCAGACGGTGACGATGTCGGTCGAGGACAGCGAGCCGGTCGAGACCCGGGTGTTCGTCGTGGGCGCGGATCAGCGCTTCGGCATCGTCTCCGACGTCGACGACACCGTCATGGTCACCGCGCTCCCCCGCCCGTTCCTCGCCGCCTGGAACTCGTTCGTCATCGACGAGCACGCCCGCCAGCCCGTTCCGGGGATGGCCGTGATGCTCGAGCGCCTGACGCGCGAGAACCCCGGCGCGCCGATGATCTACCTCTCCACGGGGGCATGGAACGTGGCACCGACCCTCATCCGGTTCCTGCGCCGTCACCTCTTCCCGCCGGGCTCCATCCTGCTCACCGACTGGGGCCCCACCCACGATCGCTGGTTCCGCAGCGGCCGCGATCACAAGGCCGCGAACCTCCGGCGTCTCGCGGAGGAGTTCCCGAACATCCGCTGGCTGCTCATCGGCGACGACGGCCAGCACGACGACGAGATCTACACGGCCTTCGCCAGTCAGCATCCGACCTCCGTCGCCGCCGTCGCGATCCGCCGCCTCTCCCCCGCCGAGGCCGTCCTCGCGGGTGGGCGCACGGTCGTCGACGACCACTCCGCGGCGCAGGTGCCGTGGGTGAGCGAGTCCGACGGCGCCGGGCTGCTGGAGCGGCTCGAGGCCGTCGGGATCGTCGAACCGGAGACCCACCTCTGACGTCGCCGGTCGGGCGTACCGTGGAGGCATGTGCGGTCGCTTCGTCGTAGCCAACGTCGGTTCCGAGCTCGTCGGCGTGCTCCGGGTGGACACCGTCGCAGACGATCTGCCGGAGCCTTCGTACAACATCGCACCCACCGCGCCGGTGGCGATCGTGCTCGACTCGGCGAAAGCGGATCCGCCGGTCCGTCGCCTGGAGACCGCGCGCTGGGGGCTGGTTCCCGGCTGGGCGAAGGATCCGAAGATCGGTGCCCGCGCCTTCAACGCCCGGAGCGAGGAGCTGGAGGACAAGCCGATGTTCCGGCGCGCGCTCGCTACGCGCCGCGCGATCATCCCCGCCACCGGCTACTACGAGTGGAAGACGACCCCCGACGGCAAGATCCCGCACTTCATCCACCCCGCGGGCGACGAGCCGATGTTCTTCGCCGGCCTGTACGAGTGGTGGAAGAACCCCGCGTTGCCCGACGACGACCCCGCGCAGTGGCTCTTGAGTTTCACGATCCTCACGCGCGATTCGATCGGGCGGCTGGGCTCGATCCACGACCGGATGCCCCTCTTCATGGACCCCGACCACGCCGACGCGTGGCTCGATCCCACGACCGAGAACGTCCGTGACGTGCTCGACGCGGCGATCGACGCCGCCCCCGCGGTGGCCGACACCCTCGAAGACCACGTGGTCTCGCGCGCGGTCGGCAACGTCCGCAACAACTCCCCCGCGCTGATCGACCCCGCCCCCTAACCCCCTCTCCGCCTCCCGCCTTCCCCTCCTCCTCACCCCCCTCCGCCGAAAGTGCACGAGCTCGCCGAAAGTGCATCGAATTCGGGGCACTCTCGGCGAGACGATGCACTTTCGGCGGAGGAGTGCGGGGCGCCTATCCTCGGGAGGTGCCCCTTTCCGCTCTCGAGACGCTGCCGGCGGACGAGTGGCGCGCGCGGGCGGCGGCGCACGCCGAGCGCGCCGACACGCTCACCGCGGCGCATCGCGCCCGGGCGGCGCGCGGCGAGAAGCACCCCGTCGAGGACTTCCTCTTCACGTATTACTCCTACAAGCCCGCGATCCTGCGGCGGTGGCACCCCGGTGCCGGGGTCGAGCTGGCGGATGCTCCGGACCGGCACGCGTGGCGGTGGTACGTGCCCGGCGCCGCACCCGAGAACGCCCGCGTCGACGCCGATGCGCTGCGCTCCGAGAAGGCGGGCCTCCTCCGCAGCATCCGCGTGATCCTTCAGGCCACGGCGGAGCGCCCCGCCTCGTTCGGGTGCTTCGGCCTGCACGAGTGGGCGATGGCGTACCGGACGGAGGCGGTGCGCCACCCGGTGCCGCTCCGGCTGGGTGCCGCGGGCACGGATGCGGTGGTGGAGGCCCACGATCTGCGGTGCACGCACTTCGATGCGTTCCGCTTCTTCACCCCCGACGCCGTCCCCCGCAACCGCGACCTGCTCAGCCGAGACGGCCAGGCCGCGTTCGAGCAGCCGGGGTGCCTGCACGCGGGCATGGACGTGTACCGCTGGGCCGTGAAGATGGGGCCGCTCGTGCCCGGTGACCTGCTCCTGGATGCGTTCACGCTGGCCCGCGACATCCGCGAGCTCGACATGCGCGCCTCGCCCTACGACCTCGCCGCGTGGGGCTACGCGCCGGTGCCGATCGAGACGGCCGACGGCAAGGCGGAGTACGTGCGCGCGCAGCGGGCGTTCGCCGAGCGCTCCGCGGCGCTGCGGAGGCGGCTCATCGCGCTACTCGACGGAGGTCAGCCGGCGGGGGCGCAGTCGGGGCAGGGCACGAACGCGACGCCCGCGTCCGCACGCTCCAGCCGCAGCGCTGCCACACGTGTCGCCGCCTCGTCCAGCCGCGCGGCGGGCAGCACACCGCTTTCCACCGCCGTCACGATGCCCTCGACGATCCGCCCCGCCGACCCGGCGTCGCTGAACATCACCGCCAGCACCAGGTCGTTGCCGGCGGCCAGCGCCGCGACGGCGTTGGCGACGGGATCGGCGTAGGCCGCCTCGCCGGAGGCCTGCAGCATCCCGAGGTCGTCCGTCACCGCGACCCCGTCGAATCCGAGCTCCTCGCGGGCGATGCGGTGCCACTCGGCCGAGAGGGACGCGGGCGCCGGGTCGACGGCGGAGTAGCGCAGATGACCGAACATCAGCAGCGGCGCGCCCGCGTCGATCCCCGCGACGAACGGGAGCGCATCGCCGGCGCGCCACTGCTCGCGGGTCTCGTCCGTGGCCGGGATGCCGGCGTGCGAGTCGCCGGGCGCCGCGCCGTGCCCGGGGAAGTGCTTGAGGGTCGAGAGCACCTGCCCGCGCTCCCCGGCGACGGCGGCGGCTACGCGGGCGGATGCGCCGTCGGGGTCGGTGCCCAACGCCCGGCGGAAGATGAACATCGACCGGTCGGCAGTCACGTCGGCGACGACGCCGAAGTTCACCGTGATCCCCGCACGATCCACCAGCGCCGCCCGCCCCGCGAACGCGTCGGTCGCCGCGACCGGATCCGCCTCCTTCAACGTGCGCGCGGCGGGGAACGCGTCCCACGGCAGCCGCGACACGTCGCCGCCCTCCTGGTCGATCGCGAGGAGCGGCGGGAAGGCGGCATCCGTCGTCATCGCCGACGTGAGGGCGCGCAGCGAGGCCTCGTCGGCCGGGATGTTCGCGCCCATCAGGAGAAAGCCGCCCAGTCCGTCGGCCGTCAGGTAGGCCGACGCCGCGCCGGGATCGGTCGTCGCGATGTGGCCCATGACCACGCTGGCCGCCCGCTCGCGCAGCGCCATAGCCGCCACCCGCTCCCTCGCCCGCGCGTGCAGCTCCGCCGGATCGGATGGCGCCGCCGCGACGATGCGCACCTCCCCGTCGCGAGGCCCGGGCGACGGCCTGGCCGAGGGAACCGCGGATGCTCCGCCCAGAAGCACCGCGATCCCGGCGACCGCGGTCAGACGCACGACCAGCGAGGGCATCCCGCCACCCTACGCGCCGGAGACGCTGCGCGATGAAACCTCTCCCGGACCGCGGACCGCGGACCGCGGCGGATCTGGTCACGTGCGACGTTTGCGGGCCAAGGGAGACGACCGCTGGCTGAGACGGGACGCACCCGACGCTGCCGCGTCGGGAGTCTCGAACACCTGAGCTCAGCCGCGTGATGCTCGCCGCCGACGCCGACGGGTCTGGCGTTTCGCGCATGGGGTGCAGCCAACCGTGGCACCGACGACATGATTTCGGTTGCCCGCAGCGCGGGGATCTCCGTCACCGTCAGAGAGGCTGACGCTCGGCACGCGCCGTCTCCGTGCGCCGGCCGCGCCCGGCTTACCGATACATTCGGACGAATGCGGCCCACGGCTGCACATCACCGAAGGAGCGCTGTGGATCCGACCGTCATCCTGTTCATCCTCATCGCCCTCGCGCTCGTGGCCATCGTGCTGGGCGCGCTGAAGCTGCGTCTGCCAGCCACCATCGTGGCCGCCGTGGTCATCGTGACCTCGCTCGGGTTCGGGATCCTCATATGGGCCGGGTCCCGCGGGACCGCCGTCGTCGGGACAGTGGTGGCCGCAGGCGGGATCGCCCTAGGCATCCTCGCCATCGCACTGGCGTGGCGCTCCAAGGAAAAGGCACCGGTTGTCAGCAGTGACGCACCCCTGAGCACGCTGGCCATCGTCGGCCTCGTTCTCTCGTTCGTCGTGGCCGTGGCCGGCCTCATCGTCAGTTACCTCGGTATCAAGGACACCCGGACCAACCACAAGCGCGGCTACGGGTTCGCAGTGGCCGGCGTCGTCATCGGTTGGGTGTCCATCCTGACGACAATCTGGCTGCTCCCTGTGCTGTCGCAAGGGCTCCTCTACTCCGCCGGCATCCTCCGCTGGTGACGTGCACGGTCCCTTCAACCGAGCCCGCAGTTTCGGCACCTCGAGATTTGGGCACGAGACTGAGAGCAGGAGGGAGGCGTCGTAGAAGGACGAAAGCCCCCGATCTCCCGGGGGCTGTGTCGGTGGACCTGAGGGGACTCGAACCCCTGACCCCCTGCATGCCATGCAGGTGCGCTACCAGCTGCGCCACAGGCCCGGATGGTCTCGCGGATACCCAAAACCCCCGGAATCCAGCGCTTCGACTTCACTCCGGTGGTGGTGAATGCCAGCATACGCGACTGGACTTCGAGAGATCTGGACGCTCCTGGAGCGATCTCGACGGATCTGAACCGTCGAGTATGTGTCTACATCTCAAGTTTGGGCCGCCTGGGGCACAGTCAGCATCGCCTGCCGCACGCCCTTGCGCCAGCCCAGGACCGCGTCGACGAGGAACGCGATCTGCTCCACAGGCAGGCGGCCAACTCGCGCGAGCTCACCCCGCAGGCGGACCTGTTCGGTGCTGGTGAGCCGGCGCGCACCTTCCGGATAGAGAAGGGAGCTCGCAATGGACAGCACCGCCACAGTGTCATCCGATTCAATGGCACCGTTTGTCGCACCACCGGTCGAACAGCGCTGGATGAGCATCGTCTTCATGCAGGCCGAGGAAGCCGACGCCGTGCTCGACATGATCGACGAGAGTGGACCCGAGACCGCTATCCAACATCTGTCCCAGTGGGACTTCGGCGACCAGACGAGGGATGCCGCGCTCGTCAACGGCTATGTCTACGAGCAGATCCCTCGGAGTCCGACCGACCGTGTCATCCGCGACAAGGCTTCCGGGTACGCACTCACCTACAACCATCAGTTCGGATATGTGTCGCTTCTGGGCCGCTTCGATTCGGTCGTCGAGGACGTACGAGAATATGTGGCACCACCGGCGCGGTTCGGATTCGAAAGGCAACGGCCGGTGCGCCGCACGAACGGGCTGCGACTCTGAACCACACAAACGATCCGTACTCGGGCACTGCGCGTGCGCGTGACCTTTGCGAACTCGCCGGGTCGGTGACTGGTCACCGGCGCGGGCACCTTGCGCATGGGCTCGAAAGGCCCTCCGTCATGATTCACGCTACCCGGGTGGTAGCGGTGGCGGCGTCAGCTCAACTCGCGCAGCTCGGCAGTCATGTCTCCCCCGGCATCCCCCGTGTTCACAGTTCCCTTCGGTTCGATCATGATGATCTCGACCTCGGCGTCCGACTTCGGGCAGTGCTCGACGCCCTTCGGTACGACGAACACGTCGTTCGGGCCGAGGACGACGTCGCGATCCCGGAGTTGGATGGTCAGCGTGCCGCTCACGACCAGGAAGAGCTCATCGGTGTCGGGATGGGTGTGCCAGATGAACTCGCCGTTGATCTTCGCGAGCTTGACGTCGTAGTCGTTCACGCTCGTGAGCCGATGCGGCTGCCAGTACTCGGTGATCTTCGACAAGGCTTGGTTCACGTTGCGCACTTCGTCCGACATGCCCGAAGCCTAGTAGGGCCACAGCGCGTCAGCGTGGCGTGGTCGCGGGTGCGCGAGGCGAGGCCCGCACGCGGGTCAGTCGGTGCGATCCCCTACCGCACATGAACGAGAGCGGCACCCTCCTCGGGCATTCGGTCTCCTCGAGGTCCGTGGCGGCGGCGCGACGAGGAGCGAAGATTCAAGGTCGAAGCCCGGTCCGTGAGTCGGTGGCGCAGGAATGTCGAGCCCCCGCGGGCTTCCACCCTCGGCCCGCGGTTGGATCGGGGTCGGCTAGGAGGCGCGCAACTTGGATGTTGTCTCGCAGAGACGCGCGTTGGCCTTATCCGGCGGGTGCTTCGTCGAGCACGCCCAGGTTGCCTGCTTCTTCGAGCGGTCCGACTAACTTGGCGAAGGGAAGCCCTTCAAGATCAAAGGTTAACCGGCCACGTCAGACCTCTTGTCGTTGATCCGGAGTCGCGCTGACGCGAGTGACGTTATCCCGGAGCCCGTCTTCATTGGCGCCAAGCCAGACCAGCGCGGTCATCTTTCTCGCGTGGGCAGCGATCGCCGGCTTGGTGAGCAGCCCGCAGATCACGAGAGCGGCTACCGCGTACACCACGGCGATCGTCGTGCCCCAACCGGTGATCGCGACGAATACGCTGACAACTATCGCCAGTCCGGCCAGCAAGATCGCCGCAAGTCCAAGCGCGACCTCGGCGCCGTTGGAGCTGTGCATCCGCAGCACCGCGAGGACCTGCAGGCGAATGTCCCGGTCGGTTGCAGTAACACGAACGAAGTCATCCACGCGAGCGGCGGTGAGCGCGTCGTACGGGCCGCGAGGGAGGAACCGGTGAGTGCCGACGGGGATCCGTTTGTCGACGTAAGGCAGCCACTTCGACTGCAACTGTCGACGATCGGTCATGAGGCGATGATCGCAGGTTTTCGAGTGATCGGCCCGCGGCTCGACCTCATGCGCGCAGCGGAAGGAAGGGGCCGCCGAAGGTGGGTACGAACACGACCGTATGCTCGGTCGCATGACTGTGTGGCGTTCCTGGGACGAGGACGACGAAGAGTACGCCGAGCGGAGCATTGTTCGCGACCTGGTTCCCGCAGCGCTCGAACCATTTCTGGACTCGTGGATGAAGGACCGGCTTCGCCGTGACTCGTACTGGATAGACTCGTCGACGGTCTACTGGGTCCAGTCGTCGCTGCATGAGCGATTCGACGTCGACAGTGAACACAACGGAGACGTAGCTGTCGAGGACTTCATGGAGCAGGTGGAGGCCCGTGGCCAACGGTTCAAACTCCGTGTTCTGGACTTGATGTTGGGTGACATCGAGGTACACCCGATCAATCCTGACCCTTCGATGGTGGACGAGTTGCGCTGGCATCTCGACGCGACAGCTTCGGCGCTGACAGTGGTGCGGTTGGGCTCAAACTTCCGCCTGTCGAGGCGGCTCACGGATGGCATTGAGGATCTCGCGGACGAGGTCGTCCGCTCGGCGTCGCAGCGGGCGGGACAGTACCTGTCGTCGGGATGGACCGCGGCATACGGTCTTGAACCGGATACGAGCAAAGTCATGACGGAATCGATCCGCGCCGTTGAAGCAGCAGCGGGTCCGCGGGTCCTCCCAGTGGACAAGCGGGCTACGCTCGGGAAGATCGTCGCGTCCCTGAAGAGCCGAACGGATTGGCGCCTGGTTCTTGACCGCCGGGATGACGGCCATCCAGACCATCGAGCCGTTCTATTGGGGATGCTCGAGACTCTTGCGTTCGCGCAGAGGGATCGCCACGCCGGTGCTCCGCCGAGTGTGCTGCAGGCGCAAGGCCACGTGCAGTTGGCGGCAACTCTCGTCAATTGGTTCTCAACCGGTGTGATCGAATTCGATTGCGGTCGCGATTCCTCGCGCGACAAGGGATAGACACGGCCTATTCCAGGGCATCCGCGTCAAGGTCACGCGCTCCAGCGTCAACCGCCGGACTCCTGCGAGCTGGGCGGGCGCCCGCAACGAGCGTCGGTGCGCCGCGACGCCGGTGAGCCCGCGAGCCGGTAGTAATGGGAACACGCCGAAAGCTTCTGTACCTGCGTTTGCCTCCCGGAGCCGATCACCCATGACGACGCCATCGACCATTTCTGAGCAGGTCCGTGGCGCGATCGGCCTCGTACGCTCGTACGGAGCGTTGGCGGTGGTCGGCGCCGGCGTGTCGGCGGGACACTTCCCGATGTCCGCGCAGCTGCCGGCACTGTTGTGGCAGGCCATCGACAGTGATGACGAGGCGTTGCAGCAGTTGCGTGCACGAGTGGGACAGACGGGGGGTGCGAAGGAACTCCTTGGATCCGAGCCGGGAGACCTTGGGCCGGGTTGGGGACTGGTTCGAGAGTCGGCTTCGGTTCGCTCCAGCTTTCAAGAAGGTTTCGCCGCACTTGATGGCGACCGTGAGCCCGCGAAGGCCCACTTCGAGCTCGCCAGACTTATCAACTCCCGGCACGTCGAGATGGTGGTCTCCTACAACTGGGACACCTGCCTTGAGCGCGCATATGAGCGGCTGTACGGAGTGAGCCTTCCAGCGGGAATTCTCCACAAGCCACATGGCGACGCCGCAAACCCACGTCAAGTCTGGATACTGCCCGACGAGGATGGCGTGGTCACCGACGAGGTCCGCCGAGGCGTCGCCGCCCTCGCAGAGCGACCACGGACTCTGCTCGTTGTGGGTTACAGCGGCAGCGACCGTGCTGTTGTTGAATCGCTCCTTGACCCGCTAACGCAGCGGTGGCCGGTTGTCCGCGTTAGCCCAACCGCCACTGGCGAGGGCGCCATCCGCGCAACGGCCGACGCTGCGCTGAATGCGATTGCGGAAGCCCTCGTGACCGCGGCAGAAATGCGCGAGTGGAAGTATGTCACCTTCCATCGAAGCCGAAGCTTCCTCGCAGCTCTCCGCGGCGAGCGGTTGCGTCCCACTGACGTCGATGCCTGCCCGGAGCTACCTGTCGTCCCACGCATTGCGCAGAGGCTGCTCGATACGTCATTCGCGACGTTGTCCGGCGGGAGCGGAACCGGCAAGTCTATCTCGGCGTTCCACACGGCACGAAGACTTAACCGCGCCGGCTGGCGGGTGGTCGAACTCACCCAGGCGGGTGTTGCGGACTCTCATGCCGTTGATGAGTTCGCACGGATGACAGGCCCCGTCCTCGCTCTGGTCGACGACGCGCAAGCCATCGGCCGGGAGGTGCTCAGCGCCTTCGAATCCGTCGCAGACGACACACACGCAGTTCTGCTGGTCTCAACCGAACGACTCGAGGCCCGCGGCGGAGAGTCCATCTTGAGCAGTGAGGCCGTCGTGGTACTCGATGAGTACTGTCGTCGCCACCTCGACACCGTCGGGCCGATGCTAATGCGACTCGATGACCGTGTCCGGTGGTCCATCGCGTTCGAACAGCCGCCGCAACGGCTGGACCTCGCCCGCCGCACCTCAAGTGAGCCCTGGCTCTACATGTTCGTCGCCTCCGGCGGAGAGCGGCGCATCCGCACCGCCCTTAACGGTCTTCTCGAAGACGAGGCCAGCACACTCGCATTCGCCATCGTGTGCGCCGCGCAGATGATCAGCCGGGACGCGGGAGCAACGCGTGAGGACCTGCAGCGGTTGCTGACCGAGTACGTGCCGGACGGCACCTCGGCACGTGGCGCCCTCATCACGGCTGGACTAGACGGGGCCCTGCTGACACTTGCTGAGTTGCGGCTCGCACGCGAGACCGATAGTCGAATCCGGGCGCCACACATCCGCATTGCTGAGCGAGCGCTGCAAGAGCTTGGTGAGATGGAAGCGTCGGGCATCGGCGCGACTATCCGAAAAGTCGTCCGCGCCGTGCTCCTGGACGACAGCGTGCCAGTTCTCGGTAAGTTCTGGCTCTTCCGCGTATTCGACCGACGTGACGCGTTTCGCTACCGATGGGCCGCGGAGCTCGTCGACGCAGAGGTATCTTCAAGTCTCGTCCGGCAATGCCTCGGGGCCGCCCCAGGCCGGGATCGGGGCGTGGCGCTGAACCTGGTCTGGGCGTCGGACTGGCTATACCGGCTCGACGGCGACTCCGCTGACCAACTCTCGACCGCCATCATCCGTTGGATGCCGAGTATCCAGGCAGAGGAGCTCAACGGTCTTCACTGGATGCTCAGCGGGCTGCGGTCCTGGCACCTGGACTCGTATCAAGAGATCCCGACGACCGTGCCCGCAAGAACGGTCGGGGAACGACTTTCTACCGTCGGAACACGAGCTAGTGCGATGGACTGGGCCCATGTTCTCCGCGAACTCTTCTACGGCGACGGGCTTCAACGGCGGCCGGAATGGGTCTCCGAGTTCGAGGCGGGTATCGACCCCCAGGCGCTCAGAGGATGGCTGCAGCAGAGCGACGAGTACACGCATCCGTTAGAAATCTGGGATCTTGTCGACGTGCTCGCGGATGTCTCTCCCGCGGTTGCGCGGATTGCACTCGAGGCGTGTGCGCAAGGGATTCGGGAAGCCCTTGAGAATGATCTCGTTGATGCATGTGGCAACTTCGACTGGGCCTTCGGCTCGATGTGGCTCATCGCGTACATCGCCGACGCCTCCGGGGCTCCGCTGTTTGACCGGGACAGCGACGGGGAAGATGACGAGGAGACCAACGACGACTGGTCGCCTACGCCAGGGCAGGAGGCGCTTGCGGGCGCTGTTCTCGCGGTGATGGCCATGGTCGATTGGGAAGTGGCCGCACGCTCGGTGGTTTCCAAGCAACTGTGGGAACTGAGCAACCTCGACTCGTTCCTGTGGTGGCTGTCGTTCCTATCTGTTGAACTCACTGACCGCATCGCCGAGGCCATCCCGTCAAGCTGGTGGCTGGGACTGATGGATCAGGCCCGCGACGACCGCGCGGGTCCGCCCATTGACGCCATTGCTCGTTTGCTGAGTACCCTGAGCCATGGCGAGCGCGGCAATGCGGTTGTTCGGTCGTTCTTGGTGGAGAACGCTCAGGTGGTCTCCCCATTTCCGCACCCGCTGATTGAGACCTTTCCTGAACTCGCCGCGGAGGCGATATTGGACGGCCGATCAGCGCAAGTCTCGCCTCCTCACCAGCGCGGCTGGCGTGAGCTCAAACGGGACGTAGCTGCGGTAACGGAAGTCAGTGAGGAAGCGGCACAGGCCTGGGTGCCGAGCATGGTCGAAGCTCTAACCAAGGCACTCGAAGCACCGCGCTCGAATGGCATCGAAGGCGCAGCAGAATGTATTGAGCGGCTCGAAAGCCTGCATGAGGCGGCCGTGGCCGAAGCGCTAGCGCAGATCGACGTAGAGACCGCCAGGAACACCTGGAATCAGTGCCTCGCCGACGCACCAGAGCCGACCCGCGCCGTCCTCCGACGGATCGCACCCCGTGAATCACCCGCGGGAACTCTCGCCCGGGAGTTGCTGGCCTGAATTGCGGCGTCCGGCGCTTCAGCGCGGCCCGGAGGCGACGCTGGTACGACGCGATCGCCGTTAGCGCAGTCATGCTCGATCCTGCTGTCAGTGCACTCGTGCTTGCAACGGCGGGCCGACGTCGTGGAGACGTCGGCGACACCACTGCTTCCCGGCGACTGTCCCTCCTTCGAAGTCGACGCCCCGGCTCCCGGCCGCCATCTTCGCCTGGCACGCGCGCGCTGCACAACCTGCGGTGCGCAACGCGCGAGGCTGAACGAAAGTCTTCTAGCCGCGTTCGGTGCCACGTCCGAGGCGCATCCATAAACGGGTGATGGCGCTCATCGAAATTCCCCAGAGTTGCTCATCGGAATTCCTCAGGTCG
>CAZBZR010000020.1:0-42592 GCA_964496445.1 uncultured Microbacterium sp.
GAAGTCGGTCATGCGTTCATCCTTCTGGGTCATGCCGCTCAGCGCGGCAGGTCGATCGCGCCGGTCTGGACGAGCTGCACGTCGCGCACCTCGCGGCCCATGAGGCGGTGGGCCAGGCGCACGAAGTCGTCCGCGGAGTCGCCGGTCGCCTCGTACAGGTGCGTGGCCTGGGCATCCGGCCCGGCCAGGAGGTCGCGGCTGACGAGCTGGCGGTAGACGTCCTTCGCCGTCTCGGTGTCGCTGGAGACGAGGCTCACGTCGGGCCCCATGACGTAGCTGAGGGCGCCCTCGAGGGACGGGTAGGGCGTGCACCGGAGGACGAGCGTGGCGACGCCGGCGTGGCGGAGCGGGGCGAGGTACCCCTCGGCGACGGCGAGCACCTCGGCCGATTCGGTGACGCCCGCCTCGACGAACTCCACGAACCGCGGACAGGCCTGCGCGAACACCGTGAGGCGGGCGTTCACTTCGAGCATGTCCTGATAGGCGCCCGAGGAGATGGTGCCCTCGGTGCCGATCACGCCGATGCGCCCGTTCCGGGTCGTGGACATCGCGGTGCGGACGGCGGGTCCGATGACCTCCACCACGGGCACGTCGTAGCGCTCGCGCGCGTCGCGGAGCATCGCGGCCGAGGCGGTGTTGCACGCGATGACGAGCATCTTCACGCCCTGCTCGACGAGGGAGTCGAGGACTTCCAGCGCGTACCGGCGCACGTCGGCGATGGGCTTGGGCCCGTAGGGCGAGCGGGCGGTGTCGCCGACGTAGAGGATCGACTCGCGCGGCAGGAGGGCCGACACGGCCCGGGCGACGGTGAGCCCGCCGACACCAGAGTCGAAGATCCCGATCGGCGCGTCATCCACGACATCCCACCCTACCCGCGCCGCCGCCCGGCGCCGCCGACCCTCCCGCGCCGACGATAGTGTGACGGCATGAGCGCGAGCACCGCCTTGCACACCGACCGCTACGAGCTGACGATGCTGGACGCGGCCCTGCGCGACGGCACGGCCGAGCGCCGCTGCGTGTTCGAGGTGTTCGCGCGGCGCCTGCCGGGAGCCCGGCGTTTCGGCGTCGTCGCGGGCACCGGGCGCCTCCTCGGGCTGCTCCGCGACTTCCGCTTCGGCGAGGACGAACTGCGCTTCCTGCGCGATGAGCGGGTCGTGGATGCCGCGACGCTCGACTACCTCGCCGACTATCGGTTCACGGGATCGATCACGGGGTACCGCGAGGGCGAGCTGTACTTCCCCGGCTCCCCCGTCCTCACCGTCGAGGGCACCTTCGCCGAGGCGGTGCTCCTGGAGACCCTCGTCCTGTCGGTGCTGAATCACGACTCCGCCATCGCCACCGCCGCCGCCCGCATGAGCATCGCCGCCGGCGACCGCCCGCTCGCCGAGAGGGGCTCCCGGCGCGCCGGCGAGGACTCCGCGATCGCCGCCGCCCGCGCGGCCTACATCGCCGGCTTCACGGCGACGAGCAATCTCGCCGCGGGGCGGCGGTGGGGGATCCCCACGATGGGGACGGCGGCTCACGCCTTCACACTGCTGCATGACACCGAGGAGGACGCGTTCCGCTCGCAGGTGGCCGCGCTCGGGGCGGGCACCACGCTGCTGGTGGACACCTACGACATCCGAACGGGCGTGGACACCGCCGTCCGGGTCGCCGGCACCGGGCTCGGCGGCGTCCGCATCGACTCCGGCGATCTGCCCACGGTGGCCGCTGACGTGCGCGCCCAGCTGGACGAGCTGGGTGCCACGGGCACGCGCATCACGGTGACCAGCGACCTGGACGAGTTCGCCATCGCCTCCCTCGCCGCCTCCCCCGTGGACGCCTACGGGGTCGGCACCTCGGTCGTGACCGGCTCGGGGAGCCCCACCTCCGGGATGGTCTACAAGCTCGTCGCGCGTCAGAGCCCCGACGGGGCGTGGCAGGCCGTCGCCAAGGCGTCCGCCGACAAAGCGTCGAAGGGGGGACGCAAGGCCGCGTTCCGCACGCTCCGCGACGGCGTGGCCACCGGCGAGCTCATCGTCGTCTCCGACGGATTCGAGGCTCTCGCCGCCCCGGCGGAGCATCCGCAGGCGCGAGCACTGCAGGTCCCGCTCGTCGACCACGGCGAGACGGATGCCGCGGCAGAGGGCCCCGCGGGGGTGGCCGCGGCCCGTGCGCACCACGAGCGGGTCCGCGAGGAGCTGCCTGTCCGCGCGCTGGCGCTCAGCCGTTCCGACCCCGCCCTGCCGACGGTGTTCGCCGACGCGGTGTGAGCGTCAGGTCTGCAGCGACTCGTAGATCTCTTTGCACGTGGGGCACACCGGGAACTTCTCCGGGTCGCGCCCGGGAGTCCACTTCTTGCCGCAGAGCGCCCGCACCGGCTTACCGGTGATCGCGGACTCGAGGATCTTGTCCTTCTTGACGTAGTGCGAGAACCGCTCGTGGTCGCCCGGCTCGACGTTCTCCTCGCGGATGAGCTCCTCGAGCTCACGGTCGAGGGTGGCGATACCGCCCTGGTCGGGCTGATCGATCGGCGTGCTCATGATCTGCCAGTGTAGCCGCGGGCCGCTCAGGTGGCCTCGGCGAACTCCATGATGCGGTCGCTGCGGTGGCGGAACACCGCGGCACCGATCGCGACGCCGGCGGCGAGCACGAGCGCGCCCGTGCCCACGCCCGCCCACAGCGCCCGCTCGGCGTAGGCCACATCGCCGGTGACGGCGCGCCAGGCCCACCACAGCGTCGGGGCGCTCACCACGAGCGCACCCACCATCACGAGCGCCTGCGCGATCGCGCCGCCGGATCCGGTGCGCTGCGGCTGCTGGAAGGGGCTGTCCCCGGGGCGGCTGACGGCATACGGCGCCGCGGCGGAGGCGATGCTGGACAGGCCGAGGCCGGAGAGGAAGAGCGCCGCCGACACGCCCACCAGGGCGGGCAGCACCGCCCATCGGCCGTGCAGCGCCGCGGCGATGGAGACGACCACGGCCAGCATCGGCACGCCGATGAGCACGATCGGCACGAGCCGGCCGATCCGGTCGGCGGTGCCGCGCACGCCTGCGGCGATGTGCATCCACACGGCGGTGGAGTCGTAGGCGACGTCGTTGTGCGGCAGCCACCCGAAGAAGAGGGCCATGATCGGCACCGGCACGAGGACCACGATCGCCGTCGGGACGCCGGCGACCAGGAGCGGCACAACGGTGAGGGCCGCGGCGATCGGGACGATCACGATGTTGACGAGGTAGCGGCGATCGCGGAGCCAGTAGACGAGGCTCCGCGCCGCGATCGCGCCCCCGGGGGTGCCCGGCGCAACGGCGAACCAGCCGAGCCCGCCGCGCTCTCGCACCGCGACCGGCCGGTCGATGCGCGTGAGCGAGAGGTGCACGAGTCCCGCCCAGGCCACCGCGAGCACGACGACGGTGGCCACCGCGATCGCCAGCGCCGCAGGAGTGTCCGCCGCTGCCGGGAGCGCCCACGCCGCACCGAGCGGGGTGAGCGCGAGGGCGTCGGCGGCCTCCCGGAGCTGGACCGGGACGCTCCCCCGCCATTCGAGGGAGGCGAGGAAGACGCCGACGGGAATGAGCACCACCAGCACGGCGACGAGGAAGACGCTCGACAGCTCGCGGGAGCGGCGATGGCGGACGACGAGGGCGGAGACCGCCTCACCGACGCGGGCCAGCAGCGTGCAGGTGAGGACGCCGAGGACCACGGAGGCGACGACGAGCCACACCGGCACCCCCTGCTCACGCCACATCACGGCGGCGGCGACGGCGAGGGCGAGCACGACGGCGATCGGGATGCTGACGAGCCCGACGACCGCGAGCACCGCCGACAGCGGTCCCGGCCGGAGCGGCAGCACGGCGAAACGGCGAGGCTCGAGCGGGTCCACGGCGCCGAGGATCACCGGGGCGACGGCGACTCCGAGCGTCGCCGCCGACCCGCCGAGGACCGTCACGACCTGCGCCGCGGCGCGCGGCTCGTCGGCGAGGCTGAGGACGGCGAGCACGCCGGCCACCACGGCAGCGGCGAGGATCACGAGGCCGACGCTCATCCGCACCGCGTGCCGGCGATCGCCGCGCAGCGCGCCGATGAGGGCGGCGAGCCTCAGTCGGAGAACGAGTGCAGCCACTCCAGGCCCTCCCCGTCGCCGAGTCCGCCCGCCAGCTCGAGGAAGCGCTCCTGCAGGGTGCCCGCCCCGCGCACCTCGGCGACGGTGCCCTCGGCGAGCACCTGACCCGACACGAGCACCGCGACGCGCGTGCACACCCGCTCGACGAGCTCCATGCCGTGGCTGGAGAGGATGACCGTCCCGCCGTGGGCGACGTAGGTGCCGAGGATGTCGAGGATCACGGCGCTGGAGACCGGATCGACGGATTCGAACGGCTCGTCCAGGACGAGCAGGCGCGGCGAGTGGATCATCGCACCCGCGAGCATGACCTTCTTCGTCATGCCGGCGGAGTAGTCCGCCACCGGACGCCCGAGCGCCTCCACGAGGTCGAACGCGCGCGCGAGGTCGACGATGCGGCTTTCCACGACGGCCGAGGGCAGGCCCCGCAGCACGCCGTAGTAGTACAGGAGCTGCCGGCCGGTCAGCCGGTCGAACGTGCGCAGCCGGTCGGGAAGGATCCCCATCGCGCGCTTGGCACGGGCGGCGTCGGCGCGCACGTCGACGCCGTTGACCCGGATGGTGCCCCGATCGGGCCGCAGCAGGCCCGCGATCATGGACAGCGTGGTGGTCTTGCCCGCCCCGTTCGGGCCGACGAGCCCGTAGAACGAGCCGGCCGGCACCTCGAGGTCGAGGGCGTGGACCGCGCGGGTTCCGCCGAAGGACTTCGACACGCCCTGCAGCGTGAGGGCGGGGGCGGAGGCGGCATCGGCCCCGAGATCGAGATCGAGATCCAGGTCGAGCGCGGCGGCGGGCTCCGGCTCGGGTTCCGGGTCGGGCTCGGGTTCCGGGTCGGGCTCGGGCTCGGGCTCCGGGTCGGGCTCGGGCTCGGGTTCCGGCTCGGGCTCGGGCTCGGGTTCCGGGTGGGGGGCCGGAGGGAGTGGGGGGCGCGGCGGCACGACGACGTCGTCGGGGAGGGCGGGCGGCGGGGGCAGGGGGGCCTCCGTCCCGGGGGCCTTCTTCGCAGGGGTCTTCTTCGCCGGTGTCTTCTTCACCGGCGCCTTCTGGGCGGGGGGCTTGCGAGCCGGGGCCTTCTTGGCGGGCGCCTTCTTCGGCGCGGCCGGAGGCGTCGCCTCGCCCGCGAGGTCGGGGGAAAGGTCTTCTGGCAGCGGCAAGGAGGCTGTCATCGCACCAAACTACCAACTCGGCCGTACCTGTCCTGCCCCGATCTCCGGCGGCCCGGCGCTACACCATGCATCACGAATCGGCAACGGGTGCGGCGTATTGTGCGCCCTCCCAGACGTCATCGCTACCATGAAGGGCGCACAAAGGAGTGGCTTTCCGGTGAACCGGAAATGAACCTACCCCAGGAGCAAACCGTGTCCCCTCAGATCGTCATCCTCGCCGCCGGCATCGGCTCGCGGCTGGGCCGCAGCCTTCCCAAGCCCCTCACCGAGCTCGGCGACGGTCGCAGCATCATGCGTCAGCAGCACGACAACATTCGTGCCGCCTTCGGCGCGAGCGCCCGCATCCTCACCGTCGTCGGCTACCGCGCCGAGACGATCGTCGACGCGTTCCCCGAGGTCGACTACGTCTACAACGAGCGCTACGACCAGACGAACACCTCCAAGAGCCTGCTGCGTGCCCTCGCGCAGACCGGTAAGGGCGGGGTGCTGTGGATGAACGGCGACGTCGTGTTCGATCCGCTGGTCCTCGGCCGCGCGATGCCGTTCCTCGAGCGCGATCAGTCGTTCGTCACCGTCAACACCGCCAAGGTCAGCGACGAAGAGGTCAAGTACACCGTCTCCCCCGACGGCTTCATCAAGGAGCTGTCCAAGACGGTCGTCGGCGGCATCGGCGAGGCGGTGGGCATCAACTACATCTCCAGCCGCGACAAGAAGGCCTTCCAGCGCCAGCTGGCCCGGGTCGGCGACCAGGACTACTTCGAGCGCGGCCTCGAGCTCGCCATCGTCGAGGACGGCGTGCGCCTGCAGCCGATGGACATCTCCGACCTGTACGCGGTCGAGGTCGACTTCGCCGAAGACCTCGAGCGCGCCAATCACTACGTCTGATCGATGGCCGGCCCCCCGCCGGCATGCGTAGGCGCGCCGCGATGACCGAGAAGGTTCACCGGATCCACTCGCTGCCCGACGACGCACCGTGGGCGGGCGGGCTGCCGCCCGTGGGCGACCCGGAGCATCCGCGGAGCATCCGTGCGCTGGATCGGGTGCTGGCCATCCAGCGGCCGGCCGTGCTCTCGCATCTGCGCAGCATCCGCCTGCGCCACCCCGACGCGACGCCCGCGGAGATCGTCCGCATCCTCGAGCGCCGCTACCTCGCCGCCGTCACCGCCGGCGGGGCCGCGGTCGGTGCGACCGCCGTGGTCCCCGGCATCGGCACGGGCGTCACGCTCGCCCTCAGCGGCGTGGAGACCGTCGGCTTCCTGGAGGCGACCGCGCTGTTCGCCCAGTCGATCGCGGAGGTCCACGGCGTGGCCGTCGACGACCCCGATCGCGCCCGGGCCCTGGTGCTCACCCTCATGCTCGGCAGCGAGGGCGTCGACCTCCTCGCCCAGCTCGCCGGACAGGCCGCAGGGCGAGGGCCGACGCGGGCCGGGTACTGGGGCGAGATGATCACCAAGACGCTCCCGCGCGCCGCGGTCGGACCCGTGGTCGACCGGCTGAAGACGGCCTTCGTCCACCAGTTCGCTGCCCGCGGCGGCGCCTCCTGGCTCGGCAAGGCTCTCCCCTTCGGAATCGGAGCGGCCGTCGGCGGTGCGGGCAACCACATCCTCGGCCGGCGGGTGCTCGTGGGATCGCGCCGCGCGTTCGGCCCGCCCCCGCCCGCACTGCCGGCAGATCTCGAACCCCGCCCGGGATCGCGGCGCATGGAGCATGCCGCGGTGGCGGGCGTGCAGCGCGTGGGCGGGGCGATCGCCGGTGTCGCGCGTCGTGCGTCCGGCGCGGCGCGGCGTGCCCTCCCGTCGCGCCGCGGCGACGGCGCGGACGAGTAGCCTCGGAGGATGGACAGCACGCTGGCGTGTCTGCGCGAGTGGATGCCGCGTCAGCGGTGGTACGCGGGCAAGGGCGGAGAGCCGGCGCTGCGCCGGGTCGCCGAGTGGGACCTCGGCGGGACCGCGGACGCCCAGGCGCTCGTGCTCCTCGTCGCCGACACCGGCGGGAGCGATCTCGTGCTCTACCAGGTGCCGGTCGTGCGCCGGCGGACGCCCGTCGGGAACGTCATCGGGCGCACCGCCGACGGATTCGTCGTCGAGGGGACGGGCGATCCGCTGTTCCAGGAGCGCGTCTACGACTGGCTCCGCCACGGCGGACGCGTGAGCGGCGCGGACGGCCCCCTCACGGCCGAGCCGGCGGCTCCCGTCCACGGGCGGCGCCACGGCCGGGCGCGGGCCACCGTGCTGGAGGGCGAGCAGTCCAACACGTCGATCATCTTCACCCCGGAGCCGGGCGCCACCCCCGTCATCTGCAAGATCTTCCGCCAGGTGCACCCCGGGCTCAACCCCGACATCGAGCTGCAGACCGCCCTGGCCGATGCCGGACTGCGCTCGGTGCCGCCGCCCGTGGCCGCCGTGTCGGCCGTGTGGCGCGACCCCCGCGACGACGGCCACATCGTCGCCGGGTCTCTCGCGTTCGCGCAGGAGTTCTTCCCCGGCGTCGCCGACGCGTGGCGCGTGGCCTTGGGAGCCGCCGCCGCCGGCACCGCCTTCGCCGCACCGGCCCGCGAACTCGGAGCCGCTGTCGCCGCGACACACGCCGCACTCGCGCGCCTGTTCCCCACGCGCGAGGCCACGGCGCAGGACCGGGCGCGCGCGGCCGCCGCGTGGAAGGCGCGCCTGGCGGGGGCGCTGGACGCGGTGCCCGCCCTGGCGGGCTCGGTGCCGAGCATCCAGGCCGCGTTCGCGCGCGCCCAGGAGGCCGCGTGGCCGCGCCTGCAGCGCGTGCACGGCGACCTCCACCTCGGCCAGGTCCTCGACGTGCCCGGGCGCGGCTGGGTGCTGCTGGATTTCGAAGGCGAGCCGCTGCGGGCGATCTCCGAACGGCACGAGCCCGACAGCGCGGTGCGCGACGTCGCGGGGATGCTGCGTTCCTTCGCGTACGTCGCCGCCTCGGTGCCGGCGGCCCCGGGCATCGATCCTCGCGCATGGGCGGATGCGGCCCGCGCGGCGTTCCTCGACGGCTACGCGTCCTCCCCCGCCGCCGCCCCCCTCGACCCGGCGCTGCTGCGCGCCTTCGAGCTGGACAAGGCGCTGTACGAGACCGTCTACGAGGCGCGCAACCGGCCCGACTGGGTGCACATCCCGCTGGCCGCCGTGCAGCGGATGGCCGCGGCCTGATCAGTCGTCGTCATCGTCGCCGAGGTCGTCGGCCTCGTCGACGTCCTCCTCGGCGCCCGGCCGGGAGTGCCACTGGTCCCACCGCGCCATGAGGGTCTCGATGGCGCCGTGGAAGCGGGCGGTGGCCGCACCGGGAGTGGTGTCGCCGAAGTAGTGCTGCACCCAGTACCGCAGCCGCGCGACCGAGTCGGGGTCGCCGAGCACGCGGTCGGCCGCTGCGACCACCGACCCGGCCTCGGCGGCGTCGAGCCATTCGCACGCCGACAGGTAGCCGTGCGTGTCCACGAGCGCCTCGGGGTCGGCCGGGCGGGTGATCAGCAGCGGCCTGTCGGCGGCGAGGCGGTCGTAGACCATCGCGGAGATGTCGACGATCGCGAGGTCGGCCGCCGCGAGCTGCCATCCGAGATCGGGGCCGTCGTCGAAGACGTGGGCGGCGGCCGGGTCGGCCGTGTTCGCGGCGGCGAGGGCCGCGATGATGCGCCGGTTGGCCGCTCCGTACTCGGGATCGACCACGCCTGACCGCGGGTGCGGCCGGTAGATGACGCGATGGCGTCCGGTCGCCAGCAGAGCCCGGACGAGTTCCTCGCCGTGCGTGCGGATCGAGCCGTAGTGCGCCGACGGCCGATCGCCCTCCCAGGTCGGGGCGTAGAGCACCACGGTGCGCTCGTCGGGCGTGTACGGCAGGGCGCCGGAGTAGTGGTCGGCCTGCGGACGACCGATCGCGAACGTCCGCGCCTCGAGGTCGTAGTCCCACAGCACGCGGGCGAGCCGCTCCCGAGCGGCGTCCCCCGCCACGAAGGCGTAGTCGTACGCCTTGAACTGGTTGGTGGTCATGTACATCTTGTCGGACTCGCCGTGGTTGATGAACACGTGCCAGCGGTGCCCGTAGCGGAACATCTGGAAGTTGCGGGTGTTCTGGTTGACGTAAAGGACGACGCGGATGTCCTGCGATGCGACGAACCGCTCCAGATCGCGCACCGAGGGGACGAAGGCGACGGGCGGGGAGTCCTCGGCCAGGAGGGCGCGGGCGCCGAAGGCCGAGCGGGCCAGCACCACGACCGGCCAGCGCCGCGACAGCTCCGCCAGCGGCTTGTACCACTGCCGCATCTGATACATGTTCACGGCACCGTCGGCGAAGTAGACGGCGACCCGGTAGTGGTGGGGCGGATGCTCCGGCGCGGCGGCGACCGCGCGGCGCACCGCCGCCAGGGCCGACCGGTTGCTCAGGCCCTTGCGGAAGAGGTTCCACGCCAGCTTCACGTCGTGGAGCAGTCGCATCCTTCCAGCGTACCCATCCGGCCCAGCGTGCCCCTCCCCCACCGTGACATGATCGACGGATGCATGTCGAGGCCTCCGGACCGCGGGACGCCCCAGTGCCCCCCGCCGATGCGGGCGTGACCTTCGTCATGCCGGTGCTGAACGAGGCCGCCTATCTCCGCCGGGCCGTGGAGACCGTCCTCGCGCAGGACGTGCCGGGGCCCATGGAGCTGGTGCTCGCCCTCGGCCCCTCCTCCGACCGCACCGACGAGATCGCGCGCGAGCTCGCCGCCGGCGATCCGAGGATCCTGCTGGTGGACAACCCCGCCGCCGACATCCCGGTGGGCCTGAACCGCGCCATCCGTGCCGGGCATCACCCCACCATCGTGCGCGTGGACGCGCACTCCGAGCTCGCCCCCGACTACACCCGCCGGGCGCTGGCGACCCTCGCCCGGGTGCGCGCGGCCAACGTCGGCGGCGTCATGCACGCCGACGGGCGGACGCCCTTCCAGCGGGCGGTCGCCCGCGCCTACAACTCCCCGATCGGGCTCGGCGGCGGCGCGTATCACGGCGGCACCAAGGAGGGCCCGGCCGAGTCGGCGTACCTCGGCGTGATGCGCCGCAGCGTCCTGGAGGAGGTCGGGTTCTTCGACGAGAGCATCCGTCGCGGCGAGGACTGGGAGCTGAACCTGCGCATCCGCCGCGCCGGCTACCGGGTGTGGTTCGACCCGACCCTGTCGGTGGTGTACTGGCCGCGCGAGAGCTGGACGCGCCTGGTGCGGCAGTTCCGCGCCACCGGCGCGTGGCGGGGCGAGCTCGTCCGCCGCTACGGGCGGCGCAACTCGCTCCGCTTCTTCGCACCTCCCGCCCTCGTCGCCGCCACGGGGCTCGCCGCCGTGGTCGCGGCGCTGCAGCTGACGCGCGTGCTGACGGGGCTGTGGTCACTGCTGGCGAGCGTGGTGTACCTCCCGCTCCTGGCCTACGCCGCGCTGGTGACGACGGTGGCCGCGGGGCGCGGCGGCGGCTCCGGATGGCGAGACAAGCTGTGGACGCTCGCGGTCCTGCCCACGATGCACCTGTCGTGGGGCGCCGGATTCCTCGCCGGCCTGTTCACCGGGGCCCGCGACACCGTCGACACCTCGCGCCTGGGCGGGCGCAACACGCCGCTCCCCTGAGCTCAGTCTTCGCGGCGGACGAACCCCTGGTCGAGGATGCGGGCGACCACCCGCTCGGCGGCGTGCCCGTCGTCGCGCGGGTTGAAGATGCGCCGCCAGGCCGCGTACCGATCGGCATAGCGCTCGACATCGGCGCCGCGGACGGCCGCGACCAGTTCGGCGGTGCTGCGCACGAGCGGACCCGGAGCGGCGGCGGCGAGGTCGAAGTAGAACCCGCGCAGCGCGCCGCGATAGTGCTCGATGTCGGGGACGAGGAAGTACATCGGCTTCCCGGTGACGCTGTAATCGAACATGACCGACGAGTAGTCGGTGATGAGCGCGTCGGCGACCGTCAGCAGGCGCGACGTGTCGGGGAAGCCGGTCACATCGATCACCCGCGGACCCTCGGCGTCCTTGCCGGGCAGGAGCGTCCGCGAGTGCCCGCGCACGAGCACGACCGCGTCGAGCTGCTCCGCGAGCGCGACGGGGTCGATGAAGTCCACGATCTCCTCGCGGTCGTCGCGCCACGTCGGGGCGTAGAGCAGCACGCGGGCGTCGGGGGCGATGCCCAGCGCCGCGCGGGTGGCCGCGCCGTCGTCGTGCACGAGGATGTCGTTGCGCGGGTATCCCTCCACCCAGATGGGGCGGCGGAAGAAGGCGTAAGCCTTGCGGAGGATGCGCTCGGCGTAGGGGTTCTGGGCCAGGAGCACGTTCCACCGGAGCGCCTCCTTCACCACCGCCGCCGCGCGCCGCGGGTCGAAGCCCGGGCGGTGCAGGGCCAGGCGCTTGAGGGGCGTCCCGTGCCAGGTCTGCAGCACGACCTGGCCCGGACGGCGCGCGAAACGGCGCCGCATCCAGTCGTTGATGACGAGGAGACGCGAGGCCCCCCGCGCCCGCCACCACTCGGGACTGCCCTCCACGACCGGCACCGCGCCCTCGGGAACCTGCACCGACAGGTCGACGACGCTCCAGTAGCGGGTGACCCCCGGCGCCCGCCGCGCGAGCTCGCGGTCGATCGCCAGCGGGTTGCAGCTGGCGTTGCGGCCGTAGAAGCTCTCGAAGAAGACGGCGTTCTCCAACGGGTCGCGGCCCGCCGCGTACCTCCGCTCCAGCGCATCCTGGCCCTCGCCGGAGTCGTAGGCGGGGTCGATCGGCGGACCGATGCGGAGCGCCGTCCCGTCCCACGCCGCCCGCAGGGTTCCCAGCTGCACGAGGGGGACGGGCATCCCGGGCAGGGCCGCATCCGTCGCCTCTCCGGCCTCGATCGCGAGCGCGTACTCCCCCGTCGGGAGCGGCAGCGCCGGGCCGCCCCAGCGTGCCGCCTGCAGCGGCAGCACGGCGCGCCAGGTGCGGCCGCGCCCGCTCAGGCGCCCCGCCACGCGCGCGCGGCGGCCGGCGAGGGCCACCGCGGCCGGGCGCGGGCCCGTTCCGGTGAGCTCGGCCGTGGCGACGCCTGCCTCGTCGATGAAGAAGCGCAGTTCGGTCATTCGGATCCTCTCGGCTCGCGCAGGGCGGCGCGGATGGCGGCGTAGACGCGCTCGGCGTTGCGTCCGTCGCGATGGGCGTGCACGTGTTCGCTCAGAGCGAACGAGCGGGCGCGGCGCGGCGCCGGGTCATCGAGCACCGCCTCCAGCTGCCCCGCGACCTCCTCCCACGAGACCGCCCAGTCCTCGCCCGCGACGTCGGCGTAGCGCCCGTACATGCCGCGCCGCGCGCGGTAGTCGTCGAGGTCGGGCGCGAAGTACACGACGGGGAGCGGCACGAGCCCCGCGTCGAACGCGAGCGAGGAGTAGTCGGTGATGAGGGCGTCCAGGCCCGGAAGGAGCGGAGTGATGTCGGGGACCACGGCGCTGCCGATGCCACGGACCCGTGCGGTGGAGAACGGCGGGCGGTACTCCCCCGCGCCCAGGGGATGCGAGCGCACCAGCAGCACGGCGTTGCGCCGCTCCAGCACGTCGACGATCACGCGCCACTCCGCGGCGCTCGGCACGCCCGGGTCGGGGGCGCCGTCACGCCAGGTCGGCGCGTACAGCACGACGCGCGCTCCCGCCGGCAGATCCCCGACGGCCGCCTCGATCCGGGCGCGCGCGGAACTCGCCCGCTCCTCGGGCGTGCCCTGGGAGAGCACGTCCACGCGAGGCTCTCCGGTGACCGGCACCCGCGACGAGGGCAGCCCGAAGGCCGACTCCAGGCGTCCGCGCACGATCTCGGAGGCGGCGGGGAGGATCCGGATGCGACGGGTGGCGCCCGCGTACATGGCGCGCAGCAGCCCCCGCACCATCCGCGAGGAGGGGAGCACGGCGCTGCGGAGCGTCTCCGGCGAGTCCAGCCCGATGCGCTTGAGCGGGATGCCGTGCCACAGCTGCACGATGACGGCGCCCGAGACGGCGTAGCGGTTCGCGTCGCCGAAGCCGTGGGTGACCACGACCACGCGCGCACGGGCGGTCCGCCAGAAGCCGCGGAGACCGGTCTTCGGCACTGCGCGGATGCCCCGCTCGCGGGCGGCGCGGGCGTCGGCGGCGGTGCCGGTCAGCCAGACCGCCTTCTCGCCGTGCGCGGCGGCGACCTCCCACAGCGCGAGCGCACCGTCGGCCACGCCGACAGCGCAGCCGAAGACCCATTCGTCGCGCGAGCGCGGCACCAGGAGGGTGGCGAGGCGGCCCACGGCATACAGCGGGATGCTCAGGAGCTTCCGCGCGTTCCCCGCGCCGAACGAGAAGGACGCCACCCCGCGATGCTATCGCGGGGTGGCGTCCGTCCCGGTGAGCCGGGCGTCCTCAGGAGCCGAGCTCCCCCAGGGTGACCTCGACCGTGCGCGACTGACCGTCGCGGACGAAGGTCAGGGTCGCCTCGGAGCCGGCGGCGAGCGCCCGCACCTGTGCCGTGAGGTCGATGGAGTCGGTGATCGGCTTGCCGTCGAACTCGGTCACGATGTCGCCACGGCGCAGGCCCGCAGCATCCGCGGCGCCGCCGGCGACGATCTCCTGGATGTACGCACCGGAGATCTCGGCGTCCTCGACCGCGGAGGCCGGCTGCACCGACGCGCCGAGGAGCCCGTGCGACGCCGAGCCGTCCTCGATGATCTCGTCGGCGACGCGCTGGGCGATCACCGAGGGGATCGCGAAGCCGACGCCGATGGAGCCGGCCTGGCCGCCCGAGGAGCCGCCGGCGGAGGCGATGGCCACGTTGATGCCGATGAGACGTCCGTCCCCATCCACGAGCGCGCCGCCGGAGTTGCCGGGGTTGATCGCCGCGTCGGTCTGGATCACCGCGATGCTGATCGTCTCGCTCGGCCCGGACTGGCGCTGCCCCTGCCCGAAGTCGAAGAAGAACGGGCTCTCCTGTCCCTCCTCGGGAGCGTCGCCCTCCTCCTCGTCGTCCTCCGGCGCGGCCGAGGAGGCCACCTCGATCGAGCGGTTCAGTGCGCTGACGATCCCCGTGGTCACGGTGTTCGACAGTCCGAGCGGGGCCCCCACGGCCACCGTCGCGTCGCCCACGTTCAGCTCGTCGCTGTCGGCGAACTCGATCGGCGTGAGATCGGTCGCATCCGCCAGCTTGATCACCGCGAGGTCGTACACCGGGTCGGTCCCGACGATCTCGGCGTCGTAGACACGGCCGTCGGAGGTCGTGGCCGTGACGGTGGCCTCACCGGTCTGGCCGTCCAGGGTCACCACGTGCGTGTTGGTCAGCACGTACCCGTCTTCGGAGAGGACGACCCCCGAGCCGGTGCCGCCGCCGCCACCACCGGAGGCGCTGATCGTCACGACGCTCGGCACGACCTTCGCCGCGATCGCGGTGGTCGCGGTGACGTCCTCGGTGTCGTTGACGGTGATGGTCTGCGGCCCGGCGATCGGCCCGGCCTCGGTCCCGCCCCACAGGCTCAGCCCGGCGTAGGCACCGCCGAGACCGGCGGCACCGCCGACGAGCGCCGCCGCGACGATGAGGCCGACGACCCGTCCCGCGCCGCCCGTGCGGCGGGGCGCTGCCGGCGCGGCCGGCTCGGCCGACAGCGGAAGGGTGGGCTGAGTGGCGGCGCTCGGGTGAGCGGGCATGCCGTAGCCGGCGGGCGGGTAGGGCGGCAGGGGCGGACGCGGCGGGAGGCCGGCTGCCGGGGCGGGCGTCGCGGGGACGCCGGGGGTGGGAGCCGGCGCGGGCGTCGGCGTGTGGTCGTCGGGGCGGGCGCCCGTGGTGTCGCTCATGAAGTGCTCCTTCTGCCAAGCGGTTCCCAGCGTGGCGTCGGTTGCTGTGCGTTTCTTATGGTGCGAGTGGGATCCGGCTATGCGACTAGCGTGTGGGGGATGCGAGACATTCCCGGAGCGTGGCACCGCGCGGCCGAGGGCGCGGGGCTCCGCGCGGCGGATGGTTCGGCCGCCCCCACCATCTTCGCCGAGATGAGCGCCCTCGCGGCCCGCACCGGCGCGATCAACCTCGGGCAGGGCTTCCCCGACGAGGACGGGCCCGCGGAGATCCTGGCGGCGGCGCGCGAGGCGATCGCCGCGGGCGTGAACCAGTACCCGCCCGGGCGCGGGACGGCCGACCTCCTGGCCGCGGTCGCCGAGCACCAGCAGCGCTTCTACGGCCTGCACCTGGATCCCGAACGCCACGTCCTCGTCACGGCGGGGGCGACCGAGGCGTTGGCCGCGAGCCTGCTCGCCCTCCTCGAGCCCGGCGACGAGGTCGTCGTGTTCGAACCGTTCTACGACTCCTATGCGGCCATCATCGCCCTCGCCGGCGCGAAGCTGGTCCCGGTGCCGCTGCGCCTGCCCGACTTCCAGCCCGACCTCGACGTGCTCACGGCGGCGGTCTCCGACCGCACCCGCGTCATCCTCGTGAACGACCCCCACAACCCCACCGGATCGGTCTTCTCCCGCGACGCCCTCACCACCGTCGTGGCGCTCACGGAGCGGCACGACGCCTGGATCGTGACGGACGAGGTGTACGAGCACCTCGTCTTCGACCGGCCGCACCTCCCGATCGCGACCCTGCCGGGGGCGTGGGAGCGGACGCTGACCATCTCGTCGGCGGGGAAGACGTTCGCGGTGACAGGGTGGAAGGTGGGCTGGGTCACCGGTCCCGCCGAGCTCATCTCCGCCGTCCTCGCCGTCAAGCAGTTCCTGACCTACGTCGGCGGCGCTCCGTTCCAGCCGGCGGTCGCGACGGGACTGCGCCTTCCCGATGCGTTCTTCGCCGGGATCGCCGCGACGCTCCGCGCCAAGCGCGATCTCCTGGGAGAGGCGCTGCGCGCGGCGGGCTTCGCCGTGACCGTGCCGCAGGGGTCGTACTTCACCGTCGCGGATGCGGCACCGCTGGGGGTCGTCGACGCCGCGGCGTTCTGCCGCGAGCTGCCTGCGCGCGCCGGCGTCGTCGGCATCCCGCTCACCGCCTTCGCCACGCGCGCCCACCGCAGCCATTACGCCACCCTGGTGCGCTTCGCGGCCTGCAAGCGCGTCGAGGTGCTGGCGGAGGCCGCCGCGCGGCTCGCGGCACTGCGGGCGTGATCAGCGCGGCGCGACGCGGAAGCGTCGGAGGGCGAGTGCGGGGTTGACGCGCCGCACGCGCGCCACCGCCTCCGCGTCGACGTGGACGACGGCCACGTCGGTGGCCGTCCCGACCGCTCCGACGGTGACACCCTGCGGGTCGATCACACCGGAGTGCCCGACCCCGAGCGGCGGCGGATGGTCGGCGGCGGCGACGAAGAGCGTGTTCTCGATCGCGCGCGCCTGCAGGAGCGTCTGCCAGTGGTGCTCCTTGAGGGGACCCCGGACCCACTCCGCCGCCACCAGCACGACCTCCGCGCCCGCGTCGGCGAGCGTGCGCGCGACCTCCGGGAAGCGCAGGTCGTAGCACGTCATGAGGCCGAAGCGGAGGTCGTCGACGACGAACGTCTCCGGATCGGCGATCTCCCCCGCCTGAATCCAGTCCGATTCGCGCGCGCCGAACGCGTCGTAGAGGTGGAGCTTGCGGTAGGTCGCCACCACCCCGCCGGCGTCGACGGCGACGACGGTGTTGCGCACCCGCCCGCCCTCGCCCTGTTCCAGCAGTCCCGCCGCGATCGTGACGTCGTGGCGCCCGGCGAGGGCGCGCAGCGCCGTCGTGAACGGGCCGTCGACGCTCTCCGCGTGGGCGGCGAGCGAGTCGTCGAACGGGTCGACGAAGTAGCTGGAGTACTCCGGGAACAGCACGACCCGCGCTCCGCGGCCGGCCGCCCGCGCGACGAGGTCGGCGATCGTGGCGAGGTTGGCGTCGGTCGAGGCCGTCGGGGCGAACTGGGCCACCGCCACGCCCACCGCTGTCGCGCTCATCCGCCGGCCTCCTCGCGGCGCCGCCGGATCAGAATCGGCACCACGACCCACAGTACGAGAATGAGCACGGCGAGGCAGGACGCGGCGGTCACCCCCGCCGCCAGCCCCACCACGACATCGAAGATGAACGCCCCGACGCCCGCCAGCAGGAGCGACACCGTGAACAGGGCCACGATCAGCGCCCAGTGCCCGTAGCGCACCACCGACTCCTTCGCCCGACGGCGGAAGACCGTGCGGTGCAAGGCCACCGGCGCGAGCGCGATGATCGCGCTGAGCGCCGCCAGCACCACGAGCACGAGGTACAGCACGCGCTGGAACCCGTCGAGGTCGGCGAAGGCGGGCTGGAAGGCGAGCGCCAGGAGGAAGCCGGTGAGGATCTGGGTACCCGTCTGGAGCACCCGCAGCTCCTGCAGCACCTCGTTCCAGTTGCGGTCCGCGCGCTCCGCGGGGGTCTCGTCCCGCCCGTCGACGACGTCGTCCTGGGGCCCTTCCTCGCGCTGCGCCGGCATGCTCCGATCATCGCGACACCGGCGGCGGCGGGGCAAGCATCCGCAGCGGCCGGTCTCGCGCGCTCGGAAACCGTGCTAGGCTCTTTACTTGTGCCGCGGGGTGGAGCAGCTCGGTAGCTCGCTGGGCTCATAACCCAGAGGTCGCAGGTTCAAATCCTGTCCCCGCAACGAAAACGAAGAACGGCGTCCCTCCGGGGGCGCCGTTCTTCGTTGCGCCTCACGCCGGATCGACGGCCTCGGCGATGTCGGCGATGAAGCGCCGGGCGATCTCCAGCTCCTCGTCGGTGTAGCGCTCGGCCACCTCCCGCATGGCGGCCAGGTGCGCGCCGAAGTGTTCGAAGAACGTGCGGCGCGAGTGATCGGTCAGCGCGACGACGCGCGCCCGGCGGTCGTGGGGATGCGGGCGTCGCTCGACGTGTCCGGCAGCAGAGAGCCGGTCCAGGAGCTTCGTCGTCGATGCGGTGGAGATCCGGAGATGACGGGCCATGTCGTGGGGGCTCACCGCCTCCCCCCGCTGCTCGCGCACGATGAGCATGCGCAACGCGGCGAGGTCGGTGGCGTTCATGTCCATGTCGCCCTTCATGCCGCTGTTCATGCGGTCCAGGGCGTCGCTGAAGTGGCGCACGGCGAACAGGGCGTCGCGCACGGCGGCGCGTCCTCTGTCAGGCGCGGCAGTCGTATCAGGTGCGGCAGTCGGGTGCGTCACGATGGACACTCTCCTCCCCTCACTTGTATAGTCATGCTATTCGCTAGATAAACTAGCAAACAGGAGGCACCATGATCGAGACCGAATATGTCGTGCTGTTGGACGACGACGGCCGAGAGATCGGAACGGCCCCGAAGAGCAGCGTGCACGGCACCGACACCGCGCTGCATCTGGCATTCTCGTGCCACGTCGTCAACGACGCCGGCCAGGTCCTCGTGACACGCCGGGCGCTGGACAAGAAGACGTGGCCGGGCGTGTGGACCAACTCCTTCTGCGGGCACCCCCGACCCGCCGAACCCGTGCTCACCGCCGTGCACCGCCGCGCGTCGCACGAGCTGGGGATCACGATCACCGACGTCCAGCTCGCCCTTCCGCTCTTCCGTTACCGCGCGACGGATGCGACCGGCATCGTGGAGCACGAGATCTGCCCGGTGTACACCGCGCGCACCGCCGATGTGCCCGAGCTCAATCCGCTCGAGGTCGTCGACGCGCGCTGGGTCGACCCGCTCGACCTCGCCACCGCCCTCGACGCCACTCCGTGGGCGTTCAGCCCGTGGCTCGTCCTCCAGGCCGAGCAGCTGCGGCTGTTCGGGGCGCCGCGGGAACGACGCCGGGCCTCATGATCGCGCTGTCCTCCGCCCCCGCCGCCCGCGACGCCATCGACGGCGCCATCGGCGACGCCCTCGATCGCCTCCGCGGCAGGATGGCCGCCCTCGATCCCGCCTCCGCGGCCCTGGCCGACGCGATCGGCCGCGCCGCCGGCGGGGGCAAGCGCTTCCGCCCGGCACTCGTGGTGGCCGCGTACGAGACGCTCGGCGGCACCCAGGACGCCGCCGCGGTCTACCCCGTCGCCGCGGCCTTCGAGCTGCTGCACACCGCCTTCGTCGTCCACGACGATGTGATCGACCACGACACCCACCGCCGCGGCGTGCCCAACATCGGCGGCGAGTTCCGTGCGCGCGGGCTGTCCCTCGGCGCGGATGCCGCGGGGGCGGCGCTCCTCGGCGACGCGGCCGCCATCCTCGCCGGAGACCTGCTGCTGCACGAGGCTGTGCGCCTCGTCGCGCTCGCCGATGTCGCCGCCGAGACCCGGGCCGACCTCCTCGCACTCGTCGACGACGCCGTCGTCGTCTCGGCGGCGGGCGAGCTGGCCGATGTCGAGAACGCCGTGGGCGCCGACGACGGCGTGGCCTCCGACGCGATCCTCGTCGCCACCGCGAACAAGACCGCCGTGTATTCCTTCTCCGCCCCGCTCGTGGCCGGAGCGGTGCTGGCGGGCGCACCCACCGCCGTGCGCACGACCCTCGGCCGCGTGGGCGAGCAGCTGGGCCTGGCCTTCCAGCTCGTCGACGACCTCATCGGCGCGTTCGGACCCGCCGAGCTCGCCGGTCGCCACGAGGGCGGTGACCTTCGCGAGGCCAAGCGCACGCCGCTGATCGCGCTGGCCCGTGAGAGCGAGCGCTGGCCGGAGGTCAGCGACGCCCTCGCGCGTGCGCACACCGGTCCGGTCGCCGTCCGCGCCGCGCAGCAGGCCCTCGCCGCCTCGGGGGCGCGCGACCGCCTGGAGGTGCTCGTGGCGGAGACCCTGGCCGACGCGCGCGCGCTGATCCTCGACTCGCTCCTGCCCGACGCCGGGCGCGCGATGCTCCTCGATCTCGTCGAGGCGGTCCGGGAGCGGGTGCCGTGAACCGCGCCTACACCGGCCTGGAGCTGTACGACCGGACGGCCGAGGACGCCGCCGCCGCGGTGATCTCGCGCTACTCCACCTCGTTCGCCCTGGCCTGTCGCCTCCTCGGCCCCCGCCCGCGCCCGCACGTGCGCAACGTCTACGCCCTCGTCCGCGTCGCCGACGAGATCGTCGACGGACCCGCCGCCGATGCGGGGCTGAGCCCTGCGCTGGAGCGCGACGTACTCGATGCACTCGAGCGGGAGACCCTCGAGGCGATCGAGCGCGGGTTCAGCGCCAATCTCGTCGTGCACGCCTTCGCCCGCACCGCGCGCGAGTGCGGCATCGGCGGCGACCTCATCGCGCCGTTCTTCGCCTCGATGCGCACCGACATCGACACGGCCGATCACGACGCCGGTTCGCACGACGCCTACGTGTACGGCTCGGCGGAGGTGGTGGGGCTGATGTGCCTGCAGGTGTTCGTCAACGCCGGGGCACCGACCCCGGCGCCGGCCGATCCGGCACTGGTGGAGGGCGCCCGGCGCCTGGGCGCGGCGTTCCAGGACGTCAACTTCCTCCGCGATCTCGACGACGACGCCGAGCGCCTCGGGCGCGACTACCTCTCCGGTGCGGCCGCCGACGATCGGCGGGTCGAGGTGCTCGACCGCATCGACGCCGACCTGGCCGCCGCCGCGCGGGTCATCCCCGCCCTTCCCCGCGACTGCCGCCGCGCCGTGAGCACGGCGCACGACCTCTTCGCCGAGCTGTCACGGAGGCTGCGGCAGAGCCCGCCGGCCGCAGGACGCGTGCGCGTGCCGGATGCCGTGAAGGCCGCACTGGCGGCCCGAGCCGCGCTGACGGCCCGACCGCGCCGGAGCATCCGATGACGCGCACGGTGATCGTCGGCGGCGGCATCGCGGGCCTGGCGACCGCGGCGCTGCTGGCGTCGGAGGGACACGAGGTGACGCTCTGCGAAGGCCGCGACGACACCGGCGGGCGCGCCGGGTCGTGGGAGCAGGACGGGTTCCGCTTCGACACCGGACCGAGCTGGTACCTGATGCCGGAGGTGTTCGAGCACTTCTTCGCCCTCCTCGGCACGACCGCCGCCGAGCACCTCGACCTCGTCCCGCTGCAGCCGGCCTATCGCGTCTTCGCCGGGCCGGAGGCGAAGCCGCTCGACGTCGTCTCGGGACGGCGGGCTGCCACCGCCCTGTTCGAACAGGTCGAGACCGGCGCCGGCCGACGGCTCGAGGCCTATCTCGACTCCGCCGCCGACGCGTACGACCTCGCGGTCTCGCGGTTCCTCTACGACCCCTACGCGACGACGGCGGGCCTTCGCGACCCCGCCCTGGTGCGACGGCTCCCGAAGCTGCTGCCGCTGCTGACCCGCTCCCTCGCCGGCTACGTCGAGCCGCGCTTCCAGGACACGCGGCTCCGGCAGATCCTGGAGTACCCGGCGGTCTTCCTCGGCGGATCGCCGTACGGCGTGCCGAGCCTGTACCACCTGATGAGCCACCTCGACCTCGATGACGGCGTGCTCTATCCGCGGGGCGGGTTCACCGAGGTCATCGCGGCGATCGAGCGGATCGCGCGCGAGCGAGGTGCCCGCATCCGCACCGGTGTCCCCGTGGCCGAGATCCTGGTGACGGCGGGACGCACGACGGGTGTGCGCCTCGCCGACGGCGAGGTCCTCCCCGCCGATCTCGTCGTCTCCACGGCCGACCTCCACCACACCGAGACCGTCCTCATCAGCGACGCGGCCGATCGGACGTACCCCGAGAAGTGGTGGGAGACGCGGACGCCGAGCCCTGGGGCCCTGCTCGTCCTCCTCGGCGTGCGCGGCGCCCTCCCCGAGCTGGCCCACCACACGCTGCTGTTCGCCCCGGAGTGGCGCGAGAACTTCGAGGCGATCTTCGGCGCGGACCCGCGGATCCCCTCGCCCGCGTCGCTGTACGTGTGCCGCCCGAGCGCGACGGATGACACCGTCGCCCCCGACGGGCACGAGAACCTCTTCGTCCTCGTGCCGGTGCCCGCCGAGCCCGGGATCGGCCGCGGCGGCGTGGACGGGGACGGGGACGCGGCGGTGGAGTCGGCGGCCGACCGGGTCATCGCGCAGATCTCGGAGTGGTGCGGCATCCCCGACCTCGCCGAGCGCGTCGTCGTGCGCCGCACGATCGCCCCGGGCGACTTCGCCGCCGACCTGAACTCGTGGCGCGGCAACTCGCTGGGTCTTGCGCACACCCTCCGCCAGAGCGCGGTCTTCCGGCCCCGCAACGTGTCGAAGAAGGTGGCGGGGCTGTACTACGCGGGGACCTCGGCCCTCCCGGGCATCGGTCTGCCGATGTGCCTCATCTCCGCCGAGCTCGTCCTCAAGCGGCTGCGGGGCGACTCCTCGCCGGGGCCGCTGCCCGAACCCGCCCGCACGGCGGTGTGACGTGCCGGGGCTGTACCTGCTCGCGCTGCTCGTCTCCGCCGCGGGGGTCCTCACCCTCGATCTGCGCCTCCGGCTGATCGGGCCCCGCGCGCCGGGGGCGACGGTGGCCGCGGTGGCGATCGGGACGGCGTTCTTCCTGGTGTGGGATGCTGCGGGCATCCTCACCGGCGTGTTCGTCAAGGGCGCCAGCCCCCTCCTCCTCGGGATCGACCTCGCGCCGCATCTGCCGCTGGAGGAGCCCGTCTTCCTCGCCTTCCTGTCCTACCTCGCCCTCGTGGCCTACGGCGGGGGCGAGCGCCTCCTCCAGCGGCGCCGGGAGAAGGCGTCGTGACCTACCCGCTGCTGATCCTGCCCTTCCTCGCGGCGACCGCCGCCGTCACCGCGCTCTCGGCCCGGCGCCCCGGATTCGCCGGCCGGCTGCGCGCCTCCGCGGTGGCGGCGGTCGTGCTGCTGATCCTCACGGGGATCTTCGACAACGTCATGATCGCCCTGGACCTGTTCACCTATCCGCCCGAGCACCTCTCGGGCCTGCGGATCGGGCTGGCACCGCTGGAGGACTTCTCCTACCCGCTCTGCGCCGCCTTCGGCGTGCCGGCCGTCTTCACGCTCCTGCGCCGCCGGGAGGGGCGCCCCACATGACCACCCCCGCCCTCACCCCCGCCCGGGTGCTCCGCGAGCTGTTCGTCTCCTCGCGCCCCGTCAGCTGGATCAACACCGCCTACCCGTTCGCCGCGGCGTACCTGCTCACGGTGCGCGAGATCGACCTCACCCTGGTCGTGGGCACGCTGTTCTTCCTCGTCCCGTACAACCTCGCGATGTACGGCGTGAACGACGTCTTCGACTACGAGTCGGACCTCCGCAATCCGCGCAAGGGCGGCGCCCACGGCGCCGTCCTCGGCCGGCGGATGCACCGGATCACGCTGTGGGCGGCTGCCCTGACCTGCGCGCCGTTCGTCGTGCTTCTCGTGCTGTGGGGGTCACCGGCGTCCTGGCTGGTGCTGGCGGCGAGCCTCTTCTTCGTCGTGTTCTACTCCGCGCCGCCGCTGCGGCTGAAGGAGCGGCCGTTCGCCGACTCGGTCACCAGCAGCATCCACTTCTTCTCCCCCGCCGTCTACGCACTGGTGCTGGCCGGCGCGGCGTGGACATGGCAGCTGACGGCCATCCTCGTCGCGTTCGCGCTGTGGGGCGTCGCCTCCCACGCCTTCGGCGCGGTGCAGGACGTCGCGGCCGACCGTGCCGCCGACATCTCCTCGATCGCGACCGCCCGCGGTGCGCGCTGGACGGTGCGCTTCGCGCTCGCCTGCTACGCGGCGGCGGGGGTCCTCATGCTCGCCACGGCGTGGCCCGGGCCCCTCGGCGCTCTGCTCGTCGTGCCGTACCTCGTCGTGGTGTGGCCGTTCCGTTCGGTCACCGACGACACCGCCGATCAGGCGACGGCCGGATGGCGCCGGTTCCTCTGGGTCAACCAGATCGCCGGATTCGGCGCCACCCTGCTGCTCATCTGGTGGGCGATCCTCACCGCGTGAGGATCAGCCCTCCGCCTGCTCCTCCAGCGCCAGCAGCCGCTCGACGGCCGCGGTGAGGCGGGCGTCGGCCTCGCCGAACGCGGCGAAGTCGCCGGCCTGCAGGGCAGCCTGGCGGTCCAGGAGCGCCTCGCGGGCCTCCTGCAGCGCCGCCTGGTACTCATCCGCCGGCACCGTCGGGGTCTCCTCGCCGCCGGGTTCGGCCGGCTCGGTGGGCTCGGTCGGCTCCTGATCGGGATCGGTCGGGATGACCTCGCCGTCACCGGTGTCGGCTCCCGAGTCTCCGCCGAACAGCACGTCCAGGGCCTCGCTCAGCGTGTCCTCGAACGCGATCTGGTCGCCGAACGCCACCAGCACGCGGCGCAGCTGCGGCAGCTGCGTGCCGCCCGAGGACTGCACGAACACCGGCTGGACATAGAGCAGACCGCCGCCGACGGGCAGGGTCAGCAGGTTGCCGTTCAGCACCTCGGACTGGCCCTGCTGCAGGATGTTGATCTGGCTGGAGACCGCGGTGTCGGAGTCGAAGGTGTTCTGCACCTGACCCGGACCCGGGACGGTCGTGGCCGAATCGATCACCAGCATCCGGAGCTTGCCGTAGTCCGGGCTCTTGACACCCTCCTCGGCTCCGGCGTTGGAGTCGACGGCGAGATAGCCCGTCAGGACGTTGCGGCTGTTGCCCTGCGACGACGGGATGAACGTCGTGAACATCGAGTAGGTCGGCGCATCCTGGCCGGGCATCTGCATCGTCAGGTAGTACGGCGGCTGCAGCCGGTCGGCGTCCTGCGGGTCATCCGGCGTCGCCCACGCGTTGTCGCGCTGGATGAAGGAGCGGGCGTCGTCGACGTGGTAGACGCCGAGCATGGCGCGCTGCACCTTGAACAGGTCGGTCGGGTAGCGCACGTGCGCCATCAGATCGGCGGACATCTCGCTGTAGGGCTTCAGAGACGACGGGTACACGTTCTGCCACGCCTGCAGCACCGGGTCCTCGTCGTCCCACGCGTACAGCGTCACGCTGCCGTCGTAGGCGTCGACGGTGGCCTTCACCGAGTTGCGGATGTAGTTGATCTCATCCAGCGCGTACCGCGGTGCCTGGTTGGTCGAGTCGGCGATCGCCTGGGACAGGCTCACGCCGCTGGAGTAGGGATAGTTCGCGCTCGTGGTGTAGCCGTCGACGACCCACTTGATGCGGCCGTCCACGACGGTCGGGTACGGGTCGCTGTCCAGCGTCAGGTACGGCGCCACCTTCTCCACGCGCGTGAGCGGGTCGCGGTCGTAGAGGATCTGCGACTCGGCGTTGACGGCGTCGGAGAAGAGGATCTGCTCGGACTGGAACTTCAGCGCGTAGATGAGACGGTTGAAGACGTTGCCCACGCTCGGGCCGCCGTCACCGGTGAAGGTGGTGCGGGTGTCGCTGCCGCCGTCGCTGCCGATCGGGTAGTCCAGCTCGATCGGCTCGGTGCCCTCGGGCGCGCCGACGATCGAGTAGTCCGGCGAGTACTCGCCGAAGTAGACGCGCGGCTCGAAGTCGCGCTCGGAGAGGAAGCCGGTGGCGGGGATCGCCTGCTCGAGGAACACCGGGTCGCCGTCGCTGGTGCGCTCGTTGCCGGCCGCGGCCACCATGCCGTAGCCGTGGGTGTAGACCAGCGTCGTGTTCTGCCACGTCGAGGCGTCGGAGAGCTGACCCATGTTCAGCTCGCGGACGGCGACGATGGTGTCCTGGGACTGCCCGTCGATCTCGTAGCGGTCCACGTCCAGCACGTCGGGGAACTGGTAGTACGCGCGGTACTGCTCGAGCTGGCGGACGGTCGGGCCGATGATCGCGGGATCCATGATGCGGATCTGCGCGGTGGTCGCCGCATCCGCCCGCAGCTGCCCGGCCTCGGCGCTGGTCTCGGCGGTGAAGTTCTCCTTCTCCAGATCCGCGATGCCGTAGGCCTGCTTGGTGCCGTCGATGTTGCGCTGGTAGTACTCGCTCTCCAGCTGCAGCGTGTTCGGGCGCACCTGGAAGGTCGTGACCACCCACGGGTAGCCGACGCCCAGCACGAGCGCCGAGACCACCAGCAGCGCGGTGGCGATGAGGGGGTAGCGCCACCGGCCGATGACGGCGGTGACGAAGAAGAGCACGGCCACCAGCACCGCGATGATCGCGAGGATGGTCTGGCCGGGGATGACGGCGTTGGCGCCGGTGTAGCCGGGACCGGTGATGCGGTCGCCCTGCTCGACGAGCGTGCGGTAACGATCGAGGAAGAGGCTCGCACCCTGGACCAGGACGTAGAGCCCGGCGAGCACCGCCAGCTGGATGCGGGCCGCCTTGGAGATGCGCAGCTCGCGCTGCCCGACGCGCACCGAGCCGTACAGGTACGCCACGAGTGCCGTCAGCAGCAGGCAGATGAGCAGGACGGCGGAGACGAAGCCCAGCACGGCGGCGTAGAAGGGCATCGCGAACAGGTAGAAGCCGGTGTCCAGGCCGAACTGCGGGTCGGTCTGCGCGGTGGCGACGCCGTTGAGCCACAGCCACGTGGTCTCCCACTGGGCGGACGCGGCGAAGCCGGCGAAGAAGCCGAAGAAGACGGGGATGCCCCACATCGCGAGGCGGCGCAGCGGCTCCACGACCTCCTGGTAGCGGTCCAGCTGCGAGCTCAGGCGCGCGTAGACCGGGCGCAGCCGGTAGGCGAGCTGGATCACTCCCCACACCGGCACGGCCATGCCGAGGAAGCCGATGACGAACATCACGACGCGCGCGATCCACTGCGTGGACAGCACCGAGGTGAAGCCCAGCTGCGAGTACCACATCCAGTCGGCGTAGAGGTTCGCGAAGACGAAGAATCCCACCACCAGGGCGGCGATGATCGCGAGGCTGATCGCGATGATCCGTCGGGAACGGGAGGGCGTGGCCGGCTTCGGCGAGGACGTCGTGGTCACCCTCCCATCCTAGGCCGCCGCTTCTGGGGGAATGCCGTGGATGGCGCGCCGATCGGATCAGCCCGCCGCGCAGGTGGGCAGCGACGCCAGGTCGCCGCCGTCCCGGACGACCTCCAGGGCCGCGAGGGCGTCATCGAGGTCGGCGACCGAGAAGACCTGCAGCCCGTCGGGGACGTGCCCGACCACCTCGTCGCAGTTGGCCGCCGGCGCGAGGAAGTACTCCGCACCGGCGCGCTGCGCGCCGTACAGCTTCTGACGGATGCCGCCGATCCCGCCGACCTCGCCCGCCGCGTCGATCGTGCCGGTGCCGGCGAACCGCTCGCCGCCGGTGAGGTCTCCGGGGGTCAGCAGGTCGACGATCCCGAGCGCGAACATCATGCCGGCACTCGGACCGCCGACGTTGTCGAGCTGGATGGTGACGTCGACGGGGAAGGCGAAGTCGGCGATCAGCTGCACGCCCACCAGCCACGCCGTCTCGCCGTCCACCTCCGCCTGCCGGGGCGTCACCTCGACCTCGCGCGTGGCGCCGGCGCGCTCGACCGTGAAGGTCACCGGCGCCCCTTCGCCGGCGGCGACGGCATCGCGCACCTGCTGTGCGTCGGAGACCGGCCGGCCCTGCACCGCGACGACGACGTCGCCCGGCTCCAGCAGCCCCCGGGCGGCGGAGTCGTCCAGCAGCGAGTGGATCTCGATGCGCGAGCTGATCTCGTAGCCGAGCTCGCCCAGGGCCGCCGCCGTCGCCTCCTGCTGCGAGTCGACCATGAGGGCGGCGTTCTGCTCGGTGCGCTGCTGCGTGGTCTGCCCCGGCGGGAAGACGCGCTCCAGGGGCAGCACGGCCCGGGCCGGGTCGAACCAGGCGGTGGCCAGCTCGAACCACGACGGGCGCCGCTCGGGACTTCCCACCACCTGCACCGTGAGCAGATCGAGCGTCCCGTCGGTGGGGAAGGTCTCGGCATCGGCGACGGAGATGAGCGGCACGTCCTCGCCGTCGGCGTTGACCGCCGTGCCGAGGGTGTTGTAGACCGGCCCGGGCTGCTGGATCACGTACGCGGTCGGCAGGAAGGTCATCACCATGAGCGCGACCAGCGCCACCGCCAGCGCGCCGAGACCCACGCGCGTCCCGCGGCTCCAGCGCCGCCGCGGCGCGGGCACGACCGTCACGTTCTCATCGAACAGTGCCACTGCCGAACCTCTCTTCTTCGCCGGGTCGTTCGCGACCGGCGTAAGGAACGAGGGCCTGTGCCCGCAGGTGCGAGGAATGCGTGCGACTAGCGTAGATCGCGACCCTACGACCGGGCTGAAAGGCGGCTGAAGTGGCGGATGAGGACCGGAACCCCGAAGAGGAGTTCCAGGAACTGCTGCGCCGGATGCTCTCGGGCGAGGGCGCGGCGATCGATCCGGAGCAGCTCTCGCGGCTGTCGGGGATGCCGATCGACCCCGCGATGATGCAGACCATGATGCAGAACCTCCAGGGGGCCTTCGCCGCCTCCGGCGACGGGATCTCGTGGGATCTCGCGCAGCGTCAGGCGCTGCACATCGCCAACCAGGGGGGCCTGGGCATCACGACGGGCCAGCGCACCGACCTCGACCAGGCGCTCGCCCTGGCCTCCCTGTGGCTCGGCGAAGCGACCACGATCTCCGATCTCCCCTCCCCCGCCCGCGTGCTCACCCGGGGCGGCTGGGTCGAGGCGACCCTCCCGGTGTGGCAGGAGCTCGCCGAGCCGGTCGCCACGAGCATCGCCGACGCCCTCACCACGGCGCTGGGCGCCCAGGCGCCCGAGGAGATGCAGGACCTCATCCAGGGGGCCGGCCGCATCCTCCGCTCGGTCGGCGGGTCGCTCTTCGCCACCCAACTGGGGCAGGTCGTGGGGCGCCTGTCCACCGAGGTCGTCAGCGGCGGCGACGTCGGGATCCCCCTGATGCCCGACGGCGAGGCGGCGATCCTGCCGCAGAACTTCGCGGAGTTCGGGCGCGACCTGGAGATCCCCGACGACCAGTTGGCGCTGTACCTGGCCGCGCGCGAGCTCGCTCACGCGCGACTGTTCCGTCACGCGCGGTGGCTGCGCCTGCACGTGATCGCGCAGGTGCGCGAGTTCGCCACCGGCATCCGGGTCGACACCGACGCCCTCGAAGACATGGCCTCCCGATTCGATCCGTCCGAGCCGGAGGAGCTGCGCCGCGCCCTGGAGAGTGGCGCCCTCCTCCCCGCCCGCTCGGAGGAGCAGACCGCGGCGCTCACGCGGCTGGAGAACCTTCTGGCGACCATCGAGGGATGGGTGGACGTCGTCACGGCGGACGCCACCTCGCGCCTCCCCTCCGCCGACCGGATCGCCGAGGCGGTGCGGCGCCGCCGCGCGGTGGGCGGACCCGCGGAGCAGGCTCTCGGCTCCCTCGTGGGGCTCGAGCTGCGCCCGCGCCGGATGCGAGAGGCCGCCGCCATGTGGCGCGCCGTCACCGATGCCGTCGGCGTGGCGGCGCGCGATGCGCTGTGGGACTACCCCGACCTCATGCCCACCGCCGAGGACATCGACGACCCCGCGCGCCTGGTGGCGCGGATGTCGGCCGAGGCCCGTGGCGAGGCGCCGGCCCCCGATGAGATGGACGACGCCCTGGCACGGCTCCTCGCCGAGGAGAACGGCGAACAGGATGCGGCGCCCGACGGGCCGGAGGGTCCGCGCCCCGTCTGAGCCGTCCTCCCCAGGCGCCGCCCGGCGGCATTCGGCGCCTGGCATGTGGACAGCGGGAACGGCGGCGGCCGCGGCGTGGGCATGATCGGCGTATGTTCCGGCTCGACCCCGCGCATCCGCCGCTGTGGCGTGACGCCACGACCCTCCAGTTCGGGCTCGACGACGTCGCACGCCTGGAGGATCCGCAGCCGTGGGAGCAGCGCCTCCTCGCCGCCCTCGCCGACGGCGTCACCGAGCTCGGGTGGGCGGCGCTGCTGAAGCAGCGCCGTATCCCGCGCGCGCAGGGCGAGGCGCTCCTGGCCGAGCTGCAGCCGGTGCTCATCGCGGCACCGCCCCGGCCGGCGATCGTGCTCCAGGTGGGGCCGGCCGTCGCGCCCGCCGTGACCGACCGGGTGGCCGCGGCGATGACGGCCGCCGGGGCCGACGTCCGCATGCAGGGCTGGCCCGACACCCCGCCGGCCGTCACCGCACCGGAGGTCGTCGTGCTGCTGGCGGCCCACGTCGTCGAACCGGCGCGGGCGGCCGCCCTGGTCTCGCGCGACATCCCGCACCTGCCCGTCGTCTTCGACGGCGGCGGGGCGCGCGTCGGTCCGGTGATCCGCCCAGGGCTCACGGCGTGCCTGGCGTGCGAGGCCGCCACCGCCCGCGAGCGCGATGCGCAGTGGCCGACCGTGGCCAGTCAGCTGGTCGGACGCGCGTGCGCGATCGACCTCGAGGTCGCCGCGGAGGCTGCCCGCGCCGCGGTGCAGCTGCTCACCGGCTCCGAGGCGCCGGGGCGCTCGGTGCGCCTGGACGCCCGCTCCCCGCACCGCGTGTGGCGGACGCACCGGCCTCACGAAGAGTGCGGCTGCCGATCTCTCGGAGGAACCGGGACGGCGCCCGCTCCGCCCGTCCCCGTCCCCGCGACCAGCTCAGCGAGAGGGAGCGCCCGGCCCGCGTGATCCCGACGTAGGCCAGGCGGCGCTCCTCGTCGACGTCCTCGAAGCTCGTGGCGTAGGAGATGGGCAGGAGCCCCTCGCTCACGCCCACCAGGTGCACGTGCTCCCACTCCAGGCCCTTCGCGGCATGGAGGGTGGCGAGGGTCACAGTGCGGGTGGCGGGCTCGTGCTGGTCCTTGGCGCGGGCCAGGAGCTCGTCGGTGAAGGTGCGGAGGGTCGCCTCCGGCGCCGCCGCCTCGGCGAGGCGCAGCAGGGCCGCGCGCGCCTCCCACGCGTCCCGCAGCGCGCCGCCGGCCGGCGGCGGCTCCTCGGTGAGGCCCTCGGCCCGCAGCACGTCGCGGACGGTGGTGAGGAAATCGGTCTCCAGCGGCGCGACGGTCGCCGCCCGCAGCGCCAGCACGGCGCGCCGCACCTCGGGCTGGTCGAAGAACCGCCGGCCGCCGAGCACCGTCGCGGCCACCCCCGCCGCCGCCAGCGCCGCCAGCAGCGGCACCGACTGCGCGTGCGCGCGGTAGAGCACCGCGATCCGCGAGGGATCCACGCCCGCGGCGATCGCGTCGGCGACGGCGCGGGCGACCCCGCTCGCCTCCGCCTCGTCGTCGTCGTAGGCGCGCACCGTGGGGGTGGGCGCGTCGGCCACCCGCGCCGGCGAGAGCTCGAGGGCCCCGGGCCGACCCCGCATGAGGGCGTTGGCGACCTCCAGGACGGGCGGCGCCGAGCGGTAGTTGCGCTCCAGACGGAACAGCTGCGCGTCGGGGTGGCGGTCGCCGAACCCCAGGAGGTAGTGGGCATCCGCGCCGGCGAACGAGTAGATCGTCTGGCTGGCGTCCCCCACCACGCAGAGGTCCGAGCGGTCCCCGAGCCACAGCTCGAGCAGCCGGTGCTGAAGCGGGGAGACATCCTGGAACTCGTCGACGGTGAAGTGACGGTACTGCTCGCGCACCTCGCGGGTGATGCGCGGCTCCGCCTCGAGCATCCCCGCGCACGTGAGCAGGACGTCCTCGAAGTCCATCTGACGGCGCTCGTCCTTGAGCTTCTCGTAGGCCCGCTGCAGATCCACGACCTGCTGCACGCTGAGCCGGCCCACACCCTGGGGGCGGTCCCGCGCGTAGGCGTCGATGCTGCGCAGCGTGATCTTGCGCCACTCGATCGCGCTCGCGACGTCGCGCAGCGTCGCGGTGTCGGGTGAGAGCTTCAGTCCGTCGGCGGCGTGGGCGAGGAGCTTCACCTTGTTGTCCACCAGCGCGGGAGCCCCGTCGCCGGTCAGCGTCGGCCAGAAGTAGTTCAGCTGGGCGAGGGCGGTGGCGTGGAAGGTGCGCGCCGCGACGCCCTCGACGCCGAGCGCACGCAGGCGCCCGCGCATCTCCCCCGCCGCCTTCGCCGTGAACGTGACGGCCATCACGCGCCCCGGAGAGTAGGCCCCGGTGTCCACACCGTGGGCGATGCGATGGGTGATCACGCGCGTCTTGCCCGTGCCGGCACCGGCCAGCACGCACACCGGGCCGCGGAGCGCCGCCGCCGCGGCACGCTGCTGGTCGTCGAGACCGTCCAGGGCGCTCACGGCGCGCTTTCGTACCACTCCCGGATCAGCCGGGAGGCGATGGAGACAGGACCCGGCAGCTGCAGGGTGCCGCACCCGGCGAGGGCGTCGCCGATCTCGGCGCGCGTGAACCAGCGCACGTCGACGATCTCCTCGCCGTCGGCGCGGGCGGCGCCGGCCGAGTCGGCGACAGCCGTGAATCCGAGCATGAGCGAGCGGGGGTAGGGCCAGCCCTGCGATCCGCGGTAGGACAGCGAGCGCACTCGCACGCCCGCCTCTTCGGCGACCTCTCGCACCACCGCGTCCTCGAGGGACTCCCCCGCCTCCGCGAAGCCCGCGAAGCACGAGTAGCGGTCGGCGCCCCACAGCGCGTTGGAGCCGAGGAGGAGGACATCCGGGTCGTCGGCGGAGGTGACCGCGACGATCACGGCGGGGTCGGTGCGCGGGAAGTGCTCGCGACCGCACGACGGGCAGTGCCGTGCCCAGCCGGCGTGGCGCTCCTCGGTGCGCGTGCCGCAGGCCGGGCAGTACGGGGCGTCGGTGAGCCAGCGGCCGAGGGCGACGGCCGTGACGAAGACATCGAGGTCGTCGGGGTGCAGCTCCGCGCCGACGACGCGGAGCGCTCCCCAGCCGCCGGGCGCGGCGATCGGGTCATCCCGGTCGGGCGGGAACGCTGCGAGGAGCAGGGCCCCGCCGTCGGGGCGACGGCCGAGGAACGCCAGCCGCGCGTCGGCGGGGAGGGCATCGGCGTGCACGGGCAGGAGTCCCCCGTCCTCGGCGAGGGCGGCGGCGTCGCCGCGGACGACGAGGACGCGCGTGCGCGGGTCGGTGACGGCCTGGACGAGCAGATCGTCGGTCATCCGCTCGGTGGGGGCGCGATCGACCGGTCCCAGGCGCGACGGCGTGGTCATCGAGAACCTTCCTCACAGGCGTGGCGCGGGGGCGGGACGGGGCGCCCGGCCTACCCTGGGCGCATGGCACGCTCACCCCTCACTCTAGCCGCGTCGGTGACGGCCGCTCTGCCCCGCACGGGCGTCGTGGGGGTCGCCTCGCTGACCGGCGGCGGCGCCGGCCGGTTCGATGCGGCGCTGGTCACCCTCGACGACGGCCGCTCCGCCGTCGTCCGCATGCCCGCCGACGAGGAGTCCGCGGCGGACCTGGCGGCGGAGTCCCGGGCCCTGGTGGCACTGACCCCGGGAGTGCGCGCCCTGCTGCCCTTCCGGGCGCCCGAGGTGCTGGGTGAGACCGGCTCCGGGGCCGCCCGCATCCTGGTGGTGGACGTCCTCCCCGGTTACCGCGTCGAGCCCGCCCACCTGCCCCCGGGCCCGGGTATCGCGCCGGCGATCGGCGCCGCTCTGGCCGCCGTGCACGCCCTGCCCCCCTCGATCGTGCGGACGGACGGGCTGCCGGTGCGCACGCCCGCGCAGGTCCGCGACGACGTCGCCCGGCTCCTGGACCGCGTGGAGGCCACGCGCCGCGCGCCCGACCTCCTCGCCGAGCGGTGGCGCCGGGCGGTGGAGACGGACGAGCTGTGGCGCTTCGAATCCGCCGTGGTCCTCGGCGGCGCGACCTCCGCGACGTTCCTCCTCGAAGACGACGGCGACGATGTGCGGGTCACCGGTGCGCTGGAGTGGGCCGGTCTCAGCGTCGGCGATCCGGCCGTCGACCTGCGCTGGCTCGCCTCCGCTCCCGACGCGGCCGACGATGTCTTCGCCGGGTACGGCGCCGACGCCAGCCGCGCCCCCGACGCCCTCGTCCGCGAGCGCGCGCGGCTGTACGCCGAGCTGGAGTTCGCGCGCTGGCTCGTGCACGGGGTCGAGCAGGGCGATGACGGCGTGGTCGCCGATGCGGTGGCGCTCCTGGACGCGCTCGCGGACGGCGTGCGCGGGGACCGCATCGTGCCGGACGCCCCCGTGGATGTGGACGCGGCGCTCGCGGTGGCCGAGCGCATCGCGCCGGCCGCCGAGGACGCGGCGGGGACGGCGATGCAGACCGACACGTACGACCCCGAGATGCTCTCCCTCTTCCTCGCCGCCGAGCGCGACCGCACCGGCGACTCCGGGCCGGCGCCGGACTTCGGGCTGGAGGGGCTGCGGGCCCCGGAGGACACCTCCACCGCCCCCATCGATCTTCCGGGGTGGGCCGACGGCGAGAAGCCCGGCGCCCGAGGCGAGGACGAGGAGCTGCACGAGGACGAAGCCGCCCGCGCGACCCGGGCCGCGCTGCGCTGGTGGGGCACGGACGGGGAGGCGCGCGTCAGCTCCGGAGGATGAGCTCGTCGGCGACGTAGAACAGAGCCACGTCGATCTCGGAGCGGGGCACGCCGTGCCGCTGCGCGTACGCCTCGCGGTACAGCTCCAGCTGGAGCATCCGTTCGCGTTCCTCGGCGGGGGTCGCCGGCGGCCGGCCGGTCTTCCAGTCGACGATCTCGATGCGGTCGCCTCGGCGGTACACCGCGTCGAGCTTGCAGATGACGATGTGCGCTCGCCCGTCGAGGTCGGTGGTGACGTAGTCGATCTCGGTCTCCACCGCGATCGGCGCGAGTGCCGCCCACTCGGATCTCTCGAAGTGCTCCTGGAGACGGGCGAGGTCGGCCGCGTCGGCCGCTGAGGCCTCGGGGTGCTCGTCGTCGTCCCACAGCGCATCGTCGAGGCCGGCGCCGGCGCCCACGAGCCCGGAGCGCTGCTCCACCCACGCATGGAAGAGCGTGCCGAGTCGGGTCTGCCGGTAGGGCCGCTCGGGCAGGGGACGCTCCAGCGCCTCAACCGCCCCGGCGTAGTCGGCGACGAACTCCTTGTAGCGGGAGGCGGGGATGCGCACCGGGGCGACGTGCACCGGCGAGCGGCCGCGGGCGGCCCGCTCGGCGAGCAGCAGCTCGGTGTGGGGGTCCGGCGTCGCCGGCGGAGCGCTCTGCGCACGCGTCACCTCCCCCGCGGCGGAGCTGACCGCCGTGCGCCGCGCACCGAGGGGATCCAGCGGCCAGTGCAGCAGCCGCCGCTCCCCCACGTAGGGATCCTCTCCGGGATCGGTGTCGGGCAGCTCGATCCCGAGAGTCGTCACCACCTCGTCGAGGAAGGGGCTCCGCGGCCGCGGGCGCTTGGTGCCCGCCCAGCTGGAACCGGTCAGCAGCAACTGATCGCGCGCGCGGGTGAGCGCCACATAGGCCAGGCGGCGGTCCTCATCGAGCTGTCGCGCCCGGTTGGCGGCGATGTAGTCGCCCATCGCGCTCTTGAGCTCCTGCTGAGTGGCCGCCGCCCGCCAGGCGAGCTCGGGGAGCCAGGCCGCGTCGCCGCGGAAGGCGGCGGGAAGCACGCCGAATCCGAGCCATCCGCCGGTGTCGCGCGGGAGTGAGGGCAGCTCGTCGGTGACGAGGCGGACGACCGCCACGGCGTCCCACTCCAGCCCCTTGGACCCGTGGATCGTGAGCAGCTGCACGACGTCGTCCTCGGGCGGCTCGGTGCGCGGGGCGAACTCGTCGAGCTTCTCGGCGTGGTCCAGCCACGCGACCAGGCTCGGCAGCGACCCGCTCTCGTCGGCGGCGAGGAATCCCGAGATCTCGTCGACGAAGGCGCGCAGCTGGGCCGAGGCGATCCGCGCCGGGCCGCGGGTCTCGTTCGCGGCGAGCTCGATGTCCAGGCGCAGCTCGATCTCGATGAGACGGATGAGCTCGGGGATGGGGGCCCCCACGGCGCGGCGCAGGCCCGCGAAGACCGCGCCGGCCTCCCGCAGCCGCTCCCGCGCGGCGGGACTGAGATCGGCGAGCCAGCCGTGGTCGTCCTGCTGGCGCGCGACGAAGTCGAGGGCGTCGATGAGGGACGCGCGATCGGCGCCGGGGAGGGCGCGCAGCCGCTCGGCCACCTCGGGCGCGAGCGGCTGCAGCGCCGCGTCGTGGGTCGCCAGCCGACGGGCCAGGAGCGACAGGGCGCGCAGATCCGCCACCCCGATCGCCCAGCGGGGACCGGCGAGCAGCCGCAGCAGCGCCGAGCCGGCGTCGGGGTCGGCGAGCACGCGCAGCACCGCGACGACGTCGACCACCTCCGGCGTGGTGAGGAGCCCCCCGAGGCCGAGGATGCGGTGCGGGATGCCGCGCCGCCCGAGCGCGTCACCGAAGCGCACCATGTGCTTCTTCGAGCGGAACAGGATCGCGCCGGTCGTCGCGCGTCCGTCGGCGGCTCGGGCGGCGCGCACTCCGGCGAACCACTCCGCCACCCGGTCGGCCTCGGTGTCCAGGTCGCGCGCGAACACGGCGGTGACCTCCCCGGCCGGTGCGCCCGGACGAGCTCGCAGCGCGTCGACGGCCACCGGGGAGCGACGCGCGAGCGGCGCGAGCACCGCGTTGGCGGCGTCGAGGACGCGCGCGCTGTTGCGCCAGCTGGTCAGCAGCGAGAACCGCGCGCACGCGCCGTCGGGCGCGAAGGCGGCCGGGAAGCCGGCGAGGTTTCCCGCGCTGGCCCCGCGCCAGGCGTAGATCGCCTGGTGCGGGTCCCCGACGGCCATGACGCCGCCGCCGGCGAAGAGCGTGGCGAGGAGGTCGGTCTGCACCACCGAGGTGTCCTGGTACTCATCCAGCAGCACCACCCGGAAGCGGTCGCGCACCTCCGCCGCCACCGCGGGATGCGCTCGGACGATCTGCAGCGCGCCGGCCACCTGGTCGGCGAAGTCCATGACCCCCAGCCGCTCCTTCTCGCGCGCGTAGTCGCGCGCGAGGCCGGCGAGCAGCCCGAGCGCCGCCACGCGCCTCTCCGCCACGGCGACGTCCTTGTACACCACGGTGCCGGCGCGGGTGGAGGGCAGGTCGAGCACCGTCGAGAACTGTTCGGGGAAGGCTGCCAGGGCATCGAGGTCCACGAGGTTGTCGACGCCGTCGCGCGCAATCCGCAGGGCCGCGTCGATGATCGTCCGCGGCGCCTCCGTGCGCGTCTCCAGCCGTGGGTCGTCGGAGGCGAACACGACGCGGCGCATGAGCAGCCAGGCGGCCGATTCCGACAGCATCGCCGACTCGGCATCGCGCCCGATCCTCATCCCGTGCTCGCGCACGAGCGCGTCGGCGAACGCGTTGTACGTCGCGACCGTGGGGCGGTGCAGCAGCTCGTCGCCGTCGGCGGGCACCGGCACGGCTCCGCTGTCGGCTGCGAAGGCGTCCAGCACGGCCGCCCGTTCGGCATCCGCCCTCGGCCCGTCGCCGAGCGTGGCGAGCACCGCGAGCCGGCCTGCGGCGTGCAGGCCGGGCAGCATCGGCAGCAGCCCCCGCCGTTCGAACTCGGCGAGGCGGTGCAGGCGCCGTGCGATCCGCTCCGCGAGCTCACCGGCGGCCTTGCGGGTGAAGGTGAGGCCGAGCACCTCGTCGCGGCGGACGATGCCGTTCGCGACGAGCCACACCACCCGCCCGGCCATGGTCTCCGTCTTCCCGCTGCCGGCCCCGGCGACGACGAGCGCGGGCCCCAGCGGCGCCTCGATGACCGCCGTCTGCTCGTCGGTGGGCGGGAACTGCCCGAGGGCGGCCGCGATCGTCGCGGCCGAGAGGACGGCGGTCACGACGCGCTCACCGCCGCGACGGTGTGGATGCGGCAGAGGCCATAGGAGTACTCGTCGCGGCAGTGCTCCTCGTACGCGGCCGCGAACCGCGTGCCGCGCATCACCTGCACGGCGGCCTGGATGCGCTCGAGGAACGCCGCGCGCCGCTCGTCGTCGTACGGATGCTGGGTGGGCTCGGCATAGTCCGCCGTGGCCGCGGTGGGCCGCAGCACGAGGAGCTTCGCCCCGCCACCCGGACGCCCGGCGGTCGCCTCGATCGCCCCGGCGGAGTGGGCGAGCTGGTACGCCGCGAGCTGGGGGTGGTCGGTCACCTTCGCGTCGGTCTGGGGCTCGCTCTTGCCGGTCTTCAGGTCGACGATCATCACGGTGCCGTCGGCGGCGAGCTCGACGCGGTCGATGTCACCGCTGAGGACGGCGCCGTGCCGGGTGCCGTCGATCGGCACGGGCACGTCGAAGTGCTTCTCGGCGGCCAGCAGGCGACCGCCGGCGTCCTCGAAGCGCCGGAGGTACCGCGCGAGACGTCGCACCAGGTCGCGGGCGCGGGCTCGTTCGGCGCGGTCGCGCCATGCCGACTCGAACTCCAGCTCCCCCCAGCGCGCGGCCACCGCGGCCCATAGCGCCTCCTCGTCGGGAAGGGCGTCCTCCAGCGCGGCGTGCAGCACCGTCCCGATGCCCGCGGTCGTGCTCTGCCGCGCGCCGCCGAGGTCGGCGATCACCCAGTCGAGCTCGCACTCCTCGAGGGCGTGCAGGCGCGAGGGCGACACGCGGATCGGCTCGCGGTCGGGGTCGCGCAACGGCGTGGTGGAGGTGGGAGGCAGCAGGCCGTACCACTGGGCGGGATCGGCGCCGGCGACCCCGGCTGCGGCGAGCAGGGCGAGCTGGGCGGCCGCGTTCCGGCGCTGACCGGCCGTCGCCCGCGGCGCGGTGAGCACGCGGCGGTGCTGGGCGACGAGTCCGCGCAGCGACAGCGGATGCTCGGCGACGCTGTCGGCCGCATCCGGTGCGGGCAGCATCTCGAAGAACACGCTCGGGCCGGTGTCGTCGTCGTCCACCGCCGTCACCACGAGGAGACGCTCGGCCCGCGAGACCGACCGGGCGAACAGGCGCAGCTCATCGTGCATCGCCTGACGCCGCCGGTCCAGCACACCCGCCGGCGGCGCATCCGGGCGCAGCACGACGTCGGCGAGGCGCCACGTCTGCAGGAGGCTGCCGCGCAGTCGGGTGTTCGGCCAGACGCCGTCCTGCACGCCGGCGAGGACGACGGTGTCGAACCCGCGGCCGGCGGCGGCAGCGGGGGTGAGCACCGCGACAGCGTCGGGGCGATCAGCGCTCTCGAGCCGGTCCTCCGCGACGTCGCTCTCGCGCACGCCGCGGACGAACGTGGCCGCCGGCTCCCCGGGCTGGCGCTCGCCGAAGCGCTTGGCGGCCTGGAAGAGGGCCACCACGGCGTCGATGTCACGGCCGGCCTGCTCGGCGAGCGCTCCGGTGCCGCGCGCGGCCTCCCGCCACGGCCGCTGCAGGCCGCTGCGCTCCCACACCGTCCACAGCAGCTCATGCGCGGTCGCACCCGCCGTCAGCTGCGTGCGCAGCAGCGCCAGGGTTCCGGCGAAGCGCGCGGCCCGACGCGCCTCGCGGGTGTCGAGGATCTCCAGCTCGAGCGGATGGCGCACGCCCGAGACGAGCAGCTCCCCCGCCGGTCGCTCGCCGCCGGCGCCGGCCTCGGCGGCGCGCAGGCGCATCCGCAGCCGGCGCAGCTCCACCGGATCCAGTCCGCCGTACACGGCCAGGAGCGCCTCCGAGACGCGCTCGGGCGTCCACGAAGCCGGGTCGAGCATCGCCAGCTCCACGACGGTGAGGAGATCGCGCACCGGTCGCTGCCCCCCGAGCGCGCGCGTCGGCCCGGTGGCACGGGCGGGTACGTCGCGCGCGGCAAGCTCGCTCTCCAGCTGGGTCACCTGGCGGGAGTCGTGCGCGATGACCGCACAGGCGTGCCACGGCACCCCGTCGAGGACATGCCGTTCGCGCAGGAGACGCGCGATCGCGTCGACCTCTTCCGCCGGAGAGCGCAGCACCAGCGCGCGGACCGATCCGTCCGGCTCCGCCCCCACCGGCGGCCGGCGGTGGGCGACCACACCGGCCGCGCCGATCCGCGTCGTCACGGCACGGACGAGGTCGACCTGGGCCGGTGTGCCGCGGTGGGACTCGGGGAGGAGGTGCACCTCTCCCACCAGCCCGGCCAGCCGGGCGAAGTTGTCGGGGGTCGCGCCGCGGAAGACGCCGGAGCCGACGTCCGGGTCGCCCCACGCCACCACCCCGATGCCGCGCGCGACGCACGCCTCCAAGAGCTCCACGCCCCCGGCGGTCAGCTCTTGGGCGTCGTCCACGAGGATGGCCGACAGTCCGGCGAAGCGGCCCAGGATCGCCGAGCCGCCGCCGGCCGAGCGGAGGATGCCGATCGCCTCGCGGACGAGGCCGGCCGCATCGCGGTGCGCGCCGCGCATGTCGGAGCGGACCCGGCCGTAGTCGCGCGCGAAGCCGGCGAGCGATCGCCAGACCGGGACGTCGTGGCGCTCGGCGAGCGCCTCCAGCGCGGCCGGGCCGATGCCGAGCGTCGTGCACTCGGCCAGGAACGCTCGCACCTCGCTGCGGAACCCGCGCGTCGCGCGCACGCCAGCGCCGAGATCATCCGGCCACCGCCGCAACCCCGCGGCCTCGTCCTCGGCGTCGCCGGCGAGGAGGTCCTGCACGATCTGGTCCTCGTCGCTGCCGGTGAGCAACTGCGGCGGCTCGGCCCCGGCGTGCACCTCCGCGCCGCGCACGAGATGGTAGGCGAAGGACGCGATCGATCGCGCCAGGGGCCCGGCCGTCGCCCGGCCGACGGCGAGACCCAGGGGGTCTCGGAGCGTCGTGGCGGCGGTGCGGGTCGGGGTGAGCACGAGGAGCCGGTCGGGATCGACGCCGGACGCCACCAGGGCGTGCACCCGCGCGACCAGCGACGTGGTCTTGCCCGACCCGGGGGCGCCGACGACCACGCCGGAGGCGGAGACCCCCAGCGCGGCGACCGCGCGCTGGGCGGGGTCGAGGTCGTCGTGCGCGACGGACGTCTCCCCCGGTGCCATGCCGGCTACGCTACCGGGCGCTTCCGACGTCGTTCGCCCACAGCGTGGCCGCCCCCGCCGTCGCGGTGCCGCGGCCGGATAGAGTCGTTGCGAGGCGCCGGGAGGACCCCGGCAGGAAGGCAGTACCCGTGGAGATCCGCATCGGAATCGCGAACACCGGCCGTGAGCTCACCTTCGAGACCGCGGAGTCGGCCGACACCGTGAAGAAGGCGGTCGCCGACGCCCTGGACGCCTCCGCCAGCTACGTGCAGTTCACCGACGTGAAGGGCAACTCCTACATGGTCCCGACGACGGGCCTCGCCTTCGTCGAGATCGGCACCGAGGAGTCGCGCCGCGTGGGCTTCGTCGCCTGAGCCGGCCGTGCAGATCCTCCTCGGCATGATCGTGGGGGCCGTGATCGGCCTCCTTGCGCACGTCGCCCTCCCCCAGCGCGTGACGCGCGGCGCCGCGCTCGGACCCCTCGTGGGTGCCGCCGCCGCCGCCGTGGCATGGACCGCACTGACGTGGGCCGGCTGGGGCATCGACAATCCGCTGCTGTGGCTGTCCGCCCTCGTCGTGCCGGCCCTGGTCACGGTGCCCACGCTCGTCCTGCTCGCCCGCTCGCGGGTCCGGGCCGACGACGCCCGACGCGCCGAGCTGCGCCTGCGATAAGCGTCAGGCCGCGAGGCCCATCGCGTCCATCCGCCGGGAGTGCGCTCCCATGAGCTCGGTGAACACCGGCTCCACCTTCGCCTCGTCGGCCTCGTCCAGCGTGCGCGTGCGCAGGGCGGAGCGGGCCACCAGCAGCGTGTCGCCGACGAGGCGACGCCCCCACAGCGCCAGGAGCGCGGCCCACTCGTGGTCGCTGGCGATCGTCTCGTGCGTGATGTCGACGATCGCCTGACGGTCGGAGTCGGCCTGGAGGATGCGCGCGACCCGGCGCCCGGTCTCCCCGTAGCTCGCCGAGAGGGCGAGGTAGAAGTCATCGAGCATGCCGGCGGTGATGTGCACCGAGAGCATCGTCTCCTGCGGCCGCACCCCGTGCGTGGCGCGCCGGAAGGCGTCGAGCTGCTCCCGGAAGGGCAGCATCAGCGCGGTGGGGTCATCGCCGCGCTCGCGGATGAGCGCCACGAGCTCCTCGTGCTTGCGCAGGGCCGCGCCGGCCGCTCGCGAGAGCGACTCCTTCTGCGCGAGCTCGGGCGTGGAGGCGATCAGCTCGCTGAGCGTCTCGAAGAACCCCAGCTGCAGATACGCGGCCTGGCCGAGATAGGTGTCGATGTCGGGCGCGAGCTCTTCGAAATCCACCCGGGTGGCATCTCCCAGCTCGCCACGGGAGCGCAGGGTCAGGGCGCGCCCCTCGGGACGGCCACGGCGACGGCGGAGCCACTCGAACATGCCCGTCAGCCTACGCGTGGCGGGGCGCGCTGCGCGGTGCCGGTATCCTGGAATCTGCCCCGGCGTCGGATCGGGGCCCCGCGCCTGTGGCTGAGTGAAGGGCGTGGACCCTCATCGACCAGGCGGCCCCTCGCCGCCGGACAGGCAGAACATCGTGACGACCTTCGCCGAGCTGGGCGTGGACCAGGACATCGTCGACGCCCTCGCGGCCCGCGGCATCGTGGATGCCTTCCCCATCCAGGAGCAGACGATCCCGCTGGGACTGCCCGGCCAGGACATCATCGGTCAGGCGAAGACGGGCACCGGCAAGACCTTCGGCTTCGGCATCCCGGTCGTCCAGCGCCTGGGGCTGGACCCCGCCCCCGGCGTGCAGGCCCTCATCGTCGTGCCCACCCGCGAGCTCGCCGGGCAGGTGTACGAGGACATGGGCACGCTCACCTCGGACCGCTCCACGAGCGTCGCCGCCATCTACGGCGGCACCGCGCACGAGGGGC
>CAZBZR010000021.1:0-5187 GCA_964496445.1 uncultured Microbacterium sp.
CGCATACACCCGTGTCAATTCACGGAGAAACCGGGCACGAATGATGCATCCGCCCTGCCAGATGCGCGAGATTTCCCGGAAGTCGAGATTCCAGTCATACTCCTTCGCCGCAAGCGACAGAAGTTCGTACCCTTGGGCATACGAAAGGAGTTTCGCGGCATAGAGCGCGCCTTCGATATCGTCGAGCGTGAGACCTGAAACCGCCACCGACTCCGAAAAAATTTCTGAGAGCCGGGTGCGCATCGCCTTATCGGCCGATGCGGAACGTGCGAACACCGCCGCCGCGATGGAAAACGAGGGAGCTCCGAGTTCGAGCGCCTGGTCGGTCGTCCACTTTCCGGTTCCCTTTGATCCGGCCGTGTCGAGAATCCGGTCGACGATATGCCCACCGTCGGCTTCTTTCACACGGAGAATCTTTGCCGTGATTTCGATCAGATAGGATTCCAGCCGACCACCGTTCCATGTTTCGAACACATCGGCGATTTCGTCATTCGAAAAACCGAGACCGCCTTTCATGAGGAAATAGGCTTCGGCGATGAGCTGCATGTCGGCGTACTCGATGCCGTTGTGCACCATCTTCACGAAGTGCCCGGCGCCGTCGTGGCCGACGTGGGTGACGCACGGCTCGCCCTCGGCGACGGCGGCGATCGAGCGCAGGATGGGTCCGAGCGTGATCCACGACTCGTCCGAGCCGCCCGGCATCAGCGAGGGCCCGAGCAGCGCCCCCTCCTCCCCGCCGGAGACGCCCATGCCGACGAAGTTGATGCCCGTCTCGCGCACCGCCTTCTCGCGGCGGATGGTGTCGGTGAACAGGGCGTTGCCGCCGTCGACGATGATGTCGCCGGGCTCGAACACGCGCACGAGCTCCTCGATGACGGCATCGGTCGGGCCGCCGGCCTTGACCATGATGATCGCAGTGCGCGGCTTCTGCAGCGACGCGGCGAACTCCTCGTACGAGAACGACGGCACGAAGCCCGCCTCGGGGTGGGCGCCGGTGAGCTCATCGGTCTTGGCGCGCGAGCGGTTGTGCACCGCCACCACGTTGCCCTCGCGGCTGGCCAGGTTGCGCGCCAGGTTCGAGCCCATCACGGCCAGCCCCACGACGCCGATGTTCGCCGGACCCGAGCCGTCCGCCGGCGCAGCGGTGGCCGGCTCCGACACCGGCCGGTCGACGTCTTCGGGCGCCGGAGCACCCTCGTGCGCGGTGGTCGCCTCGTGCGGAGCCTGGTCCGTGTCGTGCGAGAGCTGCGTCTGGGCGGGGTCGGATGCGGACACGCGATCTCCTGATCGTCGAGAGCGGGGTGGACGCGGCGGAACGCCGACGGATCGCGCTCAGCCTATCGCCGCCGATCCCGCCGGCCCGGGCGTCAGTCCTTGCGGTAGCCGGAGCGCCCGAGCGACCAGAACGCGCCCACCACGCCGACCGTGCCGACGGCGGCGATGGCCGCGACGATCCACAGCATCACGTGTGAGAAGAATTCCGCGGGCATGGTTCCTCCGGAGGACGGGACGGGGTCTTCATCGTAGCGGCGGCGCTGGTAGACTCGACAATCGCAACTTCGGCGAGGGAGGCACGCGCTCCGGCGGTGTCTCCGTGATCGACGCGGTGAAGCAGGCCCCGGGCTTTCCTCACGCGTGCGCGTTCGAGTCGAATCCATAATCCCGCGGCGGGTCTGCCGCCGAGAACACCGGGCCGCGCCCGCCAGAGAACTGGGCCGTGAGCCCGCAAGGAGATCACCATGTCGGAAGAGAACAACAAGGTCCACGCCGAGCTGCGGGAGAACTTCGGCAAGGGCTTCGCCCGCCGTCTGCGCGCCGCCGGGAAGATCCCCGCCGTGATCTACGGCCACGGCACCGAGCCCCAGCACGTGGCCCTCCCCGGCCACCAGGTGTCGCTGCTCATCCGACGCGCGAACGCGCTGCTCGACCTCGACATCGCCGGCGCCTCGCAGCTCGCGCTGGTCAAGGACGTGCAGAAGGACCCGGTGCACCAGGTCATCGAGCACATCGACCTGCTCGTGGTCAAGCGCGGCGAGAAGATCGCCGTGGACGTGCCGATCGTCGTGACCGGCGAGCCGGCCCCCGGCACCATCGTCAACCTCGACAACGCCACCGTCGCCGTCGAGGCCGAGGCCACCCACATCCCCGAGAGCATCGAGGTGTCGGTCGAGGGCCTCGAGGACGGCACGCACGTCACCGCGGCCGACCTGACCCTGCCCCGCGGCACGACGCTCGTCGCCGACGCGGAGCTGCTCATCGTCGCCATCTCCGTCCCCTCCGCGACCCTCGCGGCCGAGGAGGAGATCGCCGAGGCGGACGCCGCCGTGGCCGAGGAGCAGTCCGAGGAGTCGGCTGAGGCGGCCGAGTCGGAGTGATCCACTCCAGCTGAACGAGGGGGCCCGGTTCCGCGATGCCCGGTTCCGCGATGACTGACACGTGGCTGATCGTGGGACTGGGCAACCCCGGCCCCCGCTACGAGACCACCCGGCACAACGTCGGGCAGATGGTGCTCGACGAGCTCGCCGCGCGGCGGGGGGAGCGCTTCGCCGCGCACAAGGCGAACGCGCGCGTGGCCGAGACGTGGCTGCGCCCCGGCGCGGCGAAGCTGGTGCTGGCCAAGCCCCACAGCTTCATGAACGTCTCCGGCGGGCCGGTGGCCCATCTGGCGAAGTACTACGGCGTCGATCCCGAGCGCATCGTGGTCGTCCACGACGAACTGGACATCCCCTTCGACACGATCAAGCTCAAGATCGGCGGCGGGCACGGCGGCCACAACGGCGTGCGCGACGTCGCGAAGGCGCTCGGCACACCCGAGTTCCCGCGGGTGCGGGTGGGCATCGGCCGCCCGCCCGGGCGTCAGGACCCGGCCGACTGGGTGCTCGACCCGTTCGGCGCCACCGAGCGCGCGACCCTGCCGGTGCTGCTCGGTGACGCCGCCGACGCCGTGGAGACCCTCGTGGAGGACGGCCTCGTCACCGCGCAGCAGCGCTTCCACGCGCCCCGATGACGCCGCCGGCGGCCTCGGCGTCGGAGGGCGCCGGTAGAGTATTGCAGTGACAATTCCCGGGATCGTGCGCGCCCTCGAGCAGGCCGAATCGTTCCAGGATGCCGCCTCCCTCGCCGCCGCCGATGCCGAGCTCTCGCTCGTCGACGGGCTGACCGCTCCCGTCCTCGCCGGGATGCTGGAACGCCGCCGCGCTGCCGGGAAGCCGGGCGTCCTGCTCGTCGTCGCGCCCACCGGACGCCGTGCGGAGAGTCTGGGCCCGGCGCTGCAGGCCCTCCTGCCCGGCGCCGAAGTGCGCCACTTCCCGGCGTGGGAGACCCTGCCCCACGAGCGGCTCAGCCCGAGCGCGGAGACCGTCGGCCGGCGGATCTCGGTGCTCCGGCGCCTTGCGACCTGGGACGGGGCCACTCCGCTCGTGCTCACCGCCTCGGTGCGCAGCGCCCTGCAGCCCGTCGCGCGCGGGCTCGGCGACGCGGATCCCATCGACCTCGTCGTCGGCGGACGGGGGCACGACCTCGAGCGCGTGTCGATGCGTCTCGTGGAGCTGGCCTATCACCGCGTGGACATGGTGTCGCGTCGCGGCGAGTTCGCCGTCCGCGGCGGCATCCTCGACGTCTTCCCGCCGACGGCCGACCACCCGCTGCGTGTGGAGTTCTTCGGCGACGAGGTCGACGCCATCCGTGCGTTCTCCGTCGCCGACCAGCGCTCGCTCCCCGGCGTCGTGGAGAGCGTGTCGCTCCTGCCGAGCCGCGAACTCCTCCTCACCGCCGACGTGCGGGCGCGGGCCGCGGCGCTGCGGGACCAGTTCCCGGGCATGCGCGCGATGCTCGAGCGGATGTCGGAGGGCATCCCCGTCGAGGGCATGGAGTCCCTGAGCCCGGTGCTCGTGGACGCTCTCGCCCCGCTCGTGGAGTTCCTCCCGTCCGGCGCGGCGGTCGCCCTCGTCGACCCCGAGCGCTCCATCAGCCGCGCCCTCACCCTCGGTGAGACCAACCGCGAGTTCCTCGACGCGGCCTGGGCGGCTGCGACCGCCGGCGCGAGCGTTCCCATCGACCTCGGCGCGGGGGACTTCCTCACCCTGCCGCGGCTGCGCGAGGCCACGCACGAGCGCGACGGCGTCTGGTGGAGCCTGTCGTCGTTCGATTCGGGTGCGGCCGACGCCGCCGCCGAGGGGCTCGCCGCCGACGACGACGGCATCGTCCGCATCCGGGCCGAGGCGGTGCCCTCGTTCCAGGGCAATGTCGAGGGTGCGACGGCGCACGTCGGCGCGCTCGTCGCCGACGGCTGGAGCGTCGTGGTCGCCGCATCCGGTCAGGGCCTGGTCGACCGTGCGCGCGACGTGCTGGCCGAGCGGGGGGTCGCCGCCCGCCGCGTCGAGGAGATCGGCCACGCGCCGGAGCCCGGCCTCGCCCACCTCGTCGTGGCACCGCTGGAGCGCGGGTTCCAGCTGCCCGAGGCGCGGCTGGCCGTGCTCACCGAGAGCGAGTTCTACGGCCGCACCATCGGCGGCGACACGCGGGTGGTCAAGAAGCTCGCGTCGCGCCGGCGCAACGTCGTCGACCCGCTGCAGCTGAAGCCCGGCGACGTCGTCGTGCACGCGACCCACGGCATCGGCAAGTTCATCGAGCTCGCCCAGCGCGAGGTGTCCAGCGGCGGCCGCAATCCGGTGAAGACCACGCGCGAGTACGTCGTGCTGGAGTACGCCCCGACCAAGCGCGGCTACCCCGGCGACAAGCTCTTCGTCCCGACGGATCAGCTCGACCTCCTCTCCCGCTACGTCGGGGGCGAAGTGCCCACCCTGTCGAAGATGGGCGGCAGCGACTGGGCGCAGGCGAAGGGCCGGGCGCGCAAGGCGGTGCGCGACATCGCCGTCGAGCTGGTGAAGCTGTACTCCGCTCGCATGGCCTCCAAGGGGCACGCGTTCGGCCCCGACACGCCGTGGCAGCGAGAGCTCGAGGAGGCCTTCCCGTTCGCGGAGACCCCCGACCAGCTCCAGACCATCGACGAGATCAAGGCCGATATGGAAAAGCCGATCCCGATGGACCGGCTGCTGTCCGGCGACGTCGGCTTCGGCAAGACCGAGGTCGCCGTGCGCGCCGCGTTCAAGGCGATCCAGGACGGCAAGCAGGTCACCATGCTCGTGCCGACCACCCTCCTGGTCAAGCAGCACCTGGAGACCTTCG
>CAZBZR010000021.1:5239-5754 GCA_964496445.1 uncultured Microbacterium sp.
CCCGGTGAAGGTGCGCGCGCTCTCGCGCTTCCAGACCGACAAGGAGGCCCGGGACGTGCTCGCGGGGCTCACCGACGGCACCGTCGACATGGTCATCGGCACGCACCGCATCCTCACCGAGAAGGTGATCTTCAAAGACCTCGGGCTCATGATCATCGACGAGGAGCAGCGCTTCGGCGTCGAGCACAAGGATGCGCTGAAGAAGCTCAAGACCAACGTCGACATCCTCGCCATGAGCGCGACGCCCATCCCGCGGACCCTGGAGATGGCCGTCACCGGCATCCGCGAGATGTCGACGCTGCAGACGCCGCCGGAGGACCGGCATCCGATCCTGTCGTACGTCGGCCCCCGCAACGACAAGCAGGTCGCCGCCGCCGCGAATGGCCTCGGCGAACATCTCGACAACGCCGAACCGCGTCTGAAATTAATGAGACTGCAGAAGACCGCCACGGAAGCGCTGCTCGTCGCCGCTCCCGAAAAGGCCGACCAATGGGCCCCCATGCTGGACCTGCTCG
>CAZBZR010000021.1:5764-17275 GCA_964496445.1 uncultured Microbacterium sp.
CGAGCGGCTGCGCGAGGGCCAGGTGTTCTACGTGCACAACCGTGTGCAGGCGATCCAGCGCGTGGCCGCCCACCTCGCCGAGCTCGTCCCCGAGGCGCGCGTCGCGGTGGCGCACGGCCAGATGGGCGAGCACGCGCTCGAGCAGGTCGTCGACGACTTCTGGGAGCGACGCGCCGACGTGCTGGTGTCCACGACGATCATCGAGACGGGCCTGGACATCTCCAACGCCAACACGATCATCATCGACCGCGCCGACAAGTACGGCCTGTCGCAGCTGCACCAGCTCCGCGGCCGCGTCGGCCGTGGCCGCGAGCGCGCCTACGCCTATTTTCTCTACGACGACGCCAAGCCGCTGTCGGAGACGGCTGCCGACCGCCTGGAGACCATCGCGGTCAACAACGACCTCGGCTCGGGCATGCAGGTGGCGCTGAAGGACCTCGAGCTGCGCGGCGCGGGGAACCTTCTCGGTGCCGAGCAGGCCGGCCACATCGCCGGCGTCGGGTTCGACCTGTACCTGCGCATGATCGGCGAGGCCGTCGCGACCTTCCGGGGGGAGGAGACCGAGGGCCCCGCCGAACTGCGCCTGGAGCTTCCGGTGGACGCGCGCCTCCCGGAGAGCTACATCGACAGCGAGAGGCTCCGGCTCGAGGCCTACCAGAAGCTCTCGGCGGCGGCCTCGGCCACCGCGAAGGACGACGCGATCGACGCGGTCGTGGAGGAGCTCACCGACCGCTACGGCGAGCCGCCGCGCGAGGTGGAGGGGCTCGTCGCCGTCGCGCGGCTGCGGCGCCGCGCGGCCCGCGCCGGCCTCGCCGACGTCGTGGCGATGGGGTCGAACCTGCGTCTCGCACCGGCGAACCTGCCCGATTCGATGCGCGTGCGCCTGCAGCGCCTGCATCCCAAGGCCAAGATCGTCGCCGGCGGCGAGGCGCTCGTGGTGCCCCTTCCCGCCGCCTCCTCCGACGCCGAGCTGATCGCGTGGGTCGCCCAGCTGCTCGACCAGCTGTGGCCCGCCCCCGTCGCCGCGGAGGCGGCGGAGGTCAGATGACGCCCTGGGCGAGCATCGCGTGGGCCACGCGCTCGAAGCCGGCGGCGTTGGCCCCCACGACGTAGTCTCCGGGGCGGCCGTAGCGCTCGGCGGCGGAGAAGGCCGCGTCATGCACGCCCGCCATGATCTCGCGGAGCTTGTGCTCGCTGTCGGCGAAGGTCCACCGCTGACGCGAGGCGTTCTGGCTCATCTCCAGGGCCGAGGTCGCGACCCCGCCCGCGTTGGCGGCCTTGCCCGGGCCGAACAGGACACCCGCCTCCTGGAACGCGTGCACCGCGCCGGGAGTCGACGGCATGTTCGCCCCCTCGGCGACCGCCCGCACGCCGCCGGCGATGAGCGCGGCGGCGTCGTCCTCGTCGAGCTCGTTCTGGGTCGCGGAGGGGAGCGCGATGTCCACGGGCACGTGCCACGGCCGGGCGCCCTCGACGAAGCGGGCGCCGGAGCGGCGCGCGGCGTACTCGGAGATGCGTGCCCGCTCGACCTCCTTGATCTGGCGGAGGAGGTCCACGTCGATGCCGGCGTCGTCGACGATGTAGCCGGAGGAGTCGGACGCGGTCACCGGGATGCCGCCGAGCTGGCGCACCTTGTCGATCGCATAGACGGCGACGTTGCCCGAGCCGGAGACGGCCACGCGCTTGCCCTCGACGGATTCGCCGTGGACGCCGAGCATCTTCTGCACGAAGAAGACCGCGCCGTAGCCCGTCGCCTCGGTGCGCACCTCCGCCCCGCCCCACTGCACGCCCTTGCCGGTGAACATGCCCGACTCGTGACGGTTGGTGATCTTGCGGTACTGGCCGAAGAGGTAGCCGATCTCGCGCGCCCCGACCCCGATGTCGCCCGCGGGGACGTCGGTGTGCTCGCCGAGGTGGCGGTAGAGCTCGCTCATGAACGACTGGCAGAACCGCATGATCTCGGCGTCCGAGCGCCCGTGCGGGTCGAAATCGCTGCCGCCCTTCGCGCCGCCGATGCCCTGCCCGGTGAGCGCGTTCTTGAAGATCTGCTCGAACCCGAGGAACTTCACGATCGACAGGTTCACCGACGGGTGGAAGCGCAGCCCGCCCTTGTAGGGGCCCAGCACGGAGGAGAACTGCACGCGGAAGCCGCGGTTGACCTGCAGCCGCCCGGTGTCATCGACCCACGGCACGCGGAAGACGATCTGGCGCTCGGGCTCGACGATCCGTTCAACGATGCCGCCGTCGACGAACTCGGGGTGGCGCTCGAGCACCGGCACGATGGAGTGGAGCACTTCGTGCACGGCCTGCTGGAACTCCGGCTCGCCCGGATCACGGGCGATCACCGTGTCGAAGACCGGTCGGACGACAGGAGGAAGGGCGGCCGGGGCAGAGGTCACGGGTGGAGCTTTCTTGCGCGGTGCACGGGAAGTTCCCACCCTAGCGCGCTGCCCGGGATGCTCCCGGTCAGCCGGTGTTCTGCAGGCCGGCGGCGACCCCGCTGACCGACAGCAGCAGCAGCCGCTCGTGCTCGCCGTCGCGCGGGGCGTCCGGTTCGGCGTCCCGGAGAGCCCGCAGCGCCCGCAGCTGCAGCAGCGAGAGCGCGTCGACGTAGGGGCTGCGCATCTTCACCGCGCGCTGGAGCACCGGCTTGGTCGCCAAGAGTTCGTCGCCGCCGGTGACCCGGATGACCCAGTCGCGGGTGAGGTGCATCTCCGACATCACGAGGTCGGCGAGGTCGTCGCGGTCACCGAGGTCGAGGTAGCGGCGCGCGATGCGGGCGTCGGCCTTCGCGAGGCTCATCGAGACGTTGTCCACGAGCGTGCGGAACAGCGGCCACTCGCGGTAGGCGGCGCGGAGGCGCTCGGCGTCGCCGACGGCCTCGAGCGCCGTGCCGAGCCCGAACCAGCCGGCGAGGTTGATGCGGGCCTGGGTCCAGGCGAACACCCACGGGATCGCGCGGAGGTCTTCCAGCGACTCCACGGACAGGCCGCGGCGGGCGGGCCGCGAGCCCAGCGCGAGGTGGCCGATCTCCTCCATGGGCGTCACGCGCGCGAACCAGGGCGCGAACCCGGGCGCCTTCACGAGCGCGAAGAAGCGCTCCCGCGAGGCGGCGTCCATCGTCGCGGCGACGTCGGCATACCGCTCGGCCGCGGCGCGGTTGCGCTCCTCGTTGGACGGCGCGGAGGCCATCAGGACGGCGGCGGCCACCTGGTCGATGTGCCGCATCGCGATGGCCGGATCCCCGTAGCGGGCGAAGATCACCTCGCCCTGCTCGGTGAGCTTGAAGCGCCCGTCCACCGAATGCGGCGGCTGGGCGAGGATCGCGGAGTTGGCGGGCCCGCCGCCGCGGCCGAGCGCCCCGCCGCGGCCGTGGAACAGCGTCAGCTCGATGCCCTCGCGCCGCGCCCACTCGGCGATCTCGGCCTGCGCCTCGTAGAGGGCCAGGTTGGCCGCGACGGGCCCGACGTCCTTCGAGGAGTCGGAGTAGCCGAGCATGACCTCCAGGCGGCGACCGGTGGCGGCCAGACGCGCGGCGAACTGCGGATGCTCCACGATCTCGGCGAGGATGCCGGGCGCCGCGCGAAGGTCGGCGAACGTCTCGAACAGCGGGATGACGTCGAGGACGGGCGGCGTGCCGCCAGGCCCGACGGCATACCGGGCGAGGCGGTGCACGGCGGCGAGGTCGTCCGCAGAGCGCGTGAACGAGACGATGTAGCGCCCGGCGGCGCGCGGACCGAACCGCTCCTGCACGAACGCGATGGCGCGGAAGACCTCGAGGACCTCCTCGGCCTGCTCGCTGGTCTGTCCGGCGTCCAGCTCCGCGAGCACCGACGCGTGCACCGCCGAGTGTTGGCGCACCTCGAGCTCGGCGAGGTGGAATCCGTAGGTCTCCACCTGCCAGATGAGCTGCTGGAGGTGGCCATAGGCCTGGCGCGCGGCTCCCGCGGCGGCGAGGGACTCCTGCACGACGCGCAGGTCGGCGAGGAGGTGCTCGGGGTCGCGGTAGGCGAGGTCGGCGTTGCGCGTGCGGGTGGCCGCGATCTTGCGCGCCAGCAGCAGGAGGATGCGGCGGTGCGGCTCGTCGGGGGAGCGCTGGGCGATCTCGGCCGCGGCATCCTCATCGGCGGCGCGCAGGCGCAGCCACAGGGCGCGGAGGGCGTCGCTGGGAGGCGTGGAGGTCGCGTCGAGCGTGAGCCCCCGGCCGATGCGCAGGGCCGTCCGCTCCAGGCCCAGCAGCACGTGCTCGCTCGCGATGGCCGCGGCGGTGCGGGTGACCTTGGCCGTGACGAACGGGTTGCCGTCGCGGTCGCCGCCCACCCACGAGCCCACCCGCACGAACGGACGCACCAGCGGCGGGCGCACGCCCCCGCCGAGCTCGCCCTGGAGGGCGTCGTCGACGCGGCGGTAGACGTGGGGGACGGCGGTGTAGAGCGTCTCGTCGAAGGCGGCCATCAGGGCGCGCACCTCGTCGGTCGGCGACGGCTTCTCGGCGCGCAGCGGAGCCGTGCGCCACAGCACGTCGATCTCCTCCAGCATCCGGCGTTCGGCGCGCCGCTGTGCGGTGCCGGCGCTGTCGGAGGAGACGTGCTCTTCCAGCAGCTCCGAGAGCCGCCGGATGCTGGCGGACACCGCGCGGCGGCGGGCCTCGGTGGGGTGGGCCGTGAAGACCGGGTGGAAGCGCAGGGACTGCAGCCGTGCGAGCGCGGTGTCCTCGCCGACCTCGGCCGCGAGCCGGCCGAAGGCGGCGGCGATCGAGTCGCTGGCCTGCGAGCCGGCGGGGGCCGCGTCGCGCTCGCGGAGGGTGCGCACGCGCTGGTGCTCCTCGGCGAGGTTCACGAGGTGGAAGTAGCACGTGAAGGCCCGCGCGACCTCGTCGGCGCGGGCGATCGAGAAGGCGTCCGCGATCGCGGCCGCGCGGGCGAACGCCTCGGGCGTCTCGTCGGTGTAGGCCTGGATCGTCGCCGTGCGGAGCCGCTCGACGTCCTCGAACAGCCCGGGTGAGCCGCTCTCGCGCAGCACGCGGCCCAGGAGCGAGCCCAGCAGGCGCACATCGGCGCGCATCTGCTCGGGAAGCTCCTGCCCGGCCTCGTACCGGCCGACGAGGTCGATGGCCTCGGTCTGGGTCAGTTCACGCATCCCCCCAAACTATCGCCGCCGTGTTACCGCCCCATCACACGGCCTCGCCCGCACCTGCATCGGTAGGGTGGACATCTGGTGTGCCGGGAAGTCTGGTCGGCGTCGATGTCCGCGACCCCCGGAGGCCCCATGTCCCTGCTGCGCTCTGCCCGCTTTCCCGCCCTCCTGCTGCTCCTGGCCGCGGCCGCCGGTCTCGTCGTGGCGAACTCGCCGGCCGCGGCGGCCGCCGAGGCGATCGTGTCCGCGCATGTGGGCATTCGCGGATTCCTCGACCTCTCGGTGAGTCACTGGATCTCCGACGGGCTCCTGGCGGTGTTCTTCTTCGTCGTCGCGGTGGAGCTTCAGTTCGAGCTCACCCGCGGGCAGCTGAACTCCGCGCGGCGCGCGGTGCAGCCCGCGATCGCCGCGGCCGGCGGGGTCATCATCCCCATCGCGGTGTACCTCGCCGTCGCCGGCGGATCCGACGCGGCGCGCGGCTGGCCGGTCCCGACGGCCACCGACATCGCCTTCGCGCTGGGCGTGCTCGCCGTCTTCGGCCGCGGCCTGCCGTCGGGAGTGCGCATTTTCCTGCTGGCCCTGGCGATCCTCGACGACATCGTCGGGATCGTCTTCATCGCGGTGCTGTTCACCCGCGAGGTCTCCCTGCCGCTGCTGGCGGCGGCGCTCGTGCTGGTGGTGCTGTTCGCGGTTCTCAGCCGTCGCCTCGGCGGACGAGGCCATCGCGCGCTCGTGATCGGACTCGTCGTCGTCGGCGTCGCGACCTGGGTGGCCGTGTACCTCTCCGGTGTGCACGCGACGCTCGCGGGCGTCGCGCTGGGCCTGGCGATGGCCCAGGCACCCGCGCTGCGCGCCCGGCACGCGCTGGAGCCGTGGGTGAACGCCCTCGTGCTGCCGATGTTCGCCTTCGTCGCCGCGCTCGTGACGATCCCGGCGGTCTCGCCCGGACAGCTCTCGCCCGCCTTCTGGGGCATCACCCTCGCGCTCCCGCTCGGCAAGATCGTCGGCATCACCGCCGCCGGCTGGATCGCGCAGCGCGTCGGCCTGGGCGGACCGCGGCTGCCCGTCGCCGACCTCCTCGCCGCCGGAGCGCTGGGCGGCATCGGCTTCACGGTGTCGCTGCTGCTGTCGGAGCTCGCCTTCGCGGCGGACCCGGTTCTGCGCGACGAGGCGACCCTGGGCGTCCTCACCGGATCGGCGATCTCGCTCGTGCTCGCGGGGATCCTCGTATCGTGGCGGGCATGGCACTACCGGCGGATGACACCAGCACACCCGTAGACCCGCTCCGGGAGGCCGCCCGGACGATGCGGGCGGTGCGGGACCGATGCGTGTGGACCCAGCAGATCGACCATCGTGCCCTCGTGCCCTACCTCGTCGAGGAGAGCGCGGAGGTGATCGACGCCGTCGAGGCCGGCTCCCGCGAGGAGCTGCGGGAGGAGCTGGGCGATCTGCTCTGGCAGGTGCTCTTCCACGCTGAGATCGCCTCGCGCGATGCGGACGATCCGTTCGACATCGACGACGTCGCCCGGGGGGTGACGGAGAAGATGGTGCGCCGGCATCCGCATGTCTTCGGCGACGCCGTGGCGACCACGCCCGAAGAGGTGCTCGTGCACTGGAACGCCGCGAAAGCGGCCGAGAAGCGCACCCGCACCAGCGTGCTGGACGGGGTTTCGGAGCACATGCCCTCGCTCGCCCTGGCCCAGAAGCTCCTCGGCCGCGCCGCGCAGGCGCGAGTGGTGCCGGCGAGAATCACCGTGACGGACGAGAACCCTGCCGCGGCGGCGAGTGTCAGCCGTGCCCCTGAGTCTCGGGGGTTGCCGGAGAGCGAGGCCGAGCTCGGCGACGCCCTCATGGCGCTCGTTGCCGCGGCGCGAGAGCACGGGTGGGACGCCGAGCGCGCGCTGCGGGAGCGGCTGCGGATGCTGCGGGCCGAGATCGCCGTCGCCGAAACGGGCGCGCCGGGCCTGGAAGAATAGACCCGTGCCCTCCGTCACTCCGCCGCGCGGCATGCGCGATTTCCTGCCCGCCGAGAAGGCCCGGCGCGAGCGCGTGCTCGCCACCATCCGCGAGCGCTACCGCGCACACGGGTTCGACGAGATCGAGACGCCGGTCATGGAGGACTACGCGCGCCTGCACGCCGGCATCGGGGGCGACAACGAGAAGCTCGCCTTCAACGTCCTCAAGCGCGGCCTCGACGCCGACGCCATCCGCGCCGCGGCCGATGACCCGGCCGCCCTGACCGACCTCGGCCTGCGCTACGACCTCACCGTGCCGCTCGCCCGGTTCTATGCGAGTCACCGCGGCGAGCTGCCGGGCGTCTTCCGCGCGGTGCAGATCGCGCCGGTGTGGCGCGCCGAACGCCCGCAGAAGGGCCGCTACCGCCAGTTCGTGCAGTGCGACATCGACATCATCGGCGACGCTTCCCCGCGTGCCGAGGCCGAGCTCATCGTCGCGACCCTCGACGCCGTCGGCGCGCTGGGCCTGGAGGACGCGAGTGTCCGCGTCAACGACCGCCGCGCGCTCGACGCCATGCTCTCGGCGTTCGGCTTCGCCGCCGGCGAGCGCCCGGGCGTGCTCATCACGGTCGACAAGCTCGACAAGATCGGCCCGGAGGGCGTGGTCGCCGAGCTCACTGCCCGGGGCGCGAGCCCCGCGGCGGTGGCCGCCTTCGCGGCCTTCCTCGAGCGCGGGGCGCCCGCGGCCGACGGATACGGCGAGGCATCCATCCGCGCCGCCCTCCCGGAGGGCGTCGACGACGAGGTCGTGGCGCACCTCGCCGCCCTCGGTGACGCCGTGGCCGCCGCGCGCGACGGGGCCGTGCCGCTCGTGTTCGACCCGTTCCTCGTGCGCGGCATGGGGTATTACACCGGCACGATCTTCGAGCTCGCCCATCCGTCGGTGTCGTACTCCCTCGGCGGCGGCGGGCGCTACGACGGGATGATCGGCCGCTTCCTCGGGCAGGACGTGCCGGCGGTGGGCTTCTCGATCGGCTTCGAGCGCATCGTCGATCTCATCGCCGGGGCCGAGGACGCCGCATCCGGAGCCCTCGTGCTCGTGCACGACCGCGACGTTCCGATCTCCGAGCTGCTCGCACTGAAGTCGGCGCTGGTCGGGGCCGGCCGGCGGGTGCGTCTGGAGCAGCGACCCAAGAACCTCAAGCCGCTCCTGGAGCGGGCCGCGGCCGACGGCTACACCGCCTTCGCGTTCGTGCCGTCGGGGCTCGCTCCGGAGTACCTCGACATCCGCCCACTGGACTGACTCGCCGTCAGAACGGCGGCGGATCACCGTCCACAGCGAAGACCACCCGCCGTTCGGGCGGGTCGGTCGTCGTCCTGCCCAGCGGCGACGTCCAGCGGATGCCGCCGTCGGCCAGCTGCTCGGCCACCCACGGCGTCTCGGTCTTCAGCGTGTGGTGGCGCCGGCACAGGCAGGCGAGGTTCGTCGCCGTCGTGGGCCCGCCCCGCGCGTGGTCGTGGGTGTGGTCGAGGTCGCAGCGGTGGGCCGGCTGACGGCAGCCGGGGAAGCGGCAATGCAGGTCGCGCGCCGTGATGAGCCGCTCCAGCAGCGGACCCGGCCGGTAGCGGTCGACGGCCAGCACGATCCCGCTGATCGGGTGGCTGAGGACCCGGTCCCATCCGGGGGCGCCGGCCATGAGCCGCCGCGCCGTCTCGGCGTCGACCGGTGCCACGCCGTCGATCGCGGCGCCCCGGTCGGCCAGGCCCGCGGCGGTCGTGGCGGGGATCGTGATCTGCACGTGCGCGCGAATCGCGCCCAGCCCGCCGGGCAGGCGGTCGGTGGTCGGATCGATGGCCGGCTGCCCGGTGAGGATGAGGTCGCACGCGAGGTCGGCGCGGGTCTGGTCGACGGTGCGCTCGTCGTGCACGCCGTCGCCTCCCGCCGCCTCGGCCGACGGCGCGCCGTCGCCGGCCGCGTCGTCGGCGACCGCCCGGATGGCGCGGGCCTGCCGGGTGAGGCGGTCGTACATCGCGCGGACCTTCGCGACGGCGTCGTGGATGCCGAGATCGGCCATGCCGTCGGCACCCTCCTCGATCCACACCCGCCGTCCGTGGGCGGCAGCGGCGTGCCGCTCGGTGAGGGACTGAGGATTCAGCTGCTCCGCGATGTTCCGCGCGAACGCGAGCGTGCGTGCGGGGGTGTCGGTCTCCGCGCGCGCCAGCACGACCTCTTCGAAAATCGTCCGCGCAGCGGCGTCGCCGATGCCGGTCCCGGCCTCACGGATCACCGACGCATGCCGGGCGGAGATGCGGCCCGCCGCGAGCGCATCCAAGGTCGCCGGATAGTCCTCGACCATGGTGAGGGCGTCCGACATCCGCCGCTGCACCGTGCGGTCGCTCCACCGCAGCGCCGCGCCGATCTCGGCGGCGATCGAGCGGATCTGCATCTCCCGCTCCTGCACGGTGCGCGGGCGGTGCGCCATCCGCGCGGTGCCGATGCGCATGGCCGCGGCGAACTGCGTGATGCGGTCGGCCTCGAGGGCGGCGATGCCCGCCTCGTCGTCGATCAGGGCATCGACGATCCCGGCGAGCGCGAGGTCGTCGCGATCATCCAGGAGCGGGGAGGTGGTCATGACTCCAGTGTGACGGGGGGTTCCGACATCGATCGGCCGGATTGAGGGCCGGATGGGGCTCCTACAGAATGAGCCCATGGCACGAATGGCGGACGATGACAGTCCGGCGATCCAGCGGCAGTACGAACTGCTGAACATCCTCGACGCGAAAGCCGCTGCGCTCCTCACGTTCAACGCGCTGAGTCTGACGGCGATCGCCGTCTGGCTCGGATACGTTCCGCTGAACTTCCTCCATCTCTCGCTGGATCTCGTGTTCCTCGCGCTGCTGACCTCCTGCGCCTTCCTGCTGGCGATCGCCGTCACCGCGATCCACACGGTGGGAACCACGCTGGTCGCGGTCGATCTCTGCGGCGAGGCGTGTCAGGTGTTCTTCTCCGATCAGGTCTTCGGCAACCTGGACTACGGCGGCTGACGCGTGCGGGATGCGTTGACGGCGCGGGCGGTGCCGGGAAGGCTGGCCTCATGGCAGAGCTGACCCCGTCGTCGTACCGCACGCTGGACGCGTACCTCACCGACGTGCTCGTCGGCACCGATCGCACGCTGGATGCAGCGGTGGCCGACCAGGAGGCGGCCGGCCTCCCGGCGATCGAGGTCGCGCCGGTCAACGGCAAGTTCCTCCACCTGCTGGCACGGATGAGCGGGGCGCGCCGCATCCTCGAGATCGGCACCCTCGGGGCGTACTCGACGATCTGGCTGGCGCGGGCGCTCGCCGAAGGGGGCACGGTGCTCACGATCGAGGCGGAGCCGCGCAACGCCGCGGTCGCGCGGCAGAACCTGGAGCGCGCCGGCGTGGCCGATCGCGTCGAGGTGCGCGAGGGCCGGGCCGCCGACGTGCTCCCCACCCTCGCGGGCGAGGAGCCCTTCGACTTCGTCTTCATCGACGCCGACAAGGAGTCCAACACGATCTACCTCGACTGGGCGGCGCGCCTCGGGCGCCCCGGCACGGTCGTGGTGGTGGACAACATCGGCCGCTCCGGCAGGGTGGCGGACCCCGATGACGAGGATCCGCAGGTGCGGGGGGTGCGACGGGGACTGGAGATGCTCGGCACCGATCCGCGCTTCGACGCCACCGCGCTGCAGACCCTCGACCGCAAGGGCTGGGACGGCGTCGCCCTCGCGCTGATCACCGACGCCGCGCGCTGACGCCTGCGGGCGGGCATCACTAGACTCGCAGAGGACCGACGACGCTCCGCACAAACCTCCACCCCGAACCTTTAGGGAGTCCTTCGTGGCACTTATCGAGGCTGTCAACGCGCGCGAGATCCTGGACTCGCGCGGAAACCCGACCGTGGAGGTGGAGGTGCTGCTGGACGACGGCATCGTCCAGCGCGCGGCCGTGCCGTCCGGCGCATCCACGGGTGCCTTCGAGGCGTACGAGCTGCGCGACGGCGACAAGAGCCGGTACGGCGGCAAGGGCGTGCTCAAGGCCGTCGCCGCGGTCGTGGACGAGCTCGGCCCCGCCCTGGAGGGCGTCGAGGCCAGCGAGCAGCGCCTCGTCGACGAGATCCTCATCTCCACGGACGGCACGCCGAACAAGTCCCGCACCGGCGCGAACGCGATCCTCGGTGTGAGCCTCGCGGTGGCCAAGGCCGCCGCCGACAGCGCCGACCTGCCCCTGTTCCGCTACCTCGGCGGCCCGAACGCCCACCTCCTCCCCGTGCCGCTGTTCAACGTCATCAACGGCGGCGAGCACGCCGACAACGGCATCGACTTCCAGGAGTTCTTCCTCGCCCCCATCGGCGCGGAGACCTACGGCGAGTCGCTGCGCTGGGGCACCGAGGTGGACC
>CAZBZR010000021.1:17285-40460 GCA_964496445.1 uncultured Microbacterium sp.
CGGCTTCGCCCCCGACCTTCCCAGCAACCGGGAGGGACTGGACGTCCTCATCCGCGCGATCGAGAAGGCCGGCTTCACGCCCGGCCGTGACATCGCGGTCGGCCTCGACGTCGCCGCGACGGAGTTCTACGCCGACGGCGTGTACACCGTCGAGGGCAAGCCGTGGAGCGTCGACGAGCTGATCTCCTACTTCGCCGACCTCGTCGCGAACTACCCGATCGTCACGATCGAGGACGCCCTGGCCGAGGACGACTGGGACGGCTGGAAGAAGCTCACGGATGCGATCGGCTCGAAGGTGCAGCTCGTGGGCGACGACCTGTTCGTCACCAACCCGTCGCGCCTCGCCGAGGGCATCCAGAAGGGCGTCGCGAACGCGCTCCTGGTCAAGGTGAACCAGATCGGCACGCTGTCGGAGACCCTGGACGCGATCGCCCTGGCGACCCGCTCCGGCTACGCCTCGATGCTCTCGCACCGCTCCGGCGAGACCGAGGACACCACCATCGCCGACCTCGCGGTGGCGGTGAACGCGGGTCAGATCAAGACCGGCGCGCCCGCTCGCAGCGAGCGCGTCGCGAAATACAATCAGCTTCTGCGCATCGAGGAGGAGCTGGGTGCCGCGGCGGAGTTCGCGGGACGCTCGGCGTTCCCCCGATTCCGCGGGTAAGCATTCGACGAGAGGGGGGAACTGTGGCCAGAGCGACGGTTCCCCCCTCTCGCACGTCCGGGGCCGCCGCCACCCCGCCCCGCGTCGACGTGCGCGGCTGGCTCGGCGGCATCCGGCTGTCGGGCTTCATGGTGATCATGCTGGGCCTGGTCGTGCTGGCTGCCTTCGTGCTCGTCCCGACGGTCGGGACCTATGTCGACCAGCGCCAGCAGATCGCGGCGCTGCAGGAGGCCGTCGCCGTGAGCCAGGCCGAGGTCGCCGATCTCGAGGCCCAGCGCGAGCGCTGGACGGACCCCGCCTACATCACCACCCAGGCGAGGGAGCGGCTGTACTACGTGCGGCCGGGCGAGGTGGTCTACCTCGTCGACAACGACCTGCCCCCCGCGCAGCTGCCGCAGGATGCCGCGCCCGTGACCGACGAGGTCGCCGAGACCCGCACCGACTGGATGTCGCAGCTCGTCCGCTCGCTCGCCACCGCCGGGCTCGCACAGACCGCCGCCCCGGCCGGGTAGCCTGGCAGGGATGACCACGTCCCCCCTTCCCCCGGCGACCGAGGCCGACCTGGCGGTGCTGCGCGAGCAGCTCGGCCGGCCGCCGCGCGGCGTCGTGGGGATCGCCGCCCGGTGTGTGTGCGGCAACCCCGTGGTCGTCGCGACCTCGCCGCGCCTGGACGACGGCTCGCCCTTCCCCACGTTCTACTACCTCACCCACCCGGGCGCCACCGCCGCCATGTCGGCCCTGGAGGCCGGGCATGTGATGAAGGAGTTCTCGGACGACCTCGCCGCGGACGAGGACCTGCAGGCCGCCTACCGGGCCGCCCACGAGGCGTACCTCCGCGACCGCGCCGCCTACGGCGAGCCGGAGGAGATCGCCGGCATCTCCGCCGGCGGCATGCCCACCCGCGTGAAGTGCCTGCACGCCCTGGCCGGTCACGCCCTGGCCGCCGGAGCCGGAGTGAACCCGATCGGCGACCGCGCTCTCGCCCGGGCGTCGTGGTCGGTCGATCGCTGCACGTGCGCGAGCCCGGGGGCGGCGGGATGAAGCGCGTGATCGCGGCGGCCGCCGCGATCGCCCTCACCGGTGCGCTCACCGGCGCCGCCGCCGCGGTTCCCGAAGACCCGACCGATCCGGTGCGCGCCGGCGAGTACTGGCTCGACCAGTACGGCATCCGCAGTGCGTGGGAGACCACCCGCGGTGCGGGGGTGCGCATCGCCGTCATCGACACCGGCATCGGCCGGCTGCCCGTGGAGTTCTCCGGCGTGGTGGGCGGCACGGATGTCTCCGGCCGCGGCGCGCCCGACGGGCGCTCGCCGGTCGGCGGTGACGAGAAGAACCACGGCAGCTGGGTCGCCTCCCTCGCCGGCGCCCGCGGCACGGGGGAGGGGCGCGGCATGATCGGCGTCGCCCCGGAGGCGGAGCTGCTGTCGATCTCCATCGACATCGAGGGCGTCGAGGTGCCGGTGCGCGATCAGATCGCCGAGGCGATCCGCTGGTCGGTCGACAACGGCGCCGACGTCATCAACATGTCGCTGACGACCAACACGCTGGAGTGGGATCCGCTGTGGGACGAGGCGTTCTCCTACGCCTTCGCGAACGACGTGGTCATCGTCGTGGCGGCGGGGAACCGCGGCAGCGGCACGACGAGGGTGGGCGCGCCCTCGACGATCCCCGGGGTGCTCACCGTCGGCGGTGTCGACCCCTCGGGGACCGCCAGCATCGGCGCCTCCACGCAGGGCATCACCATCGGCGTGTCGGCGCCCAGCGAGCGCCTCATCGGCGTGTCGGCCGACGGCGCGCTCGTGCAGTGGAACGGCACGAGCGGCGCCGCCCCGATCGTCGCCGGCATCGCGGCGCTCGTGCGCAGCGCCTACCCCGACCTCGACGCGAACAACGTGCTCAACCGCATCATCTCCCCCGCGCGCCCCGCCGCCGGCGCGGTCTCCCGCCCCGACCTGCTCTACGGCTACGGCCTGGTGGATGCCGCGGCCGCCGTCACCGCGCAGGTGCCGCGGGTCGACGCGAATCCGCTCGGCGACCTGGCGGAGTGGATCCGGCTCTACCGCCGCGCCGACGCCGCGCCCGCGCCGACGCCCACGGCCGGCCCGGTCGAGGTGGCGCCGCTGGACCCGCCCGACGAGGCATCCGCGGCCGGCAGCCCGCTGCTGCCCTCCGACGAGACGCTCCGTTACGGCACCCTGCCGCTCGCAGCGGCAACCGTGGCGGCTATAATGGTCGTGCTCGGCCTCACCGCTGCTGCCAGGCGAATCCGATTGGCCCGTGAGTCTCGCACGCCGAGTCGTCCATCCACCTAGGAGTCCGTTCCATCGTGACCACCACCGTGCCCCGAATCCTCATCGTCGGCGGCGGCTACGCGGGTTTCTACACCGCGTGGAAGCTCGAGAAGCAGCTGCGCCGCGGCGAGGCCGAAGTCACGATCGTCGATCCGCTGCCGTACATGACGTACCAGCCGTTCCTCCCCGAGGTCGCGGCCGGCTCCATCGAGCCGCGCCACTCGGTGGTGGCCCTGCGCCGGCACCTCGACCGCACCACGGTCATCGCTGCGAAGGTCACCAAGATCGACCACGCGCGCAAGGTCGCGACGCTCACGCCGGTCGCGGGCGAGCCCTGGGAGCAGGAGTACGACCAGATCGTGGTGACCGCCGGCGCGGTCTCCCGCACGTTCCCGATCCCCGGCATCGCCGACAACGCGATCGGGCTGAAGACGATCGAGGAGGCCGTCGCGATCCGCGACCGCCTGCTGTCCAACTTCGACAAGGCCGCGGTGCTGCCCCCCGGTCCCGAGCGTGAGCGCCTGCTCACCGTGGTCGTCATCGGGGGCGGATTCGCCGGCATCGAGGTCTTCGCGGAGCTCCGCTCCTTCGCCTCGTCGCTGCTGAGCAAGTACCCGTCGCTGACCTTCGAGGAGACCCATTTCCACCTCATCGAGGCGATGGGCCGAATCATGCCCGAGGTGTCGCTGAAGACGAGCGAGTGGGTGCTGAAGGACCTCGCCAAGCGCGGCGCGTCCGTGCACCTGGACACGCAGGTCACCAGCGCCGTCGGGGGCAACGTCGAGCTCTCCACGGGCGAGACCATCCCCAGCGACATCATCGTGTGGACCGCGGGCGTCATGGCGAACCCCACCGTGGTGCGCGGCGGCGACCTCCCCGTCGAGGAGCGCGGCCGCATCCGCACCCGCCCCGACCTGCGCGTCGGCACCGCCGAGGAGATCGTCGAGGGCGCGTGGGCGGCCGGCGACGTCTCGGCCGTCCCCGACCTCTCCGGCGGCGGCGTGGGCGGCTACTGCGTGCCCAACGCCCAGCACGCAGTGCGTCAGGGCAAGCTGCTGGCCAAGAACATCACGGCGGTGCTGCGCGGCGAGGAGCCCAACCAGTACATCCACCACAACCTCGGGGCCGTCGCGGGCCTCGGCCTGTACAACGGCGTGTTCCAGTCGGGCAACATCGCCCTCAAGGGCCTCATCGCCTGGTTCGCCCACCGCGGCTACCACGGCCTGGCGATGCCGACGTGGGAGCGCAAGATCCGCGTCGTCTGGGGCTGGATCAACAACTTCTTCCTGGGTCGCGACATCGTGAACCTCGAGGCGGTGCAGACCCCGCGCTACGTGTTCGAGGAGTTCGCCGCGCGCCCGCGTCCGCCGCAGGCTCCCGCGGTCGAGGCGACCAAGCCCGCCGCGAAGGCGCCCAAGGCCAAGACGGAGAAGGTCGCCGCGCAGGGCTGAGCGCTACGGTGGGGTTCGGCCCCCGTAGCCCAATGGCAGAGGCAGGCGACTTAAAATCGCTTCAGTCTGGGTTCGAGTCCCAGCGGGGGCACGCCTCGATCACGAACCGCCCAGGTCGATCGTCGCGTCGATCCCGATCCGCGCCAGGAACGCGTCGTCGTGGCTGACGACCAGGAGCGCGCCGCGGTAGGCGTCGAGTGCCTGCGCGAGCTGCTCGACACTCGAGATGTCGAGACTGTTCGTCGGCTCGTCGAGGATGAGCAGCTGCGCGGGCGGGTCGGCGAGGAGGAGCCTCGACAGGGCGACACGGAAGCGCTCCCCGCCCGACAGCGTCCCGACCGGCCGGTCCACGCTGTCCCCGCGTAGGAGCAGGCGCGCCAGACCGTTGCGGAGATCGCCGGAGGGCGCAGCGGGGGCGACCGCCTGGACGGTCGCGAGCGCCGACAGGCGATCCTCGAGGTCGATCCGCTGCGGGAGGTAGCCGACGCGATCGGTGAGAAGGCGTCCGCTCGGCCGCCCCGGCAGGGCATCCGTGCCGCTCATCAGCTGCGCGAGGAGGGTCGTCTTACCGCTGCCGTTCGGGCCGACCAGCGCGATCCGCTCCGGGCCCTGAAGGACGACGGTGCGCTCGCCGACCGTGATCTCGGCAAGTCGTCGACCGCGGGGGACATCGGGATCGGGGAGGTCGAGGCGGATGTGCTCCTTCTCGCGGACGCGCGCGTCGGCGGCGTCCACGTTCGCCTGCGCCGCCGACACGCGCGCATCCAGCGATGAGCGGAGCGAGCCGGCGGAGGCCTGAGCCTTGTTCGCCAGGTTGCCGGCGACGATGCGCGGCACGCCGCCGTCGCGCTGCGCCTTCTTCGCGGTGCGCGCGCGCCGGGCGAGCGCGGTCTCCGCGTCGACGCGCTGGCGCTTCTCCACCTTCAGCGCCTGCTGTGCCGATCGGGCCGCCTGAGCGGCCGCGGCCTGCTCTTGATCGAGATGTTCCCGCCACGCGCTGTACGGGCCCCCGAAGGACGAGAGGGCGCCCGCATACAGCTCGGCGGTGTGGTCCATGTGCTCGAGGAGATCCAGGTCGTGGCTGACCACGACCAGGGTGCCGGGCCACGTGTCGACGAGCTCGGCGAGCAGCGCCCGCGTCGGACGATCGAGGTTGTTGGTCGGTTCGTCCAGGAGCGTGATCGGGGCACGGCGCAGGCGCAGACCCGTCACCGCGAGGAGGATGCTCTCCCCGCCCGAGATCTCCGAGACGCGGCGTGAGAGGTCGACGGCCCCGAAACCCACACGCGTGAGCACCTCGTCGGCGCGGGACTCGATGTCCCAGTCGTCGCCGATGGTCGCGAAGTGGGCGGGATCGACGTCGCCGGACTCGACGGCGCGGATCGCGGCGAGGACGCGGTCGACGCCCAGGAGGCGGCCGATCGTGGCGTCCGCCTGCAACGGGAGGGTCTGCGGCAGGTAGGCGACCTCGCCGGCAGCATCGATCCTGCCCGAGCTCGGCGTCAGCTCACCGGCGATGAGGCGGAGCAGTGTGGACTTGCCCGCGCCGTTGCGGCCGACCAGGCCCGTGCGACCGCGCGAAAGAGACCCGGATACGTGCGCGAGTGCGAGCGTGCCGTCGGGCCACTCCAGCGTGACGTCGTGGAGGGTGAGGGCGGAATCGGAAGGCATGGCGATCTCCTCGACCGGCGGCCGGATGCGGCGACGCCGGGAGTCGTGCGAACAGGGGAGGGGTACGGCGGCGGCGCGGACTGCGCGCGCACCCGCCGGCGCAGGCCGTCAGGCCCTGTCGACCTCGATCTCCATGTCGACGAGCCTATCAGCGCGCTCGCCGCGGTAGTCTCCCCGCGAGGCCGACGGCGGCCGGGGGAGGGGACTGCAGATGGAGTCGATCATCTCGGGGATCCTGTGGGTCGTCGTCGGGGATTCGCTGATGACGTTCGCGGTGATCGGCCTCGTCGTGGGCCTCATCACGGCGGCGGTGCACCGGCGCCGCGGGCGTCACGACACGTGGCAGACGCTGCTGGACTGGTTCACGCTGTTCGGGCTCGGCATCTCGTTCGTCTACAACTTCGTCATGCACAGCGTGTTCGGCGACTTCACCGCCGAGACGATCGGGTGGGCGCAGTCGCCCTTCCAGCTCGAGCTCGCCTTCGCGAGCCTCGGCATCGGCCTCGTGGGCATCGTCGCCTTCCCGCGGCGTGCAGGTCTGCTCGCGAAGGTCCTCGCCCTCATCGCTCCCGCGGTGTTCCTGTGGGGCGCCGCCGGCGGGCACATCTACCAGAGCATCGCGAACGACGACTTCGCGTTCTCCAACGCCGGCCCCATCCACTACACCGACATCCTGCTGCCGGTGGTGGGGATCGTGCTGCTCGTGCTCGCCGCGCGCGAGCGCCGTCTGGCGGACGCGGCGCGCTGAGGTCAGCGCGGGAAGCGCAGATCCATCCCGCCGACGCGCAGGACCAGGGCGTCCGGCTCGTCGGCGAGCGTGAACAGCGTGTGGGTGCACGAGCGGCAGCGCACCAGCGCCGACATCGGCTCGCGCTCGACCACCGTCTCGGCCAGCACGAACCGGTCGCCGCACGTGCCGCAGCGCAGCGCGAGCATCGTCGGATCTCCGGCGAGGACCCCCGCGAGCATTCCGGCCACGGCGTTGCCGTCGACCCGTGTCACCGGCGCGTGCTCGCTCATCATGCCCCTCCGAACCGCTCGGTGCGCACGCGCGCCGGATCGTGCCCGAGCGCGACGAGCGCGGATGCCACGGCCTCCACGAATCCCGTCGGGCCGCAGACGAACACCGCCGGGTCCTCGGTGGGCGCCACGGTGTGCGCGCGCAGCAGATCGGGGCTCACGCGGCCCACCGGCCCGTTCCACCCGTCGGGGCCGTGCCGCGTGTAGACCCACGTGAGGGCGATGCCCGCGGCATCCAGCGCCGTCACCTCGTCGCGGTACATCGCATCCGCCGGCGAGCGTACCGAGTACAGCAGCCGGAAGGGAGCGGTCGAGGCGGAGGCGGCGCGTGCGCGGGCCATCGCCAGGAGGGGGACCACGCCCGAGCCGCCCGCGATCAGCTGCACGGGGGAGGGGTCGTCCTCGCGCCACACGAAGAATCCGCCGAGCGGCCCCTTCACCTCCAGCTCGTCGCCGGGGCGCACATCCTGGACGAGATACGGCGACACCTCGCCGTCGGGCACCTCGTCCACGGCGAGCTCGACGTCCTCACCCGGCCCGTACGACGCGATCGAGTACGAACGCACCGCCTGGTACCCGTCCTCGGCGGTGAGGCGGAGGTCGAGGTGCTGGCCGGGCAGGTTGCCGGGCCACCCCGGCACGTGGATGCGGAGCACCCGCGCCGTCGGCGTGGCCGGGGAGACGGCGGCCACGCGCGCCGGCGCCCACCCGCGCACGATCACCAATAGCGCTCCTCGCGCCATGGGTCGCCGTGGAGGTGATAGCCGTTCTGCTCCCAGAACCCGGGGTCGTCGTGCTCCTGCATCACCAGGCCCCGTACCCACTTCGCGCTCTTCCAGAAGTACAGATGCGGCACCAGCAGCCGCGCCGGGCCGCCGTGCTCGGGGGCGAGCGGCTCTCCGCCGAACTCGAATGCGACCCAGGCCTTGCCGTCGGTGAGGTCCTCCAGCGCGACGTTGGTGGTGTACCCGCCGTAGGAGTGGGCCATCGTGAACTCGTAGTCGGTGTCGACGTCGGCCAGGAGCGTGTCGAGCGAGACGCCACGCCACGACGTGCCGAGCTTGGACCACCGGGTCACGCAGTGGATGTCGGTGTCGATCTCCTCGATCGGCAGCGCCATGAACTCCGCCCACGTCCACGAGTGCGTGGCGCCCTTCTCGGTGCGGATGCTGAAGGCCCACTCGTCGGTGTCGATGCGGGGCGTGGGCCCGGCCGACAGCACGGGGAAGTCCTCGGTGAGGTACTGGCCGGGCGGCAGATCGGGGTCGGATTCGCGGCGGCGGGCACCGAACCCGCGTGAGAAGACAGCCATCGCAACCTCCCGATCGCACCGGTCAGCACCTGCTGCGCTCAGCGTAGGGGATATGCTGGCGCCGAAGACACCCCGGCTTTCCCGGAGACCCGCATGGGCGTGATCGAGACGGCCGGCCCCGCAGGGCACGACGTGCTCACCCGAACGGTGGAACGCCTGTCCACCGCGTCGAATCTCGGCGAGGTGACGACGGCCGTCGCCGAGGCCGTGCGCGACCTCGCCGGCGCCGATGGCGCGACCTTCGTGCTGCGCGAAGACGGGCAGTGCTTCTACGCCGACGAGAGCGCCATCGCGCCGCTGTGGAAGGGTCACCGCTTCCCGCTCACCTCGTGCGTGAGCGGGTGGGCGATGCTGCACCGCCAGACCGTGGTCATCCCCGACATCTACCTCGACGAGCGCGTGCCGCACGACGCCTATCGCCCCACCTTCGTCACGTCGCTCGCGATGGCGCCGGTGCGCTCGGCCGAGCCCGTCGGGGCGATCGGCGCCTACTGGGCGGAGCACACCGTGCCCGACGCGGCGACCGTGCGGCGCTTGGAGATCCTCGCCAACAGCGCCGCGGTGGCGCTGGAGAACCTGGAACTGCGCGGCGCGATCCGCCGCCGCAGCGAAGAGCGCGACCGCCTCGCCGCCCGCGCCGACGAGCTCGACGCCGCCATCCACACGCTCGTGCACGACCTGCGCTCGCCGCTGGGCGCGATCACCGGATTCGCCGAGCTCATCGAAGACAGCCGCGACCCCGCCTCGACGGCGACCTACGCGGCGACGATCCTGCGCGCCGGCGAGCGCATGGCCGCGCAGATCGACCGGATGCTCGACGTCTTCCGCATCACCTCGCGCCCGCTCGAGCCGGAGACGGTCGACCTCACCCTCTGCGCGCGCGAGATCGGCGAAGACCTCGCCCGTCAGCATCCGGAGCGCCGCATCTGCATCGAGATCGCCGACGGCCTCCGCGCGCAGGCCGACCCGGTCCTCATCCACTCGCTGCTGGAGAACCTCCTCGGCAACGCGGTGAAGTACTCCGCGCACGCCCCTGAGGCGCTCGTCGAGATGTTCCGCGTCGACGGCGACGAGCTGCTCACCACGTTCGCGGTGCGCGACAACGGCGACGGATTCGACCCCGCCGACGCCGACCGCATGTTCCAGCCGCTCGTGCGCCTGCACGATCAGGAGCAGTTCCCGGGCACCGGCCTGGGCCTTGCCTCCGTCGCCCGCATCGTGGAGATGCACGGCGGGGCGATCGCGGCCGCCGGCGCGCGCGGGCAGGGCGCGACGTTCACCTTCACGCTGCCGACACCGCTCGAGGAGCCCGCGCACCTAGGCTGACCTCATGCGTGTGCGGCGGAGCGTGACGTGACGGCCCTGGACCTCCTCGACGGACCGGCGTCCGACGGGCGGGACCCGCGGCTGTGGCGGGCGATCGATTCGGCGATGACCGACCTCTCCGGCCCGGTGGCGGTGATCGCGCTGGAGGCGCTGCGTCACAACGCCGCCGATCTGATCGTGCGCGCCGGCGGCGTGCCCATCCGCGTGGCCAGCAAGTCGGTCCGGGTCCGAGGCGTGCTCGACGCGGTGCTCGCCCTGCCCGGCTACCGCGGCATCCTGGCCTTCACCCTTCCCGAGGCGCTGTGGCTCGCGGCCGATCACGACGACATCGTGCTGGGCTACCCCACCGCCGACCGCGCGGCGCTGGCCGCCCTCGCCGCCGATGAGGAAGCGACCCGGCGCATCACCCTCATGGTCGACGACGTCGCCCAGCTCGATCTCATCGACGCCGTCGTGCCGCCGCACACCCGTCCGGCGCTGCGCGTGGCCATCGACGCGGATGCGTCGTGGCGCTCGGGCGTGCTCGGCCACATCGGGGTGCGCCGCTCGCCGGTGCACGACCCCGCCGAGGTCGTCCAGCTCGCGCGCCGGATCCGGTCGCGGGCGGGCTTCACCCTCGTCGGACTCATGATGTACGAGGCGCAGATCGCCGGCCAGGGGGACGCCACCGGCGCGCAGGACGGCCTCATCCGCTGGATGCAGCGGCAGTCGGCCGCCGAGCTCGCCGATCGGCGGGCCGCGGTGGTCGCCGGCGTCCGAGAGGTCGCCGAGCTGGAGTTCGTCAACGGCGGGGGCACCGGATCCCTCGAGCGCACCGCCGCCGAACCGGCGGTCACCGAGCTGACCGCCGGCAGCGGCCTGCTCGCAGGCCACCTCTTCGACGGCTACCGCGCGTTCCACCTCGCCCCCGCCGCCGCGTTCGGTCTGGAGGTGGTGCGCAAGCCCCTCCCCGACATCGCCACCGTCCTCGGGGGCGGGTGGATCGCGTCGGGGCCGCCGGTCGCGTCGCGCCAGCCGCTGCCGGTGTGGCCGTCCGGTCTGCGCACCCTGCCGCGCGAGGGCGCGGGAGAGGTGCAGACGCCGCTGCAGGGCGACGCCGCCCGTGCGCTGGCGATCGGCGATCGGGTGTGGTTCCGGCATGCCAAGAGCGGCGAGCTCGCCGAGCGGGTCGACCGGTATCACCTCGTGGCAGGGGAGGAGCGGGTGGCCGAGCTTCCCACCTACCGCGGCGAAGGGAAGGCGTTCCTGTGACCCGGCCCGGAGGCGTGTGGCGCAACTGGGCCCGCAACCACCGTGTGCGTCCGCAGCGCGTCGAGTACCCGGCGAGCGTCGAGGCGGTCGCCCGCGCCGTGACCGCCGCCGTCGCGCGCGGCCTCCGGGTGAAGGCGGTGGGCGCCGGCCACAGCTTCTCGCCGATCGCGGTCGCCCCCGGCGTGCTGCTGGATCTCAGCGATCTGCGGGGACTCGTCTCGGTGGACCGCGAGCGGGCGCGGGTGACGGTCCGTGCCGGCACGCGGCTGTGGGAGATGCCGCAGCTGCTCGCCCCGTACGGCCTGGCGATGGCGAATCTCGGCGACATCGACCGGCAGACGGTGGCGGGGGCGATCTCCACCGGCACCCACGGCACGGGCGCCGGCTTCGGCGGCATCTCCACGCAGGTCGTGGCGGCGACCCTGGTGATCGGCGACGGCTCGGTCCTCGTCGTCGACGAGAGCGAGCCCGAGCTCCTCCGCGCGGTCGCCCTCGGTCTCGGCGCTCTCGGGGTGCTCGTGGAGGTCACGCTGCAGTGCGTGCCCGCCTTCCTCCTGGAAGCCGTCGAGCGTCCGGAGCCCCTGGATGACGTGCTCGCCGCCCTCGCGCAGCGCGCCGCCGCCGATCACTTCGAGTTCTACTGGTTCCCCGGCACCGAGGTCGCGGTGACCAAGACGAACACGCGGCTGCCCTCCAGCGCGGTCCGCCGGCCCCTGCCCGCCGTGCGGCGGTGGGTGGATGAGACCCTCATGGCCAACGGCGTGTATCGCGTCACCTGCGGCGCGGGCGCGGTGATGCCCGCCCTCGTCGCGCCGGTGAACGCGCTGGCCGGACGTACGTTCGGCAACCGCACCTACGTCGACGCCTCGCCCCAGGTCTTCACGCAGAGCCGCACGGTGCGCTTCCGCGAGATGGAGTACGCCGTCCCCGTCGAGCACCTCGCCGCCGCCTTCTCCGACGTCCGCGCGCTCATCGCCGAGCGCGACTGGCGCATCTCCTTCCCGCTGGAGGTGCGGGTCGCCGCATCCGACGACCTCCTGCTCTCGACCGCGCACGGGCGCGCGTCGGGGTACATCGCCGTCCACCGGTACTGGCGGGAGGACCCCACAGCGTACTTCGACGCCGTCGAGGAGATCATGGCGCGCTACGGCGGCCGGCCGCACTGGGGCAAGGAGCACGGACTGGATGCGGCCGCCCTGCGTGCGCGGTACCCCCGGTTCGACGACTTCGCCCGGGTGCGCGACCGGCTCGACCCCGAGCGCCGGTTCACGAACGCCTACCTCGACCGCGTCCTGGGTGGGTAACCACCGGGAGAAGTGGAGCGCCCTCTGGCGGGGTCGGAGCACGCCGTTAGGATGAAGGGCGCTCACCGAACGGAGACTCAGACATGTGGGAATGGCTCATCCCGGTCCTGATCGTTCTCGCGATCGTCGTCATCGGCGGCATCTACCTCTGGGCGACGTACAACTCGCTCGTCCAGCTGAACGTGCGGGTGGATGAGGCGTGGAGCGACATCACCGTGCAGCTGAAGCGCCGAGCCGATCTCCTCCCGAACCTCATCGAGACGGTCAAGGGCTACGCCGCCCATGAGAAGGCGGTGTTCGAGAACGTCACCCGCGCCCGCGCGGAGACGCTCTCGGCCTCCGGACCCGCCGAGGCCGGTGTCGCCGAGGGCCACATGCAGCAGGCACTGAAGTCGATCTTCGCCGTGGCCGAGGCGTATCCGCAGTTGCAGGCGAGCCAGAACTTCCTCCAGCTGCAGCAGTCGATCGTCGACACCGAGGACAAGATCCAGGCGTCGCGACGCTTCTACAACGGCGGCGTGCGCGAGCTGAACACCAAGATCAAGGTGTTCCCCAACAACCTCTTCGCCCGCCGGCTCGGCTTCTCCGAGCGCGAGTTCTTCGAAGTCGTCGACGGCGCCGCGATCTCCGAGCCGCCGCGCGTGCAGTTCTGACCCGCGCGAGCTGAACGGGGCCGGACACGCGATGCACCGGCTCACCCCCGCCGAGGCGCGCAGCATCGCCGTCCGCGCACAGCGCCTCGACGCCGATCGCCCTGGCGACATCGTGGAGACGGTCGATGCGCTGCGCGTGGTCAACATCGACCCGACCGCCGCGATCGCCCCCAGCGCCGACCACATCCTGTGGAGTCGCATCGGCTGGCCCTACGCGCACGCCGACCTGGTCCGTGCGGTCGAGGTCGACCGCACCGTCTTCGAGTGGTCGGGCTTCTACCGCCCGATGGCCGACCTGCCGCTGTACCGCCCGATGATGCGGGCCTGGCCGCCGTACGCCCGGCAGCGGGAGTGGATGACGGCGAACGCCCGTTTCGCCGCGGAAGTGCGCGAGATGCTGGCTGAGCGCGGACCCCTCCGCTCCGGCGAGATCCCCGACACCAGCGCCGTGTCGTGGACGTCGTCGGGATGGACGGATGCGCGCAACGTCACGCAGATGCTGGAGTTCCTCGCGCTCCGCGGCGACGTGGCCATCTCCGGCCGGGACGGCCGCGAACGGCTGTGGGATCTCGCCGAGCGGGTGTACCCCGACCTTCCCGATGTCGACGAGGAGACCGCGGCGCTCGCGCGCGCCCGCAACCGGCTCCGCGCTCTCGGCATCGCGCGGGCCACGGCGGTGAAGCAGCCCGGAGAGCCCATCGACGTCGGAGACGTCGGCGAGGAGGCGGAGGTCGCCGGGGTGCCGGGGCGCTGGCGGATCGATCCCGATGTCGCCCTGGCGGCTCCCGCCGGCGGACGGGCGGCGCTGCTCTCGCCGTTCGACCGGCTCGTGTTCGACCGTCGCCGCGCGCAGGAGCTGTTCGGCTTCGAGTACGTGCTGGAGATGTACAAGCCGGCCGCGCAGCGCCGGTGGGGCTACTTCGCGCTTCCGGTCCTGGTGGGGGATGCGCTGATCGGGAAGCTGGACGCGAAGGTCGTCCACGGGCGTCTGCAGGTGTTCGCCGTGCACGAGGACCGGGAGTGGGACGAGGCCGAGCGCGCCGCGGTGCACGACGAGATCCTCGAGCTCGCCCGGTGGGGCGGGTGGGAGCCGGCAGGGCTCGACGACGCGTGATCAGCGGACGGCGAGCGTGAGCCCGTCGCCGTCGAGGCGGACGGTGCCGCGGAGCGTCCAGGCGTCGGTGCGGTAGGTCACGGTGGCCGCCTGCCCCGCCCGTGTCGTGCCGGTCACCGTCGCGACCACCGCGCCGCCGTCGGCGACGAACGCGGTGGCGTCCTCGGACAGCCGCACCGCGGGCAGCCGCTCCACCCGGTACGCGAAGGCCGTGGCCGCCGCGAGGTCGGCAGGCCACGGGATGCGGAGCCCGCACGCGGCCGGAACCGCGTCGCCGCCCGTCGTGCAGGCGGCCGCGTACGCGTCCAGCTGCTCCTGCGCGGCGGTGAGCGCTTCGGGGGAGAGCCGGGTCTCCACGTCCACCCGCGTCGTCTCGCCGGGGAGCACGAGGACCTCAGCCGAGCCGGTCACCAGGCCCGTCGGCGCTCCCGCCACGGGGTAGCCGCCCGGGAGGAGCGCCACCGCGCCGGCGTCGACGCGGGCGCCGCCGATCTGGACCACCTCGCCCAGCGTCGGCACGATCTCGGCGATCCCCAGCGCGTCGTCGTCGACGACCCAGCCGGCGCCCTCCCGGCGCAGGGAGAAGGCGAGCTCCCGGCGCGCACCGGCCAGCACCGCCTGCGCCCGCACCGTCGCCGTCGCCCCGGTCGCCCGCACGTCCGTCACCGTCGCGTCGGAGAGGAGGCCCGTCGCGCCGGCCAGCGCCTCCCTCGCCCCGGGATGCGCGTCGGCGCCGCCCGCCACGAGATCCAGCGCGGCGCGGCCGTCGCCGCGCTGGAGCGCCCCCAGGTAGGCCCGCGCGGTGTCAGCCGGGTCGGCCGGACGCGTGGCGAGCCACAGCGCGACCCCGCCTCCGGCGGCCAGGAGCACCGCCGCCGCGGCCAGCAGGACGATGCTCCGCCGTCTCATCCCGGCTCCTCGGGGGCGAGGGCCACGGGCTCGGCGGTGTCGCGGTCATGACGGCGCGCGCGGGGGAGTGCGGCGGCGAGGTCGTCGGTCGCGTCGCCCCAGCGCGACACCGAGATCTCCTCCAGTCCCTGCCAGCGGGCGGCCAGCGCGATCTCGGCGGCGACGCGCCCCGCTGCCCCCGCGGGAGCGCCCGGCTCCCACCACGCCGACTGCACGCGCAGCGTGCCGGTCGCGCGGTCGGCCTTCAGATCGACGCGGGCCACCACGTCGTCTCCGACGAGGACGGGGAGCGAGTAGTACCCGTACCGACGGCGCGCGGCGGGCGTGTAGATCTCGATCCGGTACGCGAAGTCGAACATCCGCTCCGCGCGGTCGCGGAACCACACCAGCGGATCGAACGGCGTCAGCAGCGCGGCGGCGTCGACGCGCCGCGGGACGACGGCATCGCGGTGCAGCCAGGCGCGCGCGGGGCGGCCACCGACCTGCCATCCGGCCACCGTGACGGGGACGAGTTCGCCGGCGTCGACGAGGTCGCCGACGGCGGTCAGGATCGCGGGGCGGTCGCGGATCCGCCAGTAGTCGGCGAGATCGGCGGCGGTGGCCACGCCGTACGCCCGCGCCGCGCGGCGGACGAGTTCGCGGATCGCGTCGGGGCGCGCGACGGGCGCGGCGAGCACCGCGGCGGGGATGACGTCGCCGGCGAGGGCGTAGCGGCGCTCGAAACCCCGGCGCCCCGCGATCGCCACCTCGCCGACGAGCCACAGGTACTCCAGCGCCTGCTTGACCTCGTCCCAGTCCCACCACGGCCCGCGCGCACCCGCCGGCACGTCTCGCTCGATCTGCGCGGGCCGGAGCGCGCCGCGGCCGGCGAGCTCCTCGCGCACCCATGCGACGGTGTCGGCGTGGCGGCGCATCCAGCTGTCGGCGGGGTCGGCGTACTTCGCACGCAGCTCGGCCATCCGGAACGCGAAGAGGCTCCAGTCCTCGGCGCGGATGAAGGCGGCCACGTGCGCCCAGTATTCGACGTAGGGCGGACGACGCGCGAACAGCAGGCGGTCCAGGGCGGCGGTGTCATACGCGCCGAGCCGCGAGAACAGCGGCATGTAGTGCGAACGGGCGAAGACGTTCACCGAGTCGATCTGCAGCGTCGCCATGCGCGTCAGAGCCCCGGTGAGCTGCCGCGTCCCCGGGCGCTCGGCGCGCGGACGAGCGAAGCCGCCCGCCGCGAGGGCGATCCGGCGGGCCTCGGGACCGCTCAGCGTCGATCTCATCCGGTCAGCCTAGCCACGCGTCCGGACACGGCACGGGACCTAGACTGGCGGGATGAGCGGAGCCGATCCCGAACCTCGCGGGTCGTTCTTCGATGCGCTGCGCCGGCGCACGGTGACGGGGGAGGACACCGCCTCGGTGCCGCGCGGCCTGCGGATCCTGACGGCGTACGCCTGGCGGTTCGTCGTGCTCGCCGCCGCGGTCGGCGTCGCGATCTGGCTCGTGATCCAGCTCAAGCTCCTCGTCATCCCTCTCCTGATCGCCATCCTCGTCTCGGCACTGCTGTGGCCGGCGTTCTCGTGGATGCTGCGGCACCGCTGGCCGCGCTGGCTCGCGCTCGTCCTCTCGGTGCTCGGCACGCTCGCCATCGTCACGGGTCTGCTGTGGCTGGCCGTGTGGCAGATCACCCGGCAGTGGCGCGACGTGCGCGACCGCACCGTCGATGCGATCGGGCAGCTCCGCGACTATCTCATCGACGGGCCGCTGCACCTCACCGCGGCGCAGATCGACGACGGCCTGGACCAGGCGTTCGCGTTCCTGCAGGAGCAGGCCGAGCTGCTGTGGTCGGGAGCGCTCGCGATCGGCAGCACGGTGGGGCACGTGGTCACGGGCCTGCTGCTGACCCTGTTCATCCTGCTCTGCATCCTCGCCGACGGCGGGGGCATCTGGCGGTGGACGACCCGCCTGTTCCCGCAGCGCGCCCGGCCGGCCGTCGACGGTGCCGGACGGGCCGGATGGATCACCGTGGTGACCTACGCACGCACCCAGATGCTCGTGGCCACGATTGACGCCGTCGGCATCGGGCTCGGGGCGTTCCTCCTGGGCGTGCCGCTGGCGATCCCCATCGGCGTGCTGGTGTTCCTCGGCGCCTTCATCCCATTCGTGGGTGCGGTCGTCACCGGGGCGGTCGCCGTCTTCGTCGCGCTGGTCTACAACGGACCGTGGATCGCGCTGTGGATGCTGGTGGTCGTCCTCGGCGTGCAGCAGTTGGAGAGCCATGTGCTCCAGCCGCTGCTGCTGGGCTCGGCGGTGAAGGTCCACCCGCTCGCCGTGGTCCTCGTGGTCGCCGGCGGTGCGATGGTCGGCGGCATCGCCGGGGCCCTCTTCGCCGTGCCGCTGGCCGCCTTCATCAACGTCGTGGCGGTGTACCTCGCCCGCCGCGCGTGGGAGCGCGACGGGCCCCCGGTGTCGGCCGACCTGATCTGGAGCACCGTGCCCCGACGACGAGGAACCATCGCATGACCGCCGCCTCCGCATCCGCCTTCACCACCGGGCCCACCCTGGCCGGCTTCGAAGACGCCGCCGCGACGCTGCGCGGCATCATCGCGCGGACGCCGATGGACGAATCCCAGCACCTCACCGAGGTGCTCGGGGTGCCCGTGCATCTCAAGCTCGAGAACCTCCAGCGCACGGGGTCGTTCAAGATCCGCGGCGCCACCTACCGGCTGTCACGCCTGACGCCTGAGGAGCGCGCGCGCGGCGTCGTGGCCGCCTCGGCCGGCAACCACGCCCAAGGGGTCGCCCTGGCCGCCCAGCAGCTCGGCATCCCCGCGACCATCTTCATGCCGCTGGGCGTGCCGGTGCCCAAACTCCTGGCCACCCGCGGCTACGGGGCCGAGGTGATCCTGGACGGGGCCACCGTGGAGACGCCGCTGCGCCTGGCCGCGGAGTACGCCGAGCGCACCGGCGCGATGCTCATCCATCCCTTCGATCACCCCGACATCATCCTGGGCCAGGGCACGCTCGGCCTCGAGCTGTACGACGAGGTGCCGGGGCTGGAGACCGTCGTCGTGGGGATCGGGGGCGGGGGGCTGGCCGCGGGAGTGGCCGCGGCCGTCCGCCAGCGGGCCGCCGCCGACGGGCGGACCGTTCGGATCGTGGGCGTGCAGGCGGAGAACTCCGCCGCCTACCCCTCGTCCCTCCATGCCGGGCGCCCGCTCGAGGTGGCCACGCGCCCCACGATCGCCGACGGCATCGCCGTCGCCCGCCCGGGGGAGCTGCCCTTCCAGCTCATCCGGGAGTACGTCGACGAGGTCGTCACGGTCGGCGAGGACGACATCGCCCGCGCGCTGCTGGTCCTGCTCGAGCGCGCCAAGCAGGTCGTCGAGCCCGCCGGCGCCGTCGGGGTGGCCGCGATCCTCGCGGGCAAGGTGTCGGCGGCGGGGCCGACGGCCACCATCCTCTCCGGCGGCAACATCGACCCGCTGCTGCTCCAGCGCGTGGTCGCCCACGGCCTGGCCGCGTCGGGGCGCTACATGAGCCTGCGCATCCCGCTGCCCGACCGTCCGGGCCAGCTCGCCCGGGTCTCGGAGCTGCTCGCGCAGGTCGGAGCGAACGTCATCGAGGTGCTGCACACCCGGCACGGCCAAGGCCTGCAGATCAGCGAGGTGATCCTGCAGCTGAGCGTGGAGACGCGGGGCGAGGAGCACCGCGCGCTGGTCATCGAGACGCTCGAGCGCGCGGGCTTCTCGCCGACGATCGTGCCGGACTGAGCGCTACTGGCCCGAGTACGTCTCGACCTTGACGATCTCGACGGGGATCTCGCGTCCGTTCGGCGCGGTGTAGGCGCCGGTGTCGCCCTCGCGCATGCCGATGATCGCGGCCCCCAGCGGTGAGGCCTCGCTGTAGACGTCCAGTTCCGAATCGACCGCGATCTCACGGTTGCCGAGGAGGAACTTCTCTTCGCCTCCGGCGATGAGGGCGGTGACGACCGTGCCCGACTCGACGACTCCGGTGCTCTCCGGCGCCTCGCCGACCGTGGCGTTCTTCAGCAGGTGCTGCAGCGTGCGGATGCGCGCCTCCTGCTTGCCCTGCTCGTCCTTGGCGGCGTGGTATCCGCCGTTCTCCTTCAGGTCGCCCTCTTCGCGCGCGATCTCGATGCGCTTGGCGATCTCCTCGCGTCCGGTCGTGGACAGGTGCTCGAGCTCGGCGACGAGGCGGTCGTACGCCTCCTGGGTGAGGAACGTCACCGGTGCGTCACTGGACACGTCTGCCTCCTTCGGTGGGCGGGCCGGCGATTCCGGCCCGGTATGGCGAAACGCCCCGGCGGAGGCCGGGGCGTCGAACGAATGTCCCGTCAGCCTACGGCAGCCAGCAGGTGTTCACCAAACCTGTCGTGGCCAGGGCGACCGTGGGGATCGTCTCGGTGAAGGCCTGCTCATGGGTGTCCACGGCGGCGTAGCGCACGATCTTCCAGCCGACGATGCCGTGCTCCTCGTCCTGCGCCTCCAGGGCGCACGCGATCTCGCTGCCGGCGGGAGCGGTGAGCTGGAAGGAGATGCTCACGGTGTGCTCGTCGGCGACGTCGAAGGCGAGCATGTCCGCATCCACGCTGCCCAGCGACCGGCTGACGGTGACCCAGCCGAGGGAGACCACCGCCGCCACCGCGACGGCACCCACGATGATCCAGCCGAGGATGCGGCGGCGTCGCGAGCGCGTGCGGCCATAGCGCTCATCGAGCATCTGCTGCGTCGTCATCGTTCCCCGTGGGTTCTAGGCTGGTACTCCCAGGCTATGCGCTCGCGCGCGGAACGAGGACCCATGTACGACCTGCTGACGGCCCTGGCGACCCCGTCCCCGACACCGGCCGCCCCGCCCGCCGAGCTGGTGACCCCGGGGCCGTGGGGCTTCGCCGTCATCGCGCTGCTGACCCTCGCGGTGATCGCCCTCGTGTTCGACATGCTCCGCCGCATCCGCCGCGGGCGGTACCGCGAAGAGGTGCGCGCCGAGCTCGACGCGGAGCAGCAGGCACGGGCGGCCACCGCCGCCAGCGACGTCGACGACCAGGACATCGATCCGGAGGCCGATCCCGCGCGTCGCTGACTCACCCCGCGTGGTACGCGGGGTGCAGCGCGATGAGGAGGCTCGCCGTCCAGTGGCACAGGAACGCCAGGACGGTGCACACGTGGAAGATCTCGTGGAAGCCGAAGTGCCCGGGCCACGGGTTCGGCCGCTTCAGGGCGTACACGATCGCGCCGGCGGTGTAGAGCAGTCCGCCCACGATGACGAGCACCATCATGGCGACGTTCGCCTGGAACAGGTCGACGATGTACATCACCGCGGCCCAGCCGAGGGCGAGGTACAGCGCGACGTACAGCCACCGCGGGGCGTGCAGCCAGAACACACGGAAGAGGATCCCGAGGATGGCGCCGCTCCACACGATCGACAGCAGGAGCACCGTCTTGTCGGTGGGGAGGGCGAGGACCGCCAGCGGGGTGTAGGTGCCGGCGATCAGCAGCAGGATGTTCGCGTGGTCGATGCGCTTGAGCACCGCCCGCGTGCGCGGCTTCCACGAGAAGCGGTGGTACAGCGCGGAGTTGCCGAACAGGAGCAGCGAGGTGACCATGAACACCGCGGAGGCCCACTTGGCGGGTGCGCCCTGCGCGAGCGAGATGAGGACGATCCCCGCGGCGATCGCGACGGGGAAGGTCGCCGCGTGGATCCAGCCGCGCCACGTGGGCTTCAGTTCCTCCTGCGCGCCGACCGCGGCGGCGTCGATGAGGGGCAGCTGGGGCATCTCGGCGCCGTCGTCCACGGCGGGGGTGCTCGGGCGTCGGCTCACGGCGCCAGCCTACGCGGGCTCGTATGCCGTCCACGGCACGGGACGCCGATCCTCGGGGACTCCACAGCGGGGTTCACGGCGGCGCGGTAGCGTATGCGGGTGACACCGAGCCGAGAGAATGCGGGCCGCGGTCCGCTGTACCGGCTCTACATCAACCGACTGCGGCGGCGTCTGCGCCCCGAGACCGTGCCGCACCACGTCGCGATGATGATCGACGGCAATCGGCGCTGGGCGCGCCAGCTGGGCTACGACACCGCCGCCCACGGCCACCGGGCAGGTGCGGCCAAGATGCGGGAGTTCCTCCGCTGGTGCGACGACGTGGGGATCGGGGTGGTGTCGCTGTATCTCCTCTCCACCGACAACCTGCGCAAGCGCGACTCGCGCGAGCTCGCCGACCTCATCGAGATCATCGCCGAGCTCGCCGACGAGCTCTCGCACGAGCGCGACTGGCGCGTGCAGCACGTCGGGCGGGCAGACCTCCTCCCCCCGGAGCTGGCGCGCGTGCTCACCGACGCTCAGGAGCGCACCCGCGCCCACACCGGGCTGCACGTGAACCTCGCCGTCGGGTACGGGGGACGGAGCGAGATCGTCGACGCGGTGCGCAGCATCATCGCCCAGCACGACCGCGAGGGCGGGTCGCTGGAGGAACTGGCCGCGAGCCTCACCCCGGAACAGATCGGCGAGCATCTCTACACCGGCGGCCAGGCCGATCCCGACCTCGTCATCCGCACGTCCGGTGAGCAGCGGCTCAGCGACTTCCTGCTGTGGCAGTCCGCGCACAGCGAGTTCTACTTCGTCGAGGCGCTCGGACCCGACCTCCGCGAGGTGGACTTCCTCCGCGCCATCCGCGACTACGCCGACCGGGACCGCCGCTACGGCAGCTGATCCCGCGGCGGGAGGCGGGAATTCACCGGCCCGTAACATCCGCGCCGGGGCGTGTCGCTGCCGTCGTGGACGGGCGCGGACTTACGGTGATCGCATCGGGCACGGCGCCCGGTCGGGTCGGCCGTCAGGATCGCGACTCGCAACCTCCGGTCGACTCGTGAGTTCCGGGTGACACACCCGGGTCGGGAGTGGGTTGTGACCGCACGAGCACCGCAGAAGTCCCGTCAGATCGACGTCGAGGCGACGGAGCAGGACCTCCGTACGTACGTCCTCGACACCTCCGTCCTGCTGAGCGATCCGCGGGCCTTCTTCCGCTTCGCCGAGCACTCCGTCGTGATCCCCGTCGTGGTGATCACCGAGCTCGAAGGCAAGCGGCACGATCCGGAGATCGGATACTTCGCCCGCCAGGCCCTCCGCCACCTCGATGAGCTCCGCGTCGAGCACGGCCGGCTGGACTTCCCCGTGCCGGTGGGAGAGGGCGGGACGCTCCGGGTGGAGCTGAACAACACCGACCCGTCGGTCCTGCCCTCCGGCATCCGCCTGGGCGACAACGACAGCCGCATCCTCGCCGTCGCCGCGCACCTCGCGCAGGACGGCACCGAGGTCACGATCGTGTCGAAGGACCTCCCCATGCGCGTCAAGGCCGCCTCCCTCGGCCTCATCGCCGAGGAGTACCTCGCCGAGCAGGCGGTGGACTCCGGCTGGACCGGGATCGCCGCACTGGATGTCAGCGGCGATGACATCAGCGATCTGTACGAGTCGGAGGTGGCCACGAGCGAGGATGTCCGCGGCCTGCCGATCAACACCGGCCTCATCATCCACTCCGAGCGGGGGTCGGCCCTCGGCCGGGTCACCGGCGAGGGCACGTTCCGCCTCGTGCGGGGCGACCGCGAGGTCTTCGGGCTGCACGGCCGCTCGGCGGAGCAGCGGATCGCCATCGACCTCCTCCTCGATCCCGAGGTGGGGATCGTCTCCCTCGGCGGCCGCGCCGGCACGGGCAAGTCCGCCCTCGCGCTGTGCGCGGGGCTGGAGGCCGTGCTCGAGCGACAGCAGCAGAAGCGCATCATCGTGTTCCGGCCGCTGTTCGCCGTCGGCGGGCAGGAGCTCGGCTACCTCCCCGGCGACCAGCAGGAGAAGATGGGCCCGTGGGGCCAAGCGGTCTTCGACACGCTCGGCTCGGTCGTGTCGGGCAACGTCCTGGAGGAGGTCGTCGCGCGCGGGCTCCTCGAGGTGCTCCCGCTGACCCACATCCGCGGCCGCTCCCTCCACGACGCCTTCGTGATCGTCGACGAGGCACAGTCCCTGGAGCGCAACGTCCTGCTCACCATGCTCTCGCGCATCGGGCAGAACTCGGTGGCCGTGGAGGCCACCAGCGTCGTGCGGGCCAGCGACAGCTCGTTCCAGCTGCGCTGGATTGAACGCAACTATGCCGGTGGTTCGCCGTCTGGCATCGAGCGCGGGTTGCTCGACATGAATGCACTCAACGCCATCCAC
>CAZBZR010000022.1:0-29649 GCA_964496445.1 uncultured Microbacterium sp.
CCCCACTGCTGCCTCCCGTAGGAGTCTGGGCCGTGTCTCAGTCCCAGTGTGGCCGGTCGCCCTCTCAGGCCGGCTACCCGTCGTCGCCTTGGTGAGCCATTACCTCACCAACAAGCTGATAGGCCGCGAGCCGATCCCAGACCGAATTTCTTTCCAGACGTTGAAGATGCCTTCACGTCTCGTATCCGGTATTAGCAGCTGTTTCCAGCTGTTATCCCAGAGTCTGGGGCACGTTGCTCACGTGTTACTCACCCGTTCGCCACTGATCCAGAGAGCAAGCTCTCTTTCACCGTTCGACTTGCATGTGTTAAGCACGCCGCCAGCGTTCATCCTGAGCCAGGATCAAACTCTCCGTAAAAGAATGTTGCTGACCTCGACCGGAATAGATCGAAGCAGCGAGTTTGAACTGACCAAATGAATGTCATTGCTGACTATCCGTTGCCGACCCGAAGGTCGGACTTTGATCCAAAGGAATCTCTACCGGTCGAATACTCGACCGACGAGGTTATTTGGCATTTGACAAGTGCACGCTGTTGAGTTCTCAAGGATCGGATGCTCCTGCTGCTCAGCCTCTCGGCCTCGCCCGCAGGGCAACTTCTCTATCTTATCCGTCTCGCTCGGCTTGTCAAATCGGCGTTTCGTTCGTTCCGATCGGAACCGAGGCGTCGACGACGTGGCCTGAGCGGCCAGGATCCCCATCCTAGACCCGGGGGTCGTTCACACTCAAGTTGGTGTGGGGTTGGGGGTGGTTCTCCGCTTGAGAGGAGGCGGGGCCTTCCGGCCTCTCCGCTCTCCCCTGTGGGGCGAACAAGTAATAAGTTACGTGGCATCGGCAGACTCGGCAAATTCAGGCGCATCCCGGGCGTGTCGCGGCGGAAATCCGCGGAACTGCGCGGTTCGCCCCTCCAGCCCTGTCATCGCGTCAGGCGGCCGCGCAGCGCCTGTACGAGCAGCGCCAGCACGAGGGTCCCCCCACCCCACATCGCGCACGCGGGCGGAAGGACCCGGTAGGCGAGGTGGGCGGGGGTGAACTCGGCGGTCAGGCCTCCCGACGCCAGCAGTCCGATCCCCCACGCCGTCCCCAGGACCAGCGGCAGGGAGATCCACCACCCGACGCGCACGGCGGCCGGGAGCATCCGGCGCACGGGCATCGCGCGACGCCGGCGGAGCCACAGCCCCGCCCAGACCGCGAGGCCCGCCAACCCCAGCGCGCTGGACGCATGCTGCAGCCAGGTGTACCCGGGGAGCGGTCCCCAGTTCTCGGCGAGGACGGGGAAGAGCATCACGCCGCCGCGCCCCTCGTGCGTGAACAGGTCCCAGGCGATGTGGGTGACGATCCCCAGGGCGAGGGAGGCGAGGGTGGCCGCGAGCGCGATCGCCGAGAAGCGCCCGCGGGCAAGGCCCAGCGTCTCCCCGATCCCGCGCACCGCGCCCGCGTCCCACGCCGCCGGGAGCCGTGCCGCCAGCCAGGTCGGGGACAGTTCCCGCACCGCGGGGCGCAGCACCGCGCGCCACACGAGCAGGAGGAGCAGCCCCCAGGCCAGAGTCTGCGGGAGCCACACGAGATCATGCGTCCGCCCGTACGCGGGGACGATCGCCCGCACGAAGAGCGGAAGATCGGGGGTCATCGCCCCGATGGCGATGGCCGCCGGCACGAGGGGCGTGCGGACGAACGCCAGAGCAACGATCGCGTGGCTCGGCGTGAAGGGCACGACTCAGCTCAGGAAGAGCCCGGCCAGGGTCTTCTTGCCGCGGCGCAGCACCGACACTCCCCCGGGGAGCGTCCCGTGCACGCGCGCTTCGTCGGCGACGACCTTCGCGCCGTCGAGACTCACGCCTCCCTGGACGATCGCCCGCCGCGCGTCACCGAGGCTCGAGACGAGGCCGGTCGCCACGAGCGCCTCGGTCACCGGCGTATCGGCAGGCACCTCCGCGTGCGGCAGCTCGCGTAGCGCGCTGCGCAGCGTCTCGGCATCGAGGGCCGCGAGATCCCCCTGCCCGAAGAGGGCGTCGGATGCTGCGGCGACCGCGCGCATCGCCGCCTCGCCGTGCACGAACGCCGTCACCTCCGCGGCCAGACGTCGCTGTGCCGCCCGCCGGAACGGCTCCGCCTCGACGAGGCGTTCGTACTCGGCTACGTCGGCCGAGGGGAGGAACGTGAAGATCTTCAGCCGCGCGATCACATCGGCGTCGAGGGTGTTGAGCCAGAACTGGTAGAACGCGTACGGGCTGCACATCGCGGCATCCAGCCAGATCGCGTTGCCCTCGCTCTTGCCGAACTTCGTTCCATCGGAGTTGGTGATCAGCGGTGTCCCGAGAGCGTGGACCGCCTTGCCCTCCACGCGATGGATGAGATCGACCCCGCTGGTGAGGTTTCCCCACTGGTCGCTGCCGCCGGTCTGCAGGACGCAGTCGTACGCGCGGTACAACTCCAGGTAGTCCAATCCCTGCAGGATCTGGTAGCTGAACTCGGTGTAGCTGATGCCGGCGTCGGAGTTCAGCCGTGCGGAGACCGCGTCTTTCTTGATCATGGTCCCGACGCGGTAGTGCTTGCCGATCTCCCGCAGGAAATCGATGGCGCTCAGCGGCGCGGTCCAGTCCAGGTTGTTCACGATCCGGGCGGCGTTCGCGCCGTCGAAGCTGAGGAACCGCTCGACCTGAGCACGGAGTCGGCCGACCCACTCGGCCACGGTCTCCGGCGTGTTCAACGTGCGCTCGGCGGTCGGGCGGGGGTCTCCGATGAGTCCGGTGGATCCGCCCACGAGCCCGAGCGGCCGGTGCCCCGCGAGCTGCAGGCGCCGCATCGTGAGCAGCTGCACGAGGTTGCCCAGATGCAGGCTCGGCGCCGTCGGGTCGAATCCGCAGTAGAACACCGCGGGCGCACCGCCGAGGAGCTCGCGCAGCGCGTCGGGATCGGTGGACACGTGCACAAGTCCGCGCCAGTTCAGCTCGTCCCAGACGTTGTCGAAGGCCGGATCGTTCGCGGGAGCGAGCGCGGTCAGCGCAGTCTCGGACGGGGTGTGGGACACACGTCCCAGGATATCAGCGGCCGAGGCCCCCTCACGTTGCCGACGCTTCGTCGTAGAGGCCGATGAGGTTGCCTTCGGAGTCGCGGATGTAGACCCAGCGCGCACCCTCCCCCATCGGCTGGATCTCGCCGATCCGCTCTCCGCCGTGGGCGGTGGCGGCGGCCACGACGTCCTCGATGCGGTCCACGGTGAACACGACCGTGGGGTGCGGCGTCGCGCCGCGCACATGCAGGTCGCCGTTGACCCCTTCGCCGTCGGGCTGCAGCAGCATCCCCATCTCGTCATCCCAGGGCTGGTACTCGTACCCCAGGACCGCGCGGTAGAACGTCTGCGCGCGGGCGATGTCGTCGACGGGGATCTCGAAGTGTTCCATCTTCGCCATGACCGGACCCTCTCACAGGTGCGCTCCGGGCGCGAGGGGTCAGCCCGCGCCCCACCACACCAGCGCAGCCGCGCCCAGCGCGCACGCCCAGCTGACGAGGCTGCCGACCAGGAAGTACTCGGCGCGATCGCCGGCCTCGCCGTCGCGGGAGATCTCGGGGAAGCGCACGATGCCCTTCGCCGCGAGCACCGCGGCCAGGAGCGTGTAGGCACCGGCGAGGGTGAGGGCGAAGACGAGCACCCGCTCGAGGGGGCCGATGAGGCGGCCTCCCTTCAGCCCCGACCCGGCGACGGGGAGCTGCACCATCTCCCGCCGCAGCGCTGAGCGCACGACGATGTTCCCCGACTCCAGGAGGAAGACCGCGGCGCCGAGCCCCACCGCGAGCGTGTCGATGGCGACCGGTCCGGCGGGGCCGGCCGGCTGCCACGCCGCGGCGAGCGGCCCGGGCGCGGACCGGGGGCCGGCGGCGAGGACGGCGACCGCGCAGATCGCCGCGACGCCCGCCGCGGCCCAGATCCCCGCCCGTCCGGTGCCGTCCGGGCGGACGACCGCGGCCCAGCCGGCGGCGGCGAGGGCGGCGAAGATCGCGGCCGGCACGGCGTCGACCGCCGCGCTCACCAGGAGCAGCGCGACGCCGGCCGCGACGTAGGCCATCCATCGCCGCCGGGCGCGGACGAACTGACGGAGCAGATCGGTGCCGCCTATCGCGAGCAGCACGAAGCCGGCGACGATCATCGCGGTTCGCCGCCGACCGAGGTCACGGGCAGAAGGCGAGGGGACATGAGGGCATTCTCCTCCCCACCCCCGACACGCGCTCTTCCCGCTCTGGCGCGCGGGCTCACGCGGGCGCGGGGCCGAGGAGGGTCACGCCGAGGGCGAGCGCCGAGGCGCCCGACCGCTGCAGCGCCTGCGAGACGGCGGCCTGCGAGATCCTCTCGGACTGCGCGATCGCGGCCTGCGTGCGACCGGAGAAGTACTCCGCCGCCACGCGCCGCTCCCGCGCCTTCATACGGGAGACGATGTGGTCGCGGCTGAGCAGCAGCGCATTGACGACCGCCTGCTCCCCCGCATCCGGTCCCACGAACCAGGTCCGCGCTCCCGGCTGGCCGTGCTCCTGCATCCGGTGCACCGTCGAGATCGCCTCCCGGGCGTTCCACCACCCGGGTCCGTCCTGGATCGGGTGGCCGCCGGCCGCCTGCTCAATGGTGCGGATCTCCCCCGCGCCGATGCCGAAGCGGCAGTCGAGGTCGTCGGGCAAGAAGGTCCGGACGAGCAGGGTGGCCACGATCGCATCGCGGGCCGTGGCGTACACCGACTGGAATTCATCGCCGGCCGTCGCCCACAGCGGATCGACGGGCGGCGCGACCTCGTGCGCGCGGTCGAAGCACGCACGGATGGCCGCCTGAGCTGCCGCGCGATCGGAGAGCTCGCGCGATCGGACGATGTCGGTGAGGACTCCTACACGGTCGGGCACCCCGCCACAGTATCGCTTATTACGCGGCTATATAAGCATCCCCGCGCATCAGGCATCGCCGAGACTCATCTCCCCGGCCGAAACTCGTGCCGCTGCCCGGTGTTTCGTCCGTGACGCCGAGTCTCGATGATCGGCGGGGCGGCGAGGGAGAGGGCGCCGGTCAGAGATCGAGGGCATGGGCGACCGCCTGCGCCCGCGCGACCAGCTCGCGGCGCTGCTCGGCGACGCGATCGGGGGCGGTTCCCCCCACCCCGGAACGGCTCGCGACGGAGCCCTCGATCGTCAGGACGTCGCGCACATCAGGCGTGAGCGACGGCGAGATCGCCGCGAGCAGATCATCGGGCGCATCCTCCAGGCGGATGCCCCGCTCCTCGCACGCCCGCACCAGCGCGCCGGAGATCTCGTGCGCGTCGCGGAACGGCACACCCGTGCGGACGAGCCAGTCAGCCACGTCGGTGGCGAGCGAGAAGCCCTCGGGCGCCAGCGCGGCCATCCGCTCGGTGTCGAAGCGCAGCGTCGCGATCATGCCCGCGAAGGCGGGGAGGACCAGCTCGAGCGTGCGGACGCTGTCGAAGACCGGCTCCTTGTCCTCCTGCAGATCGCGATTGTACGCGAGCGGCAGTCCCTTCAACGTCGCCAGCAGTCCCGTCAGGTTTCCGATCAGACGCCCGGCCTTGCCGCGCGCGAGCTCGGCGATGTCGGGATTCTTCTTCTGCGGCATGATGCTCGAGCCGGTCGAGTAGGCGTCGTCGAGGGTCACGAACCCGAACTCCCGCGTGTTCCACAGGATCACGTCCTCGGCGAAGCGCGACAGATCCACCGCGATCATCGCCGTCACGAACGCGAACTCGGCCACCACGTCCCGCGAGGCGGTGCCGTCGAGAGAGTTCTCGGCGGGCCGGGAAAGCCCGAGCTCCCGCGCCACCAGGGCGGGGTCCAGTCCGAGCGACGATCCGGCGAGCGCTCCCCCACCGTAGGGCGAGACGGCGGCCCGTGCCGACCAGTCCCGCAGGCGTTCGAGTCCGCGCACGAGCGCCCAGCCGTAGGCCTGCAGATGGTGGGCCAGCAGCACCGGCTGCGCATGCTGCAGATGCGTGCGCCCCGGCATGATCGCATCGGGGTGGGCCTCGGCCTGCGCGACGATGGCGTCGAGGAGACGCAGCACCTCGCGGCCGATCGTGCGACCGTGGTCGCGCAGGTACAACCGGATCAGTGTCGCGATCTGGTCGTTGCGGCTGCGGCCGGCGCGGAGCTTGCCGCCGAGGGCCGGACCGACCTCGCGGATGAGCGCGCTCTCCAGCGCACCGTGCACGTCCTCGTCGTCGGGGCCGGCGACCAGTGAACCCTCGGCGACCCGGTCGGCGAGGGTGCCGAGCGCGACATGCATGGTGGCCGCCTCCTCCGCGGTGAGGTAGCCGGCGGCCGCCAGCGCGACCGTGTGCGCGTGCGAGCCGGCGAGGTCGTACGGGGCGAGGTCCCAGTCGAAGTGCGTGGAGCGGCTGAGCGCGGCGAGCTCCGGCGACGGCCCGCCGGCGAAGCGCGCACCCCACAGTGCGCCCTCGTTCGTGCCGTGTGCCTCGTTCCCGCTCATGCTCCCAGCCTATCGACGCCCTCGGGGCGAGCCGGTTCGCGTACCGCCCACGCGGAGAGGCGGGCCAACGCCGCCTCGAGGGGGCCTCGGCCCACGAGCAGCGCCCACGCCGTACAGGCCGCCACCAGCGTCAGGGTCAGCGGCCAGAACGGATGCAGCGCGCGGAACGCGTCGAGATCGGTGGGCGAGCCCAGCACCGCCGTCGCGACGAGGGCCCAGGCGACGATCTGCGCGGTGTACGCGCTCAGCGGCATCCCGCCCACCGCCCGCAGCGGCACGACCAGCCAGCGCAGCGGTGTGCGGCAGATGAGCAGGCAGGCGCCGATGACCGCCACGGCGAACCCTCCGGAGCCGATCACCTCGAGGACACCGCCCGAGTGCGCCTCCGCCGTCCAGACAGCGCCCCAGACACCCCGCCCGGCCGCGTCCGCCGCGGCGACGGCGAGCGCGTACCCGAGCACGGCCAGCGCCGAGCCGACGGCGAGGAGCGCCGCGGCCGTCCGCAGGCGACGCAGGTCCAGTCGCCCGATACCGAGCCCCGCCAGGAGGAAGGCGATCCACAGCGGGAACGGGTAGGCCCAACCGATGACCGCCGACACCAGCTCGCCGTCGGGCGTGAGCCAGAATCCCGCGTCGTTCACGAGCGCCACCGGCAGCGGCATGACGAGGCCCACCACCGCGGCGACAAGGAACAGGGTGCGCGAGCGCAGACCGAGGAAGGGCAGCGCGAGGAAGAACAGCAGGGCGTAGGCGGGGAGGATGACGTAGACCGGCACCCCGGTGCTCACCAGCGCGAGGCCGAGCACCCAGAGCAGCGCGCCGCGCAGCGCGATCCGCGCCGATGCCCGCGCACGGGCCGCGCCGCGGCGCGGCGTGCGTCCGCCGGTGATGAGCGCCAGAGACACGCCCGCCAGCGTCGCGAACAGGATCGACGAGCGCCCGTTGACGACGTCGATCCAGGTGTCCGGTGCGGTGGGGTCGAAGGCGTCGATCACCAGCAGGTGGGCGGCCAGCATCCCGATGACGGCGAGTCCGCGCGCGAGATCCAGACCCGCCACGCGGGACGGGCCGTCGAAGCGGTGCCAGCGCGAGGCCAGCCAGCCGGTCAGTCCTGCCGCAGCAGCCACACCAGGAGGGCCTTCTGGGCGTGGAGACGGTTCTCCGCCTCGTCCCACACCACGCTCTGAGGCCCGTCGATCACCTCGGCGTCGACCTCGTAGCCGCGGTCGGCGGGGAGGCAGTGGATGAAGATCGCGTCGGGGCGCGCAAGGCCCATCGTCTCGGTCGTGACCTTGTAGGCACCGAGGTCACGCAGCCGCGCGAGCTTCTCCTCCTCCTTGCCCATCGACACCCATGTGTCGGTGACCACGACGTCTGCCCCCGCCGCGGCTTCGTTCGCGTCGGTGAGCAACGTGACCGATCCGCCGGTGCGGGCGGCGATCGCGTCCGCGTCGGCCACCACGTCCTCGCGGGGCGCGTACGACTCCGGCGAGGCCACGCGCACGTGCATGCCGGCGGTGACGCCGGCCAGCACGTAGGAGTGGGCCATGTTGCTGCGGCCGTCTCCGAAGAACGACAGCGTGAGACCGGCCAGGTCCCCCTTGTGCTCGCGGATGGTGAGGAGGTCTGCGAGCAGCTGACAGGGGTGGAAGTCATCGCTGAGCGCGTTGATGACGGGGACGCGGGTGTCGCGTGCCATCTCCTCCAGCCCCGCCTGCGCATAGGTGCGCCACACGATGGCGGCGACCTGGCGCTCGAGCACGCGCGCGGTGTCGGAGGGCGTCTCCTTGCCGCCGAGCTGGCTGTTCGCGGTGGAGATGATCAGCGGCGACCCGCCGAGGTCGGCGATCCCCACGGCGAAGGACACGCGGGTGCGCGTGGAGGACTTGTCGAAGATGACCGCGACCGTCTGCGGTCCAGCGAGGGGCTTGTGCGCCCAGCGGTCCTTCTTCAGCTCGATGGCGAGGTCGAGGATCTCGGACTGCTCGGCGGGGCTGAGATCGTCGTCGCGCAACAGGTGCCGGGTCATGCCGTCACTCCTCCCGCCGCCGATGCGGCGTCCTCCAGCAGCAGGGAATCGGCCACGGTGGCCAGGGCCGCCGCGAACAGCTCGGTGAACTCGGCGACTTCGGCATCGCCGATCGTCAGCGCGGGCACGAGCCGGATGGTGTCGTCGTTGGGCGCGTTGACGATGAGGCCGTGCTCCTGCGCGGCGGCGACCACCGCCTTGGCCACCGGATGCGACAGCGCGACGCCGAGAAGGAGGCCCTTTCCGCGGACACCCGCCACCAGTGGCGAGCCGATGCCCGCGATCGCCTCGCGCAGCTGCGCGCCGCGCGCGCAGGCGTTCTGCAGCAGATCCGCGCGCTCGATCTCGCCCAGGACGGCGCCGGCGACGGCGGTGCCGAGCGGGTTGCCGCCGAAGGTGGATCCGTGGGTGCCGGGGTAGAACAACTCGCTTGCCGCGCCGAAGGTGATGAGGGCGCCGATGGGGAAGCCTCCGCCGAGGCCCTTGGCGACGGTGATGGCGTCGGGCGTGATGCCCTCGTGCTGATACGCGAACCACGCGCCGGTGCGGCCGGCGCCGGTCTGGATCTCATCGACGATGAGGAGGGCGCCGGCACGGGCGGTGAGGGCGCGCGCGGCGGCGAGGTATCCCTCCGGGAGCTCGAGGACACCCGCCTCCCCCTGGATCGGCTCCACCACGAGCGCGGCGACCCTGTCGTCCATCGCCGCCTCCAAAGCCGGGATGGTCGGTTCGATGTGCTCGACGCCGGGCACCATCGGCAGGAAGTCGGCCTGCAGCGCGGGCTTGCCGGTGAGGGCGAGGGTGCCCATGGTGCGGCCGTGGAACCCGCCGCGCAGAGTCAGGATGCGGGTGCGCCCGTCGGCGCGGCCGTGCAGGCGGGCGAGCTTGAACGCCGCCTCGTTGGCCTCGGCGCCGGAGTTGCCGAAGTACACCCGGCCCGACGGCCCGGTGCCGGCCAGGCGCTTGAGCGTCGCGGCCAGCTCGAGCTGGGGCGGGGTGGCGAAGTAGTTCGACACGTGCGCGAGGGTGGCAGCCTGCCGCGACACCGCGTCCACGAACACCGGGTGGGCGTGGCCGAGGGCGTCGACCGCGATGCCCGCGAGGAAGTCCAGGTAGCGGCGCCCCTCCCCGTCCCACAGCGTCGAGCCGTCGCCGCGGACGAACAGGGCCATCCGCTCACCGAAGCTGCGCACGAGATCGCGCCCCGCATCGTCCTGCCATGATGCCGCGTCGCTCATGCGACCACCTCCGTGCCGATCCCCTTGCTGGTGAACAGTTCCACGAGCACGGAGTGCGGCACGCGCCCGTCGATGATGGCCGCGGTGGGCACACCCCCGTCGACGGCGTCCAGGCACGCCTGCATCTTCGGGATCATTCCCGACTCCAGGCGCGGCATCATCGCACGCAGCTCGGTCGAGGTGAGGTGGGAGACGAGCGACTCCCGGTGGGGCCAGTCGGCGTAGAGCCCGGCCACATCGGTGAGGACCACGAGCTTCTCGGCGCCGAGTGCCACCGCCAGAGCCGCCGCCGCGGCATCCGCGTTGACGTTCAGGGATGCGCCGGGGTGATCGAGATCGGGGGCGATGCTGGAGACGATCGGGATGCGCCCGGCGGCGAGATGATCCAGCACCGGCGTCGGATCCACCGACACCACATCGCCCACCCGGCCGAGGTCGTGCTCGACTCCGTCGACGACGACGCCGCGACGGCGTCCGCCGAACAGGCCGGCATCCTCGCCGCTGAGTCCGGTGGCCAGCGGCCCGTGGGCGTTGACCTTGGCGACCAGCTGCGGATTGATCTGGCCGGTGAGCACCATCCGCACCACCGAGATGGCCTCGGTGGAGGTCACGCGGTAGCCACCCTTGAACTCGCTCGGGATGGCGAGGCGGTCCAGCATCGAGGAGATCTGCGGACCGCCGCCGTGGACGACCACCGGCAGCACGCCGACGTAGCGGAGGTAGGCGATGTCGGCTGCGAAGGCGTCCTGCAGCTCGTCGCTGACCATCGCGTTGCCGCCGTACTTGATGACGATGACCCGGTCGCGGAAGCGGCGCAGCCACGGCAGCGAATCGATGAGCGTCCCCGCCCAGTCGCTCGCGGCGCGAGGGTCGGTGTCTTGCAGGTCGATGCCGGTCATGAGGCGTAGGCGCTGTTCTCGTGGACGTAGTCGTGTGTGAGGTCGTTGGTGCGGATCGTTGCCGTCTCCTCGCCCGCGCGCAGATCGATGACGATCTCGGTCGCGCGCGGGCTGAGATCCACCTCTTCGCGCGGACGGTCGGGACCACCCGCCGTGCACACGCGCACGCCGTTCATCCACACGTCCACGTCGTAGGGGTCGAAGGCGGCCGCGGTGGTGCCGATCGCCGCCAGCACGCGCCCCCAGTTCGGATCGTTGCCGAAGATCGCGGACTTGAAGAGGTTGTTCCGGGCGACCGATCGCCCCACTTCGACGGCGTCGTCTTCGGATGCGGCGGCCACGACGCGGATCGTGATGTCGTGGCTGGCCCCCTCGGCATCGGACTGCAACTGCGCCGCGAGGTCGTCGCACACCGCTGTCAGCGCCGCGGTGAACGCCTCGGCGTCGGGGTGCACGCCGCTCGCGCCGGAGACGAGGAGGCTCACCTGGTCGTTCGTCGACATGCAGCCGTCGGAGTCGAGGCGATCGAAGCTGACGCGCGTGGCGGCACGCAGGGCGGCGTCGGCCTCGCCGGCATCCAGGACGGCGTCGGTGGTCAGCACCACCAGCATGGTGGCCAGCCCCGGCGCCAGCATGCCCGCACCCTTGGCCATTCCACCGATGCTCCAGCCGTCGCCGCTGTGCGCGGCGCGCTTGGGGCGGGAGTCGGTGGTCATGATCGCGCGTGAGGCATCGTCACCGCCGTCGACGGACAGCGCGGCGATGCCCGCCTCCACACCGGCCAGCACCCCCGCTCGGAAGGTCTCGTCGCCGATCCCGATGAGTCCCGTCGAGCACACCAGGACATCACCGGCAGACACGCCGAGGAGCTCGGCCGCGCGCTCGGCGGTCTGATGCGTCGTCTGGAAGCCGAACGACCCGGTGAAGCAGTTCGCTCCGCCGGAATTGAGCACGATCGCCTCGACCACCCCGTCGCGGACGGCCTGCTCCGACCACAGGATGGGGTTGGCCTTCGCGCGATTGGAGGTGAAGACGGCGGCGCCGACCTTGAGCGGTCCGCGGTTGACCACGACCGCGACATCGGGTGCGCCGGTGGACTTCAGCCCCACCGCGACTCCGGCCGCTTCGAATCCGGCGGGTGCGGTCACGCTCACGGCGCCACTCCGTTCACACTCAGGGCGCGGCCCTCGGGAAGGCCCAGCGCGATGTTCATGGATTGGACGGCGGCACCGGCGGTGCCCTTGACGAGGTTGTCCACGGCCGCCACCACGACCACGCGTCCGGCGTCGCGATCGACCGCGAGGCCGAGCAGGGCGGTGTTGGCCCCCACGACATCGGCGGTGCGGGGGAACACTCCCTCGGGCAGCAGCTGTACGAACGGCTCGTCCGCGTAGGCGGCCTCCCACGCCTCGCGGATCTGTGCGTCCGTGTATCCGGGGACGAGGGGCGCGGAGGTGGTGGCGAGGATGCCGCGAGACATCGGCACGAGCACCGGGGTGAACGAGATGCGCACGTCGGCAGCATCCGCGCCGGCGGCAACGAGGGCCTGGCGGATCTCGGGGATGTGGCGGTGCGTGCCGCCCACGGCATACGGATTCGCCGAGCCGAGGATCTCCGCCGCCAGGAGTGTGGTGCGCAGGCTCTTGCCCGCACCGCTCGGCCCGACCGCCAGCACGGTGACGACGTCACCGGGGTCGACCACGCCCGCCGCCACGCCGGGGGCGAGGCTCAGCGACACCGTGGAGGCGTTGCAGCCGGGTGCGGCGATGCGCCGCGCCTCGGCCAGCACGGCCCGCTGCTTGCCCGCGCCGACGAGCAGCTCGGGAACGCCGTACGCCCACGGTTCCGGGTGCGGGCCGCCATAGAAACGGTCCCAGTCGGACGCCGAGGTGAGCCGGTGATCGGCGCCGGCGTCGATCACGAGGGGCACGTCGGCGAGGGCGTCGGTGTACTGCGCCGACTGGCCGTGCGGAAGCGCGAGCACGACGATGTCGTGGCCGGCGAGGATCTCGGGTGTGGTGTCCTGCAGCGTCAGGTGCGCGAGGGAGCGCAGATGCGGCTGATGCGCCGCGAGGGACTGCCCGGCATTGGAGTGCGCGGTGACGGTGCGGATCTCGACGTCGGGGTGCGCTGCGAGCAGGCGCAGCACTTCGCCGCCGGCGTAGCCGGACGCGCCGGAGACGGCGACCGAGTAGGGCATGACTTCCACCTTATTGTCTGGGACCACGGGGCCGGAGACGGCGACACCCGGGTGCGCAGACGCGTCCGGGGTCGCCTAGAGTCGGCGGCCGCGGCGCAGGCGCGCCATCACGCTGCTCGGAGCGAGCGCGAGGCGGAGCGGAAGCATGCACCGACCCTAGGGGGTGCATGTCCCCGACGCAAATCAGTCGCGGATGCGGGCTCCGTAGCGCTCCGTCGCGACCGCCACCCCGGCGAGCTTCGCCGCTGTCGCCTCGGCGGCGGTGAGCGTGCGATCGGGGGCGCGGAAGCGCAGCGCGAACGTGAGACTCTTCTCCCCCTGCGGGATTCCGCTGCCGCGGTAGTCGTCGACGAGGTGGAGCGCCTCGAGGAGCTCGCCGGCCCCGTCCCGCAGCGCGTCGCGGACGGCGCCGGCGGCCACCGCGGCCGGGACCACGAGGGACACGTCCTGCGTCGCGGCCGGGTAGCCCGAGAGCGTCGCGGCGACGACGTGCTCGCCGGCGCGGTCCAGCAGCGCGTCCAGGTCGAGCTCGGCGACGAGCACGCGACCGGGCAGGTCGGCCGCCGCCGACACGGCGGGGAGCACCTCGCCGACGTATCCCACCTCGACACCCGCGACGAAGAGGAGGCCGGTGCGTCCGGGATGAAGCGCCGCGCGCTCCCCCTGCACGACGTCGACGGTCACCCCGGCGGCCGCGGCGATGGTGCGCACGGCGTCCAGCGCATCGGCGAGGTCGTAGGCCTCGGCGGGCTGTCCGGCCTGCTTCGCCACGCGCGCGCCGGTGAGCAGCACCGCCACGTGGCGCGGCTGGGGCGGGATGGCCGCGTCCAGCGCCGCGAGCGTAGCCGCATCGGGGCGCTCGGCCGCGGCCGGCACCTCGGCCGTGCCGTACTCGACGCCAGGCTCGGGGAGGAACACGGTGCCGCTTTCGAAGAGGGCGAGATCCGTGAAGCCGCGCGAGACGTTGCGGTGGGCGACCTGGAGGAGTCCCGGCACGAGCGAGCGGCGCAGGTACGGCGCCTGTCCGTCGAGCGGGTTGGCCAGGCGGATGCTCGGCAGGTGCTCCCCCGTCGCCGACCCGTGCAGATCGTTCTGCTCGGCGGTGGTGAAGCCGAACGAGGGCGTCTCCACGAAGCCGGCGGCGGCGAGGGCGTTGGCGACACGGCGTCGTCCCTGCTGGGCGGGCGTGAAGCCGCGACCGGAGGGCGGGATCGGGAGCGCGGAGGGGATGCGGTCGTACCCGGTGATCCGGGCGACCTCCTCGGCCAGCGTCCACTTGTCGGTGAGGTCGGGGCGCCACGACGGCGGGATCACGGTCCAGCCGTCGTCGGAGGCCGACACCTCGGCGCCGATGGTCTCCAGCGCCCCGGTGATCTCGGCGTCGGTGTAGTCCACACCGATCAGGCCCGGCACGAACGCGCGCGGAAGCTCCACGGCCTCCAGGAACACCTCGGCGAACAGCGCGCCGCCCACCTCGGTGTCCAGCGTGCCGCCGGCCAGCTCGACCATGAGGTCGGCCACGCGACGGGCGGCGACGAACGGGATCAGCGGGTCGACGCCGCGTTCGAAGCGCCGGGAGGCCTCGGAGGGCAGCTTGTGGCGACGGGCGGTGCGCGCGATCGTGACGGTGTCGAAGGTCGCGGCTTCGACGAGCACGTTGCGCGTGGCATCCGTCATCTCGGTCGGGCCGCCGCCCATCACCCCGGCCAGCCCGATGGGGCCGGACTCGTCGGTGATGAGGAGATCTTCGGTGCTGAGTGCGCGGTCCTTGCCGTCGAGCGTCGTGAGATACTCCCCCGCGTGGGCGCGGCGCACCGTGATGCCCCCGGCGAGGGTGTCGAGGTCGTACCCGTGAATGGGATTGCCGAGTTCGAGCATCACGTAGTTCGTGATGTCGATGAGGATGCCGAGCGAGCGGATGCCGGCGAGGGTCAGTCGTGACACCATCCACGGCGGCGTGGGACGGGTGGGGTCCACGTCGCGGACGATCCGCACCACGAACTCGCTCGCCCCGACGCGGCCGCGGATGGGTGCCTCATCGACGACCGCCACCGGGAAGCCGCCCGTCGGCTGCTCGAGTTCTTCGAAGGCCCGCAGTCCCGGGTCGCGGAAGGTCGCCCCGGTCGCGTGCGCGTACTCGCGGGCGACGCCGCGCAGACTCAGCGCGTAGCCCCGGTCGGGGGTGACGTTGATCTCGACCGCCACGTCGTCCAGCCCCAGCAGGGCGATGGCATCGGTGCCGACCTCCGGGTCCAGCCCCAGCTCGGTCAGCCGCAGGATGCCGCTGTGCTCCTCGCCGAGACCGAGTTCCTTGGCGGAGGCGATCATGCCGTCCGAGACGTGGCCGTAGGTCTTGCGGGCGGCGATCGGGAACGGCCCGGGCAGCACGGCTCCCGGAAGGGTCACCACGACCTTGTCGCCGACGAAGAAGGTGGAGGCGCCGCAGACGATTCCCCGCACCCCGCCGGTGGCCGCGCCGACACCCACCTGGCACCAGCGGATGGTCTTGCCGTTGGACTGCGGCTCGGGGGTGAACTCGACGACCTGGCCCACCACGATCGGCCCGGTGAGCTCGAACGCGTGGACGTCCTCCTCCTCGAAACCGACCGACACCAGCGACGCGAGGACATCCTCGGGCGAGATCCCCACCGGGACATCGACGTACTCGCGGAGCCACGAGAGCGGGACGCGCATCAGACCACCATTCCGAACTGCTCACTGAAGCGGACATCGCCCTCGGCCATGTCGCGCATGTCCGACACATCGGAGCGGAACATCAGCGTCCGTTCGAAGCCCATGCCGAAGGCGAAGCCGGAGTACTCCTCCGGGTCGATCCCCGCCGCGCGCAGCACGTTGGGGTTCACCATGCCGCATCCGCCCCACTCGATCCAGCGGGGGCCGCCGGAGAACGTCGGATGCCACAGATCGAATTCCGCGGACGGCTCGGTGAAGGGGAAGTAGTTCGCGCGCATGCGCGTCTTCGCCTCCGCGCCGAAGAGCTGACGCGCGACATGGTCGAGCGTGCCGCGCAGGTGCGCCATCGAGATGCCCTTGTCCACGACGAGCCCTTCGAACTGACTGAAGACCGGCAGGTGGGTCGCGTCGAACTCATCGGTGCGGTAGACGCGCCCGGGCGAGACGATGTAAATGGGCAGCTCGCGCGTGAGCATCGAACGCATCTGCACGGGGCTCGTCTGGGTGCGCAGGAGCAGGTGGCGGGCCACCGGGTCGACGTAGAACGTGTCCTGCATCTGGCGCGCCGGGTGGTCGGCGTCGAGGTTCAGAGCATCGAAGTTGTACCACTCGTGCTCGAGCTCGGGGCCTTCGGCGATCTCCCACCCCATGCCGACGAAGATGTCGCCGACCTGGTCCTGCAGGAGGGTCAGCGGATGCCGTGCCCCGACGCGCGCGCGCTGCGGCAGCGCGGTGATGTCGACGCGCTCGGCCTCCAGCCGCGCGGCCGTCTCCGCCTCGGCGAGCTCCGCCTCGCGCGCCGCCAGCGCCTGGTTCACGCGACCGCGCGCCTGGCCCAGGATCTTGCCGGTCTCAGCCTTGTGCTCGGGCGCGACGGCGCGCATCCCAGCGTTGAGCGTGGCCAGCGGCGAGCCGTCACCGCTGTGCGCGGCACGCGCGGCCTTGAGCTCGGCGGTAGAGGCGGCGGCGGCGATCGCGGCGAGGGCCGCATCGACGGCGGTCGCCACGGCCTCGGGGGTGATCTGGGGAGCGTCGGACACGAGAGTCGAGTCTACCGAGGGGCCGGCCCGCTTCCGCGCGACGGTCAGAGCCGCGGGGCCTGGCTCTCGGAGGTGCGGGCGGCAGCGCTCGCCTGTGCGACCAGGATCGCCTGGTCGGGATCGACCGGCCCGGCGCCGCCCTTGCGGGTGCGCCGCCCGCTGGAGGAGGTACGGCGGGCAAGCCACCGCGCGAACCACGACAGCGACAGGTTGATCACGAGGTAGATCACCAGCGCCACGGCGAACAGCGAGAACAGGTAGCGGTTGCCGTAGTACGAGCCGAGGTTGTTCAGCGTCGTGCGGATGATCTCGGGGTAGGACACGATGTAGCCGAGCGAGGTGTCCTTCAGCAGCACCACGAGCTGGGCGACGATGATCGGCAGCATCTGACGGAACGCCTGGGGGAATTCCACCAGCATCTTGGACTGGAACGAGCGCATGCCGACGCTGAGCGCCGCCTCGCGCTGGCCCCGCGGGAGGGCGACCAGGCCCGCGCGCAGCGCCTCGCCGATGAGGGTGCCGTTGTAGACGACGAGGGCGATCACGACGGCCCAGAAGGCACCGGTGGAGGCGATGAGCAGGATGAAGAGCATCATCAGCAGCACAGGCATGCCGCGCAGGAACTCCATGACGACCGCGACGGGCACCCGCACCGCGGCGTGGTCGGAGCTCCGCAGCAGCGCGAAGACGACGCCGAGCACGATCGCACCTACAGCCGCGACCGCGAAGGCACGCAGCGTGTTCAGCACGCCGCCGCCGATGAAGGTCCACACCTCCGTATAGGCGAAGATGTCCCACCGCGAAGGGTCGAGGATGGCGGGCACCGGAACGCCGCCCGAGATCCGGGGCGTCGCGAGGATCACGATGAGCCACGCGACGAGCGCGGCGATCACGACGCCGAAGACGATCGAGAGGATGAGGGACAGCCGCCGGGCGCGCGGGCCGGGCGCGTCGAAGAGGACGCTCGACGAGGTCATCGCGCCACCACCAGTCGCTTCTCGAGCTGGGCGGCGATGAGCCCCAGCGGGATGGTGATCACGAGGTACAGCGCGGCGGCCGTGACCAGGATCGGGATGACGAGGTTGCCGAACTCGTTGGTGAGGTCACGCGTTGCGCCGAACAGATCCACGATGAAGAAACCGCCCGCCACCGAGGTGTTCTTCGTCAGGGCGATGAAGACGTTGATGAGGGGCGGGATGGTCATCCGGAACGCCTGCGGCAGGACGACCAGCGAGACGGTCTGACCGAAGCCCAGGCCGATGCTGCGGGCCGCCTCGGCCTGGCCGACGGGCACGCCGTTGATGCCCGAGCGCAGCGCCTCGGCGACGAAGGGCGCGGTGTAGTACGTCAGCGCGGCGATCGCCAGCGGGAAGTACGGCACGCGCGCGCCGAGGAACGGCACGACGAACGCGAAGAAGAAGAAGACGAGGGTGAGCGGGGTGTTCCGTGCGACCTCGGTCCACACGGCCGAGGTCGTCCGGAGGGTGGCCACCGGCGAGATGCGCATCGCCGCGAGGATCGTGCCGAGCACGAGCGAGAGCGCGCCGGAGATGACCAGCAGCGCCAGCGTGACGCGGAATCCCTCCCAGAAGGTCGGGACGATGATGCTGAGGGAGTCGTCCACTCCGCTCCTTCCTCAGGAGATGGGCGGATGCCCCGCCCGGAGGCGGGGCATCCTTCCGGGATCAGTACCGGTCGGGAGCCGGCGGCTCGACGAACGGCAGGATCGTGCCGGCGGTGCTGTTCCACGCCTGCTCGTAGGAGCCGTCCTCGTAGGCGGCCTCGAGCACGTCGTTGATCCAGTTGCGGAACTCGGTGTCCTCCAGCGACAGGCCGATGCCGTAGGGCTCCTCCGTGAACGGCTCGCCGACGACCTTGAACTCGCCCTCGTTCTGGGCCGCCAGGCCCGCGAGGATGACGTTGTCGGTGGAGACCGCGACGACCGTGCCGTTGCGCAGCGGCTCGAGGCAGTTGGAGTACGTGTCGGTCAGGAGCACCTCGGCGCCGAGGGCCTCGAGGTTCGCGGCGGGGGTCGACCCGCTCACCGAGCAGACCGGCTGGCCCACGAGGTCTTCCTCGCTCTCGATGTCCTCGTTGTCGGCGAGGGTGAGGATCGACTGACCGGCGAGGTAGTACGGACCGGCGAAGGAGATGACCTCCTTGCGCTTGTCGTTGATCGTGTAGGTGGCGATGACGATGTCGACCTGGTCGTTCTGGATGAACGGCTCACGGTTGGCCGAGACGGTCTCGATCCACTCGATGTCATCGGCGGCGATCCCGAGCTGGGCGGCGATGATCTTGCCGATCTCGACGTCGAAGCCCTCCGGCGCACCGGAGGGGCCCTTGAGCCCGAAGAGGGGCTGGTCGAACTTGGTGCCGATGCGGATGGTGCCCGCCTCGGCGAGCTCGGCCATCGTCGTGCCGGCCTCGAAGGTCGCCTCGGCCTCGGGGGTGACCTCCGGCGCGCCGGCGTCATTGGGGCTGCCGGACTGGCAGGCGGTGAGGGCGAGCACGCCGGCGGCGGCCAGGCCCAGGAGAGAGAGTCGCGTGCGCTTCATCTCGTATCCGTCCTTTGCGGTTGTGACCGCTGTGCGGTCTGGGTGGGGGAATCGGGGCGGCGGCGATCAGTGATCGAGGATCTTGGAGAGGAAGTCCTTCGCGCGCTCGCTCTGGGGGTGGGTGAAGAACTGCTCGGGGGCGGCCTCCTCGACGATCGCCCCGTCCGCCATGAACAGCACGCGGTCGGCGGCCTTCCGCGCGAAGCCCATCTCGTGCGTCACGACGATCATCGTCATGCCGTCGCCGGCGAGACCGACCATGACGTCGAGGACCTCGTTGATCATCTCGGGGTCCAGTGCGCTGGTCGGCTCGTCCATCAGGATGAGCTTCGGCTCCATCGCGAGCGAGCGGGCGATCGCCACGCGCTGCTGCTGTCCGCCGGAGAGCTGGTTCGGCATCTTCCGGGCCTGGTTGGCGACCCCGACGCGGTCCAGCAGCGCCATCGCGCGTTCCTCGGCGTCCTTCTTCTTCAGCCCGCGCACGCGGATCGGCCCGAGCGTCACGTTCTCGAGGACCGTCTTGTGGGCGAAGAGGTTGAACGACTGGAACACCATGCCCACGTCGGCGCGCAGCTGAGCGAGGGCTCTGCCCTCCTCCGGGAGGCGCGCGCCGTCGATCGTGACGACGCCGGAGTCGATCGTCTCCAAGCGGTTGATCGCGCGGCACAGCGTCGACTTGCCACTGCCGGAGGGGCCGATGACGACGACCACCTCGCCGCGGTTGACGACGGTGTTGATGTCGCGCAGCACATGGAGGTCGCCGAAGTGCTTGTCGACGTGGTCGATGACGACGAGCGGTTCGCCACGGCGGGCCGTGATGTTCGACGTCTGCGGGTGGGGGGTCGCCTCAGCGGACATGCTTCCAACCTAGAGAACCCGACCGGCCGATCATCGCCGATTGGCCCGAGCGTTACCGACCCGTAACGGCGCGCTGCGCGAAAGCGGTCTCGTACAGGCACACGCTCGCGGCCGTCGCGAGGTTCAGCGACTCCGCCTTCCCGAAGATCGGCAGGCGCAGGGCGAGGTCGGCCTGTGCCAGGGCGTCGTCCTCCAGCCCCCGCGCCTCGTTGCCGAACAGCCACGCCGTGGGCTCGGCCAGAAGCGCCCGCGAGGCCAGGAAATCGGCTCCCCCGACGTCGGCGGCGATCACGCGCAGTCCCGCCTCGTGCGCCCGCGCGACGACACCCTCCAGCTCGACGCCGACGACCACCGGGAGGTGGAAGAGCGATCCGGTGGTCGCGCGCACCACCTTGGGGTTGTAGGGGTCCACCGTACGGCCGGAGAGGACGACCGCATCGGCCCCGGCGGCATCCGCTGCCCGGATGATGGTGCCGAGGTTGCCGGGGTCGCGCACCTCCTCGCAGATGGCGATCAGGCGCGGACCGGCGGCGAAAACGTCCTTCAGCGCGGTGGGCGCCTGGCGGGCGACGGCGACGATCCCCTGCGGGGTGACGGTGTCGGCCATCGCCTCCAGCACGTCCTCGGTGGTGAAGACCACCTCCAGTCCCGCGCCGGCGGCGGCATCGCGCACATCCGTGTGCCGTTCCAGCGCCGTGGGGGTCGCGAACAGTTCGACGAGCGTGTGCGGCACGTAGGCCAGTGCCTCGCGGGCGGCCTGCGGGCCCTCCAGCAGGTAGAGCCCGGTCTCGACGCGCGCGCTGCGCTTGCTCAGTTTGGCGACGGCACGCACGCGCGGTGACCGCGGATTCTCCAGCACGCACTCAGTGTATTGACAAACGGGGGCGCCCTCCGAAGAGGACGCCCCCGTGTCAGCCGAGGCGGGATCAGGCGGTCTTGGCCGCGTTCACGTCGCCGGGCAGGGCGTTCTTGGCGGTCGCGACGAGCGAGGCGAACACGGCCGGCTCGTTCACGGCCAGCTCCGCCAGCATGCGGCGGTCGACCTGGACGCCGGCAAGACCCAGACCCTGGATGAAGCGGTTGTAGGTGATGCCGTTCTGACGGGCAGCGGCGTTGATGCGCTGGATCCACAGGCGGCGGAAGTCGCCCTTGCGCTTGCGGCGGTCGCGGTACGCGTAGACGAGGGAGTGGGTGACCTGCTCCTTCGCCTTGCGGTACAGGCGCGAACGCTGCCCGCGGTAGCCGGACGCGCGCTCGAGGATGACGCGGCGCTTCTTGTGGGCGTTGACGGCCCGCTTGACTCTAGCCATTTCTTCTGTTTCCTAACGTGCGTCGGCGCTCAGATGCCGAGGAGCTTCTTGGCGACCTTGGCGTCGCCGGGAGCCAGGATCTTGTCGGCCGACAGACGGCGCGTGCGCTTGGTGGGCTTGCCCTCGAAGTTGTGGCGGAGGTTCGCCTGCTGCTTCTTGATCTTCCCGCTGCCGGTGACCTTGAAACGCTTCTTGGCACCCGAGTGGGTCTTCTGCTTCGGCATTTCTCTTCCTTCGTTGTGTGTCCCGCCGGGCGGGAGTCGTGGGGGCCTTACTCGGCCGGCGCCGGCGCTTCGGCGGCGGGGGTCTCGCCCCGCGCGGCCGAGCGGGCGGCTTCCTTGTTGGCGGCGCGCTGAGCGTTCTGCTCCGCCTTCGCCTCCGACTTGTTCTTGTGCGGTGCGACCACCATCACCATGTTGCGGCCGTCGATCGTGGGGTTGGACTCCACGGTCCCGAACTCGGCGACGTCCTCCGCGAACTTGCGCAGCAGCCGCACACCCTGCTCGGGCCGGGACTGCTCACGACCGCGGAACAGGATCATCGCCTTGACCTTGTCGCCGGCCTGGAGGAAGCCCTCGGCGCGCTTGAGCTTGGTGATGTAGTCGTGCGCCTCGATCTTCAGACGGAACCGGACCTCTTTGAGGACAGTGTTCGCCTGGTTGCGGCGCGCTTCCTTGGCCTTCTGCGCGGCTTCGTACTTGAACTTGCCGTAGTCCATGATCTTGACCACGGGGGGACGCGAGTTCGGCGCGACCTCGACCAGGTCGAGGTCCGCCTCCTGAGCCAGGCGCAACGCAGCTTCGATTCGGACGATGCCGACCTGCTCGCCGTTGGGTCCGACGAGTCGGACCTCCGGGACACGGATGCGCTCGTTGGTGCGGGGATCGCTGATGCGGAACTCCTCTTTGTGCGGATGATGGCCCTTCACCGCGGAAGCGGGGGAGGCGAAGAGGAGACGCACACCACCCGAGCACGACGTTCGACGCCGGCTTCTGCACCCGTCGCGAGTCCGTGCGAAACGGACCGGAGTGCGTGGACCCGGTAGCCTGGAGCGGCAAGCGCGGGTGGGATGGAATCCTCTTTCGTCCGGAGGAGATCCTCCGAAGCCCGCCATAGTCTAGCAGAGAGTACGACGTGGACACGATCCCGGGCGATTCCGCCTCCCCCGACGCCGACCGCCTCTCCCGCTGGGAGGATCAGGAGCGCGCCGCCGCATCCACCGCCTCCCGCGACATCGCGGACGTCCCCGCGGTGGAGGTCATCACGACCACCGCCGTGCACCTGCTCAGCGCGGCCGCGGTGAAGGTCGGCCTCGCCGACGACCCGGCCACGCAGACCGACCTCGACGAGGCACGCAAGCTCATCAACGCCCTCGCCGGGCTCATCACCGCCGGCGCCCCCGAGATCAGCGACATGCACGCCCGGTCGCTGCGCGACGGACTGCGCTCGGTGCAGCTGGCCTTCCGCGAGGCCTCCGTGATCCCCGACCCGATCGGCAAGGGTCCCGGCGAGAAGTGGACCGGCCCCGTCACCTGATCGCGACGGCCGCCCCCGCGTCCGATGCGGGTCCGCTCCGCGCGCGACCGGCGTCCTCCGCGAGCACGATGACGGCGTCGCCCAGGCCGAAGGCGCGGACGAGGTCCTTCGGCGGGTTCAGCCGCACCCCGAAGGAGGCCGCCGGGAGGCGCGCGTCCGCCGCGGCGCGGAAGCCGATCGCCGTCTCGCCCCGGCGGGACGCCGCCTCGATCACGGTGGCGAAGCCCACCTCCGCCGTCTCGTCGACGTAGAGCGCGGCCGGCCGCAGGTAGATCTCGACTCCGGAGCTGGAGAACAGGTCTCCGAACACCGTGACGAGCCCCTCGCTCTCACTGATCTGCGACAGCATCAGGCTCACCAGCCGGTCGCTGACGATGAAGTCCTCCGCGCGGGTGACCTCGGCGAGCTCGCGGTTGCGGTCATCGAGCATCTCGCTGACGATGTTCACTCCCCCGGCCCGTGCCCCGGCGATGTCGCGCAGGTGGAGCAGGGTGATCAGCGTCCTCGCGTCGGCGGCCTGCACGCCGAGTCCGCGCGCGGCCAGGACCAGGACGTGGTCGAAGCGCGTGATGTCGAGGCCGTCCAGGACCGCGCGGTCCGTGGTGTCCGCGCTGTGGAAGGTGACCTCGAGGCCCGCCGGGATGCGCAGCCCATGGTGCGGGACGTCGGCGACCAGGCACACCGTGGAGCCGGGGGCGACATAGGAGCCCAGTTCGTCGATCATCGTCTGCAGGCCGGCGTTGGAGCCGAGGATCAGCGTGTGCTCGGGCCCCGCGGGCACGCCGTCGGACGCGCGGACGGCAGGAAGGTCGGGGCGCTGGGGCTCGGCGGCGACGGCGATGAGGCTGTCGTCCTCCGCGAGCACGATGAGGCGGTCCTCCGCCTCGATGACGGTCGTGGCCGGCGGATTCAGGCGCACCTCTGCGCCGCGGGCGATCCCGAGGAGCGTGCAGGAGGCGAATCGGAACTGCGCCTCGTGATAGCTCAGCCCGGCGAAGGCGGGCTGATGGGTGAAGTAGATCTCGTCTCCCGCGAAATCCAGCAGCTCGGTGTACACGGCGCTCAGCCCGCTCTGCCGGCAGGTCTGGACCGTCATCCGGCTGATGAGCTCTCCGGCCAGCAGCCAGTGCGCCCGCCCCGGTGCCACCAGGTCGGCCGCCGGCAGGTTGTCGGGGTCGCGGAGCTCGGCCACGATGCGGGGCACCACGGTGCCGGCGATCTCCGCCTCACGGGTGAGGGCGAGCGCGATCTTGATCACCGCGGCGTCGGGGTCGTCCTCGTCGTCCGGCGGCAGGATGACGGCGCTGCGGGCGGTGCCGGGGCTCGCCATCTTCAGGTCGAGGATCGACATCGGGTCGCCGCGGCGGCAGATGATGACGGTGCGGCCGGGGCGCGGGACGTGGGCCCGGATCGCCTCCTCCATCTCGAGCTTGTCGCGATCGGCCAGGACGACGATGACGCTGCGCCGGCGCGAACGGTTCGCCTCGCAGATCTCCGACAGCACCGGCAGCAGCTTCCCGCTCCAGCCGAGGATGACGGTGTGTCCCTCCTCGAGGACGCGCGAGCGCCCCTTCCGCAACGACGCCATCTTGTCGTCGAAGGCGCCGGAGACGATGCCGATCAGGCTGGCGACGATGATGAGCCCGCCGATCGTGACCACGAGCATGAGGATGCGGAAGCCCCACCCCGCATCGGCGCCCATCGTGCCCGGGTCCAGGGTGCGCATGAGGTTGCCCCAGGCCACATCCCAGAAGTCACCGTCCGCGGCGCCGTCCGGGAAGGCGCGGAACGCCACGACGACGAGGGCGATCAGGAGCACGAAGGCGATCGTGGCCACCCCCAGCAGCGCCATGATGGCCACGGTCCCCCGCGACATCCAGTTGTCGAATCGGTACTGCAGCCGCGCACGCGCGCCCGATGCGTCCATCTCTCCCCCTGACGCGCCGCGCATCCTCGCGCGGCGTCACGGGCCCCCTTGCCCGTGGGTGAACCCTAGCGCGGCGCGACGGCCGCGCCCACCGCCTGCTCGGCGCGTCAGGCGCGATGGAGCTTGACGGCGAGCGAGTCGACGAGGACGGCGATGCGGTCGTCGGCCGACCAGCGGCGCGCGAGGCGCGCCAGCACCGCGTCACGCTCCTCCTGCTCCAGGCCCGACATGAGCTGGAGGTGCACGATGAGCTCGGGACCCCGCATCCGCCCGGCCGGATCGCCCGGCTCCACGGCGACATCGAGCACGGCCAGCTCTCCGGCGACGCTCTCCTGGAGCCCCGTGAAGACCTCCGGCGAGAGGTGGGCGGGCTCCCACGCGGTCTGCTGCCCGATCGCCCACACCGCCGGGCGGCGCAGCACGAACTCGGTCGCGGATCCCGGGTCGATGACGATGAGATCGGTGTCGTCGGATGCGGCGGCCAGCGCGGTGCGGATGCCCTCGGCAGGAACCGGCCGCGCCTGGGCGTCCCACGCGGCCATGGTTGCGACCGACGTGAAGACCGGGAGCACCTTGCGGCCGTCGGGCGCGGCGACCGTGACGATCGAGAGCTCCTGCGTCTTGTCGACGGCGAGCCCGTGGGCGCCGATGCCGCTGTCGCCCTTCTCCGCGATCAGGGGGATGAGAAGCCGGGCAGAGCGGTACGCGTCGACGACGGCGGCGGAGTCCCCCTCCCCCGCCGCGAAGGCCTGCAGCGCGGCAAGGAGGGCGGGGTCGGCCGACCCGTCGTCCCCGGAGTGCGGGTTGTCCTCGAAGCGGCGCCCCTCCCACGGCACCCCCGCGGAGTCGGCGCGGGGATCGTCAGTCTCCGGCGACATCCAGCGCCTCGGCCAGGGTGAACGCGCCGGCGTAGAGCGCCTTACCGACGATCGCGCCCTCGACGCCGAGCGGCACGAGCTCGCGGAGCGCGGCGATGTCGTCGAGGCTGGACACCCCGCCCGAGGCCACGACGGGCTTCGGCGTGCGCTGGGTGATCTCCCGCAGGAGATCGAGGTTCGGGCCGCGGAGCGTCCCGTCCTTGGTCACGTCGGTCACGACGTAGCGGCTGCATCCGGCGTCTTCCAGACGCGCGAGCACCGTCCACAGGTCGCCGCCCTCGCGGGTCCAGCCGCGCGCGGCCAGCGTCGTGCCGCGCACGTCGAGGCCGACGGCGATGAGGTCGCCGTAGCGGCTGATGACATCCGCCGCCCACTCCGGGTTTTCCAGCGCCGCGGTGCCGAGGTTCACGCGTGCCGCACCGCTGTCCAGCGCCGCCTCGAGGGAGCGGTCATCGCGGATCCCGCCCGACAGCTCCACCTGCACGCCGCGCGCCTGCTTGATCACCCTGCGCAGGACCGCCGTGTTGCTGCCGCGGCCGAACGCCGCGTCGAGGTCGACGAGGTGGATCCACCGCGCCCCCTGCCGCGCCCACTCGGCGGCGGCGTCGACGGGGTCGCCGTAGCTGGTCTCGGTGCCCGCCTCCCCCTGGGTGAGACGGACGGCCTTGCCGTCGGCGATGTCGACGGCGGGAAGAAGGACCAGCTCGGGTGTGGACGCGAAATCGTTCATGGCTCCTCGTGCGCGCGCAGACGGTCGCCGGCGCCGGGCACAAGGTCAGAGAGTAGCCGCGCGGAGCCCGCCGATCCAATTGGACAGCAGCCGGATGCCGGCGTCGCCGGACTTCTCCGGGTGGAACTGCGTCGCCGAGAGCGGGCCGTTCTCCACGGCGGCGAGGAAGGGCGCGCCGTACGTGCTCCAGGTGAGTGTGGGCGCTGGGAAGGGGGGCTGCACCTCCAGCGGCCACTCCTGCGCGGCGAACGAGTGGACGAAGTAGAACCGTTCGTCCTCGATCCCGGCGAACAGCCGGCTCCCCGCACCGGGCTGCACCGTGTTCCAGCCCATGTGCGGCAGGACCGGCGCGTCGAGCTGCGTCACGACGCCCGGCCATTCGCCGAGGCCCTCGGTGTCGACGCCGCGCTCGACGCCGTGCGCGAAGAGCACCTGCATCCCCACGCAGATGCCGAGGACCGGTCGTCCGCCGGCGAGGCGACGGCCGATGAGCTCTCCGCCACGGCTCTCGCGCAGCGCCGTCATCACTGCGTGGTACGCGCCGACGCCGGGGACGACGAGCCCGTCCGCATCCTGGATGAGGCCGCGGTCGGAGGTCAGCCGGGCGTCGGCGCCGGCGGCGATGAGCGCCTTGACGGCGGAGTGGACGTTTCCGGAGCCGTAGTCCAGGACGGCGACCAGGGGCGCATCCGCGCGATCGGTCACAGGGCGCCCTTGGTGCTGGGAATCCCCTCGACCAGCGGGTCGACGGCCTTCGCCTGACGGAAGGCGCGCGCGAACGCCTTGTACTGCGCCTCCGCGATGTGGTGCGGGTCACGTCCGGCGAGCACCGTGATGTGCAGGGTCAGGCCGGCGTGGAAGGCGATGGCCTCGAACGTGTGGCGCACGAGGGACCCCGTGAAGTGACCCCCGATGAGGTGGTGCTCGTAGCCGACCGGCTCGCCGCCGTGCACGAGGTAGGGCCGTCCGCTGATGTCCACCACGGCCTGGGCGAGAGCCTCGTCGAGGGGGACGAGCGCGTCCCCGAACCGCGTGATCCCGGCCTTGTCGCCGAGCGCCTGGCGCAGCGCGCCGCCGAGCAGGCTCGCGACGTCCTCCACGCTGTGGTGGGCGTCGATGTGGGTGTCGCCGGTCGCCCGCACCGTGAGGTCGGTCAGCGAGTGCTTCGCGAACGCGGTGAGCAGGTGATCGTAGAAGGGCACGCCCGTCGAGATCGAGCTGCGCCCGCTGCCGTCGAGATCCAGCTCCAGCTCGACGCTGGACTCGCTCGTCTCGCGGCGCAGAGCGGCCGTGCGCGCAGTTCCCCCGGTCATGCGTTCGATCCTACCGAGGCCAGCGCCTCCAGGAACGCGGTCGTCTCCGCCTCGGTGCCCGCCGTCACGCGCAGCGCGTGGGGGATGCCCACATCGCGGATGAGCACGCCTCGGTCGTAGAGCGCCTGCCATGTCGCGGCCGGGTCGGCCACGCCGCCGAAGAGCACGAAGTTGGTCCACGACGCGTACGGCTCGTACCCGAGCGCGGACAGCGTCGCGGAGATGCGGTCACGCTGGGCGACGATCTCGTCCACCATCGACAGCATCGTGTCGGCGTGCGACAGCGCCGCCAGCGCCGCCGCCTGCGTCAGCGCGCTCAGGTGATAGGGCAGGCGGACGAGGCGGAGCGCATCGACGATCGCCGGATCCGCGGCGAGATAGCCGACACGCGCGCCGGCGAAGGCGAACGCCTTGCTCATGGTGCGGGAGACGACCAGCCGCTCCCGGCCCGGGAGCAGTGCCAGGGCCGAGCGCTCCTCATGCGGCGCGAACTCCTGATAGGCCTCGTCCACGATCACGATGCCGTCGGTCGCGTCGTACACCGCCGAGATGGTCTCGAGATCCATCGGCGTTCCGGTGGGGTTGTTCGGCGCGCAGAGGAAGACGACGTCCGGCCGCGCGGCGGCGACCTGGTCGGCCGCCGACTCCGGCGAGACGGTGAAGTCGTGCGCGCGCTCCCCGGCGATCCACTGCGCACCCGTGCCGCGGGTCAGCAGCGGATACATCGAGTACGTCGGCGCGAAGCCGAACGCGGTGCGCCCCGGCCCGGCGAAGGCCTGGAGGAGGTGCTGCAGCACTTCGTTCGAGCCGTTGCCCGCCCAGATCTGGTCGGGGGTGACGCCGGCGCCGAGATAGCCCGCGAAGGCCTCGCGCAGGGCCGTGAACTCCCGGTCGGGGTAGCGATTGACTTCCCGCAGCGCCCGGGCGACCGCATCCAGGATGTCGTCGGCGACCTCCTGCGGCACCGGGTGGGTGTTCTCGTTGACGTTGAGCGCGATCGGCAGCGGAGCCTGCGGTGCGCCGTACGGCACCAGACCGCGCAGATCGTCGCGGAGGGGGAGGTCGTCCAGCCGGGTCGTCATTCCTCCCATGCTAGAGCGGGCTAAGGGGCGGGAGCGTATTCGGTCGGGATGGCCAGGCGCTCCCCCGCGGACACCGCGGCCGACTCCAGCGCGTTCAGACGCGCGATGGCGTCCACCACGTCGCGCGGGTCGGCGTCGGGCGCCACCTGCTGGGCGATCGACCACAGCGTCTCCCCCGACATGACCGTCACCTCGGCGAAGCTGCCGGCCGGCGCACCGGCGTCGCCGGACGCGAGGGCCGCACCGCCGCCGAGGACGGCGAGGGCGATCGCGACGACCGCGGGAGCCGACGCCAGCGCCGCGAGGACCCGGCGGCCGCGCGCGGTCAGGCGCAGGCGAGTGCGGGGCGTGGTGATCGCGAGAGTGGTCATGAGTCCTCCATGGGCGGAAGATTCGCATCCGGCTCTCGGCCGGGAGGGCCGGATGCGAATCTGTTTTCCGAATCTATCTTCGATATACTGCGCTGTCAACCGGTCGGATTCTCGGAGACGAATCGAACGCGACACGCGATGCGGTACCTCGTTCGCCCCCGGAATCCGGATACGGTTCGACGAGAGCAAGACCATCACCGACCTCCGACATCGGAGTCCGACGCCATCGCCGGCGCGGGAGGAGCAGCGACATGACCGACGCGATCTCGGACGCGGGCCTGCGTGACAAGCCGCAGACGCGGCGGCGCAAGAGCCTCAGCGACAAGCAGCTGGCCATCCTCGAGGTCATCCAGCGATCGATCGCCCGCCACGGCTACCCGCCGAGCATGCGGGAGATCGGCGACGCGGTGGGGCTGACGTCGTCCTCGAGCGTGGCCCACCAGCTGGCCACCCTCGAGCGCATGGGCTACCTGCGCCGCGACGCCAACCGGCCCCGCGCCATCGAGGTGC